>CAYOBO010000049.1:2157-44003 GCA_964402295.1 uncultured Candidatus Solibacter sp. | reverse complement strand
AAAATGACGAAACGAACCCACGCCCCTCAGACATAAAGAAAGGAAACAGAATGCTCCTCCCCAAACGGCATCAGCCGGCGACCGGCCCCGCGCCCCCTGCTAGAATAAAATCTGTGAGTCAACAGGACGTTACCCCGGCGGAACAACTACAGGATCTCCCGGTTTCCGCGAAAAAAGAAACGCCCCGAGGGGCGATTGCGGAATGGACCGTTACCATTCTCCTTCTCCTCTTCGGAACAACGACGCTCGTCCAGGCGTTCGTCATTCCCACCGGCTCCATGGAGGACACCCTCCTCATCGGCGACCACCTGCTGGTGGATAAACTCGCCTACTCTCCTCCGGGTCCCATCAGCAAGTACCTGCTTCCCTACAGCGATGTCCAGCGCGGCGACATCATCGTCTTCCGCTACCCCGTCGATATCCGCCAGACCTTCGTCAAGCGTGTCATCGGCGTTCCCGGCGATCGGCTCCGCATCGAAAATAAGCAGGTCTTCCTGAACGGCAAAAAGCTCAACGAACCATACAAGTACCACAAGACCGAGTACATCGATACCTACCGCGACAACTTCCCTTCCACGCCCAACATGCGCTTGCTCGGCAAGGCCGACGAGATGCTCGAAAAGCACGTCGTCAATGGCGAAGTTGTGGTGCCCCCCGGATTTTACTTCGCCATGGGTGACAATCGCGACTCTTCCCTCGACAGCCGCTATTGGGGATTCGTGCCTCGCGAAAACATCGTCGGCAAGCCGCTCATCATCTATTGGTCCTACGACGCGCCCACGGAGCGCCTCGCCAGCCCCACCATCGGGCTCGACCACATTCTGGACTTGGCTCAGAATTTCTTCACCAAGACGCGCTGGCGCCGGACCTTTATGCTGATCCGCGCCCACAAGATCGTAGCGGAATAATCGCCATGGCCAACCCCAATCATTACGGCCTCATCCTGGCCGGAGGGCGCGGCACGCGTTTCTGGCCGCGTAGCCGCAAGGCCCGTGCCAAACAGGTGCTCCAATTCTTCGGCGAAGGCACGCTCATCCAGCAAACCGTCAAGCGGCTGGAGCCGGTGCTGCCCCCCGAACGCATCTGGGTTCTCACCAATGACGCCCTGAGGGCCGAGATCGTTCGCCAGTTGCCCCAAGTGCCGAAGCAGCAGATTCTGGCCGAGCCTGCTGCCCGCAATACAGCGCCCGCCATCGGCCTCATTGCCCATGTCCTTCATGAGCTGAACCCCAATGCGGTCATGGGTGTTTTTCCCGCCGATCACTACATCACCAAGCCCTCCCGCTTCCTGCGCATGGTGCGCCCCGCCTTTCAGGCCACGGCAAAAGGCGATCTTGTTGTGCTCGGCATCCAACCGCGCTGGGCGGAAACCGGATACGGCTACATCGAGTTCCCTTCCGGCGTGGCAGCCGGCTCCACCAAGGCTTTACCCGTACGGAGCTTCCGGGAGAAGCCGGATGCCGCAACCGCGGCCGAGTTCGTGAACGCCGGCAACTTCTATTGGAATGCGGGCATGTTCTTCGGCCGTGCCGCGGCATTCCTCGATGCCATGCGCGCCTATCTCCCGAGAACCGCCGCGCTGATCGCCGGCGTGCCATCCATTCGCAGCCGCAAGTTCAACGCCGCTCTGGCGGAGATCTTCCCCCGCTGCGAGAGCATCTCCATCGACTACGCCATCATGGAGAAGGCGCGCAACGTCGCCGGCCTGGCCGCCGATGACATCGGCTGGAACGACGTCGGCAGTTGGAATGCCGTCTACGAATTGATGAAACAGGATAGCTCGGGGAACGCCGCGCGCAGCGAAACCATCTTCCACCTGAGTTCCGGCAACTTCGTCGATGCCGCCGGTAAACTGGTCGCCCTGGTGGGCGTGCAGGATTTGGTGGTGGTGGATACGCCCGATGCCCTCCTCATCGTGAACCGCCATCAGGCACAGCAGGTCGGCGATCTGGTGAAGGTACTGGAAAAACAAAAACGCGATGGTTTGTTGTAGAAGCTAACGGCACGCGGCGCGGCGTAGCCGGTCATTGACTGCCCGCCACTCTTCGGTGGCCGGTGGTTCTTCAATGGCGATCCACTCAAGCTGTGCCGCATCGGCCCGGTGCAGCGCCTCATACAAGAACCGCGCATAGCGCGCCGCGTCTGCCGGCATGGGGATCGCCAGCTCGGCATCGGCGGGCCGCTCAATCCATAAGTACGCACCGCGGCCCGAAGGCAGTTGCCCGTCCCTGACCAGATGCACCGCAGTCCGCGGAGCATAGTGCTTGGGATGCATCCCCGGCGACGGGTGTGCGCCTTCCACCGCGCCGCCGATCGCCACACTACGGCCCAGCACTTCCTCCAGTTGCCCGCGCGAGATCATCCCCGGCCGCAGCAGCACGGGTTCGGCGCCGCTCAGAGACAGCACAGCCGATTCAATGCCGATATCGCACGGGCCGCCATCGAGGATGCACTCGATGGCATCGCCAAAGGCTTGCCGCACATGGCCCGCGGTTGTGGGCGATAACTGAGTGAAGCGGTTCGCGCTGGGCGCCGCAATCGGGACTCCCGCGCGGCGAATGAGTTCGAGCGCCACCGGATGCGAGGGCATGCGCAGTCCCACCGTATCCAGGCCCGCCGTTACGATGTCCGGAACATGCGCCGCCTTCGGAACCACCATGGTCAGCGGCCCAGGCCAGAAGCGTCCCGCCAGCAGCTCCGCTTCTTCCGGCCACCGCCGCGCCAGCGGCCGCGCCATTGCCGTGTCCGCCACATGCACAATCAGCGGACTCGTCGCCGGACGGCCCTTCGCTTCATAGATGCGCGCCACCGCCGCGGGATCGAGCGCGTTGGCCGCAAGCCCGTACACCGTCTCCGTGGGGATCGCCACCAGCTTGCCTTCCCGCAGCAACGCCGCGGCGCGCGTCAGTTCTGCATCGGTGATCATCGCGGCTATTCGGGCAGATCGTCTTTGGCGTCGCCCGCGGTTTTGCCTGTCTTGCGCCACACCAGGTAGGCGTGGATCAGCTCTTCCAGATCGCCGTCCAGCACGCGGTCGACGTCGCCGATCGCGAGTTTCGTACGGTGGTCCTTCACCATGCGGTAGGGAGCCAATACATAGCTGCGGATCTGCGAGCCGAAGTTGATATCGAGCTTCGCGTCTTCGAGTTTCTTCTCTTCATCGCGCCGCTTGCGCAGCTCCAGTTCATAGAGCCGCGCCCGCAACTGCTTCAACGCTCCGGCGCGGTTCTTGTGCTGCGAGCGCTCGTTCTGGCACTGCACCACAATTCCCGTGGGGATGTGCGTCATGCGGATCGCCGAGTCCGTCCGGTTGACGTGCTGGCCTCCCGCCCCCGAGGCGCGGAACGTGTCGACGCGCAGATCCTCGGTCTTGATCTCGATCTTGATCTCATCGTCGACCTGCGGAATGACGAATACCGAGGCGAAGGACGTGTGCCGCCGCGCCGCCGCGTCGAATGGCGAAATGCGCACCAGGCGGTGCACGCCCACTTCGCTCGCCAGCAGCCCGTAGGCTTTGTCGCCGTTGACCTCGAATGTCGCCGATTTGATGCCCGCGCCTTCTCCTTCCAGCCGGTCCGTGATGACGGCTTCATAGCCCATCCGCTCGGCCCAGCGCAGGTACATGCGCAACAGCATCTCCGCCCAATCCTGGCTTTCGGTGCCGCCCGCGCCGGGATGGATCGTCACGATGGCGCTGTGCGAGTCGTTTTCGCCGCTCAGCAGCATGCCCGTCTCGAGCACATGCAGGCGGCTGGACAACTGCGCGATGCCCTGCGCGATCTCGGAGGTCACGGACTCGCCCTCGCCCGCCAGTTCGAACAGCGTGTCGAGGTCCGAAGTCATCGCGGCGATCTGCGCATCGTTGGCGAGCGCCTCTTCCAGGCGCTTGCGCTCCTGCATCACCTTCTGGCTTTGCTCGGGGTTGTTCCAGAAATCGGGGTGGGAAACCTTTTGGTCGATAATCTCAAACTGCTTCCGCTTGCCGGGAGCGTCAAAGATAGCTCCGCACAGCGTCAGCCTGCTGGCGGAGCGGAACGTATTCCTTCTGAAGTTCTTCCAAAGTCATGCAACCTTCATGATAGCAAAGAGTAAAATGAGGATATGCAGTCGAGCCGGCTGAATTTCCCGGATCCGATGGCGGGCGCGCTCTGTTACGTGATGGGCCCGGTTAGCGGCGCTTTGTTCCTTTTTTGGAAGCGATATCGCCGTAACGCGTTTGTCCGTTTTCACGCATGGCAATCGATTTTCTTCAGTATTGGCGGACTTTTGGCCCTGTCGCTTTTCGCCCTGGGAGCGGTACTTCTGCCTCTGGAGTACGTGGGGTGGGCCATGTTTGGGATCGTCGCATGCAATCTGGTGCTGGTTCTGCTGTGGTTTCGCGCCATCCTGAAGGCCCTGAACGGGATCGAATGGCACATGCCGCTGGCCGGGCCGATGGCCCGCGCCTGCCTCTGATTCCAAAGTTATAGTACCGGCGATTCCTTCCCCATAAGGGTTGTGAGGGGGTTGCTCTTATCGCCTAACTCAAGCGATAATTCAGGAAACTCGTACTCATTTGATGACCGCCAATATGGCAGCCAGCATTGTGGTGATTGCCACATCGGGTCCGTTGTTGGCCTACTGGCTGATCTGGTTCGTCCGAACCGAACGCAATTCGCGCCCGCCTGTCACTCCGCGATAGAAGACGCACGGAAGTGATCGAGGAGCAGTGAGTTCAGACGGTCGGCGTGGGTGATCGGCAGGGCATGGCCGGCGCCGGGCGGTGGCGGGCCGTGAGCGCAAGGTGCCGGGCGATGAGTCCCCCATCGAGTGGCCGGCTACGTGGGCCTTCTCCCACCCGGCGGCATCCATCCATGCCAGAGCATGGGCGGCGAACGGTTCGATGGAGAGTACGCCGGCCGCGGGAAGGCTCCGCCCGATACCGGCGCCGGAAAGGCGGTAGCGCAGGCGGCAGCCCTGATGTTCCCGTTCCGGCACGCGCTTTACATGAAGTAGTCTTTGACCTTTTCGAACAGCCCTTTTTCTTTCGGTTCGTTCTCCACGGGCAGGACATCGCGCAACTGCTCGAGCAATTTGCGCTGCTCCTTGGTGAGTTTTTCGGGGACGCGGACCTCGACGTGCACGTAGAGATCCCCGCGGCCGTTGGAATTGAGGCGTGGAACGCCGAGGCCCTTGAGGCGGATCTGGTTGCCGTTCTGCACGCCCTCGGGGATTTTCACCGTCTGCAATCCATCGAAGGTGAGCAGATCCACCTCGGTGCCGAGCGCGGCCTGAGCGATGTTGACGGGAACGGTGCAGTGCAACTGGTCTTCGTGGCGTTCGAAGACGGGATGATCCTTCACCTTGATGACGACATACAGATCGCCGTTGGGGCCGCCATTGGCACCGGGCTGGCCTTCCTGGCTGAGTCGCAGGCGTGTGCCGGTATCGACACCGGCAGGAATGTTGACCTTGAGCTTACGGTCCGAACGCTTGTAGCCCTCGCCCTTGCATTCGGTGCAGACACGGCGGACAATCTGCCCGCGGCCGCCGCACTGCGAGCAGGTGCGGCGGATGGAAAGGAATCCCTGTTGGTAGACCATCTCGCCGCGGCCATGGCAGGTGGGGCATGAGGACATGCCGCCGGGCTCGGCTCCGGTGCTCTTGCAGCGGCCGCATGGATCGAGGCGGGGAACGAGCAGTTCGGCGTGCTTGCCCTGCATGACTTCTTCGAGCGAGATCTCGAGATCGAATCGCACGTCGTCACCGCGCTGGGCGCGGTTGCTGGAGCGGCGTCCGCCACCGCCGAACATGTCGCCAAAGCCGAACAGGTCGCCGATGATGTCGCTGAAGTCGGCGAAGGCGGAAGGGTCGAATCCGGCGGGTCCGCCGGCGGCGCCTTGCAGACCCTGATGTCCGTAGCGGTCGTAGGCGGCGCGCTTCTGCGGATCGCTGAGCACGCTGTAGGCTTCCGCGGCTTCCTTGAAGCTCTCTTCGGCTTCCTTGTCGCCGGGGTTGCGGTCGGGGTGAAACTTCAGGGCGAGCTTACGGTAGGCGGACTTGAGCGCGGAATCGTCGGCATCCCTGCCCACTCCCAGCACTTCATAGTAATCGCGTTTGGTACCTGCCATCATGGCCTCACCGCAACTTTCACCATGGCCGGACGCAACAACCGTTCCTTAAATCGATAGCCTTTCTGGTATTCTTCGACGATTTCTTCCTCTTCGTGCTCCTCGGAAGGCGCCTTGCTGACGGCATGATGCAGATTGGGATCGAATTTCTTGCCGAGCGCCTCGATGGGTTCGAGGCCGAGCTTCTTCAACGATTCGCTCAGCCGCTGATGAATCATCTCCATGCCGCGAACATAGTCCTTATCGGCGCATTCGGACTTGAGGGCGCGGTCGAAGTCATCGACGATCGGCAGGATGGCCTTTACGGCCTCGATGGCGGCATATTCGAGCATTTCGAAGCGCTCGCGTTCGGCGCGCTTGCGGAAGTTGTCAAACTCGGCCTGGCGGCGCAATAAACGGTCATTGAGATCGGCGACCTCCTGCTGGAGCCGGTCGCGCTCGGCAGCGATGGCGGCCAGTTGCTCGGCGGGATCGGCGAGCGAAGCCTGATCGGCGGGAGGATCGGCCTCGGTCTCGGTCTCGGCGCCGCTCACCGGAGCGGCTTCTTCGACACCAATATCGGTGTTTTCGGACTTTACTTCTTCCATACTTTACAGGGTATCAAAGTGGGTCATTCCGGCCTAGGCTTGCAGAGCCTGGCCCACGTGATAGACGGCGCTCATCACGCGTTCGTAGTTCATGCGCATGGGTCCGAGAACGGCGACCTTGGCGGACACGCCGCCGGGCAGAGGAACCGTGAGGCCGATGAGGGAGAGCCCATCCATGGCCGGATGGATGTCGCCTAAACCGACCTGTACGGCGACTTCGCCGCTCTCTTCGAGAAAGCGCTCGAGCAGTTCGAGAATGCGCTGCTTTTCCTCGAGCGCCTTGAAAACTTCACGCAGTTTCTCGCGTGTCAGGTGCAGTTCCACTCCCACCAGGTTCGACGCGCCTTCGGTGTGCAGCGTGGGGGCAAGGCCGATATCGAGGAGGCCCTTTTGCAGCAGGAAGCTGAGCCGCTGCAACATGAGGTCGTAGATGGCGCGTTCCTGCTCCATGCGCGCCTGCATTTCGCGCTGGATGGCGGAAAACGTCCATCCGGAGAAATGCATATTGATGTAGTTGCGCAGGCTGACGAGTTCGTCCTGGGTGAGGTCGCGTTCGACGGTGACCACCTTGTCGCGCACCATGCGATCCTTGGTGACCACCACCATCAGCACACGGCGGCCGGCCAATCCGACGAGCTCAACGCAATCGAGCACCTGATTTTCGGTGGGAATGGCGGCGGCGATGCCCATGCTGCGGGAGATCTGCATGAGCAGATGCGAGGAATGCTCGACGCGCTCCTCGACGGTGTCGAGATTGCGGATCTCGTTGCGCAAGCGGGTGGCTTCGACGGAGACGTTCTTGGAAATCTGTAGCGAGTGGACGTACTCGCGGAAAGCCTTGGCAGTGGGCACTCGTCCGGCGGAAGTATGCGGCTGCGAGAGGAAACCTTCTTCGCTCAGGTCAGCCATGATGTTGCGAATCGAGGCAGGGCTCAAGGCGGTGCCGCTCTGCCGGGAGATGGTTCGGGAAGCAACTGGCTCACCGGAGTCGATGTAGGCATGGACAATCGAATGCAGAATTTCCGCGGTGCGGTGATTTAAGCCGTTCTGCCGGTTTGTCGTTACCTGTTTCATCGTTCGCTATAACCTCTGGATAGAGCTATCGCATGACGGGCAAACGTGTCCCTGATTTTCATTGTAAGTGATAGGCCGCAAAGGGGGCAAGAATTCCCCTGGGCGCGCGGGATGGGGCCTGTTGCCTAGCGCGCGCCGATGCCGCCGCGGAGGTCGCGGAGGAGGCTGAGCATGCCGGGAACGAGAACGATGACGAACAGGGCCGGCAGGATGAAGAGCACGATGGGGAAGAGCATCTTGATGCCGGCCTTGGCGACGCTCGCTTCGGCGCGCAGGCGGCGGCGGGTGCGGAGGGCGTCGGCGTAGACTTTGAGGGCCTGGGAGAGGCTGGTGCCGAATCGTTCGCTTTGGATGATCATCGCGGCAAGCGATTTGATGTCTTCGATGCCGGTGCGGCGTACGAGTTGCTGGAAGGCTTTGGAACGCTCCTGGCCGGCTTTGACCTGCATGACGACGGTGTAGAATTCGGCGGCCAATGCCGGGTAGATGTACTGCAATTCCTCGCTGACGCGGATCATTGCCTGATCGAGGGCGAGGCCGGTGCCGAGCACGATGCCGAGCAAGTCGACTGTGTCGGGGAGCGCTTCCTGGAGGCGCTGGCGGTGGGCCCGGACGAGGCGGTGCAGCACTTGCTTGGGAAGCAGCCATCCGAGCAGGAACGCCGCGACCAAGCCGCCGAACATGCTGGAGATGGGATTGCCGCGCTGCAAGTAGAGCATGCCGCCGATCATGACCGCCATGAAGACGATCTGGAAAATGGCGTAGTAAACGACGGCGCTTTTCTGGCGCACGCCGGCTTGCGAGAGCTCCTTCTCGGTTTCGCGAATCCAGTCTTCGCCGCCGAGGGTGGAGATGAGATAGAGGACGCTGTTGGAGAAGCCTCCACCGGCGCGGCGGCGCGGGGAGCGCTTGTTGTCGATCATCGCGTTGGTCTGGAGTTCCTCGA
The DNA here is from genome assembly GCA_964402295.1 of uncultured Candidatus Solibacter sp. GTDB lineage: Bacteria > Acidobacteriota > Terriglobia > Bryobacterales > Bryobacteraceae > CADEFT01. Next base: position 35,286 of record CAYOBO010000049.1, on the reverse strand, counting down.
GACGATCCTGCAAGGGATCTTCGTTGTCGGAGAAGAACTGAAAGGCGGACCATAACAGCGTGGCCACGATCACGAAGCCGAGGATGAAAACGAGGATGGCGGTGATCATGGGTGGCTCCTAGAATTTCGGGCTCGACAGCTTGCGAATGATGAGAATCCCGATCAATTCGGAAATGATCGCGTAGGTGAGGAATTTGGTTCCGGTTTCGTCGGTGTAGAGAAGCTGGATGTATTCGGGCTTGAGAATCCAGAAGCCGAAGCCGACGACGAGGGGGAGCGAACAGAGGAGGCCGGCGGAGAAGCGCTGCTGCGCGGTGGCGGCCTGCATCTTGGCGGCAAGGTTGAGGCGCTCGCGGATGAGCAGAGACAGGTTATCGAGGACCGCGACCATGTTGGCGCCGGTCTGGCGCTGGAGGATCAAGCCGGTGATGAAGAACTTGAGATCGACGATGGGGACTCGTTTTCCGAGGCCGCGGAGGGCGTCTTCGAGCGGGGAGCCGAGGGCCATTTCCTCGATCACCTTTTTGAACTCCATGCGGACGGGATCGAAGGTTTCCTGGGCGACGGTTTCGAGGCCGCTCTGGATGTTGTGGCCCGCCTTCATGGAGCGGTTGAAAAGATCGATGGCGTCGGGGAGGAGCTCTTCGAACTTGGAGAGGCGCTTCTTCCGGACGCGCAGGATGTAGAAGACGGGAATGGCGCCGATGAGGCCGGAGAGGAGCAGGCGGAGGAGGAACAGATTCATCCCCAGAAGGCCGAGGAAGAAATAGATGCCCAGGGTGATGACGATGCTGATGGCGAAGATATCGGCGGCACGGTAACGGAGGTTGGCCTGGTCGATCATCTCCTGGAGGCGGCGCAGCACTCCGACCCAGGCCACGAAATCGCCGATGGCGGCGAAGGATCCGCGTTGCTCGCGGCGGATGATGTCGGCGCCGCCACCGGCGCGCCGCGGGTTGACACGGGCGCGCAATTCGCGCATGCGGGCTTGGAGCACCTCAGCCGACTGGTTTGCGGGAATGACCCACACGTAGTAGGCGGCGGCGAACAACGCGGCGCTGAAGATCAGGAATGTGACGAAGGTCATCATGAGCGGCTAGTCTTTGAGAACCTGTTCCTCCTGAAAGATGGACGGCGAAAGGTGAATGCCGTAGGCCTTGAGGCGGGACATGCAGCGGGGCTTGAAGCCAGTGGCCTTGAAGCGGCCCGTGATGCGGCCGCGCTGATTGACGCCGGTGCGTTCGAGGGTGAAGATGTCGTCGAGAATCACCTGATCGTCCTCGACATCGCGCACTTCGGCGATGGATGTAATCTTGCGGGTGCCGTCGTTCAAGCGCGCGCAGTGGAGCACGATGTTGACGGCGGAGGAAAGCATCTGGCGGATGACACGGTCGGGGATGTTGGCGCTGGCCATCATGACCATGGTTTCGAGGCGGGCGAAGGCGTCGCGGGGGGAGTTGGCGTGGCAGGAGGTCATGGAGCCGTCGTGGCCGGTGTTCATGGCCTGCATCATGTCCATGGCTTCGGGGCCGCGGCACTCACCGATGATAATGCGGTCGGGGCGCATACGGAGGGCGTTGATGACGAGGTCGCGCTGGGTGATGGCTCCCGCGCCTTCGATGTTCATGGGGCGCGTTTCGAGGCGGACAACGTGGCTCTGCTGCATCTGCAATTCGGCGGTGTCTTCGATGGTGATGACGCGCTCGGCTTCGGGGATGAAGCGGGAGAGGGTGTTGAGCATGGTGGTTTTGCCGGAGCCGGAACCGCCGGAGATGACGATATTGAGGCGGGCTTCGACGCAGCCGCTCAGGAAATCGAGCATGCCGGGGGTGAGGGTTTCGTTGCGCAGCAGGTCGTCGGTGGTGAGGAGCTTTTTGCCGAAGCGGCGGATGGACATCACCGGGCCGATGAGGGACAGGGGCGGGATGACGGCGCAGACGCGCGATCCGTCTTCGAGGCGGGCGTCGACGATGGGGGACGAATCGTCGATGCGGCGGCCGATGTTGGAGACGATGCGGTCAATGATCATGCGCACGTGGGCCTGGTCTTTGAAGCGGACATTGGTTTCCACCATGCGGCCGCCACGCTCGACGTAGACGCTGTCGTAGCCATTGACGAGGATATCGCTGACGGTCATGTCCTTGAGGAGGGGTTCGAGCGGGCCGAGGCCGAAGACCTCATCGAGCACTTCCTCGATAATGCGTTCGCGTTCGGCGGCGGTCATGGGGATGGATTCGTCCCGGACCATACGCTCGACGACGATGCCGATCTGTTCGCGGACGCCCTCCTTGTTCAGCGCCTTGAGCTGGTCGGGAGTGAGCGAATTGAGGAGTTTGGAATGGATCTGGGTTTTGATGCCAAACCATCGATCCGTGCCCGTTCCGGCGCCGGGGCGGACCATAGGACGTGTGCTCATAAATACCTGCTGGTTCCTTTATCGCGAGATGAGGCTCTCTAGACCCGATTTTCCCACAGCCTCACCGGCTTTCTCTTCGCGCTTGACTCCGGTGGCTTTGTCGACGAAGGAACGGAAGACGCGGTCGACTTCGCCGGCGGCTTCGCGATCCTGGACCATGGGGCGTGCTTTGTTGACCGAGGCAAGGAATGCCGGAGCATTGGGGATGCCGTAGAAGGCGGGCTGGTTCAGGGTGGACTGCACCTGCTCCAGGCTGGCGTGCAGCGAATCGTGTTTCTTCGAATAGCGGTTGATGACGATTTTGATCTGATCCTGGCTGAAGCCCATGCGCATGAGGAACGCGAGGTAGCGCTGGGCGTTGCGGATGGTTGGGTATTCCTGGGTGACGATGAGGAAGATGCTGTTGGAGGCTTGCAGGGCCGCGAGAACGACATCGTCGTTGATGTTGCGGCCGGCGTCGATGACGATGGATTGATACTTCTCGACGAGGAAGGTGGAGAATTCGCGGAACATGGGTTCGGTGAAATAGCCGCGCTGTTCGAGGGAGTCGGGCGGGCCGACGAGGAAGAAGCCGAGGGGATCGCGCGTGACGAAACCTTCAAAGAGGGCCTGATCCATGCGTCCGAGATTCTCGCCGACTTCGCTGAGCGTGTACTGGGGGGCTGCGCCGAGTTGCATGGCGCATTCGTTGCCGGTCCAATCGAAGTCGAGCAGGACGGTCTGCTGCTTGCGCTGGGCGAGGACGGCGGCGAAGTTGACGGCGAGGCTGGTGGCGCCGACTCCGCCTTTGGAACCGAGGAAAGTGTAGATCTTGCCGAGGCGGCTGCCCGTGCTGGTGACGCGCCGGGGGGTGCTTTCGAGGCGCTGCATGGCATCGCGGAATTCGATGCGCTTGAGGGGTTGGGTCAGGAAGTCATTGGCGCCGGCGCGGAGGCAGGAGAGCACGGTTTCGCCGTCGGCCTGGAAATTGGAGGCGATGACGTAGAGCTCCGGCACGGCCTGTTTGACCTTGCCCATGGCGCTGACACCGGTTTCGAAGTCGAAGGAGAGATCGACGACGAGGGCGGCTTCGGGGTGCCGTTCGAGATCCTGCAAGACGCGGATGTAGAGGTTAGTACTGACCTCGGGGTATTCCGCCAGGACTTTCGCATTCTGCATATTGAGCAGATTTTCGCGGATGCTCTCGCGGAAGTGTTCGTCGTTGGACGCAACCAACAGGCTGATGCTCATTCTCGCTCCATGGCTATGGGAGGCACTCTCCAGTTTCCGGATCGCAGCCCGCGCTCTCCATGGGTACGGAGGTTTGGAAGTCGGGCATGGCGAGGGGGGGGAGGCCCAGGTAGCCGAAAAATGATCGAAATTCGTAACCGGTGATCCGGACGCGGACGGTATCGGGGACGCAGGCAGTGGAGCATTCTCCACCTTCGCAGGAAAACTCTTCGAGGACGCCGGAATCGGGATTCGTACCGTAGTAGGTGATCTCCATCTGGGCGGGGCCGGAGACAAACTGGTCGCGGTCCCAGACGAGGGGGACGTTTTGCGTCATCCAACTGCGGACGTTGTCGCCGTTGCCTTGCCAGCAATGGGTGGCGGCGTAGCGCGCGCCTTCGCGGGTGAAATCGGCCATGGTGTTCCAGACCCAGAGCAGCTTGGCGGTGAAGACGATCATCATCGTGACGGGCAACAACAGCGCCGAGTAGGCGATGACGAATTCGAGGGTGGCTTGTCCGCGGCGCTTGTTCATCGCTTATGTTCCTTGGTAGGGGACGCGCACTCGAGGCCGCAGGAGGATGGGATCGAGTGGCAGGTTGGGGATGGCCAGCGTGAACGGATAGCCGTCGGGGATGGAGACGACGATATAGTCGGCGGCGCGCCCGCCATTGGCGGTGTCGCAAGCTTCGGCAGAGCATTCGCATTCGCCGATTTCGCCGGATTCGGCCGTGAAGCGCTCGAGGCGGATCTGGATTTGATCCACGGTGAGATTGCGGATGAGGGATTCGCTGGAGCCGTCGGAAGTGCCGGTAACGGCGAGGTTCTTGGCGGCGGCGACGATGGCATCGCCTTCATCGCAGAAATTGACTCCCTGTTGCGTGCCGACATAGCGGGCCACGGTGTAGAGCGTTTTCTGGAGGGAATAGTAGGTCCAGGTGATCTCGGCGAGTTCTATCATGCCCAACAACAGCAGCAACAGGATGGGCATGAACATGGCGTTCTCAAGCAGGAATCCGCCGCGTTGGTGGCGCCGCCGTGTCATCGGTGCAGGACCACCTTTCCCGGACCGTTGGTGATGGCGCAATCGCCGAAGCGGCCCTGTTTGACCGGGAAGACGGTGCCGAGGTAGGTGACGGCAATGCGGCCGTTGGAATCGTTCGGGGCGATGCCGGTCTGGTTCTGGAGGGGCTGGAGGAGGAATTGGCGGAAACCTTGCACGATCATAGTGCCGGCGGGATTGAGGGCGTCGACGATGGGGATGGTGAGGAGACGGCGTCCGTTGCCGATGTAGGCGGAATATTCGACGATGTCGTTGAGGTCGGTATCGGATTGATAAAGCGTGCCGAGGGTATCGATTTCGGGGATGGTGTCGCAACCTTGAGCGAGCGTGGCATCCATGCGCGTAGCCATGCCGCAAAGATAGCTGGTAATGGCGGTGTTGACGCGGTTGTTGTTGCAGGCGAGGGGAGCGGCACTGGCCCAGATGGACTCCTCGGCATTGACGGAGAAACAGGCGAGAGCTTGCGTTGTTGACGGCAGCAGGCCCTGCGCGCCGACGCGGTATAGCTGCTGGGAATCATCGGCGTAGACGGTGAGCTGATCGTTGGCGCGATTGAGGAGCAGGTAGGGGATACGCTGGGCGGTATCGGCGAGGGCTTGGGGGATGGGGTTGCCGGTGCAGGAATAGCCAAGGGTGTAGCGTGTGCCTACGACGAAGCCGAAATCGACGGTGTCGGCGATATCGAGGGCGGCGATGGCGATGGGCTCGATGTTGCAGACGGTGCAGAGGGGGGCGCTGAATCCGGCGACGGCGCGGACGCGAATGGGCACTTTGCCTTCCTGGCCAAGGGAGAGGAAGCGCCAGAACAGGAGCGGGACTTCGCCGACGAGTTCGACGCGCACGTGGCGCGCTTCAATGCCGGAGACTTCGCCGCTGCCCGTGGCGGTGGCATCTTCGCCGATGGCTTCGGCGGCGGTGGCGAAGTAGGTGGGGGCGACGATTTCGCTGTTGAGGGAGCCCGTGGTTTCGCCGATGGGCAACCCGCCGTAGTCGTATCGATTGCCGTAGCCGCTTTCGTTTTCGACCATGCGGTTGGCGGCGTCGAGGGCATCGGTGGTGGCGGCTTCGGTTCCGTTGAGGCGGGCGGCAGCGGCGAGGGCCATGGATTGGGCGGCGGTTTGCAGTTCGCCGCGGGCCATGTAGAGGCGGCCGAGATCGACGGCGAAGCCCATGAGTCCGAAGAAGACCGGGACCATGAGGACGAGCAACTGGATAGACACACCACCCCGCTGGTGTTGCAGGCGGATTGTGGTGGGGGTGCGCATGCTGGTTAGGGCTTCTGGTGTCCGGTGGGGCCTACCATTTGGGGCTTCTCGCCGGGCTGATCCTTCTTCTTTTTCTTGTTCTTCTTTTCCTCTTCGAGACGTTTGACCTCGTCGGTGGAGGGGAGGAAGGTTTCGAGCATCGCCGGGAGCTTCACGTCTTCACCGGCTTCGAGCGGTTTGACGAAGCGCGGCGTAATGACGACGACCAGCTCATCCTGGGTCTTTTTGACGGAGCGGCTGCGGAACAGGTGGCCCACGATGGGGATATCTCCAATACCTGGAACCCGGTTCAGAACCTGAGTGACTCGGTTGTCGATGAGGCCGGCAATGGCGAAGCTTTCTCCGTCCTTGAGGACGACTTCGGTGTCAGCGCGGCGTACGGAGACGGCGGGAATGAGGAAGCCCTGGAGAGTGACGGCGTTAGAGAAGTCGAGGGAGCTCACTTCGGGCTGCACTTTGAGGTGGATGGCGCCGGTGTTGGTGAGGGTGGGGGTAAAGCCGAGTTGGATGCCGAACTTCTTGAACTGGACGGTGACGACGGGTGCGACCGCGCCGCCGGTGGTGGTGGCGGTGAGGGTGGGGAAGGGGAACTCGCCGCCGGCGAGGAAGCTGGCTTCCTTGCCTTCGATGGCGATGAGGTTGGGCTCGGCGAGGATCTGGAGCATGTTGCGAGCTTGCAGAGCGCGGATGGTGGCGCCGATGTTGAGGTCGGGACGAAAGACGAAGAGGTTGAGGATATCGGCGAAGTTGATGGTTGAGTTGGCGAACTCCTGATTCTGGAACTGGAGCTGGCTGAAGCGCGGCTGCTGGAACTGCTGGGTGGTGAGGGAGCCGAGGGTCTTGTCGTTGCGGCTGAAGAAGTTGAAGCCGAGCTCGCTCAGGGCGGCGCGATCGACGGAGGCGAATTTGACCTGGAGCAGGATCTGGCGCGGGTCGGGGGCGGCGGGGGTTTGCAGCATGTTGACCACGGTGGTGGCGTGGGCGGCGGCCATGGCTTCGACGCGCTTGGACTCTTCGATATTCTTCACCGAGCCGGTGAGGACGAGCTTTTCCCGGGTGCCGGTGACGGTGATGCCGGGAACCTTGGTCTGGATGTCGGAGACGACATCGTTCATTTCGGTGAGATCGGGATTGACGCTGATGTTGTAGCGAATGGGGATGGCGCCGGTTTCCCAGACGACGAGGGTAGTCTTGCCGACGCCCTTGGCGTTGACCATGACTTCGCGGGGAGAGACGACGACGGCATCGGCGATGCGGGGCTCGGCGATGACGACGCGGGTGAGATCGCGCTCGAAGGAGATCAATTCACCGCGGCCAATGAGGAGGCTGAGCTCTTTCGCGGGCGCGGTCTGGGCCGGCAGTGCGGGCGCAACGAGCGCCAGGATCGCAAACAGGCTCGGGAGGTGTCGGGTATTCATTGTGAGTGCCACGGGTCTTACTGGAAGACCTCCTGGAGGTGTTTGTCGCCCTTGAAGACGTCGATGACGAATTTCGGCTTCGGCGGTTCCTTGGGCTCTTCTTTGACGACTGGTTTGGGTGCGGGCACGATGGTGCCGTCGGGATTCATGACGACAGGCTCACCGGAGGTAAGACGTTTCCAGATTTCGTCGTTCTTGACGTTGGGGATGGGGCCTCCGGCTATGTTCTTGCCTCGTACGCGGCGGGTGGTTTCGCCGATGTTGAGGTCTTCGGCGGTGACCACGGGTTCGTTTTCTTCTTCGACGGTGGGATCGAGGGGATTGCGCAAGGCGAGGCTGATTTTTCCCTGTTGGCGGGCAAATTCGAGTTTGGCGGCCTGCTCTGGGGTGACGAGCAGGGTAGCGGCACGGGTGGCGGTGACGGAGGTGGATGTGGATGTGGAGGGTGCTCCGGCGACCGCGGTGGCTTCGGTATTGCGGCCGATGCTCATGACGACGACGTTCTGGAGGAGGACGGTGGTGACCGCTTCATTCATGGATCCGGTGCGGGTGAAGAGGACGTCGACATGGGAGCGGGGTTGGACGAGGCCGCCGGCGCCGGAGGAATCGGAGATGGGGACGGAGACGGCGCGCTTGCCGGGCTCGATGGTGGCGGCGAGGCCTTCCATTCCGCCTTGGGTGCTGAGCTTGTTGGCAACGATGGGTTCGTTGGCGTTGATGGGGAACAGGAGGACGCGCTCCAGGGCAACCTTCTGGTCGACGATGGAATTCTTGGGCAGGTCTTGTTCGGGGATGCCGATCATTTTGAGATCGGCCGGTTTGAGGCGCGTGCCGGCGCGCATGTCGTGGGCGGCGGCCACCACTTTGATGAGTTTTTCCTGCCTGGGGCCTGCTGCCTTGGCGTAGACGAACCAACTCATGAGGAACGCGCACACGAGGGCGCCTCCGAAGATCATCAATATTTTCTGCCGGTCCAGATTGCCCATACTATTTCCTTAACAAGGTTGCCGTTTCATCGCGATAGACCTGCTGCCAGCCCCACTGCCGGAGACCCTCGAGGAGAGAATAATTGTTGGGCAGCAGAGCGTAATCGAACTGGAACTGTTCCACCTGCTGCCGCCAGCCGGGGCGGGCTTCGATGAGGCGGATGTAATCTTTCATGAAGGCGACTCCATAGAAGTCGCTGCGGCCATCGAAGAAGACTTTTCGGCGGCCGTCGAAGCGGTAAATGAGGTATCCGCCGAATTTGTCGGGGGCGAGGATGCGCGCATCGGGGGGCAGTGCATCCACAGCGGCGGCGGCGGCCACGGGAAATTCTTTGGGGGGGAACCCGGTTTGCGCGGCGACGGCGGGGGCGCGGAGGAGGATGAAGGCGAGGAACAGGGCGAGAGGGGCGGCGAGGAAGCCGCCGCATCGACCTTCGAGGGTGCGGAGGCGCTGCGAGTAGGCGAGGAAGGCATCGAGATGGCGGCGCAATGGGTGGCGCAGGACGGCCATTTCGAGTGCGGCCGTGATGGCTCCGTTGGCGAGAGGAAGAGCGAGGAGAGCCAGCAAGGGGAGGGCTCGGGCGGACCGGAGCGATAGGGCGGTGAGTGCCAGGAGGAGGAGGAAATGCTCGGGCCGGCGGGCTTCGAGGGCAAGAACGGCTCCGGATAGGGAGATGATGACGGCCGCAAGGATGGGGAGGGAGCCTTCGGCATGGAAGTTGAAGCTCTGAAACTCACCGATGCGGGCGAGCAGTTCGTTGTTGGACAGATATTTCACGACATGGACGTGGAGAGCCCAGCCGTAGGGGTTCAGGAAAGTTCCGGCCATGGAGAAGGCAGCGGTGAGTGCATAGGGAAGCCAGGCGGTTTGCTGGTCCCACAGCCAGCGGCGCAGAATGGCGCCGGCGGCGTAGAGTGTGGCAAGTCCGGGAAGGAAGAAAAAGCTGGCATGCAGATTGGCCCAGAGTGCTCCGAAGGCGAGGAAGCCGACGGCGTGCCATGGGCCGAAGCGTTGGACGCGCGTTTCCATGCACCACACGGCGGTGGCGCTACACAGCCACCCGAACAGATGCGGGCGGGCGAGGTAGTGCAGTTGGAGCGTGGTCAGCAGGGGAGATGCCATGACACATGCCAGAAAGAAGTTACCACCCGTCAACCAATGGAGCCGGAACCAGAGCCAGACGCAACAGGCGGAAACGGTTGCGAACAGCAGAGCTACGCCGGGCAAGCCGTTGGCGCGGTGGGCAGCGGCGGTTACGGCGTCGGCTCCCCATTCCCAAGCGAACCACGGTTGCCCGTGACGGGTGAAGGAGTAAGGGTCGGATCGAGGCAGGGGGTTACCCGCAAGGATCCGCTCGCCGTTGCGAATATGCCAACCGGTGTCGGAATCGCGAAACAGCTTGGAGGGCCCGTCGCCAAGAAAGAGTCCGAAGAAGAGGCTGATGGCGGCAACCATCATGCCGGCATCAGGGACGAGCAGGCGAGTCCACACGGAAGGGCCTCCACGGCGAGCCACAACTATCCCCTTCGCGCCCGCGGTAGAGCGGCCGGAACCAAGGGTGACAGGCAAGTGGTCTTCTTTACTGCCCGGTTGCGCCGATGCTGGTCAGACCCTGGGTGATGCTGGAATAGAGGCTGACGACGGCGGTGGACAATTGATTGACTGTGGTGATGAGGGCGAGCCCGACGGCGGCCACAATCAAGGCGTATTCCACCAGATCCTGACCTTGCTCTTCCTGCCAGAGCCGCTTGAGAAACTGCTGAATCATTCACTATCTCCCTTAAGGTTAAAAATCTACAAGATCACTGATTGCGGGCGGCGACATTGAGGCGCCCGGGTTGTTTCGAATCGATTCCCGCGACAAAATTCCAGACTTGCTTCCAGGTCCTGCTCCAGCGTGAGCGCGGCGGCGAAGCCGGCCGGTTGGCGGAGTAAACCGGCATGGTAACCGGCTTACCGTCCATTTTTTCGAGCGAGGCAAGATTGCTCCAAGCCGGAGCATAGCTCCGATTTTCGGCGAGGGCAAGTTTCAGCTCCTGGCGAGCCTCGTCGAGTTTGCCCTGTTCCATCAGGGCTGCTCCCATGTTGGTGTGGGCTGCTGCTTTATCGCCGCCATTGGCCGCTTCCCAGAGGGCCAGAGCTTCCTGGCGTTCGGCTTCCGTGCCGCCGCGGACGAGGGCCAAGCCGAGGTTATTGCGGGCGGCATCCAGCTTCGCATCGAGCGACAAAGCGTGGCGGAGAGACTGGATGGCATCGGCGCGCTTTCCCTGCAAGAGGAGATTGTAGCCCAGATTATTGTGGAGTTTCGCTCCGTTTGGATTGAGCCGGATGGCGGCGCGGTGTGCCGATTCGGCGGCGGGATGGTCACCGAGCTGGTCGCGGAGGATACCGAGCCAAGCGTACAGATCGGGGCTTTCCATGCCTGTGGCGAGGCGATGGGCGAGGAGGTCCGCGGCTTCTTTCTTCTGGCCTTGCTCGCTAAGGCTTTCGGCGAGGCGGGCAATGACGCGCTCGTCCTTGGGAAAGCGTTCGGCGGCGAGCCGGTAGTGTTCGAGGGCCAATTCGGGGAAAGCCGCGGACTTGTACAGTTCGGCGAGTTCGAGGCGGATGGTGACGTTATCGGGGTCGGCAGCCATGCGTTCGCGCAGGGCGCGGATGCGGGCGTCGCCCTCACCGGCATCGACGGCGTTGAGTACCTGCCTGCGCATCACCGTTGGGACGGCAGCGGAGCGGTTTCGGGTTACACCGTTCTGGGAAGAGTGATGTGCGCAGGAGGCAAGCAGGAGGATGGGAACCACCGTTGCCCGGTGCCGGAGTGTCATGGGAGTTTCTCAAATTCTAGCTGGTCACCGGCCTGGGTGGCAGTACTCTCGGCCATGCCGGCTGGCAGTTCTAGTACGGAATGAGCCCGGAGGCAGAAGGAGATACGGGATTTCGGCATGCGGGCTCGAATTTTCAACACTTTCTTTGCCTTGTTCAAGTAGACCACGTCGATGTCGAACTTCATGCGAAAGGTGTGGACGCCCTCGCAAGGGACAATCCACAGTCCCTCACCGGGAAGGAGCCGCTCATGTTTGAGCAAACCCGTCCTACGCGTTTCGCTGGTGTTAGCGACAGCGGCGGCATCGGCAACCGTCGTCCCCCTGGTCACGTTGCGCACGCGAATTTTCGGCAAGTCGTACGTAGAACCCATCTTCCCCCGATTTGTTGCGGTGGTCTGCAACTTCCCGACCCCGGAAGGGTTTAGACTAGCGAATTAGGTTCCTATTTGCAATTTGCCAGTCGTGTGTCGATGCAGCCTATGATTCAACGTGGTTTTCTGGCGGCCGTAGTGGCCCTTTCCCTCCCGGTGTGTTCGCTTGCGCAGAGCGTGGGGCGGACGTTTGGCGACGTAGTGCAGTTGGGAGGGACGCCTTCCGACGCGGTTCTGGATGAGATGCGGGGGCGTCTCTACCTGGTGAACAATGCGGCGGCGCGGGTGGACATTTTCGATTATCACGGGAGATCGATCGTGGGATCGTTTGGCGTTGGGGCGCAACCGCTGGCGGCTGCGATTTCCATGGATGGCCGGTTCCTGTATGTGACGAACAATGGGAACTCGACGTTGAGCGTGATCGATCTGGAGTTAGGAGTGACCAACCAGGCGGTGACGCTGCCTGCGCGGCCGGAAGGCGTGGAAGTGGGCGCTGACGGACGGGTGCTCATCAGCACGCAGGGAACGGGAGCGAACAACCTGAACAACACGCTGCTGATTTTCGATCCGACACAGACGCAACAGAATCAAGTGCAGCCGGTGCAATTTCCTCCTCCTCCGCCGACTCCGACGGGTCAGCCCGGTGTTTTCGCACGGCCGGTCACGGTCTTTCGAGGCAAGCTGATCCGGACTCCGGACGGGCGGTTCATTGTGGGGTTGAGCACGATCAACAACAACACGCAGACGGTGGTTTATCTGTACGAAGCCTTTTCGGGCACGGTGCTCAAGAGCCGAACGGTGACAGGGCAATCGACGGTCCTGTCGATGTCGCCCGACGGGAGCCGCTTCATGGCCGGGTTCACGCTGTACGACACGCAGACACTGCAAGCCGTGGGGCAGATGAACACGGCGAACATGCCGTTTCTCTTCAATGGCAACTTCAACACCCTCCAGAACGTGGGTGGAAGCGCCTTTACGGCCGATGGGAAGACATTATATTCGGCATTCAATTCGGCGCCGTTCACGCAGCCGGCGACGCGGGCCCAGGCGTCAACGCTGCTGATTTCCGATCCGCGCAATCTGACGATCAATCTGGGGATTAAGCTGCCGGAGAGCATCATCGCGAAGATGCTGGTGACTTCGGATGGGGCGAATGCGTTTGGTTTGTCGGAATCGGGGATGATTCACCTGCGGATGGATACGTTGTACGACTATCCGATTATCATGCCGGAAACGGATACGGTGTTTTTGGCGGTAGACGAGTGTAATCGCGGAATCGCGCGGGCGGCGGTGCGGATCAACAACATCGGCAGCGGGAAGTTGACGTTCAGCGTACCGAATCTTGGGGCGGCGCTGGTGGCGCAGGTTTCGAGTGGAGTGGCGCCATCGACGGTGACCTTTGTGATGGAGCCGGGGCGATCCGGGGTGACGAGGCAGGCGGGCACGAACCTCTATACGGGAGGCGGAACCAATAACACCGGGAACCCGGTCAACGTCAATCTGGCGACGCTGGAAGCGATCAACCTTCCGAACACAATCAAGGTGTACATGAACTTCCGCCAGCCGGACATGCGTGGGCAGATCTTCCCTATTTCGATTTCGCCCAATGGCAACCGCCTACAGACGGGGCTGCGGGATATCGTGCTGGACGAGCCGCGTGGGCGTGTCTACGTGACCAACGCGGGATACAACCGGCTGGAGGTTTTCGATATCCGTCGGCAGCGGTTTTTGAATCCGATTCCGGTGGGGCAGCTGCCGAACCAGATGGCGATGGCCACCGACGGGCGGACCTTGTACGTGGGAAGCGGCGGCGGGGAGGCGATATCGATTGTGGATCTCGACTTGGGGCGAGTGGTAGGGGAGGTGGAGTTTCCGCCGTTGCCGCGCGCGGGAAATGCGAATATTATTGCGCCGGCCGCACTAGCGTATGGATTGAGCGGATTGCAGTTTATTATGTCGAACGGGACGCAGTGGAAGCTGATCGGGAATCAGGCGACGCTACGGCCGTCGAATCCGGTGACCCCGGTGACGATTCCGGGCCCGCAGTCAATGATGGCAAGCCCCAGCTTCGATTACATACTTACATTGGCGGGCAACGGCACGGCCTACCTCTACAACGCACTGATCGACAATTACACCACCAGCCGGCAACTGTTCACAAACCCGATTCAGAGCTACTACGGAGTGATTTCGGCTTCGGAGGATTCGTCGTACTTTTTCGCCAATGGGCTGATGCTGAATTCGTCGCTCACGGTGGTGGGCGGGGCGGAACGGCCGGGTTTGATTCAGTTCGGACCACCGCCTCAGCCGGGCCAGCCTCCCACGCAGACCGTGGTGAGCGGCGGGGAACGGAACATCGCCGCCACCGCTGCGATCGGCAAGGACACTTTCGTGCGGCTCACCACGCCGGTGCGGGCGAATATCAATTCGGTGACTCGCGATGAGGTGCGGACAACGCTGGAGCGGATCAATCTGACAACGCGCTCGGAGACGTTGATTGGCGTGGTTCCGGAGAATCCGATCGTTTCCGTGTTCGGGACGCAGCGGCAGAATGTTCCGGCGCGGCAAATGGTGGTGGATTCGCGGGGTACTGCTTACGCCATCACGCTTTCGGGATTGTCCGTGATTCCGACGACACCGGCGGGGACAAATACGAAGCCGGTGATTACAGGCGGGGCACGAGGCATTGTGAACTCAGAGAACGGGACCACGAATTTCAAGCCGGGGTCGTTCATTACGGTGACCGGACAGAATCTGGCGCAGGCGGGGATTGCCGATACGTTGCCGCCGCCGACGGTTCTGGGTGGATCGTGCGTGGTGTTCAACGATGTGGCGCTGCCGCTGCTACAGTCTTCGCCGAATCAGATTTCGGCGCAGATTCCGGAGGATTTGGTCCGGCCTGGGTTGAATGTGGTGCAGGTGCGATCGTTGTCGATGGCGCAGTCATCCGATCCTGTTGTGGTGACGGTGCAGCGGTAGGAGGCCTCAGCGCTCCAACTCAGAAGGTAAAGCGCGTACCGACTTCGATGCGGCGCGGCGGCATGGCGGAGGTGGGCATTCCAAAGAGTGGAGAAGTAGCGACGCCGACGAAGCCGTTGGGGTTGGTGCGATTCAGGACGTTGCTTGCCTGGATGTAGAGCTGCATGCGGAGAAGCGGGTTGGGCTTGCCTTGCGCTCCGAAGGAAGGTAGATCGGGCATGCCGCCGGAGCCATCCATGCGCATGCGGACCATGACGCCGCCGGGTCCGCCGGAGCTCCGGCGTTCGCCGAAGCTGCGCGACCAGGAAAGCCGGGTGCCGAGTTGCAACATGCCTTGTCCCCGGGCGGAGTTGCGTTGGGTGTTTGGGGGACGATCATTGAAGAAGGTGTCGAGATTGCCGTCGAAGCCGGTGGTGATGTTGTAAGGCGCGGCAGAGGTTACGGTGAAGAAGCTGCCCAATTGGATGCCTCGCCAGAGGGTGGCCTGTAGCATGGAGCTGAGGCGGTGGCGGATGTCCATGTTGGATGGACCGTAGTCGTCGCGGGCGCGGAGGGAGTTGGCCGGCGGGGTGAGTGGATCGCCGACTTCGTCGCGGGCGCGGGAGAGGAAATAGTGCATGCTCCAGAAGAGGCGGCCGTACCAGCCTTTGGCGTCCGGCGAGGGGAGAGCCGACATGCCTACGTGGAGCGCGTGGGTGCGCGAACGGGCGGCGGAATCGAGTTCGAGGAGATAGCCGAGGCCGGAACCGGGGGTGTTGACATTGAGGCTGCGGAATTGATGGACGCCGCGCTCATGGCGGTAGTCGAGCATCATGTTGATGCGGCCGGGGAGTTGCTGCTGCATGCCGAAGGATGATCGCACGACATAAGGCAGCGATAATGTTTCGGCTCCGCGGAGATAGCCTGGTAGGCGCGCGCCAAGCGGGGAGGTAATGAGATCGACTTGGGCAGCGCCGTTGAGACGCAACATTTGTTCGTATAGCGAGGCGTCGTACCACTGGTAGTAGATGCCGGTTCCGCCTCGGAGCGTTGTCTTGACGCGGCGGAAGGGCGCCCAGGCGAAGCCGAAGCGCGGGGCGGCGTTTCCGAGCCCGTCGATTTGGGACATGCCCTCGATGCGCATGCCGAGGCCGAGGCTGAAGTTCTGGCGCAGACGGATGTCGTCGTGGAGGTAGACTCCGAGGCGAAGCTGGCGGTAGTGGATGTTCACGTCGGCGGAACGGCGGGTGGTGAGCGCGGGTTGATCGGCGAGGAAGGCGGAGAGATTGGGATAGGTGGTGACGCCGAATCCGTTGCTGAAATCGCGGCCGGCGTACTGGAGGGCGTCGAACTGGAAGCCGGTGCGAAGGCCGTGCTTCTTTCGGTTGAAGGAGAAGTGATCGACGATTTCCAGGGTGCGGCCGGTGCGAGAGGCGTCCTGGTTGGCTCCACCTCGGGCGAATGCGCCGAGGACGATGGTGGCGGGGGCGGAAGTCAGGGAATTGCTGCCATTCGACACCCAGCCGTGCTGGATGCGGAGTTCGTTGAGAGTGCGCTCATTGAGGCTGCTTTGCAGGGACAGGCGGGCCAGATGCGATTGATTGAAGGAGGAGCTCATGCGTTCGGGGAGATCGAACAGGCCGATCTGACTGCGTTCCTGGCGGTCGAATTGATATTCGCCGCGGAGCAGATGATTGCGTTTCGCCAGGTGGTTGAAGCGCGCGCCGCCATTGGTATTGCGTTGCGGCAGACGGGTGAGCGTGGCAAAGGGGCCTTCGGGGAGGATGCCGACGCTGGTGCGGGAATCGTAGCCGTCGTTGCGCGAGAAATGGAAGCCGGCACTAGTGCGATTGCGGAGGAGCGGGCCGAGGAGGCTGAGATCGAGACGGCGATTCTGCTGGGCTTCGCGGCGCGGGGCGAAGGCGTTGCGCGCGTTGAGCGAATCGTCGCCGAAGGCAAAGACGGCGCTGCCGTGCCATTCGCCGAGGCCGGGTTTGGTGGTGATGTCAACGATCATAAAACCGTCGTCGTGCTCTTCGGCGGTGTAGGGAGTGAGGCGGAATTTGATGGATTGGATCTGATCCTTCGGTGGCAGGCGGCCTCCGCGGAAGCCATCGATGCGGAAGACGGCGCCGGGTCCGGCGAGGCTCTTGAGTGCTTCCTCGAACTGATCGGGGTCGTCGGGGAGGAGATCGAGTTCCTTTTCGGTGAGTGTCGTGACGCCGAAGGAGAGCGGGTCGAGGGGATCGGTTGCGACATCGACTTTGTCGACGCGGCGGGCAATGGGTAGGGTGCGTTCGAGGGTGAATCGCCCGGGTTTGATTGTGAGCGATGTGGCGAATGCGGTGAAGCCCTGGGCCACGATAGCGACGTCGATGCGGCCATCGGGCAGATGGGCGAAGACGGCTTCTCCGTTAGCATTCGTGGCGGCGCTGGCCGCTCCGGCGCGCACGGTGGCGTTTTCGATGAAAGCGCCGGAGGGATCGCGCACGACGACACGAAGCTCACCCGCCTGCGCGATGCAGGCGGCGAGAAAGGTGCATATGAGGAACTTCATTTGCGGAAATGATCGGCTTTGAACTTGGGGTTGACCTTCGCGCTCTTGATCTCGAATTCTTCGGCCAGCTTTCCTTCGGTGGAAAGCGTGGTGAGTTTCGGGAGACGCAGTACGCCAAACGCAGCGTAGTCGGAGAGGCGCATTTCGAATTCGACCTCTTTGGGTTTGGGCAGTTCCGGGAGCGGGCCATCGGCGAGCTTCTTTGCCTCTGCCGCGTTGTGTCCCTGCATACGCATGGTGCGCATGATGGGTTTGGGCAATTGCAGCCCGCGCCAGGAGGCCATCAGCGGCAGATTGCTCTGCTGATCGATGAATAGACGCATCTGGAAGCCGTCGGGACCGGCGGCATCGACGATCCAGGCTTTGCCATCGCTCGCTTCGGCCTCGCCGAGGAGATCGAACTTGATATTCTCGCCGGGTGGCGGGGTGAGGGTGTAGATGAGGAAGTGGCGAAGATAGGTGTGCCGCAGTTGGCGTGTGCGGGCACGGTCGGCGGCGGCAGTGTCTTGTGCATCGGCGCCGGGAGGCGGAGCCGTGCGGATGACGATGTTGGCTCCGGTGGGCACGTTGCGGGTGTCGCGCCAGGCGATTTCGCCATCGAGGCCTTCGACCATGGTGGGGCCTTCCATGCCGTTGGGGAGTTCGAGGGTCTCCGCTTTGAGGAACATGGCGGGTAGTTGGAAGTCCATGGCGACTTCGCGGGAGGTGGTACGGGAACCGTCTGGCGTATCCAGGCTCATGCGGCGGGTCCCGGTGACGGTGAGGGTCTTGAGGGTGTCCACCTTCCCGATGGCCTTGCGGGCTTTGGCGAGGATCTCCTCGGCGGTGGGGGCGGCGAATAGAGTGGCGGCCGGCAGGAGGGCGAGCGCCGGAATGAGTCTGTGCATCGATTTCCTCTCGCTGGGGATTGCCATTCCGGGAGCGGAAAGTTCCCCGAATTTGTGTGGCAATGCGGTAAGCTGACGGACGATGCAACGAACAGCCGCCGATTGGTTTGCCGAAGGATTGAAGCAACGGGGAGTGGAGTGGATCGCCACGCTCTGCGGGCATGGACTGGATCCGCTCTTCGATGCCGCACGGCGGGCCGGAATCCGGCTCATCGATGTGCGCAATGAACAAACAGCCGGGTATATCGCGGAGGCAGCGGGGCGGCTGACGAAGCGTCCGGGCGTGTGCGCGAGTTCGAGCGGCGTTGCCGTGCCGAATGCTCTGACGGGGGTGATGAATGCGTGGTTCGATCAAGCGCCGATGCTGTACATCAGCGGATCGGCGAATCTGACGCATCTGGGGGCGGGGTGTTTCCAGGATTGCGATCAGGTGGCGGTGGCGGCTCCGGTGACGAAGCATTCGCGGATGATCGCGGCGCCGGACCGGGTGGAGCAGATGCTGGATGAGGCGTGGA
Organism: uncultured Candidatus Solibacter sp.; assembly: GCA_964402295.1. Lineage (GTDB taxonomy): Bacteria > Acidobacteriota > Terriglobia > Bryobacterales > Bryobacteraceae > CADEFT01. The sequence continues at coordinate 16,818 of CAYOBO010000049.1, read as the reverse complement.
GTGCGGCGATGGCGGATCCGCAGGGCCCAGTGCACCTGATGTTTCCCATGGACGTGCAGCGGGCGGTGGTGGAGGAGGAGCGCTTGTTTAGGGCGGCTCCGGCAGGCTCGCCGGCGGGTGCGGATGCGGCGAGGGCGGCGGAAGTGTGGTCGGTGCTGGCGGCGGCGGAACGCCCGCTGATCATTGCCGGCAGCGGCGTGTACTATTCGGGCGAGGGCGGGGCGTTGCTGCGGTTTGCCGAACGCAATGCGATTCCGGTGCAGACGCCGATTTGGGACAGGGGGATCTGTGACCGGCCGCACGAATGTTTCGTAGGGGTGGTGGGCGCATTGACGTGCGATCCGGGTTTGGTGGCCGAGGCCGACTGCATCGTGCTGGCGGGGGCAGCGGTGGACTACCGGCTTGGGTATCTGCAAAAGGCGGGGAGGGTAGTGCGGCTCGATCGGGGATGGGGCCTACTGGCGGAAGCGGAGATGCAAATGTCCGCGCGGTGGCTGGGGGAGGCACGGCGGATGCGCCAGGATTTCAGTGCGCGCGTGAGGGCGACAGGCGAGAGGCAACGAATGGCGGACCGGACGCATGCGCTCGACATCATCGATGCGCTGGAGCGGGTGCTTCCGGAAGATGCGACGTTGATCATCGACGGGGGGAGCATCGGGCAATGGGCGCATCACTTGCTGACGGAGCGGCGCTATCCGGGATATTGGCTGACCTGCGGGCGGAGCGGAGTGGTAGGGTATGGCTTGGGTGCGGCGATGGCGGCGCGGCTGTCGCGGCCAGGAAAGCCGGTGGTGTTGCTCTCGGGGGATGGGGCGTTTACGTTCACGGTGGCGGAGTTGGAATGCGCGGCGCGGCAGGGGCTTCCGTTTGTGATATTGCTGGCGGACGATCAGAAGTGGGGCATCACGCATGCGGGGCATGTGAAGCAATTCGGGTGTGCGATGGCGAGCGAATTGGGGCCGATCGCGTTTGACGCGCTGGCGCGATCGTTGGGAGCGCAGGGAGTGCGAATCGACGATGCGGGGGAGATCGCTGGGGCGCTGGAGAAGGGGTTGGAATCGGGGGTGGTGACACTGGTGCATATCCCTATATCTGGCGGTAATCCGGGGATATAGACACTCAGTAAAAAATCTCCGAACAAGAGCATTGACACATTCGAAAATCGGGCGCATTATGAAGGTGGAAGGTGAGAGAAAAGACACCTTCCGGCACTCGAACGAACGAAGGAGGTGCCAAGTAGAACCGGGCCAATTTGGAGGGGCGGTACAAGTCTCATCCATCCCGTAGTTCGTGAATGTGGATCGTCCGGAATGCGCCAGTGAAAGCGCTTTGCCGTAGGGCAAGTTGATGGCGAGACCATATTACACGAGGGAGAGGAAGCGACTTTGCCGCCTCTCTTCGCGTTTGCTCTCTGCTGTATTTCTGTGGTGTGCTGATTGTGGAGACTCCCCACGCATGCGTTTGCTCTTTCTCCTGCTTGGTATCCTGCCTGCCTTTGCCGAGGAACACATTTCCGCTTTTGGGCTGAAATGGCGCGCACCGGTTCTTTCCGATTGGAAATACGAAGATGGATTGCTGCATTTGCTGGTACCGCGGCCGTCGACACAGCCGCGCCGTCCCTCGCAATATCTGCTGGCGGAGACGCCCGACTACACGAAAGTGACGTTGGAGGCCGAGGTGCAGGCCGAGCCGGCGCACGTGCGCAATCGCCGCAACTCGCTGATTCTTGTGTATGCCTGGCGCGACAAAGATCATTTCAATTACGCGCACCTGTCGGTGGATTCGGCGAAGCAGGTTGTGGTGCACAACGGCATTTTTCATGTGTATGGGGGCGACCGGGTGCGGATCAGCTCCGAGGAGGGTCCGGCGACGTTGAAAGACGGTGTCTGGCACAAGGTGAAGCTGGTATATGACGGCACGGCCGGCCGGGTGGATGTGTGGGTGGATGGGGCGACTTCGCCGGCCATGCGTGCGGTGGACATGAGCCTGGGGGCGGGCAAGGTGGGGATCGGGAGTTTCTTTGACATGGGCACATTTCGCAACGTTCGCATTCAGGGAGAGTAACCAGCATGACCCGCCGTTCCTGTTCCGGCATTCGGCGGAGAGGATATCAAAACCTAGCGAAACTATTGCCCTCTTTGTTGGTGAAGGGTTTTCTCGATGGCCCTGCGGATGAGCGTGGTGTCTCCCATGCGGCGGCGCATTTCGCTTTCGAGGGCGCCGACAGGGAGCAGGTTTTGCGGGGCGCGGGGATCGCGCATGGGTGAGGAGGCGAATCGCGGGAGCATGCCGGCGGCGAGCGTGGCGAGCGATGTGGCCCGCTCGATGCCGACGGCTGCGCCGATCTCGATGCGGACGACGCCGGCGAGCGGATGTTCGAAGGGGCGCGGAACGGCGAGGCGGAGAAAGCAGGAGTAGCGCTCGTAGGTGGGGTCGACGATGCGGAAGAGCGGGGTGCGCTCGCCTTTGTGGAGGGTTTCGACGAGGGCGAATTGGTCCGGCGGGAGATAAGGTTCGAGGATACGCTTGATGACTCCGATGACATTGTGGCGACCGGTGGCACGATAGCTGAGGCCATCGACGAAGACACAGCCGTGTTGCGAGGCGAGTTGTTCGGCGATGCGGGATTCAGCCATGCGCATGAGGCTTTGGAGCTCGGCGAGGACTCCGTCGGGAGAGTTGTGCGCGGTGGAATGCGCTAGGAAGTCGAGGGATTGGCCGCCAATTTGGAGCGATATGGATTGCGCTTCCCCTTTGCCGAGGATGAGATAGCGGTGGACGTGGATGCCGCCGAATTGAGCAGTGGAACCGTCGGCGCGCACGAAGCCCGCGGCAAGCGAACCGAGCAGGCCATGGACGAGGGCTCCGCTGTTGTCCCCGAGCACGCGCGCCTCGACGCGGCGGACGCCATCGACGAAGCAGCAGGAGGCGCCGGCGCCGCAGGCAGGCATGGCGGCCCATTCCTCGCGTTCAACAGCCGCATCGATTTGGCGGGTGGTGGAAGCGGCTTCTTCGATGGCCAGGGGCGAATCAAACTCGGCGGGCCAGGGATCGAGACGCAATCGCATTAACGCGGCCCATTATAGACGAAGACGAGTTGCAGCCGGATTTCAGTGCCTTTGAAATCGGAAGGCAAAGGCGGGAAGGGGTTGGAGGCGCTGATGCCGGCGACAGCGGCCCGGTCGAGCGGATCCGCGCCCGAGGGCGAGGCGATGATAAGCTTGGGGACTTTGCCATCGCGGGAGATGGCGAATTGAACGACGACCTTGCCGCGGCGTCCGAGGCGGGCGCTTTCGGGGATGACGGCGAACCAGTTGCGGCGGACCGAGGTGAGCACGCGGAGGAGGTAGGGGCGGAAGTCGGCGCCTTGGGGATCGCTGAGGAGTTCGAGGGAGCTGCCCATTTTTCCAGGCGTGGGTTGCTGGCCGAGCGATTGGCCGATGCTGGGTATGGCTTCGGTTTCGTCGCCAACGACCATGCCTCCACCGGGACGCTTGGAGACGCGGGCGACGGCTTCATCGAGGTTCGCCTTGGGCATGGGGATGTCGATTTTGGGGGATGATGCTCCGCCGCTGACGTTGCCCGTGCTACGGCCTGTGCCGGGTACGTTTTCGAAGGCGAGCTTCGGTTGCTCCTGCGTTTGGATTTGCGGAGGTGGCGGGGGAGGCTGGTTGGCGACGCCGAAGCCCGGCGGCGGGAGCGAGGTTGTTTGGGGCGCGGAAGCGGCGATCTGCGGGGCATCGGGAAGGGCTGCCGGCGCGGGGATGCCGACTTGCGGCTTAGGGGAGACGGCGGGCTGCGCGGGCGGCGATTTCTTCATCTCCGGGCGCGGGATCAGGTTTTCCACGTTGAACTCGCGGCTGACTTCGCGGGTCTGGGGAGCCCGTTGGGTAAGTTCGCGGAGGACGTCGGGGGGGACGACGAGCGGCGTGACACGGCGGATAGCCACATTGAGATTGCCGCCCGGACGAATGGGCGTGGCGTGGAATTCGACGGAGGCGAGAATAGCCGTGACGACGATGTGAAGGACTACGGAAACCGCCGCGGCGCGGAGTAGGGGGCCTCGGCTGGGGGCTTCGTCAAAGTAGAGTAAGAACTCGGGCTGAGGGGATGAATGGACCGGGGAGTCTGCCAGAGACTTCATGGAGCAGATGCCAGAGTTTGCGCCACCAGAGAAGCGTGCTCCTCAATTTTAGCAAGGATTCCGGAGGCGACCTCCAAGGCTTGTGTTGCCTGCCGTGCGCCGCACGTGGGAGCCTGGCGCGTTTCGATGGAATCGAGGAAGGCATCGAGCTGAGCTTTGAGCGGTTCGATCTTGGAGACCTGCAAGGTTTGAAAGGATATCTTCTGTTCGGCTCCGACGGTGAAGACGGCTCCGTCCTGGCGGGAGTAGTCGATGGAGACGTACTGGCTGGGCTGGAAGAGACGCATCTTGCGGACGCGCTCGGTGCTGACACGGCTGGCGGTGATGTTGGCGACACAGCCGGTGGAAAACGCAAGGCGGACGTTGGCGATGTCGACTTTCTTCGAAAGGATGGAGATGCCCGCGGCGCGGATCTCTTCGGGCTGCGCACCGACCATGTCGAGGACGAGGTCAATGTCGTGGATCATGAGATCGAGGACGACGTCGACATCGAGGCTGCGCGCCGTGAACTGGCTCATGCGGTGGATTTCGAAGAAGAGCGGTGTGGTGACCATCTTGCGGAGGGCCAGGACGGCGGCGTTGAAGCGCTCGAGGTGGCCAACCTGGACGATGCGGCCGGAGGAAGCGTCGACGATGCGCCGGGCGGAGGCGAGATCGGAGGCGATGGGCTTTTCGACGAGGACATCGATGCCTTGGGCGAGCACGGCGCAGGCGACATCGGCATGCGTGGATGTAGGCGTGGCGACGATGGCGGCATCGACGTTGCCCTTGAGTTCATCGAGGGATTGGAAGACGGCGCAGTGATTCGATTGCGCGGCGAGGGTGGCACGGTGAAGGTCTGTGTCGAGGACTCCGGTGAGGTGGGCGCGGGGATTTTCGCGGATGACGCGGAGGTGGTTTTGACCGAAGGCTCCGGCGCCGATGACGGCGAGGCGAATGGGGTTCATGAGGCTTCTTCCTCGGGGGGGTATCCAATGACGGCGATGGAGGCTTCGTTGGCGGCGGCAAGCATCTCCTGGCGGTCGAGCAGGAGGGTGCGGCCGGCATCGACGGCGAGCACGGTGGCGCCGGTTTCGCGCATGGTGGCGATGGTGCGCGGGCCGGCGACAGGGACATCGAACAACATGTGACGGCGGCGGCGGGAAACTTTCACGAGGCTGATCTTACGGCCATTGGCGAGGGCGGCGGCGCGGCGCAGCATTTCGTCGGTGCCTTCCATGGCTTCGACGGCGAGACAGGCGCGCTCGGCGATGGCGACGGATTGGCCGACATCGAATCCGGCCAGCGCATTGGCGATGCGGCGTCCGTAGTGGATGTCGCGCTCTTCGTCGGAGGTGGGCTTTCGCTTCGTCATGCTGCCGCCGTCGGCGAGGAGCGGCTTGAGGAGGAAGGTGGAATCGCGGAGATGGATGCCTTCGTCGGCGAGGACTTTGGCGACGCCTCCGATCAAGGCATCGGTGTTCTTTTCGCGGAGGGAGAAGAGGAGTTTGGCGAGCCGCCAATCGGGGCGGATGGAGGAGAAGATCTGAACGTGCTTGACTTGGCCGGCCATGACGAGTTCGGTGATGCCTTCGCTTTTGAGGATTTCGATTAATTTGCTGAGCGCGCCGAGCGAGATCCAGTGCGTTTTCCAGGCGAGGGCGGCGATGTCGGGCGAGGCTTCCTCTTCGATGCCGATGGCTACGACCCGATGGCCAAGTTTGCGGGCTTCCTCGAGGGCGAGGATGGGGAAGCGTCCGTTGCCGGCGATGAGTGCGTACTTCACTTGATTACGCCACGTTCGGAGGATTGGATGAAGGCGATGAGGTCGTCGATTTCGGGGGAGGGGGGGACTTCGTTACGGACGCGCTCGATGGCTTGGGTGGTGTTGAGTCCGGCGCGGGTGAGGATGCGGAGGGCTTTGTGGAGGGCGTTGATGGTTTGGGCTGGGAAGCCGCGGCGTTGGAGGCCGACCTTGTTGGGGCCGAAGCTTTTCGCGTCACGCGGAGTGGTGGTGTTCGAGTAGGGCATGACGTCGCGAGTGATGACGCTGTAGCCGCCGATGATGGAGTGCTTGCCGACGCGGCAGAATTGATGGACGCCGCTGAAGGCGCCGATGAGGGCCCAGTCTTCGACGGTGACGTGCCCGCCGAGGGTGGCTCCATTAGCCATGATGCAGTGGTTGCCAACGAGGCAATCGTGGGCGACATGGGCGTTGGCCATGAGCAGATTGTCGTCGCCGAGGCGGGTAATTCCTCCGCCGGCTCCGGTGCCGCGGTGAATGGTAACGTATTCGCGGATTTTGTTTCGATGGCCGACCTTCGTTTCGGCGTGCTCGCCTTTGTATTTGAGATCCGGCGAGGCGATGCCGAGGATGGCGTAGGGGAAGATTACGTTGTCTTCGCCGATGGCGGTGGGACCTTCGATGTAGACGTGAGCCATGAGGCGGGTGCGTGCGCCGATGGTGACTGGGCCTTCGATGATGGAATAGGGTCCGATTTCGGCGCTATCCGCGATGCTGGCATGGGGGCTGACGATCGCGGTGGGGTGGATGGCCATTGGACAACTACGCTTGCGGTGGCGGCGGGGGGTCGCCGAGGACGCACATCACTTCAGCTTCGGCGACAACGGTTTCGCCGACTTTGGCTTGTCCGGCCATGAGGGCGGCGTTGGAACGGCGCTTGAGGACTTTCATTTCGATGCGCAGCGTGTCGCCGGGAACGACGGGTTTACGGAATTTGGCTTCCTTGATGGAGACGAGGAGCACGGGCCGGTTCTTACTATCGGGAATGTCCTTGAGGATGAGGACACCGGCGACCTGGGCCATGGATTCGACGATCATGACGCCGGGCATGACGGGGTAGGAGGGGAAGTGCCCCATGAAGAACGGTTCGTTGATGGTGACGTTCTTGATACCGACGATGCGGTCGGATTCGAGCTCTTCGATGCGGTCGACCAACAGCATCGGATAGCGGTGGGGCAGGATCTCGCGGATCCCATTGACATCGAGGATGGGCATGCAAACCCGCTATTATAACAGCGATGGACCCTATCCTTAGCTACGTCAAGTCAAAACAGAATGAAGTGATTACGTTGATTCGCGAGATGGTGGAGTGCGAATCGCCGTCGGACGATGCGGCGGCTGTGAACCGGTTTGTGGATCTGGTGGCGGTGCGGGTGGCCGGATTGGGGAACGTGCAGACGTTTCCGGGCGGCCGGTTCGGCAAGCATATGCAGGTGGAATTCCTGCTGCCGGGGCTGAAGAAATCGGGGCAGATTCTGGCGCTGGGGCATTCCGATACGGTTTGGCCTTTGGGAACTTTGCAGGCGATGCCTTTCAAGGAAGAGAAGGGGCGGCTGTGGGGTCCGGGAGTGCTGGATATGAAGGCCGGGATAGCGTTCTTCCTCTTTGCGATGCGGGCGCTGCGCGATTTGCATATTGAAGTGAAGCGGAAGGTGGTGCTCCAGTTGAATTCGGATGAAGAGGTGGGGAGCGATTCGTCGCGGGCGTTGACGGAGAAGATGGCGAAGAAGAGCCGGGCCGTGCTGGTGCTGGAGCCGGGGACGGGATTGCAGGGGAAATTGAAGACGGCCCGGAAGGGCGTTGGCGTGTATCACGTGCATGTGAAGGGCGTGGCGGCGCATGCGGGGGTGGATTTTTCGGCCGGGGCAAGCGCGATTGTGGAGCTGGCGCGGCAGATTGAGAAGATCGCCGGGTTCACGAATCTGAAGGCGGGAACGACGGTGAATCCGGGGGTGATTCACGGGGGTACACGGTCGAACGTGATTGCCGCTGAGGCGCATGCGGATGTGGACATCCGGATCGCGAAGATGAAGGATGCGGCGGGGTTGGAGAAAAAGTTCCAGGCGCTGAAGGCGGTGGATAAGCGGTGCAAGGTGTCGGTTACGGGGGGGTTGAACCGGCCGCCGATGGAGCGGACGAAGGAGATCGGGGAGTTGTTTGCCGTGGCGAAGAAACTAGCGGCGGAGATGGGGGTGAAGATGGAAGAGTCGATGACGGGGGGTGGATCGGATGGGAACTTCACGGCGGCGCTAGGCGTGCCGACACTGGATGGGTTGGGGGCAGTGGGGGAGGGAGCGCATGCGAGCCATGAGAGTATTCTGGTGGACCGGATCGCGGACCGGACGGCTCTGTTGGCGAAGTTGGTGACGGCGCTGTAGGGCAAGCGGGGGGATATATTTAGGGCTGACCTTCGTCAAGGACTTCGATGGCGTTGATCAAGGCGCGATTGGCGTGCGGGACGAAGGAAAGGACGAGGCGGCCCTGGGAGTCGGGGCGGAGTCCATGGAAGGTTTTGGTGATGACGTTGTTGGGCGGGGCCTCGGCGAGGATGTCGAAGTTCTGGAGCAAGGGGCGGAAGTTGCAGAAGACGTCGAAAATGCGGTCGCCGGGTTTGCCGGCTCCAGAACCGGCTTTGCTCCACCAAAACTCCCAGAAGTGGAGATTGAGGCGGTAGCGTCCCGGAGCGACTGGGATGGCGTACTGGAAGGTGCCATGGCGTTCGCCGAGGTAGAGTCGGGAATCAGGGGTTGCGGTTGGGGGAACGGGGCGGACAATCTGGCGGCCGCCACGGTAGAACATGTCGGCCTCCCATACGTCGCCTTTGGCATCGACATAGGGCTGAGGGCGGGCGACGATTCGGATGGGGTGTAGCTTGCCTGGTGTTCCGGGACGCAGCACAATGCCATTGACGAAGGCTCGCTGGGTGCCGCTGTTAAATCGGATATCCAGCATGCCGCCGGGTCCGGGGGTGACGTCCTTGAAGACGCGGAAATGGGCCTGGTAATAGGCGCCGACCTCGTCCTTGACGTCGAAGTTGCGGAGGACGGGATTACCGTTGAGAGAGACGGTGAATTCGCGGGTTGCATCGGCGGGGTTGACCAGAGGTGTGGTGGAAAGCGGAGGTTCGGCGAAGATGAGCATCAGCTCATACACGCCGGGCTCCAGGGGGATAGAGTAACGGAAATTACCTTGGCGCAGTCCGCCGAGGACATTGGCATCGTAGCCTTGCAAGCTTTCCATGTTTTCGAGGATGAGGGGTTCACCGCCAATGTAGAAGCGATCTCCTTCCCAAACATTACCGTAGGGGTCTGTATAGCGCATCACCGGCCGTCCGCAGAGGATGCGAAGGGCGCGGCCGCGGGCCAGGGGGGGATCGGCGGACACGGCGAGTGGGGCTTTCGGTTTCGGCGGCGCGAGACTGGCCGGGGGCGGGCGGCGGGGGATGGTTGCCGCGGCGATGGCGGCAATCAGGAGCACGGCGGCCGTTGCGGGGATCATCCAGGGTTTCCACCAGGAAGCCTGGGGTTCCTGCGGAGCGGGGGAAACTACAGGCTCCGGGGGCTGGGGGAATTGGAAATCGAGTTGATAGGACTTTTCGGGGAGAACGATGCGGACGGCGCCGGGTTTGTCCTGGTAATACTCGCGTAGGCGCTTCCGGAGGCGATGCATCTCGACGCGGACGATGGAGTCGTCCTTGGGATCGAAACCGGCGGGGCGCCCGAAGGCTTCGGTGGCAATGGTGAATTCCTTCAGATCCTCGGAGTGGCCGTTGAAGAATTTTTCGCAGAGATAGAGGAAGAGGCGCTCCTGGCCCTTGGAGCGGTCGAACACACCGCTCGCCAGCAGTGCCTTGACGGCGTCGCTTCTAGGATCGGACGACGGCAAGAAATGGAGTACTGCCACGCGAAACACCATGTTACACGATTTTTTCAGGTTGCGTAACATGATTCAAAACAAACGACTTTTCTCTTTAGAATGGAAATGTAGCAACGAAGTAGCCATGAGGTAACCCAATTGCCATTGCATGGGGCATCGGGTTCGGATTACGATCCGGAACAGGGCATATCAACTAACGCCGTCAAACCAGGGGTGGCGGCGCAATTCAAATTACAAGTCAAACGCGAACTGAGGTTATTGACCACGTGATCAAGAAACACATGTACCGGACGGTGTTGGCCGTTCTGCTTGCCGCCGCGGCTGCTTACGGGCAGAACGGGACCATTCAAGGGACGATAGTGGATGCGCAATCGGCAGCCATTCCTAACGCGAAGGTAAGCGTTACGGATGAAAGCAAGGGGTTGGTGGTGCGGGAAACATCCTCCGATATGGGTGGTAATTTCCGGCTGCTGCAATTGTTGCGAGGAACCTACACGCTGAAGATCGAGGCGGCGGGTTTCAAGACTTCGGAGAAAAAAGGCTTGGTGCTCGATCCCAACCAAATCATGAATTTGGGCGTGCTGGTCATGGACTTGGGGCAGACGTCGGAGTCCGTGACGGTAGAGGCTACGGTGCCGCTGGTCGAGACGGCGACGGCGAACAAGAGTTTCGTCATCGACTCGAGGCAGGTGACCGAGTTGAGTCTGAACGGACGGGATTTTCAGAGCCTGATGCGCACGTTGCCCGGCGTTGTATCGAACAACTCATCTGATTTCCGGCTCGCCTTTAATAACACCGACCAGTTCAATGTGAATGGATTACGCGGGTCGATGAACAACTTTTTCCTGGACGGTTCGATTAACACCGACGTGGGAGCGAACGACGGTCAGTATACGCAGCTTTCGATGGACGCGGTAGGTGAATTCAAGGTACAGACGTCGACTTTCAATGCCGAGCACGGCAGGAATCCGGGGATTCTGCTGAGCGCAACGACGAAGTCGGGCGGGGCGGACTTCCATGGGACACTCTATCATTTCGTGCGCAACAACGCCTTCGATGCGCGGCTGCCCTTCGATACAACGGGGCGGGTGGCTCCGCTGCGATTCAACCAGTTCGGCGGGAACATCAGCGGTCCGGTGCTATTGCCGGGGATTTCGCGGAAGGAGAATAAGAAGCTATTCTTCTTTTTCAATTACGAGGGGACGCGGGCCTCACGGCCTGTAGGGGGAAACTTCGTGGATCTGCCGCATCCAGACCTGCTGAATGGAGATTTGAGCCGGCTGTACCGGGATGTGCCAATCGCAACGGCTCCGCAGTTTCGCACCGGTCAGGTGTTTCGTCCCGGGACATTGCAGCGGAACGCCGCAGGACAGATCACGGGTGGCGACCCATATCCGGGGAACATCATTCCGAGGAGCGAGTGGAGCCGGAATGCGCCGGCGTTTCTCAAGGTGATCGGCTTCCTGCCGACGACGGGCGGGGCCCCGCTGGCGACGAACCCCGAACTCGTGCGTACGCCATTTCAGGACACCTACCGTTTCAATAAGAACCAGTATGTGGCGCGAGTGGACTACAGCATCAGCGAAAAAATGAACGTGTTCTATCGTTGGGTCTGGGATCCGCAGCGGGAAAGCCAGCAGCGCGGGATCTTCACGACACTGCCCAATCCGATATTTCCAATGTTTCGGGAGAAGCCGGGGCAGAGCCATAGCGTGAACGTGATCAACGTCATCAATCCGCGGCTGACGAACGAGGCCATTTTCACCGTGAACGATCTGAATCAGCTTGTGGACGTGGCCGATGGCGTACCGAAGGATCAATATGACAAAGATGCCTTGGGCTTCACGTTCACAGAGCCATTCCCTGGCGTGAACACGCGAAACCGTTTTCCGCGGTTCAATTGCGGCGTTGGCACGTGCGGATTCGGCGGGTTCCAGGCGGGGTGGAGAAGCGAAGGCTCGACGATCGCGTTTACGGACAACCTGACCTACGTTGCGGGATCGCATCAGTTCAAGTTCGGGTTCTTTTGGAACACGAATCTGAATGCGCAGCAGCCGTCGGCTACGGACCAACTGAATATCAACTTCGGGCCGAACCTGCAAAACACGCGCGATACGGGCAACACGTTCGGCAATATGCTGCTGGGCAATTACACGCAGATCAACATGAGCGACGGCGTCTATTACGGGACGTTCCGATTCCACGGGGCCGAGGCTTATGCGCAAGATTCCTGGAAGGTGAACCGCCGTCTTACGTTGGAGTATGGCGTGCGCTGGGTATATTACGGGCCGACATACACGGTAGGCCGGTTTCTACAGTACTACTTCGATCCGGTATTGTACGACCGGTCGAAGGCGGTGCGGCTGGATTTGAATCCTGGGCTGACACAGGGGACAATCATACCGAACTCGGGCGACTTGGCGAATGGGATGATCCAGGAAGGAACCAACGGGTATGACCGCGGATTCACGAAGCGGCGCTGGAATCAGTTTTCGCCGCGGTGGGGATTTGCTTACGATCCGTTCGGCGATGGAAAGACGTCGATCCGCGGTGGTGGTGGCGTGTTCTGGGAACGCATCCGGCAGAACAACTTGAACTTCGACGGGCTGGGGAATCCGCCGCTGGCGGGCAACCCGAGCGTTTTCGTCGGCAATATCGACCAAGTGGGCGCGGCTACATTTGCCGGCGGGCGAAAGGCTCCGCAGGCGGTGCGGGCATGGGCGCGCGATGGAAAGACACCGACGATTTATAGCTGGAGCCTCGGCATACAAAGAGAGTTGCCTTCGGGTTTCGCCATCGACGCGGCCTACGTGGGAAACCTGGCCCGGCACCTAATGGACGTGCGCGATATCAACACTCTGCCGCTGGGCGCGACGCTGGATCCGAACCTGTTGCGCAGCGTGAACAATGTGGCGAATGCGGTGCGGCCGTTTGTCGGCTATTCGAACATTAACTTCACCGATTTCGCAGCAAACTCGAACTACAATGCACTTCAGGTGCGAATCAGCCGGCGGTTCTCGAAGTCGCTGACGACGAACGTGAGCTACACGTGGTCGAAGGCGATGGGCTTCACCGAAACCGATACCGAGGGCCTCGCTTATGCGTTCGACCGGCGTCGCGATTACGGTCCACTGGACTACGACCGGACGCAGATTCTCACCGTAGACTATGTGTACGAGTTGCCGAAGCTGGCCACGGACAACGGGTTTGCGAAGGCGATCGTGAACGGATGGCAGTTGAGCGGCATCACGCGGTTCTGGTCGGGGACTCCCCTGACGGTGACCTCGAACGGAAACGCGGGGACACTGGGCGGCGGACCGCGGGCAGACTTCCTGGGAGGGGATGTGTATGAAGGCGGGAAGACGCGATTCCAGTGGTTTAATCCGCTGCTGTTCGCGCGCCCGCTGGACGGCAACCTGGGCAATACGGCAAACGGCTTCCTGCGCGGGCCGGGCATCAACAACTGGGACGCATCGTTGTTCAAGAATACTCAGATTGGAGAAAAGGTTCGATTGCAACTGCGATTTGAGTTTTTCAACGTCTTCAACCATACACAGTTTGCGGGCGTGAACACGGGCATTTCGGTGCCGAATCCGGGGCAGCCTGTGACGCAAGCCACCCGGGGACGGACAGGCGAGGTAACGGGGACACGCGATCCGCGTACACTGCAATTTGGCGCAAAACTGTATTTCTAAGCCCGGCTTCCTGTACACGGCGGTCCTCCTGCTTGTTGCGTCAGCGGGCGCGCAGGAGGATCGCGATTTGTTCGTCGCTGGGGAAAGAGCACTTCGGGCCGGGGATTACTCCTCGGCCCGCGGTAGTTTTGAAGCGCTGTTGCAGCGCAACCCGAAGCACGTTGGTGCCCTGGCGAATCTGGGTGTGGTGTTTGCCCAGATGCGCGATTACGAGCAGGCTGCGAGTGCGTACCGCAAGGCGCTGGAGTTGAGTCCGGGTCATCCGTTGTTGCATTTGAATCTGGGGCTGGCGCTATTCAAGCAGGATTTGTATGCGGAGGCGGGGCGGGAGTTTGAACGGGTGCTGGCGCGGCAGGCGGAGAATCAGCAGGCACAGGAATTGCTGGCTGCTTGCCGCATCTATACAGGTCAGGCGGAACGGGCGGCAGAAAGTCTGGAGGGCCTGTTGCGGGACCGGCCTGGCGATACGGGGCTGCTGTATTTGGCCGGATTGGCATACTTGCGCATCGGGAAGTCGGAGTTGGCGCGGCAGATGTTTGACCGGCTGACGGCGAATGCAACGAAAGGGCAAGCGCACTATCTGGCGGGGAAGGCACTGGCCGAAAACGAACAGTTCGACGAGGCGGCGCGGGAGTTGGAGCTTGCTCGAGAGGTGGATGGCAAGATGGAGGGAATCGACCGAGAGTTGGGCAAGGTTTACATCAGCTTGCGGCGCGCGGAGGAGGCGGAGGCCCGGTTGCGTGCGGCGGTGGCTGCGGATGCGGGAGATGTAGAGGCGTTATATTTTCTGGCGGGATCGCTGATCTTGCAGGACAAAGGTTCGGAAGCAATGCCGCTATTGGATACAGTGGCGGCCCGGCGGCCTTCGTTTTGGGGCGTGCACTATTACCGGGGGCGGATTCTCTTGCAGCAGGGGAAGGTGGGTCCGGCGGTGACGGCGCTGGAGCGGGCGGCGAAATTGCAGCCTGCCGAGTCAAGTGTCTATTACCAACTTTCACGGGCGTACAGACAAGCTGGACGTGCGGCGGATGCGGCGGCAGCCTTGAAGAAGATGGCGGCCCTCAAGAAAAGCGATGAGGATGACGCCAGTTTGCTACGGAAGAAGTGAGATCAACCGTATTCAAAGGCGGAAAGAGCGTAAATGGAGGGGCCGGAGGCGATGC
>CAYOBO010000049.1:0-2057 GCA_964402295.1 uncultured Candidatus Solibacter sp. | reverse complement strand
CTGTACGTCTCGTCTTCGGCGAGGGAACGGAGGAGCGCGGCGCGGTCGGCTCCGAAGGCCTCGCGGTCGAAGGCGAAGTCAATTTCCTTGGAGAATGCCGGGGAGGAGCACTTTTCACCGGCGGGACGGAGCCAGCGGGAGACGGGGCGCTCATCGACAAAGCCGAGTTTCAAATAGACGGGGCGTCCGAGATCGGTGGCATCGAGTTTGACGCTTTGGACACCGAGGCGGTCGCAGTAGGCGAGGGCATCGAGCAATAGCTTGCGGGCGTGTCCTTTTCCGCGTTGGGATTCGGTGGTGAGCACCATGCCGATCCAGGCGAGCTTCGGTTCGTAGACGAGGGCCACGGCAGTGGAGACGAGTTTGCCATCGGCCCATGCGCCGAAACAGCCCTCGCCGGCAAGGGCCATGATGCGCTCCCAATCGGCTGCATTCTGATTCCAACCGGCTTCAGTGGAGAGGGCAAGAGCTTGGTCGACGGGGAATGGCGGTATCATCGGCGAATATGGCTGATCGTAGCATTTCGCGAAGAATCGCACTGCCGCTGCTGGCCGCTCCGGCGTTGGGGCAGCAAGTGTTGTATCGCGACTATTCGCGCTGTTTGCCGGATTTCCTACGGCATCTGGCGGGGGAATCCGTGCGCCGGCGCCTTGAGGCGATGGCAAAGCTGACCTCCGTGGAGGCGATTGCGGAACGGAAGAAGTGGGTGCGGCAGACGTTCTGGGAACTGATTGGAGGCGAGTTGCAACGGACGCCGTTGCGTGTCCGCACGACGGGTACGTTTGAGCGCGAGGGGTATCGGGTAGAGAAGTTGGTGTACGAAACGCAACCCGAGTTGTTCGTTACGGCGAACCTCTATATTCCGAAGGGTGGCCGGCCTCCGTATCCGGGCGTGCTGTTTCAGTTGGGGCATTCGGTGAACGGGAAGGCGGCAGCTCCGTATCAGAAGTGCTGCCAGGGATTGGCGCAGTTGGGATTTCTGGTGCTGGCCTTCGACACGATGGGACAGGGCGAGCGCGCATATTACCCGGGGGCGGCAAATCCACTGACGCGGCTGCGGTCGGCTGACGACGAGCACACATTGCCGGGACAGCAGATGCTGCTGGTGGGCAAGACATCGACGCAGTTGCAGGTGTGGGATTCCATTCGCAGCCTGGACGTGCTGGCGTCGCATCCGCTGTGCGATGCGCGGCATCTGGCCTCGACGGGGAACTCGGGTGGCGGCACGACGACGATGTTCCTTGCCGCGGTGGATGACCGGCTGACGTGCGCGGCGCCATCGTGCCCGAACAGCGAGAACTTCGCATGTGAGGAGTTCAATCCGCCGGGTTCGACAGACGATGCCGAGCAGAATTTTGTGGATTCGGGACGTGTGGGCTTTGACCGGTGGGACATGCTGTATCCCTTTGCAGGGAAGCCACTGTTGATCCTGGTGAGCGGGAAGGATTTTTTCGGGACGTATTCGCCGAGCTACATCAAGAACGGACGGCAGGAGTACGCGCGGCTGGCGGAGGTCTATCGCACGTTGGGGAAATCAGATCATGTGCAGTGGTGGGAATCGCCGTTGCCGCATGGGCTGCATCATGCCTCGCGGATGCAGATTTACGCCTGGTTGCGGCGATGGATGCAGGGGCAGACGGCGCCGCTGGAGTCGGAGCCTCCGGTGCAGGTGGAGAAGGATGAAACGCTGTGGGTGACGGAGAAAGGATCGGTGGTGCGATCCCTGGGGAGCACACGGCCGGCGGAATTGGCTCGCAAGATGCCGCGAATACAGAGACCAGTGGACTGGAAAGAACTGCTGGGCATAGAGGAAGTGTACGATCGGCCGCGGCGAGTGAAGATGGGGACCGTGCCGGCGGAAGGGTGCACCATCGAGGCGTTTGAGGTGTCGACGGCGACGCATGTGTGGGTGCCGTGCTGGCTGTTTCAGCCGGTGAAACCGCGCAAGACAGATGAAGTGCTGGTGGTGCTGGATGCGGGAGGCAGGAACGCGCGATGGGGCGAAGGCGCGTTGTGCCATGAGCTTGCAGCGGCGGGGATTACCGTGGTGGCGGCGG
>CAYOBO010000048.1:0-44052 GCA_964402295.1 uncultured Candidatus Solibacter sp. | reverse complement strand
CTGTAGGTGACGGTGAACTCGTCGACGGTGTCGGGGATGTTGACGAGATCCATGCCGTCGGGGGCCTCGGGATCGTCTTTGGCCTTGACGAAGTCGCGGGCGAAGTAGAGTCCGCCGGGTACGGAGAAGCTGGTTTTGCCGCCGCCGGTGAGGAGATCGGTGACCACTTCGTTGTAAGGGCGATCGAGGCGGAGCCACTCGCGGAGCCAGTAGTGGAAGAGGTTGAGGCCGTAGCCCATGCGGCCGCCGGCGCGGTAGAGGTCTTCGAAGTAGTAGGTCCACTTGTCGATGAAGCCGTTGCTGGCAAGCAGGCGGTCAACGAGCTTTTCCCGTTTGGCGGGATCTTTGTCGGCGAGGAAGGCGGAGAGCTCATCGTAGGGCGGGATGCGTCCGGTGGCGTCGAGCCACGCGCGGCGGGCGAATTCTTCGTCGGTGGCGAGCTTGGCGTGCGGGACACCGTCTTTCTTCATGCGGCCGAAGATGTGTTCATCGATGTAATTGCGCAGGGGGACTTCGGCGGCGCCGTCGCGCGCGGGGAGTTTGGCGGCTACTTGCGAGGTGATGGCGGCGGTGTTTGTGCTGGGATTGGCGGGGGGTTGAAAGAGCGCGCGGTGGGCGGCATCGATTGCATCCTGCCCGTGCAGGCTGCTCGCCGCTTGTTTGAGATGGAAGATCTGGACGCGCTTGCCGTTCACTTCGGCGATGAAGAGGCGGCCCTTGGAATCGGTGGCCATGAGGTGCGGCAGTTGCAGAGTTTCCGGGTTGCCCCACTGGGTGGCGATGGCTCCATCAGCGAGGTTGAGGTGAGTCATCTTGTGGGCGTCGCCATCGGAGACAATGAGTTGGCCGCCGTGCACGTGGAGTCCGAACGGGTTTCCGAAGCCTTTCCATTCGTGGAGCAGCTTGCCATCGGTGGAGAAGACCTGGACGCGATGGTTGCCGCGGTCGGCGACATAGATGCGGTCGTTGTTGTCGATGGCGAGTCCGTGGGCGGTGGCGAATTCGCCGGGGGCTTTCCCCTTCTTGCCCCAGGTTTGGAGAATCTCACCTTTTGTATTGATGCGGGCGAGGCGGCCGTTGCCCGTGTCGGCGACTACGATCTCGCCTTTCGAGGTGAAGACGAGATCGTCGGGGGATTTGAAATTGCCTTCGAGGGTTTGGAGGAGCTTGCCGGCGGGTGTGAATTGGCGGATGTTGTGGAGCTTGTTGTCGGTGGTCCAGAGGTTGCCTTGGGGATCGATGCGAAGGCCGTGCGGGACCTGAAAGAGGCCATCGCCGAAGCTGCGGACGTGATTGCCGGCGCGGTCGAAAACCATGACGGGCTTGGGGCCGCGGTGGAGCACGTAAATGTTGTCCTTCTGGTCAATGGCGACAGCGGAGAGTGCGCCGATCTCTTCGTTGGCGGGAAAGCGGAGGAAGCCCTCCGAGGTTTGCCCGGCGGCGAGGACGGGACAGAGAAGGAGGAGAAGTCTGCGCATTGGTATCCCAGTCTTTGGACTATATCAAGGACAGCATATCAGGGGAGGGGGCGGGTGTAAAGTCTAGAATAAAATATTTCAGATTTTCTGCGATCCGTATGATACACTGATTTTCCTGCCCCATGGAATTCACGAAGATCGCCCGTCGCCGCGCGACGGATGAAGTGTACGATGCATTGCGGCAAGCCATCCTGAACCACGTATTCAAGCCGGGAGAGCGGTTACAGGTGGAGGAGATCGCCGAGAAGCTGGGCGTAAGCATTACACCGGTGCGCCACGCGATCCAGCAGCTTTCGGCGGAGGGTTTGATCCAGGTGCATCCGCGGAGCGGGACCTATGTGACGTCGTTGTCGCCGCGGGACATTGAAGAGACGTTTGAGATCCGGCGGGCGCTGGAATGCCTGGCGGGGGAACTGGCGGTGAAACGGATCAGCGAGGAGCAGCAGGCGGAGTTGCGGGGGTTGCTGCGGGCGCTGGCGTTACCGGTGGAGTGCGCGGCGGACCGGCAGCGGCACGAACAGGATAATCAGCGATTTCACAAGCTGATTATCGAAGCGTCGGGGAACCGGAAGCTGATGGAGATGTACGCGGAGCTGAATGCGCACTTGCAGATTGCGCGAGTGCACAGCGCGAACGCGGACTGGCGGTCGCGGCTGGCGCAGGAGCAACGGGAGCACGAGGAGATCGTAGCCGCGCTGGAAGCGAAGGATGCGCGGCGGCTGGTGAAAGCATTGACAGCGCATATTCAACGCGCGCAAAGCTCGCTGGCGAGTATTGTGAGCGGAGGCACGGATTGACGGAATTTCAAGGGGTTTATCCCATATTGGCCACTCCTTTCGCGGACGATGGCACGATTGACTACGCGTCGCTCGACCGGTTGATCGAATGGACGCTGGAGCAGGAAGTGGACGGGCTCGGGCTATTCGGCAATGCGAGCGAGGGCTACGCATTGTTGCACGAGGAGCGCGCGCCGTTGCTGAAGCACATTGTGCGGCGGGTGAACGGGCGCGTTCCGCTGATTGCAAGTTCGGGGCACACGGGCACGGATGCAGCGGCGGCGCTGAGCAAGGAAGCGGCGGATCTGGGCGCGGCGGCGCTGATGGTGCTGCCTCCTTATCTGCTGAAGCCCGATGGAGACGGACTGTTGTTCTATTTCGACGCCATCAGCAAAGCGGCGCCGGTGCCGATCATGGTGCAGGATGCTCCGCTGATGACGGGCGTGGCGATGCCGCCGGCACTGCTGGCGCGGATGGGGCGCGAGATCGAGCGGGTGAAGCTGGTGAAGGTGGAAGCGCCGCCGACGGCTCCGAAGATCACGGCGTTGCGGAACGCGGGCAGCGATCTGACGATATTCGGCGGATTGAATGCGCAGTTTCTCATCGAGGAGTACCAGCGCGGGGCGGTGGGGACGATGCCGAACAACGATATTCCCTCGGTGTACGTGTCGATCTGGCGGCATTTGCAGGCGGGGCGCATGGAGCAGGCGTGGAGCGAATTTTCGCGCGCATTGCCGCTGATCCGGTTTGAATTGCAGCCGGGGCTGGGCGTATCGGCGATGAAACACAACATGGTGAAGCGCGGCATTCTGGCGTCGGCGCGGGTGCGGCATCCCACTTCGACATTGAATGGCGCGGGGCTGGAGGAGTTGGAAGTGCTGCGGCGGATGGTCGAGGAATGAAAATCGCGCGGATCGAGGCGCGTCCGTTTCGCATGCCGCGCGATATGCAGGCGGCGACGGGCACGGCGGGCACGCCGACGTTGCTGGCGAAAGGCGCCGGGGATTACCGCTGGTCCGATGTGTATCCGGCGCTGTATTCGGTGAATTTCGAGACGGCGCTGATCAAGGTGACGCTCGACAACGGGATGTACGGATGGGGGGAAGCACAGGCGCCGCTGGCTCCGGAAGTGGCGTGTGAGATTGTGCGGTTGCTGCTGGCGCCGGCGTTGGAGGGTGTGCCGTTTGAGGGAACGCGCGCGGAGATCGAGGCGTTGTGGGAGCGCATGTATGCGACGATGCGCGTGCGCGGGCAGACGGGCGGATTCATGCTGGATGCGATCAGCGGCGTCGATACGGCGCTGTGGGATCTGGCGGGGAAGATCGCCGATCGGCCGGTGTATGCATTGCTGGGGGGCACGCGGCGCAGTGTGCCGGCGTATGTGAGCGGATTGCCGGCGGGGTCGCGGCGCGAGGCGG
Source organism: uncultured Candidatus Solibacter sp. (assembly GCA_964402295.1). Taxonomy (GTDB): domain Bacteria; phylum Acidobacteriota; class Terriglobia; order Bryobacterales; family Bryobacteraceae; genus CADEFT01. The sequence goes on along the minus strand of CAYOBO010000048.1, from coordinate 40,380 downwards.
CGGAACGGTACTTGGGCGAAGGATACACGAACTTCAAGCTGTTTTTCGATGTGCGGGAGCAAAGCGATTTTCTGCGGGCGATGGATGAGTTGCCGGCCGAGGCGCGAATCGCGGTGGATGCGCTGTGGCGATTGACGCCGGCGAATTGCGTCCAGTTCGGGCTTGAGTTGGACGCGCGCCGGGCGCTGTGGCTGGAGGCGCCGTTGTTGCCGGAGGATGCCGAGGCGCATGCGGCGCTGGCCGCACGGATCGATACGCCAGTGGCAATTGGCGAGTCGTACCGGACGCGGTATGAGATGCGGCCGTTTTTCGAACTGGGCGCGCTGCGCGTGTATCAGCCGGATCTGGGGCGCTGTGGGATTACGGAAGGATTGCGCATCGCGGCGATGGCGGCCGAGCGCGATTGCGCCGTGGTGCCACACATTTCGATTGCCATGGGGCCGCAGATTGCGGCGGCGATTCATTTCGGCGCGGCCGTGGAGGCGTGCTCGTTGACGGAGTACAATCCGCAGGTGCTGGCGGTGGCGAACCGTTATCTGGATGAGCCGTTGCGGATGGAGGGCAATGCATATGCTTTGCCGGACCGGGCGGGGTTGGGGGTGGATTTGCGGCTGGAGTAAGCCGCGCGGTTGACGGCAACCCATAGGACAATAGTGGGAGGCGATGGTGAATTCGATGTCTCGGGATCAAGCGGCGAGGATATTGGCGGCGTCCGAATCGGAAATCCGCGCGCTTGGCGTGTCTCGGCTACGATTATTCGGTTCTGTCGTGCGCGGTGAAGCCAAGCCCGACAGCGACGTGGATCTACTGGTGCAATTCTCGCCCGGAGCCAAGACATTCGATCGCTTTCTGGCGCTTTCTGAGTTGCTGGAGGAACGTTTGGGGCGTCGCGTGGAACTGGTCACGACAGAGGCGCTTTCTCCGTTCCTTGGGCCCTGGATTCTGGCGGAAGCACAAGATGTCCTCTGATTCGCGCGTGTACCTTCACCATATTCTGGAAGAGGCGAATTACCTGATTTCGATGAGGAGGAGCCTGCGATTTGAGGATTTCGTCGTGGAGGGAAACACTTCGCCGTGCGGTTGTCCGAAGCCTTGAGGTCATTGGAGAAGCGGCGAAGAGGGTGCCACCGGCATTTCGCGAGCAATACCCAATGATACAGTGGCGTGCGATGGCCGGCATGCGTGATCGCCTGATCCACAATTACTTCGGCGTGGATTACGAGCTTGTCTGGGACGTTCTTGAGAACCGGATTCCGGAACTCCGCAGTCCAATCGCGTCGATTCTCGAGGCATAGCGCCTGAGCAGGCAGCGCACGGAGTTGCTTTTCCGATCGGCGGGCGAGCTATGATAGTGGCTTCCCATGAAACCGATTCCAGCCAGTGAGCAGATTTCCCTTGTCGATCGTCTGAACCAGGCCTGCGGCGGCGCATACACGCCGGAGCAGCGGCGGAAGTATTTCATTACCGGTCCGCAGTGGGCCGGAGCCTACGAAGGGCAGGCGCTGTTTCACGCGCCGACACGCAAGCCGGTGACGTTTGAAGAAGTGATCCGGCATTACGCCGAAATCGGGATTGGCTACTGGACCACGCACGATACCGATGTCATCGCGGCCGGAGATCTCTTCACGGAGAAGCAGGAAGAGATTGTGGGACGGATCGGCGAGACTCTGAAGAGCAACGGACTCGAGTGCTCGATGGTCACCACGGAGACGTTCCATCACGCGGTGTTTGCGGCGGGGCCGGCGGCCGAATCCCCGGCGGTGCGCCAGTACGCAGCCGAGCGGCTGAAGAACACGGTGAAGATCGGGCATCAATTGGGCGCGCAGTTCGCCGTCTACTGGCCGGGTTCGTTCGGATATCAGATTCAGGGCGCGGTGGAGGAGACACAGGCTCTGCGCTGGTACGCCGAAGGGTTGAATGCGGCATGCGAGGCGGATATCGAGATTGCGGGCAAGATGGGCCGTCCGACGCTGAAGCATTGCCTGGAGGCGAAGCCGTTTGAGCCACAGGCGGAGATTCTGCTGCCGACCTCCGATGCCATGCTGGCGTTCATCGGCAGCGGATTGCTGAAGCATCCGGAGATGGTGGGGCTGAATCCGGAATACCTGCATGAGCTGATGTGGGGCGCCGCGCCGCGGGCGGCGCTGGCTCGGGCGCTGACGGCGGGCAAGCTGTGGCATTTCGACATTAACGATGGATACCGTTTAAAACACGATGTGGACATCGCGGTTGGGCTGGTGAATCCGCTGGACTGGCTGAACGTGCTGGTGCTGCTGCGCAGCCACGGCTACAACGGTCCGTTCAACCTGGACTACAAGCCGCCGCGCACGACGAGCAATTGGGGTGTATTCGCGGTGAGTTTCCCGACAGCGGTGGACCGCTTCATCGCGCTGTGGGAGATGGCCGGAGAAGTGATGGAGGACCCGGTGATCCGCGAAGCCACGGATGCGCTGAAGGCCGGTGGCGTGGTGTCGGATGCGCGCGATGTTGCGGCGATCATGGAGGCGCACAAGGAACTGCTGACGCTGCATGAGTTGATCGGGCACAGGCTGTTCCAGATTTTGCTGGGACTGCACAAGGGCCGCACATACAGCATCTAAGGCCATGGCAGGGATGGGCCGGCTGCTGGTGGTGGCGGGCTTGCTGCTCGCCGGCATCGGACTGCTGTTGATTCTCGGCGACAAATTGCCCTTCCGCATCGGGCGCCTGCCTGGCGACATTGTATGGAAGGGCAAGAACACCACCTTCTATTTCCCGCTGATGACGAGTATCCTGTTGAGCGTGCTGCTAAGCCTGGTGTTGTGGCTGATTGGCAGGCGATGAAATGCTAGCGGAGAATGCCCATCTTTTCGAGGGGCCAGTAGACGAAGACCGCTTTGCCGTAGATGTACTGCCGGTCCACGGGGCCCCAGGAACGGCTGTCGTTGGACGAGGTGCGATGGTCGCCGAGAACGTAGTATTGATCGGAGGGGATCCGCGTCAGGGGCAGGGTCTGGCGGTCACGGTATTCTTCCGGGACATAGGTTTCATCGAGGCGGCGGCCGTTCACGTAGACCACACCGTCTTCGATGGCCACGGTATCGCCGGGCAATCCGATGACGCGTTTGATGTAGGATTTGCTGGGATCGGTGGGGTAGTGAAAGACCACCATGTCGCCGCGCTGGATGTCGCCGAGGCCGAAGCGGTAGACGAATTTGTTGATGAAGATGCGCTCCTGGTCAACGAGCGACGGCATCATGCTGGTGCCTTCCACCTTCACCGGTTGATAGAGGAACAGAATGACGACGATGGCGATCACGACGGAAAGCAACAGATCGCGCAGCCAGTACAGCGTCATCGCCAGAGGCGAACGTTCATGAGGAAGAGTCTGCGCCGGTGCGGATGGCACGGCCGCCATCGGGACGCCGGATTCTTCGTTCATTGGTACAACTCCTGGATAGTAGCCCTTCTTTGCACGATTACATCATGAGCGGCAGGCAAGGATCAACCGTTCTTATTGTACCTGCACTCAATGAAGCAGACGTAATCGGGACCATGTTGTCACATCTTCCCGCGGGGATGTTCGATTGCGTGATTGTGGCCGACAACGGCTCGACGGACGCGACGGCGGAGATCGCGCGCGCCCATGGGGCGACGGTGGTGCATCAGCCCGAGCGCGGTTACGGGGCGGCGTGCCTGCGAGCGATGGAGGCGTTGCCGGATGATTGCCATTCTGTGGTATTCCTGCAAGCAGATTTGAGCGAGGAACCGCAGGAGACATACCGCCTGCTGGCTCCACTGCTCGATGGACGCGCGGACCTGGTGATTGGTTCCCGCACATTGGGCAATGCCGAACCGGGCGCGCTGCTTCCGCATCAGCACTTCGGGAACACGCTGGCTTGTACGTTGATCCGGTGGATCTACGGATTTCGCTATACGGATCTGGGGCCGTTCCGGGCGATTCGCGCCGATGCTCTGCGGGCGCTGGGCATGCGCGACCGCAATTATGGATGGACGGTGGAGATGCAGGTGCGGGCATTGCAGCACGGGTTGCGCGTGATGGAGGTGCCGGTGTCGTACCGGCGGCGGTTTGCCGGGGTGAACAAAGTCTCGGGGAATTGGCGGGCGAGCCTCGCCGCGGGATGGAAAATCCTCTGGACGATTGCGAAGCTGGTATGGGAGGGGAAACGGGGATGAAGCGGGAAGCATTGCGGATTGCCTCGCATGTGGCGGAAGCGATCCAGGCAGGGCATGCGGTGGTGGCGTTGGAATCGACGATTATCGCCCATGGAATGCCGTATCCGGTGAATCGCGATACGGCGCTTGCGGTGGAGCGCATCGTGCGCGAGGGCGGCGCTGTGCCGGCGACGCTGGGCATGCTGGATGGCGAGATCGTGGTGGGGCTTTCGACGGAAGAGATCGAAATCATGGCCACGGCGAAGGGCGTGGAGAAGGCTGGGGAACGCGATTTGCCGGTGCTGGCGGCGCGGCGCAAACATGCGGCGGTGACGGCGGGCGCGAGCATTGCCATCGCGAGTGCGGCGGGCATTGCGGTGTTTGTGACGGGCGGGGTCGGCGGCGTGGGTCCGATGGCGGCGCGGGATTTCGATATCTCGGCGGACCTGCCGGCGATTGCCGGGTATCCGGTGATCACGGTGTGCGCCGGAACAAAAGCGTTCATGGATGTTCCGGCGACGTTGGAGTACCTGGAGACGGCTCGCGTTCCAGTGGCGACATACCGCAGCGACGATTTTCCCCTGTTTTATTCGCGATCGAGCGGTGTGCGAAGCCCATGGCGTGTGGAGGAAGCGGAAGAGATCGCGGCGGCATGGGCTGCGCAGAAGCGGCTGGGACGCGCGGGCGGGTTTCTGGTGGGCGTGCCCGTGCCGGAAGAATCGGCGCTGCCGGAGGCGCGAACGCGGGCGGCGATTGCCGCGGCGATGCGGCAGATGGAAGCGGCCGGCATCACGGGCAAGGCGGTGACTCCGTTTCTGCTGGCGGCCATCCAAGAGGCGACGGAAGGCAAGAGTCTGGCGGCGAATATTGCGTTGATCCGCAACAATGCGGCGGTGGGCGCGGCGATCGCAGTGGCTTTGCGCGGGCGGAGATAATAGCGGTAATGGTGCAGCGTTACGATATTCATCGCACGTACGACTGGAATTATGAACACGCACCGGCGGCGCCGGCGGCGGCCGATGTGCCGCCGTGTCCTGGAGATTGGACGTTCTGCGGATATCGAGTGAATTCGCCGCTGGGAATACCGGCCGGGCCGCTGCTGAACAGCAGGTGGATTCTGCACTACGCGGCGCTGGGCTTCGATGTGCTGACGTATAAGACCGTGCGCTCGGCCTATCGCGGCTGTTTCGATTTGCCGAATCTGCTGCCGGTGGCGAGCGGGACGCTATACGAGGAGGGGCATACGTTGCGGGCCGCGGCGGATGCGGCGGTGTACGATTCGTGGGCGATTTCGTTTGGGATGCCGTCGCGGGATCCATCCGAGTGGAGTGAGGATATCGGCCGTGCCCGCGCCGGGCTGCGCGCCGGCCAAGTGTTGACGGTGTCCGTGGTCGCTTCTCCGCAGGCGGGATGGACGTTAGAGGACGTGGCCCGCGACTTCGCGGTTTGCGCGCGGCGGGCCGCGGACGCGGGCGCGCACGTGGTGGAAGCGAACCTTTCCTGCCCCAATGTCTGCACGCAGGAGGCGGATCTGTATCTATCGCCGGAAGCCGCCGGTTTGGTGGCCTCGGCCGTGCGCGAGGCAGTGCCGGAGTTGCCGCTGGCGCTGAAGGTGGGCCTCTTTCCACATCGCGAGCGGATGGAAGAGGTGGTGGCGGCGGTGGCTCCGTATGCCACTGCCATCTGCGCCACGAACTCCATTACGGCGAAAGTGGAGGACGGCCGCGGGCTGCTCTTCGGCGGATTGCGCCGCGGGATTGGCGGAGCAGCGATCACGAAGCGGTGCCTGGAGGAAACGGCGCTGCTGCGCTCCGTGCTGGATGCGGCCGGGTCTTCGATGGAACTGGTCAGCGTGGGCGGCGTGACGACGGCGCGGGATGTGCGGGACCGGTTGCGGGCCGGCGCGACGCATGTGCAGATCGCCACGGCGGCCATGATCGATCCGATGACGGCGATTCGCATTCGACAGGAGGGTCTGTGAAGCTGTTTTTTCTTCTGCTGGGACTTGCGGGGGCGCAAACATCCGAGGTTGGATTTGTTTTTGACAATCCCTATTACACGGCGGATCTGTCGGCACGGACGGTGAACGGGAAAGTGGAGGATAGCGGCACGCTGCGCGGGCTGGTGTACAAGCAGTTCGGCGTGCGGTTGCAGCGCACGCAGAACCGTATGCATTGGGCGCCGAGTTTTCAGCGGGTGGGCGCGAGGGGGTATTCGAGCATCGCCACGTGGACGCCCGTGCAGAAGCAGGAACGGCGGGAAACGAAGGACGAGGTCGTGTTCAGGCGCGAGGGACACCATGCGGACTATCCGGAGATCGCCTTGTGGACGGAGTATGTGTTTCCGAAGAACGCACCGTATTTTCTCTTCCGCTCGACGATGCGGATTGTGAAGCCGATGGAGATGTACTGGCTGCGCAATCAGGAGATGACGATGGACGACCAGTTCACGCACGTGGCTTGGCCGGGCAAGGACGGCACGCCGGTCATTGTGGATTTCGAAGCGCGCAAGCCGTTGCTCGAGAAAGATCCGTTGCCGGTGGATATTCCGTGGGTGGCGTTTTTCCACCGCGAAAAGGGCTACGGGTTCGGCGCGGTGGTGCTGCAATACAGCGCGACGAAGACGGCCAACGCCAAGACGAGCATCAACGACGGAGCGGGCAACGGGAAGTATTGGGACCGGCGGATCATCGATCAGACGGCGACGCATCTCGAACCCGGCGACCGCTTCGAAGAACAAAATGCGTTCGTTTTGTTTCGGGTGCGGAAGGACGCTCCGGTGGCGGAATTTCTGGAATGGGAGCGGAAGTTGCGGGCTTTAGGGCCGCGCCGCTGAGGATTGCCCCTTCTGCTCCCACAGGGCTTTGGCCGGGTCAAAGCGAGGGTTGGGGCCGGGAATGGGAGCGCCACAGGATGCGATCCACCGGCGCAGTTTGCTCTGCATGGCGCGGGCGCGATCGGGCATGGCGGCGGCGAGACTGTGGCGCTCGCCGGGATCCTGGCGGAGATTGAATAATTCCAGCCGTGGCGTCATCGCATGCTCGGCCTTACGGTCGAGATCGAAGGAATCGCCGAAGGATTCGATGAGTTTGAAGTCGCCTTCGCGGACGATGGCGGAAGGCGCAGCGGCCCAGCGGAGGTCGTAGAAGGGCATGTACCAATAGAGCGCGCGGTCGGCGATGGCGCGATGGCGCATGGCGGGCAGGAGGCTGACGCCATCCATGGTGTAGCCTTGGGGCGCACGGGCTCCGGCCATTTCAAACAGCGTGGGCATGATATCGACGATGTGCACGGGCGTGCGATTCACCGTGCCGGGCGGTACAACGCCGGGCCACCGCACCAGCCAAGGCACGCGGATGCCTCCTTCGTAGGCCGATCCCTTGCCGGCACGCAGCGGAGTGTTGGAGAAGGTGAGATCGTTGAGGGCTAGGTTTTTCGGCGAGGGCTTGCCGCCGGCAGCCAAAACGGGGTGGTACCGCTCCCAGACGCCGCCATTGTCGGCGATGAAGAAGACGGCGGTGGTGCGGGCGATTCCGGTTTCATCGAGGGCCGCGAGCAGGCGGCCGACGCTGCGGTCGAGGTGTTCCAGGCAAGCCATCAGTACGGCGTTGTTCTCGCCGGTTTCGGGCAGTCCCTTGGCTTTGTATTTTTCCACCAGCGCGGGCGGCGCCACCAGCGGGCCGTGCGTGGTGTGATGCGCGAGGTAGCAGAAGAAGGGGCGCGCGGGATCGGCTTTGATGAAGCGGATCGCTTCGGCGGTGAGGCGGTCGACGCCTTTGTCGCCGGTGGACTGCTCACGCGGCGCGGGCGCTTCGCCCACGAAATCGAAGCCGTAGAAGGGCGCGGCCTCTGCCTTCAATGCCGAGTAGTTGCCGTCGTCGTTCGTGGTGAGGTGCCACTTGCCGATGCAGGCCGTGCGGTAGCCGGCGGCCTTCAAACCCTTGGCGAGCGTGAATGCGCCGCGGTCGAGATTTTCGAGATAGGGCGGCTCTTCCACGCGCGCCCAGGGATAGCCATAGCCGGGAATGACGTGCCACATGCGGTTGCGCGCGGTGTATTGCCCGGTGAGGAGCGTGGCGCGCGTAGGTGTGCATTGGGGCGTGGCATAGGCGTCGGTGAAACGCATGCCTTCCGTGGCCAGGCGGTCGATGTTCTCCGTGCGCACATAGGGGTTGCCATAACAACTGAGCGCACGCTGGCCCATGTCATCGGTAAAGATGAATAAAACATTGGGCCGGGGATTTGTTTGGGCGAACGCGGCGAGCGGCAGAGCGAACAAAGACCTTCGAGTCATGGCATCTCTTACGATATCCTGTCAGAGCGATGAACCGCCGACAGTTCCTATCCCTCGCCGCGGCCCCGGCCCTAATGCCCGCGCAGGCGCAACGACACAACGTACTGATGATCGCCGTCGATGACTGGAACGACTGGATCGGGGCGCTTGGCGGGCATCCGCAAGTGCGCACGCCGAACGTGGACCGGCTGGCGGCGCGCGGCGTGCTGTTCACCGACGCGCACGCGGCGTGTCCGCTATGCAATCCGTCGCGCGCCGCGCTGATGACGGGACGCCGGCCATCGACATCGGGCGTGTATGACAACGATCAGCCGTGGCGCGCGGCCATGCCCGACGTGACTACGCTGCCGCAGCATTTCCGCAACAACGGCTACCGGGCCTATGGCGGCGGCAAGCTGTTTCATCACGGGAAAGGCTACAACGATCCGCGATCGTGGGATGAGTACTATCACTGGAATCCCAAGGCGCGCGAAGAAGGGATGACCGACGGTTACAGCTTTCCACCCGATCCCGAGCCCGAGCGCCCGGTCACGCCGATGCCATCCGTGAGTTGGCGCAACTTCGATTGGGCGCCGCTCGATGTGGGCGAAGACCAGATGCCGGATTACAAGGTATCGGGCTGGGCCGCTTCGGTTCTGAAACAAAAACACGACAAACCGTTTTTTCTGGCGGCGGGCATGTTCCGTCCGCACATCCCTTGGTTTGTACCGCGGCGCTATTTCGATATGTACCCGCTGGACGAGGTGATTGTTCCGCAGGTGAAGGAAGACGATCTGGCGGACCTGCCGCCGGTGGCGCGGCAGATGGCGCTGAACGAGCACTCGCGGCACGATCTGCTGGTGAGCACGGGCAATTGGAAACGCGCCGTGCAGGCGTACCTGGCGTGCATCACGTTCTCCGATGCGATGATCGGGAGACTGCTGGATGCGCTCGATGCAAGCCCGTACCGCGACAATACGATCGTCTGCCTGTGGTCCGACCATGGGTATCATCTCGGCGAGAAGTGGCACTGGCACAAACAGGCGCTATGGCAGCGGGCGACGCATGTTCCGCTGATTGTGCAAGCGCCCGGGGTGACGCGCGCAGGCACGCGATGCGCGCGGCCCGTAGATCTGATGAGCGTCTATCCGACGCTGGCCGATCTGGCGGGGCTGCCCGCGCCGAAAGGGATGGACGGGGTGTCGCTGCGGCCGCTGTTGCGGGATCCGTCGGCACACTGGGATCGGCCTGCCATCAATACGTTCTTACGGGGCAATCACGGGGTCTATACGGAGCGGCATCACTACATCCGCTACCACGATGGGGCGGAGGAGTTATACGACCGGCTACAAGATCCGAATGAGTGGGTGAATCTGGCGGGGCGTCCAGCGATGGCGGAGGTGAAGCGCGGTATGGCGCGCTGGCTGCCCGCCGATGCGCCGGATTCACCGCGCGCGCGGGAGTTGACGTTCGATGCGAAGACCGTGACCTGGAAGCCTAAAGCCGGTAGAGCATCCAGTAAATGACGACCCCGGTGATGCTGACGTAGAGCCAGATGGGCAGCGTCCAGCGGGCGATCTTGCGGTGCTTGTCGAAGCGCGCGGCGAAGCCGCGGCGGAGAGTGACGATGGCCAGAAACGGCACGGCCGCGGCGAGCACGGTATGCGTCAGCAGGATGCTGAGATACACCGTGCGAATGGCGCCTTCCTTCTGGAATCGCACCGAGCCTACCTGCGCGTGGTACACCAGGTAGCAAATCAGAAAGAGAATGGAAGCACCGAAGGCGGCGAGCATTACCTTGCGATGCGCCTCGCGCTTTCCATTGCGTATCAACCAGTATCCGGCCAGCAGGAGCACGGTGGCGCTGCCATTGAGCGCGGCATTCACCGCGGGAAGATCGCGCACGTCCATATCAATTCTCTTTCTCTAATGTTCGGATGCCGGCGAGCAACTGGCGGATGCTGGAAGGTTCCGAAGTATCGTAATAGGCGCGAATGCGCGAGTGCTTGTCCACGAGCACAAAACGCGTGGAGTGATTCAATTCGCCATCGACGTTGCCGAGCAGGAATACGTTGCGCTTTAGATTGTGAAGCTCTTCCATCGATCCCGTGAGGAACGTCCAGCGGTCTCCGGCATGGTGCCGTTTGCCGTAGGCGGCGAGCACCTCCGGCGTGTCGCGGGCGGGGTCGACGGTGAAGCTGACCATGCGCACATCGGGCAGTCCGGCTGTGCCGTCCTGCACCTGGCGCATCTGATGGCTCATGCGCGGGCAAGGCCCGTTGCAATTGGTGAAGATGAAATTCGCCACCCAGATGCGACCGCGCAATTCCTTGGCGGAATCGAACGGCGTGCCGCGGTGAGAGGTCAGTTGAAAGGCGGGGACCTCCCCAAACACTTCGAGGGGAGGATGTTCGCGGCCGCAGCCTGCCGCCAGCAGCACAAGCAGCAGTAGAAGTGGTTTCACGTGTGCGTCAATAGCGGTCGATGAGCATCAACCCGTAGAGCACGGGCAGATACACAACCGAAGCCAGTAACACACCGCGCGCGCGCAGAATGGTGCGCTCCTTCGCCACGCGGAATCCGGCGCGAAGGAAGAACAAGCCCATCGCCACGGCGCCGATGCTATACCACAGGCCGGCCATCGAGAGATAGGCAGGCAGCAGACTGACGGGGATCAGCGCGATGGAGGCGATGAGAATCTGGCGGGCGGTGGATGCGCCATCGGGTTCCACCACCGGGAGCATGCGGATGCCGGCGCGCTGGTAATCCTCGCGGTACATCCAGGCGATGGCGTAGAAGTGCGGGAATTGCCAGAGGAAGAGAATCGCGTACAGCGCCCAAGCTTCCCAGGTGAGGGCGTTGGCGGCGGCGGCAAATCCAATGAGCGGAGGCATGGCGCCGGGAACGGCGCCGACGGTGGTGGAATGCCACGACCGTTGTTTCAGCGGAGTATATAAGAGCAGATAGCTGGCTTCGGTGAACATGCCGAGCCAAGCGGTAAGCGGGTTCGCCCCGTGGTAAAGTTCGACGAAACCTACCAGGGAGAGGAGAATGCCGAAGACAATCGCCGCCCGGGGTGTGATGCGTCCCGTGGGCAGCGGCCGTTGTTTGGTGCGGTGCATGCGCGAGTCGGCGTCGCGCTCATACCATTGATTGAGTGTGAAGGTGCCGGATGCCAGCAGCCCAGTGCCGATAATGGCGTGCAGAAGAACCATCCAATCGATGCCGCTGGTGGTTCCAAACCAGTAGCCGATGGCCGTGCTCATCAGGATGAGCCAAGTCACACGCGGCTTGGTGAGTGCAATGTAGTCCTTCATGTATTGGGATAAGTCGGAACTCTTTTTATTCTACCCTTTATAGGTGAAGTCCGCAGTGGTTGTCTGCCGGGCTTCCACTTTGATTTTCAACTCCTGCACGCCGTAACGCTCCTGCCAGACTTCGAGCGTGTATTCGCCGGCGGGAACATCCTTGATGGTGAATGTTCCGTCGTCTCCGGTGACGGCGAAGAACGGATGCGAGGAAACGCCCACCCAGGCGCGCATCCAAGGGTGGATGTTGCACTTGAACAGAATGGGAGGAAGCTCCGGCTTGGGGAACGATTTGATCTTCACGTCGCCCTTGGGGGGCTGCGATTCGTTCCATTCGCGGTTGATCTTCGGCATGGGGTGAATGTTGTGATTCGTGTCGTCGGAGTTGGAGATCTCGAGCGTCTGGTTGACCATCAAGCCGACGACGTGCGGCGTATAGATGCAGCCCTTTTGATCGAGCTTCACGGAAGCGGTGGGGGTGGGGTATTCGCGTTCGGGGAGGCCGGATTTGATGTAGATGAAAGCGTTCTTCAGCGTACCGTTGGCATTGAGCACAACGTCTTCGGAGTACACGGGGCCGGTGTGCATGCGGGCGCAGGCGGGCGTGGCGTCCATGCTGAGGGGCTTCGGTTCGGGCTTCGCGCCGGTGAAGGCGACCTTGCCCTGAATCGTGCCGAGGGTGGCGGGATCGGCGGGCGCGGCCGGGGGCGCGGAGGCGGGCTGCTTGCCTGACGACTCCGAACCTCCACCACCTCCGCAGGAGATGAGGAAGGCCGCGGCCAGCGGCACAAAAAACATTTTCGTACTCATTTGTTTTAGGCCTCGTTACAGCTTTGGGAAGTCGGACGGGGTGAATCTTTCAGGTTAGCAGAACGGCGCGCTTCAGCGGTAGACTTTTCCACGCGCAAAAGCATCGGCTAAGCTGGAAAGGATGCGAGTACTACTTTTCCTTTGCCTGACGGGCTCCCTGAGTGCGCAAGTCGTGCGCGTGGAGCAGGCTTTTGGCGGAATGGAGTGCGCTTCCTGCGCGGATTTCATCAAGAACAAACTGGAGAAGAATCCCGGTGTCGCGGCGGTGCAGATTGACGCGAAGAAGGGAGTGGTGGCGGTGGACCTGAAGCCGGACGGCAAGGTGAAGCCGCAACTGATCCGCGATTGGGTGCAGCAGAGCGGATACCAGATCAAGACGACGACACTGACGGCGCGAGGCATCGTGGAGATGGATCGCGGCGTGATGAGGCTGAATCTGGATGGCACAAACAAGCTGGTGCTGCTCGATCACGAGTTCCTGCTCCGCGAGCAATTCCGCAAGAAGGTGGAGATCACCGGCGTGCTGGAGAAGGCGAAACTGGGCGATCAATCCATCGAGGCCGTAGGCGTCAAGACGATGAAGCCCGTAAAGTAGGATTTCCGCGATGCTCACGCGCAGAGAGATGCTGGCGGCGGGCTTGGCAGCGCTACAGCAGCGGCCGCCGAACGTGCTGCTGATTCTGGCGGACGATCTCGGCTCCACCGATACGGGGTTCGCGGGCGGCGACATCCCCACGCCGCACATCGACCGCATCGCCCGGGAAGGCGTGCGGCTGACGAATTTCTACGCCACGCCGCTGTGCACGCCAACGCGGGCGGCGCTGCTGACGGGGCGCAATCCGGTGCGTTACGGACTGATCTATTCGGTGATCCGGCCGTGGTCCGCCTACGGGCTGCCACAGGATGAACACACGATGGCGGAGAGTTTTCAATCCGCCGGGTATCAGACGGCGATCATCGGCAAGTGGCACCTGGGGCATACGAATCGCCGGTTCCTGCCGAATGCGCGCGGGTTCGATCATTTTTACGGGCATGTGAACGCGGAGATCGATTACTTCACACACACCAAGCTGGGTGGACTGGACTGGCAGCGGAACGGCAAGGGCGTGCGGGAAGAGGGCTATTCCACGGATTTGCTGGGCGCGGAAGCGGTTCGATGGCTCAAAGAGCGCGACCGGGCGCGGCCGTTCTTCCTTTATCTGCCGTTCAATGCCGTGCACTCGCCGATGCAGGCGCCGGAACCGTTGCTGGCGAAATATGTTTCCATCGGCAATCGCAACCGGCGCGCGTATGCGGCGATGTTGGACGCCATGGACACGGCGATCGGGAACGTGCTGGGCGCGCTCGATGGCGACGGGTCACTGGCGAACACGATCGTCGTGTTTCTCAGCGACAATGGCGGGGCATTGGGGCAGGGCGCGCGGAATGGAGCGCTGCGGGCGGGCAAGTTGACGGTGTATGAAGGTGGAGTGCGGGCGTGCGCAGCCATCCGTTATCCGGCGCGCCTGGCGCGCGGCGTGGCGATGGGGCAACGCATGTCGGTGCTCGATCTCTTCCCTACCCTGTGCGCGGCGGCGGGCGTGAAGCCGGGCAACAAGAAGCCGCTCGATGGACGCAACATGTGGCCCGCGCTGGCGTCGGGGGAATCCGTGGAGGGGCGGCCGTTGTTCTGGGCGGCCAAGCGCAATGAAACGCAGGACCGGCAGCACGCCGTGCTTTCGGGCGATTGGAAACTGGTGGAAACGGTCGCCGATGACCGCACCGTCACGCTGGCCTTGTATCATCTGGGCCGGGATCCAGCGGAGAAGAACAACGCCGCCCAGCAGCATCCGGACGTGCTCGAGCGCATGCGGGCGCAGTTGGAGGAATGGAAGAAATTGCATCCGCGCACGGACATCGACAGCTCGATGAATCCGCACCCGGGCTGGATGGCGCCGTCGGATTATGCGCAGTTGGCGGCGGAGTACGACCCGCTGCGTTAGACTGGTCCCGAGCCACATGGATCTGCCGGTGGTCACGGGACCGGCTTGCGGCGCACTCACCTGCATGATTCGCGGCACCAGGCCAAAGCGCGAGACGAAAGCGCGCATCCGCCTCCGCAGCGCGGGGATTCGTCAGCTTTTCTTCTTGCCGGATTTCGCCGCTTTCGCCGGCGTCGAGCGGGTTTTCAAGAGCCGTTCCACGACGGCCCGCAGGTTCTTCTCTTCGGCCTCGCCGAAGAAGGCGGCATCGTCGCCGCCGTGCTGTTCGACGATGTTGAAGTCGCGATCGACGAACGCCACCATCGGCAACAACAGGCGCTGCATGGGCAGGTGCTGCATGAAGAACATGCACGTATCCTGGCTCACCGAGCCGACGGGAAACGTGAGATTGTGATCGCGCTTGTAGCCCACCACATCGGCACCCGGATTGATGGCCGCGCCGACAACCATGAAGCCCTGGCCGGCGTAATCGCGGTACACCAATTCCGCGGTACGGGAAGCGCGCTGGCAATGCGAGCAGTAGGTGAGGAGAAACTCGACGGCGATCACCTTGCCTTTGTACTGGCTAAGCCGGATGGGCGGCAGGCCGTTGGGCATCGTGATGGCGATATCGGGAGCAGGACGCGGGATGGTGGCGCCGTGGAGCCGACCCGCCAGCGGCAGCGCCGGCAGTGCGGTTTTCAGCAGATCTCTGCGCCGCATCTTCAGCTCTTCTTACCCTTGCTTGCGGCTCCGGCGGGCTCCTTGATCAACTCCTCGATGATCTGGCGCATACGCGGTTCGCTGTGCAGAGCTTCCTGGCCCACGGGATTCGATTGGTAGCGGATGTTGCCGCGGCGGTCAATGAAGGCGACCATCGGCACGGTCAAGCGCATCATGGCGGAGAACGACATGTACTCGAGCACCTTATCGCGGCTCACCACGCCGACCGGATAGTTGACGTTGTTCTCCTTCACGAAGGCCGGCACCAGCATCATGGCGCCTTCGTTGAAGGCAGCGCCGATGGGCTGGAGGCCGCGCGGCCCGAATTCGCGGTTCAGCGCCGACAGATGCCGCGACGCCTCCTGGCAGTGCGAGCACGTGGTGAATAGAAATTCCACTACGCAGACCTTGCCGAGGTAGCGCGACGTGTTCAGCTTCGTGCCGTCCGGCAGGATGATATCGAGCGGCATGGCCTTGCGGGGCAACTGCGGCTCCTGCGCGGCCAAGGGAAGCGCCAGCGCACTGGCGGCGGAGCATTCGATAAAGTTGCGTCGGTTCATGGTTCGGAATTCCTGCTTCTCCAGGTTAGTGTATCATCCACTACTGTAGACCTTGACGCGCCAGCAGCGGCTCCAGTTGCGGATCGCGTCCGCGAAAAGCGCGGAACAGTTCGGCGGGGTCTTCCGTATCGCCCTTCTCGAGGATTTGACGGCGGAACCGCAAACCTGTCTCGCGGTCGAATACACCTTTTTCGCGGAAGAGCGAAAACGCGTCCGCGTCCAGCACTTCGGCCCACTTATAGGAATAATAACCCGCGCCGTAGCCGACGGGACTCGCAAACAGGTGGGTGAAGGCGAGAATCATGGCATAGGGTTCGGGCAGGGGGGCGGGGGCGAACTCCTGGAGAATGGCGCGCGTGTACGCAACGATATCGCCATCGCGGGCGGGGTCGTATTCGCGGTGCAGCTTCAGGTCAACGATGCCGAAGCTCAACTGGCGCATTTGCGCCGCGGCGGCGCGGAAGTTGCGAGCCTTGCGCATCTTCTGAAACAGATCCTCGGGGATGGGCGCGCCCGTTTGCCAGTGGCGCGCAAACAGATCGAGCGAGGGCCGTTCCCAACACCAGTTCTCCATGATCTGCGAAGGCAATTCCACGAAATCCCAGGCAACGCTGGTTCCGGATAGTCCACGCACCTCGACGCGGCTCAGGCAGTGGTGCAGCAGATGGCCGAATTCGTGGAATACGGTTTCCACTTCGCGATGGGTGAGCAGCGCCGGCTTGCCGTCGACGGGCGGCGTCATGTTGCCGCAAATGAGTCCGACGTGATGACGTCCGGCAACGGCGGGCTCGCCGGTGAGTAAGGCGTCCATCCAGGCGCCGCCGCGCTTGTCCTCGCGCGGAAACCAATCCGTGTAGAAGGAGCCGAGCAGCGCATCGCCCTCGCGGATCTCGTAATACTTCACGTCCGGATGCCAGCCGGGCACGCCGTCCACGGGCCGCACGGAGATACCATACAGGCGCTCCACCGTTTCAAACATTCCCGCCACAACCTGTTCCAGCGGGAAATACGGCCGCAGTTGCTCTTCGTCGAAATCGTAGCGGGCCTGGCGTTGCTTTTCGGCGTAATAGGCGACGTCCCACGGGGCAAGCGGAGGCGCGCCGGGCCCTTCCAGTTCGCGCCGGAAGGCCTCCAGAGCCTCACACTCGGCGGTGAAGAAGCCGGCCGTTTTCGCCTTCAGGCTCTCTAGGAATTCATAGGCGCGGGCGCCGGTTTTCGCCATGCGGTCCACCAGCACGAGGTCGGCGAAATCGGCAAAGCCCAGCAATCGGGCCTTTTCCCGGCGCAAGGCCAGAATCCGCAACACCAGCGGATGGTTGTCATACTCGCCGGAAGAAGCGCGGTTGGAGTAGACGCGATAGAAGCGCTCGCGCACGGCGGCATCGTCCAGGTACGTCATCAAGGCTACGTAGCTGGGAGCTTGCAGCGTGAAGCGCCACCCTTGCTTGCCTTTCGCCTGAGCGCTGGCGCGCGCGGCGGCGACGGCGCTTTCCGGCAATCCGGCCAATTGGCTCCGGTCCGTGAAAATCTCTTCGTAGGCGTTGGTGGAATCGAGCACATGCTCACTGAACTTGGTTGTGGCCTTCGCCAGTTCCACATCGATTTCCGCCAGGCGCTTCTTGCCGGCGGCATCCAGTTCCGCGCCGGCGCGGCGAAAGAAGTCCATGGTCTTCGTCAGATTGCGCTTGCGCACGCCGGAGAGTGACTGCGCTTGTGCGGTGGCCGCGAAGTCCTGTAGCGCCTTCCACAATCCTTCGTGCAGCGGAATGCGCGAGTAGAACTCGCTGAACTTCGGCTCCACGGCGTTGTGCGCCGCGCGCAAGGCGGGCGTGGTGGCCACGGATTCCAGATGGCGCACCACGGCCATGGCATAATCCACTTCGTCGGTGGCGGCATCGAGCGCGCCCAGCGTGTTCTCGTAGGTGCGCGGCGACACATCGGCGGCGATGGCATCGATCCGCCGCTGCGCTTCGGCGAGTAATTGTTCCATGGCCGGCTCAATATGCTCCGGCCGGATCCGATCGAAAGGAATGGGGGTTTGAATAGTCAGCAGAGGATTCATTGCGAGAGAGAGCGGAGCTTAGTCAATCACCTGGTCGAGCAGGCCCTGGAAATGGCGCGCCCGCGCTTCCATGCGGTCGCGCATGGTTTTCATTTCCTGTTCCACGGAATGGAGACGGTCGGCCAGATGCAAACAGGCCAGGATGGCCAAGCGCGCCGTATCGGCATTGGAGGAGCGCTTGGCAATCCCGGCGATTAATTCATCCACCCGGTTGGCGAGCTCGAGCACTTCGCGGTCGTCGCCCGACGTGATGAGGGTGAAGGTCTGATTGGCGATGGTGACCCGGACCGGCCGTTTGTCCTTCGTTCCGGTCTCCATAGGGTGCTTCTAGCTTGCGCTGAGCAGATCCATCTGCCCGAGAAGTTTTTCGATGCGTGTGCGAACCTGCTTGCGTTCGGCATGCATCGAATCGAGTTCCTTGACCAGCCGGGCGTTTTCGCGCCTTGCTTCGGCCAAGTCCGCTTCCAGGCCCTTCTGGACTTCCGCGGCGGATTCCAGCTTGTTTTCGAGGGCCTCTTTCTCCTTGCGGAGCTGGCCCACGAGTTCCACCGCGCGCAGAATGCGGTCTTCCAGACTGGCTAAGAATTCAGCGTCGTCGTCGCGAATCGGTTCCATAGTTTCCCTCCGATTCTACCGAAGCCTAACTCGCTTGTGGGGCGGCGGCCTTGGCTTTGTCCACCAGAGCCACGAACGCGGCGGAATCGTTGAGAGCCAGGTCGGCGAGAATCTTGCGATTCAGTTCGATGCCGGCTTTTTTCAGGCCATCCATGAAGCGGCTATAGGAAATGCCGTTCTGTTTGCAGGCCGCGCCGATACGCACGATCCAGAGGGAGCGGAAATCGCGCTTCTTGCGCTTACGGCCGACATAGCCATAGCGAAGTGCCTTTTCCACCGCTTCCTGCGCGGCGCGGTGCAGCTTGCTTTTGGTAAGAAAAAAACCGGATGCGAGCTCTAGCGTTTTGCTGCGAGACGCCCTCCGTTTGGTACCACGTTTTACTCTCGGCACGTTTGTCTCCTTTCAAATGCATCGATCGTTGCGGGCAGCTGCGGGCACGTGCAATGGCTCCGTCCGCACCGCGAGAGGCCTGTTGTTACAGGCCGTAGGGAAGCATCACTTTCACCTTGGGCTGGTCGGCGGGGTCCATCACCGCTCCCTGCGCCAAGCGACGCTTCCGGCCGGCGGGCTTGGAGGTCAGGATGTGGCGGGCAAATGCGTGACGGCGCGTCACTTTGCCCGTTCCGGTCATCTTGAACCGTTTGGCCGCACCTTTGTGTGTTTTCATCTTAGGCATGGAATTGCTCTTGGTTGAGGTTGGAATTACAGCAGACTCTAGGATAGTGTAGCAGGTGCGGTTACATCTTCGCAAACTGTTCCAGGTGCAGGAAATACCCACCGGCTCCGCGCAATGCGGCGGCGCGCCAGCGGCCCTTGGCGTTTTCCCACGCCCAGCGCTCCGCCATGGGGTCCACGAGTTCGCCGATGTCGGTGATTTTGACATACTTTTCCAATTCCGTGCGCACCGGGGACGGATCCGCCATCAACTTCTCACCCGGCATGCGGAAGGGTTCGTCGGCGCGAACGATCCACAGTTTCTGGCTCTCGGAAACTTCCTCGTGGACCAACACGGCGCGCTTGGGGAAGCGAAAGCCGCCATCGGCGGCGATGGCGGGAAGATGTGCCTGGTCCGGCCTCCAGTTGCTGCTCCGGCAGGATAGCGCCAAAGCCGATGCCAACCAAAATCTGCGAGTCCATCTCATGATGCGTAGCGTTGCAGGAAGCGCCGCGCCGCCTGGATCCCCTCGAATTCCGTCAGCCGCGAGCCTTCATATTCAATGCCGACATAGCCGCGATAAGAGGATTCGCTCACAATCGCCATCAGCTTGTCGCAATCCATGGTGGTTTCCTTGCCCGAGGCGTCAAAATCCATGCATTTAAAGCTGACCCCCTTGGCGAAGGGCATCATTTTCCGCACGGCCTCGTAGCGGTCCACTTCCTTGGGGAAATTGCCGAAATCGGGCAGCGTGCCGAAATTGGGGAGCGGCAGCTTCTTCATCAGCCGTACCACCACGTCGGGGTTCGAACTGATACCGCCGTGGTTTTCAATGATCACGTTGATGTTGCGTCCCTTGGCGAATTCGCACAGCTTCGAGAAACTCTCCGCGCAGCGGTCGAGAAACGCGGCGATTTCGGCTTCCGTGGCGGGCTGCTTCTCCCCGGGATACATATTGGTGCGGATGGCGTGGCAGCCGAGTTCGGCGGCCGTATCCACCCATTTGAAATGGTTTTCGGCGGCCTTCATGCGCTCGGCGCGATCCACCGCGCCCATGAAGCCTTCACCGTCCACCATGATGAGCACCCCCTTGGTTGCAGTGGAGGCCATGTTGCGCTTCAACTGCTGGATGTTGGAGGCGATGGGCGGCTCCATCAGCGTGTTGACGAATTCCAATCCTTCGATGCCGAACTGCTCGCGGGCAATGCGCGGGAATTGGAGATTGGCCACCATCCGGCTTTGGATGGCCCGGTGCAGCGACCACTGTGCCAAAGAGATGCGAAAGCGGCCGGAGGCAGCCTGCTGCCCTTGCACGAAAGGCGCTGGGGAGGCCATTGCGCCGGCCAGTTTGACGAAATTACGGCGGTGCATTCTCATTTATGCTAGCATGCGCTCTGTGGCGCAGAAATCCCAGGCGAAACGCTATTTTGTCCGGGGCCGTGTGCAAGGCGTGGGATACCGGTATTTCGTCCAGCGCCACGCGGCGGAACTCGGCATCCGCGGCTATACGCGCAATCTCGACGACGGCCGCGTGGAGGTCTATGCCATCGCCAGCAGCGAGAAGCTTTCCGCGCTCGAAGGCCGCTTGTGGAAAGGCCCGGCCTTCAGCGATGTGCGCGGCGTGGAGGGCATGGACGCGCCCCTCGAACGGTACAACTCCTTTCAAATTGAGAGATAACACTGCATGAATTGGAAACCATTAATACGGGAAATTCCCGATTTTCCCAAACCCGGCATCCTCTTTTACGATGTCACCACGCTGCTGCGAGATAAAGACGGCTTCGGTTCGGTGATCGATTCCTTCGAGGAACACTACCGCGAACAGCGCGTCGATGTCGTGCTCGGCATCGAGGCCCGCGGCTTCATCTTCGCCCCCACCGTCGCCTATGCCCTCGGCACCGGATTCGTGCCCGTGCGCAAACCGAAGAAGCTGCCCTGGGAAGTGGAAGCCATGGAGTACGAGCTCGAATACGGTACAGACCGGCTGGAAATTCACAAGGACGCGATCCGGCCCGGCCAGCATGTGCTGATCATCGACGATGTGCTGGCCACCGGCGGCACCGCCCAAGCGGTGGCAAAGCTGGTCGAGAAACTCGGAGGAGTCGTGGCCGGCCTGGGGTTTGTCATCGAGCTCGACTTCCTCGGCGGCCGCAACAAACTGGGATCGTATCCCGTGCATTCGCTGGTGCACTATTAAGAAGATATGACCCGACGCGATTGGATCGGCGCCTTCCCCGCCGCCCTGCTTGGCTCGCCGCCGGCGCCCGCGGCCACGCTCGAAACCGAAATCGTGCGCTTGCAACTGCGGCACACCTGGACCACCGTCATGTCGTCCAGCGAGTTCCGCGACACGGTGCATGTGCGCTTTCGCCGGGATGGCATCGCCGGCACGGGAGAAGGCGCCCCCATCGTGCGCTACCACGAGAGCGCCGTATCGGCGCGCAAGGCCATCGAGTCCGTGAAGCCGTACCTGGAAAGCGCTGACCCGCGCGCCTTCCGCAAGGTGCTGGACGAGATCTTCCGCCGTATTCCCAGCGAATGGGCCGCCAAGGCGGCGATCGACATCGCCCTCATGGATTGGACCGCGCAAAAGATGGGCGTGCCGCTGTACCGCTACTTCGGCCTGGACGCGAAAGACGCGCCGCTTACCACATTCTCCATCGGCATCGACACGCCGGAGGTCACCAAACAGAAGGTACGGGAAGCCGAAGCGTTCCCTGTATTGAAGATCAAGGTCGGGCTCGATACGGATGAAGCCACGATCGAGGCGGTGCGCAGCGTGACGAAGAAGCCGCTGCGCGTGGATGCCAACGAAGGATGGAAATCGAAGGAAGAGGCGGTGCGGAAGATCAAGTGGCTGGAAGGCATGGGCGTCGAGATGATCGAGCAGCCGCTGCCCGCGGCGATGCTTGAGGAAGCCCGCTGGATGCGCGGCAAGGTGAACATCCCCATCTTCGCCGATGAGGCATGCCTGCGCGCCTCCGATGTGCCGAAGCTCGCCGGCGCCTTCGACGGCATCAACATCAAGCTCGACAAGTGCGGCGGCGTGATGGAGGCCTACAAGATGATCCACACGGCGCGCTCGCTGGGGCTGAAGGTGATGCTCGGCTGCATGATATCGAGTTCGGTCACCATCACCGCGGCCGCGCATTTATCGCCGCTGGTGGATTACGCCGATCTCGACGGCAACCTGCTCATCGCCAACGATCCCTATCGCGGCGTCACCGTGGAGAAGGGCAAACTGATTCTGCCTCAGGGCAACGGGCTCGGACTGGTCAAGGTGTAGCTGAGCCGGCCATTGAAATATCCGGAATTCGGGCCCTCCTTGAGAGATATTGTTCTAAACTACTGCCCGGTGATGGTGACCAGCGTCGACGCCTCGCCCGCCTGAATGCGAAAGACGTTCGCCCCCGCCGCGGGTCCCAGTTGCACCGTGATTCCAAACAACCCCGGAATCTCGCTGTCGTAGGAAACCACATCGACACTCGCGCCGCCGCCGGAAAGCGCGGTCACTTCGATCGGCACGTCCGTCATCGCCACCCCGGAGGATTCCAAAACCCGCAGCAACACGGCGTCGCGGCGTACGCTGCCGCGCCGGCCGCTGGCAATCTGCTCCAGAATCGCGATGTGCGCGGGCTTGTTGGACCGCACGGCATACCAGTACGGCACCCGCACCACAGCCCCAGTGGACACATTGGTCAACGTCACGAAGCCTTCCTGCGGCCCCTCACCCAATCCGGTCAAGCGCACCGCCACCTCCGCCGATGCGCCGGCCGCCAGTTCCACGGTGCTTCTCTCAATCGAGGGAACAGCCGAACCCGCGCGCGTCTGCGCTTCCACCAGGAACGTACCCGCCTCAGCCCCCACATTGGCAATCGTCAAGGTCTTCCGCAAATCCGCATCCGCACCGCCGGCGCCGAAACTCAGCGATACCGGTGTCGCCACCACCTGCGCCTCCAGCGCGGCATCCACATCCAATTCCCCGGCTCCGCTCTGCTGTAACGGCACACCGTCCAGCGCCTTCGCCGTCTGCACAATCAACGACCGGTACTGGTCCACACTCAACCCCGGCCGCGCGCTCTTCAATAGCGCCGCCGCGCCGGCAACCATGGGCGCCGAAAAACTCGTGCCGTCCACCAGAATGAATCCGCTGGCCGAATACATATCGCCTGCCGGATCCAGCGACTGCGTTCCCGTATAGACATCGCCGCCCACGGCCACCAAGTCCGGCTTCAAGCTCCAGTCCACATTCGGCCCGGCCGCCGAAAAATCCGTAATCAATCCGCCCTGCACCGGCACCGCCTGCCGCGTGAATTCCATGGTCACCGAGAATGCCGCCTGCGCCAAGCGCTCACGCATGGCCATGCCTGCTTCATGCGATACCATCACGGCCGGCAGCGTCGCCTGCCCCACCGCCATCGCGATCGGTGCGCGGGCATTCGCCGGAGCATACACCACCGCCGCGATCGCCCCCGCCCGCTGCGCATTCTCCAGCTTGATCTGAAATGTGCACGTGCCGCGCTCGATCAGCGCTACCTTCCCGGCCATGCTTGCCGCGGGCAGCGCCGCGCACGCCAGCGTATCCGCCGATACCGCGGCTACATCCGCCAACTCGCCACGCAACGCCGAAGACGGGCTCACGCCGTCGCTTAACACGGCTACATACGATCCCAACCCATCGGCCAGCACACTCGCCGCGAACGTGCGGTCACTGGTCACAGCGCCCACCGTAATCGCCGATGGCGCCGTGCCCGGCGAAGCGATCGTATTCAAGGACGGCCCGTTATTTCCCGCCGCCACCACCACAATCACTCCCGCCTTCGTGGCCCGTTCCACCGCCATCACCGAAACGTCTTCCTCCAGGCGCGGCGCAAGATCGCTCCCCAGACTCAGATTGATCACATCCATGCCATCGGCCACCGCATCGTCGATCGCCTTGAGAATCGCATCGTCGGTTGTACCGTCGTTGAATCCGGGCGAGCCGAAAACCTTGTAGTTTCCGATATACGCCCTCGGCGCGATGCCTTCCATCGTGCCCAGCGGCGCGGCTGTGCGCGTACCCGCCGCGATCACGGCCAGAGCCGTCCCGTGGCCCACGCGGTCGCGTGCGCTCATATCCGCATCGCGCCGCGGCAGCAGGTTCACATAGCTGCGCGCCACAATCACCTTGCCGCTGGTATTGGCCAGATCCGCTTCGCTGCCTGCGCGCGGATAGCCTTCCGGCGCCGCCATCGACGGATCGCGCAACGCCACATGATTCACATCCACGCCACTGTCGATGATCCCGATCTTCGCGCCTTCGCCGGCGTGTTCCTCGCCCACGCGGTTCCACGCCTCGCGCACGCGTTGCAGCACGATCGCCCGATCCATAATCATACGCTTGGTGCGCACGGGCAGCACGCGCTTCACGCCCGCCACCAGTTTCAATTGCCCGGCATCGGCATCGGACACATCCACCAGCATCGCGTTCGCCACCGTAACCACGCTATCGAGCACCCGGGCGCGCCGCTGCTCCAGGCGCCCGCGCACCTGCTGCTGTTCGGCGCGCAACGCCGCACGCCGCTCCGCTGCCGCGGCTCCGCGCACGCCGCCTTTGCTCTTTGCATGCACCACGTGCTCCACCACCGATTCGCCACTCAACTCCACTACGTAGCGTCCCGGCACGCGCTCAGCCCATACCGCGGGCAGTAACAGCAGCAGCCAAATCATGCGAATTTCCTCCGAATTAATCCGCGGCAACCGCGGGCGATCCGATCACCTCGAAGCCGTAGGAACGCCCGGCCATTTTGATGCGCTTCAGATACAGTTTGTTGTTCCGCTCGGCGAACACCGCTTCCGTTTTCTCCACCACGGTCTGCGAAGACCGGTTCGCGGCCACCAGCACAGTCCCATATTCGCCCTGAATCGCCAGCACCGGCAGATCGCTTCCCGTGTGCAGCGTCTGAATCCGGTATTCGCCCGCGGGCAGCCAGTTCTGTCCCACGGCGAAGGAATGGTTGACATGCAGTTTCATCGACGGCATCGATTGCGCCCGCGCCTCCACGGCAAATACGATGCAGGCAGCTATCGCGGCAAGCAGACTGAGTTGCTTCATGCCTACTCAGACGCGGCGAGCCACTCGCCAGGGTGCAGCCAAGTGAAGACACTTTACATTCTTAACGAAGCCTTTACCCACAGTTTGCCAGGAACCCCGTTTCCGCGCTGTATTCTAGAGTTAAAGGAATTCCACCGGCGCGCCTCATGGATAACGACAAGAACAGACGTTACGCCAGACTCTCCTGGGTCTTCGTCGGAGTACTGGTGTTGCTGCTGGCCGCCCTCGGCATTCTCCAGTACCGGTGGATCGGTGAAGTCAGCGTCGCCGAACGCCAGCGGCTGCGCACCAGCCTGCAAGCTTCCCTCCATCGCCTCAGCCAGGATTTCAACGCCGAACTCAGCGCCGCGGTTTCCGGACTCATCCCTTACCCCACGCAATTCGAGGAAATGGAACGCCTCGATGCCTACGCCGCAGCTTATCAGCAGTGGAAAGGTTCCTCGCCGCACACGCGGCTGTTTCGCCGGATGGGAGTTGCCGTGCCGGAGAAGGAATCAGCCGTCCTTCACCTATTGAACCCCTCCAGCGGCGAATACGAACCGCAGCCTTGGCCGGAGGAGTGGAAACGCTTCCAGGAACGCATCGAGTCCCGCCTCTCGAGCGATGGCCCCGGCCCCCCGCGCATGGGCGGACCGCCCTCCGTCCTGGACGTGAACCTCATCGAAATTCCCAGGTTCACGCGTTTCGACCCCGGCCCGCCCCCTGAGCCCGGCCGCCGCGGCCGAGACCGCCGCCCTCCTTCCCCGCCCCGCATGCGCGAGTTCGACTGGTTTCTAGCCGAGGTGGATCCCGCCTACATTCGCGCCTCGCTGCTGCCGGAGCTGCTCACGCGGCACTTCGGCGCCCAAGGCAAGCTTCAGTATCAGGTGGAACTGGTGCTTCGCGAGTTCCCCGACATCTACCTGTTCCCCGAGGCTTCCCCTCCCGCCCATCCGATCGGCAACAATGCCGACGCCAAGGTCACTGTATTCGATGTCTCCTTCGATTCCATCATGCGCCGCCTGGGCATGTTTCGGGGAGGCGGAGGCGGCGGACGAGGCCGTGGCGGCGGATTGCCGCAGTTCATC
This sequence comes from uncultured Candidatus Solibacter sp., assembly GCA_964402295.1. Lineage (GTDB taxonomy): Bacteria > Acidobacteriota > Terriglobia > Bryobacterales > Bryobacteraceae > CADEFT01. The sequence continues at coordinate 14,097 of CAYOBO010000048.1, read as the reverse complement.
CAGGCTCCCGACCGCGGCCGCTATCTGCTGTCCGTGCGTCACAACGCGGGCTCGCTCGAAGCCGTCGTCAATCAGGCGCGGATTCGCAATCTCGCGGTCACCAGCGGCATCCTGCTGCTTATGCTCGCCGCCATCGCGGCGCTGCTCCAATTCACGCGCCGCGCGCAGAAGCTCGCCGAAGTGCAGATGGAATTCGTGGCCAGCGTTTCGCATGAGTTGCGTACTCCGCTCGCTGTCATTCGCACCGCGGCGCATAACTTGAAGGGCGGCGTCGTCAGCAACACAAAGCAGGTCCAGCGCTACGGCACGCTCATCGTCGATGAGGCCGAGCGCCTCACCACCATCGTCGAACAGGTGCTGCGCTTCGCCAACGCCAAGGCCGGCCGCACCATCGCTCAGCAATCGCCCACCGACATCCGCACCCTTGTCGAAGAGACCATCGCCTCCACATCCACCGTGCTCGACGATTCGCACTGCCAGATCGAGACCCGCATCGAGGACAACCTGCCCCCCGTGCTCGCCGACTCCAACGCGCTCAAACACGCCATCCAGAACCTGCTCACCAACGCCGCCAAGTACGGCTCGGAAGGCGGCTGGATCGGCATCACCGTCACCAGCCCCGACGATTCCGTTGTCGAGATCAAAGTCGCCGACCGCGGCCCCGGCATCCCCGCCGAAGAGCGCAACCAGATCTTCGATCCCTTCTTCCGCGGCCGCCGCGCCGTCGACGATCAGATCCATGGCACCGGCCTCGGCCTCAATCTTGTGAAAAGAATCGTTGACGCGCACAAAGGCTCCGTCACCGTTCATTCCGAACCCGGCCAGGGCACGGAGTTTCTGCTGCGCATCCCTACTGTACCCGTGGAGCAAAGAGATGAATTCGCGCATCCTGTTAGTTGAAGACGAGCCGGGCCTGCTTCTCACTCTTTCCGACCTCCTGGAGTCGGAGGGCTACACCGTCGAGACCGCCACCAACGGCCCCACCGGACTCGCCAAAGCCAAAGCCGGCTCGTTCGATCTCATCATTCTCGACGTCATGCTCCCCGGCAAGAACGGCTTCGACGTCTGCCGCGAACTGCGCCAGGAAGGCTCCGACGTGGCCGTGCTCATGCTCACCGCCAAGACACAGGTCATCGACCGCGTCGTCGGCCTCAAACTCGGCGCCGACGATTACCTCACCAAACCCTTCGATCCATCCGAACTGCTGGCCCGCGTCGAAGCCTTGCTGCGCCGCGTCCACAAAGAGAATCTCACTCCCGTCGTGCGCTTCCAGTTCGGCGCCATCTCCGCCGATTTCGACAAAGCCGAAGTGCTCAAGGACGGCACGCCCATCAGCCTCGCCGGCAAGGAGATGCAACTGCTCCGCTACCTCATCGACCATCGTGGCAAGGTGCTCACGCGCGAGGAGATTCTTAAGGATGTGTGGGAGTATCAGGCCGATATCTCCACTCGCACCGTCGATGTCCACGTCGCTTGGCTGCGCCAGAAAATCGAAGAGAACCCGCAATACCCGAAGCACATCCTCACCGTTCGCGGCTCCGGCTATCGCTTCAATCCGTGATCGGCCGGATGTTGCGCCGCGCCGTGTAAAGATTTGTTAAGAACCCGGCCCATCGCGTGACGCGCGGCGCGAGTTCCATCATGATAGGCAATATGCAATTCGTTGGGGTCTCTTTCTCCGATGACATTCGAAGCATGCTCCGCCTGAAGGATGGCGCCGATGAGGAGATGACCGTCCTCATGGCCCGGCACGAACGCAAACTGGTGCAGTTCATCGCGCGCATGGTTGCCGATCAGGCCGTGGCCCAGGAACTCGCCCAGGAGGTCTTCCTCCGCGTCTACCTCGCCCGCCACTCCTACGAACCCGCCGCCGAATTCACCACCTGGCTCTATTGCATCGCCGCCAATCACGCCCGCAAATGGATCAAGCGCCAGCGCCGCCTGCACCAGGACATCAGCGCCCTCTCCCCCAAGGCACTCCACCGCTGGACCGCCGATTACACCCCTACCCCCGAAAAGCTGCTGCTGGACCGGGAGCGCCAGGCTCGCGCCGAACGCATCATCAATGCCCTGCCCGAGCGTCAGAAAGCAGCCGTCATTTTGCACAAATACGAAGGCTGCGAATACCGTGAGATCGCCCGCCGCCTGGATTGTTCGGTCTCCGCCGTGAAATCCATCCTTTTCCGCACGCACTCGGCCCTGCGCGGTTCGCTTCAGGGCTGATCGTTCCGCACCAGTTTCAACTCCACGCGCTCGGTCGCATTTTCTTTCACGCTCACCTTCACCGAAGCGCCCTCGAACTTCTTCAACAACTCCGGATCGCCAAACGAATCGCGGGCCTCTTCCTCCCAGGCAAACACGCGGTACTCGCCCGGAGGCACCCCCTCGAGCCGAAACGCTCCGCCATCGCCGATATTGGCCACCCGCACCAGGTCCGCGCGACCCACCGGGTAAGGCTCGGGAACCAGCGAAACCCATCCGCCCGCCGCCGGCTGGCCGTCCGCACTCGCCGTGCCTTCCACCGCACCCACTTTATCGCTAAGGATGATCTCCAGCGGCGCCAGCAACGCACTGCCCGACAGATCCACCAACCCGCCGGGCAGTTCCCGGTTCCCCATCTTTACCGAGCGAACCCACAGGCCGCTTGGCAGTCCGCTCATCGTCACATACGCCGGCTCGCGCGAAACACGCTCCATGCGGAATGTTCCATCCTTCAGCGCCGCTTCCTTTCGCCCGCCGAACATCGGATTCGTCATCGCCAGTAGCACTCGCGCCGAAGCGGCGTTCGTGGCCGGGTCTCCGTTCTCCATGCGCACGGAGCCCATCACCGTCACCGGTTCGCTTAGCGGAAACGCGATGTCCTCCACGTTGCTGGCGCCCACCGTCAACTGTAGGCTGCCCAAAGTCACCGGCTCGCGCTCGGTGAGCAACGCCGCCAGCAGGTAATGGCCGGGCTGCACTCCGTCGATCTGAAATGCGCCATCGGAAGAAACACCGCCGCTTCCTCCCGGGCTCATCATCTGCACGGCATCGCGCTCCCCCGGCCGCAGAAACACGCGCAGCGATTGTGGCCGCGAGTTCGCTGGCATGTTCACCACCTTACCGCGCACGGTGAACACCGGGCTCCGCCGCAGTTGAATGGTGAGGCCATTCACTTCCTGCCCCGCGGCCAGTTGCAGCAGCGTCGCTCCCGCTAGGTCCGTCGATCCCGGATAATACGTCGTCACGTACGATTCGCGCTGTCCACCGCTGCCGCGCTCCTCTGGCCCCATGCGCCGGCTTCGCGATGCCGCCAAATAATAGCGCCCCGGCGGCAACCGGTATACGCGAAACTCGCCCAGGTCATTCGAAACTTCGCTCTCCACCGGCGCCGCGCGCATTCGCCCACCGAGCGAATTCACCCGCATCACCGAAACCACGGCGCCCTGCATCGGCTCGCCATCGGCGTCCAGCACCTTGCCCGCCACCACAGCATGCGGCATCAGCTTGATCTCCAGGCCTGTCAGGTTTTGCCCGGAAGCCACGCTCAGGGACGAACTCGCCCGGCCCGGTCCCGGCGGCGTGTAGGATTGCCGCAGATACCCGGTTCGCTCGGCCGCGAGTTCATACGTCCCCGGAGTCACCGTTTCAAACGCGAATCGCCCGTCGGCCTCCGTAGTGATCGATCGCGCCGACCCGCCCCGCGGTCCACGGAGATTCAATGTCACAGTGGCCTTGCGCAGCGGCTCGCCCGTCTTCGCATGCACCACGCGCCCTTCGACGCGCCCCGGCTTCTGATTCGGATCCGCCACCGCCTCCCGTGCAGGCCGTCCACGCCCGGGCCCGCGGTCCGGTGGAGGCCCCTGCGGACTCGGCTGCGCCATCAACGCACCGGCGAAGAGAACCCAAGCGATTGCTTGCATCTTATTTCTCAATACTACCGACGTATCCCGCCGGCAAGCGTTACCTACTGCACGGCTCCATCGCGCCCGAACGCCATCACGCAATGCACCCCGCCGTTTGCCAGCAACAACAGCCGCGCCTCCACCGCCACCGCCTTGTACCCGTCGGGAAGTTCCTTGCGCAGTCGATCCATCCACTCGTCTTCCACCGCCCCCAATCCCAATCGGGGCACGAACAACGTCCGGTCCACCAGCGCCGAATTCGTATAGCTCACCCCCGTCCAATACGACAGTGGGTCGGTGCTCCCCGGTATGGCCGGTACTTTCGCAACCGCGAAACCCATTTGCCGCAGCGCCGCAATCGCCTGCTCCAGCCGCGCGGCGCCTCTCGCATCGCAAGGCAGCAACTGCCCCTCGACGATATCCAGCAACCGCAGCGCCAACACGGATTCCGTCTGCGTCTCCGCCGCCGTTTCCGCCCAAGCCCGCAGAATTTCCGGGTGTTCGGAAAGCATCCGCGCCATCCCGCCATTTTGCAGGCATTTTCGTTCATCTCCCGGACAATTCGCCGCCAGGTATGCTTCCACTTTTTCCAGTTTTTCCCGCTGAGGCGGCCTGTGCCAGTTCCGCTGCAATTGTTTCGCCCGCCGTACCCATTCCACCGCGCGGCCGGCATCCCCGTTCGATGCCGTCAGTAAGGCACGCAGTTCGGAGACCGCGGGCGCCGAGACTCCCTCCGTCCGCCGCTCCAGCAGATCCAACGCCGCCATCGCCAAACGCTTGTCCCCGCAAACCGGCTCCGACACGAGCACCTTTCGGCCGGCCGGCAGCACCGTCATCAGATAATCGACATGCGGCGCAATATCGCCCATATATGCCGCCACATCCGCCCCAAATTCCCGCAGCAGAATATATTCGAATTCGCCGCGCGACAGCCCGTCCCCCCAGTACCGCTTCGCACTAGTGCCGTAGAACATCACCAGCTTCCCCGGCTGCATTGGGTGCATCGCGAACTGCAAGTCACCGCCCTCCCAGGAAAGCTTGCTCCGCACATAGCGCGGCCCGCGATACGAATCGAGCAGCGGCCGGATCTCCGCCCCCATCGATTGCCGGCCCTCGAATCCCTGCCGCGTCACCAGTATCCGGCTCTCCGCCCCGATCCGCCCCGCCTTCAAATAATCCTGCGCCCAAGGATCATACTCGTCCGTCGGATGCCGCTGTAGCCGGAATGTGTGTATCGATTTCGGAAAATGATACCGTAGGGCAGCGGCATAGTGCGTATCCGCGCCGCTTGCCATCCCCAGCGTTACCTGTATCGGCCGGTCCAACTCAGGCAGAATCTGCTTGGCCACATCCAATCCGTCGCCCGGCATCGTCCCCCGCTGCGACAGAAACGCCGCCGCGTCCAGCCCGAAGATGAGTTCGGAAACCGCCGCATCCTCCGCGGACGCCCGGAACCCCGGCGCCGTCGGTTCGTAGAAAACATGGCAACGCATGCGATCCTGCGTCCGCACCAGTGCCGCCGAGTACGGCGCGCCGCGCGCGTGGAAGTACGGCGGCAAGTCTTCCTCCGCCTCGGCGCACACCCGCTGAATCGCCCCCGGCGCCGCCGCGTCCGCATACGCCGAGGAAATCACGGGCACCACAACCACACTGTTCCGCGACGACAACGAACACGATGTCCAAAAGACGGCGAACGCCGCCCCCAAGCGCAGCATCCCTCCACCGTGTGTCTTCCCTGAAAGCCTCACCGTGAACGTATAGAACCCATCCAAAGCCGCATGGTTACGGCTTGATTGAAATTTGACAATCTCCTGACGGAAAGGAAACAAGCGGGAGAGACGGTATGATAGGTTCATGCGTTTTCCTCCCGCCCTGCTCGGCGTCTTGCTTGCCGTGTCTCTCCACGCAGCCCCACCCGTCGAAGCCACAGTCCCGCCCTCCATTCACGACGCCCTGGCGCGCATCTCCGCCAATTCCCTCAAGGGCCACGTCTCCTTCCTCGCCTCTGACCTGCTTGAAGGGCGCAATACTCCATCGCCCGGCCTGGAGATCGCCGCGGAATACATCGCCGCCCAATTCCGCCGCGCCGGCCTCGACCCCATCCCCGGCACGCAATCCTATTTTCAGATCGCTCCCTGGACCTACAAACAAATCCCCCTCGACGGCGTCACCGTCACCGTACGCAACGGCGAAACCGTCATCGCGCTCGATGCTTCACACCTCAGCATCAACACACTCGAGGGCGTCAGCCTGCACAACGCGCCCGTGTTTCTCGCCCGCACCGAGGACACGAGCGCCCTCAAATCGCACCCCGAAAACCACCTCGAAGGCAAAGTCGTCCTCGCGCTCACGCCGTCCATGGCCCAGCTCCGCCGCCTGCCGCGCGAAGAGCGCACCGAGCGCATGCGCACCGTCTCCGGCCTGTTCGCCGAACTCCGCCGCCTCAAGCCCGCGCTCATACTTGCCGTGCGCGCCGATAGCGAACGCGGCACCGGTTCCGCCGGCCAGTTGATCGATCCTGCCCATCCGCCTTCCTCGCGCCGCTCCAGCTTCATGCAGACCAGCGCCGTTCACTCCGCCAAACTCGCGGCCTTGCTCGAACCGCTTGCCTCGGGCCAGACCCAGGCGCAGCTCAGCATCCAATTGCCCGAAGCCACCCAACGGCCCGCACCGCTGAAGAACGTTATCGGCATCCTCCCCGGCTCAGACCCGCAACTCAAGGACTCCTACATCCTCGTCACCGCGCACTACGATCACGTCGGAACCACCACACCCGATGAGGCCGGCGACGGCATTTATAACGGCGCCAACGACGATGCCAGCGGCACCGCATCCATCATCGAAATCGCCGCCGCCTACGCTTCCCTGCCCCAGCGCCCCCGCCGCACCATAATCTTCATGGCCATGTTCGGCGAAGAGAAAGGATTACTTGGCGCGCGCTACTACGCTTCCAACCCCGTCTTCCCGCTCGCCCAAACCGTGGCCAACATCAACCTCGAACACATGGGCCGCACCGACGCCCCCGAGGGTCCGCAGCTCAACCGCCTCAGCCCCACCGGCTACGGCTTCACCGAAGTCATCGACTACTTCCAACTCGCCGGCAAACTCACCGGCGTCGAAATTTTTCATCACCAGGAAAACTCCGCCGCCTTCTTTCCCCGCAGCGACAATCAGGCCTTCGCCAACTACGGAGTCCCCGCGCACACCTTCTGCGTCGCCTTCGAATTCCCCGATTACCACGGCCTCGGCGATCACTGGGACAAGATCGACTACGACAACATGGCGCGCGTCAATCGAACCGTTGCCACCGCGGTCTGGCTGATCGCCGAACGTACCGAGGCCCCCGAATGGCATGTGCTCTCGCAAACCGAGAAGTACCGCGAAGCCCGGAAAAACGGGAACAAACCCGCCCAGTAGCTTCGTCTTCTGGAATAGGATGACTGCGCTCGCCATCGAAACGAACGGACTCCGCAAAGTCTACCGCTCCTTCTGGAGCGGCCGCGAAGTCTGCGCCGTCGATGGCATTCACCTCCAGGTGGAAACAGGAACCACCTACGGATTGCTCGGCCCCAACGGCGCGGGCAAAACCACCACCGTGAAAATGCTGCTGTCCGCCGTGCATCCCACCGCCGGCAGCGCGCAAATCTTCGGGCAGAATGCCGCCCATCCCGAAGCGCGGCGCGGCATCGGATATCTCCCCGAAAACCACCGCTTCCCCACCTATATGACGGGCCGCGGCATGCTCGATTTCTACGGCGCGCTCAGCGGCATGGATTCCACCGCGCGCCGCCGCCGCATCCCCGAACTGCTCGCTCTGGTGGGCCTCGACGATTGGGGCGGCGTGCGCCTCGGCAAGTATTCCAAAGGCATGCTACAGCGCGTCGGCCTTGCCCAGGCGCTGATGCACGAGCCCAAGCTGCTCATCCTCGACGAGCCATCCGACGGCGTCGATCCCGTCGGCCGCCGCCAGATCCGCGAAATCCTCCAATCGCTCGAACAGCGCGGAGTCACGATCTTCGTCAACTCGCATCTGCTCGCCGAAGTCGAAGCCTTCTGCCGCGACGTCGCCATTCTCCACAAAGGCAAGATCGTGCTCCAGGGCAAGGTGCGCGACCTCACCGCCGGCAAGGGCTATCGCCTCACCGTGCCCGCGGCCGTGCCCGAAAAGGTGCGCAACGAACTTGTCCTCCGCGCCGCTTCCTTCGCCCCGCGCGATGCCCTGCTCGACATCCAGTTCAGCGAGCGCGCCTCCGCCAACGCCGCCATCGACCTGCTCCGCGCCGAACGCATCGAAATCGAAGCGCTCATCCCCACAACATCCACCCTCGAAGATGTTTTTATCCGGAGCGTCAATGCCGAATAGCAGCATCATCGCCACCCAGGCCATCGTCGTCGACACCTTCCGCGAAGCCTTCGCCCGCAAGATCTTTTGGGGCCTGTTCGCCCTCTCCACGCTGATGATCGCCTTCTTCCTGTTCCTCATGAAGATCGACATCGTCCAGGGCGCCACTGCCACCATTACCCTGTTCGGCGCGCAGGCCGATCAAACCGTCGACGCCGCCCAGGTTGTGCGTAAAGTGCAAGCCGGCGTGGCGGCATTCCTATACACCTGGGGCATGTTCCTCGCCGTGTTCGCTTCCGCGGGCCTCATCCCCAGCGTCCTCGAGCCCGGCCGCATCGAACTGCTGCTTTCGAAACCTGTCGGCCGCACGCACCTGCTGCTTGGCCGCTATCTCGGCAACGTGCTCGTCGTCGGCGGCAACATCGCCTATCTCGTGCTCGGCATCTGGGCCATCCTCGGACTCAAGTCCGGCATCTGGACTCCCGAGTTCCTCATCGCCATAGCCACCACGATGTTCCTCTTTGCCGTGCTGCTTACGGTGGTCGTCCTCATCGGCGTATTGCTCGAAAGCACCGCGCTCGCTGTTATGGCGCCCACCGGAATCATGCTCATCAGCCCTGTGCTGGCGCAGGTCGAGACGATGGACCGCCTGCTCAGTTCCGAGTGGTCCCGCCTGCTCTGGCGCACGCTCTATCACTGCCTGCCCAAGGTCTACGACATCGGCCGCATGACCATGGACATCGTGCTCGGCAATCCCGTGCACAGCCTCATGCCGGTCTTCACCACCGCCGCGTCCGGAGCCGTCATTCTCGCTGCCGCCATTTCCATCTTCCGCCGGAGGGATTTTTAACATGCGCCGTATTCTGGTTCTCTCCTGCACGCTCGCTGCGCTCACCGCCTGCAAGACGCCGCTGTCGGAAAAGGGCGTCGTGCTCTCGCGCGCCATCGAAGATTTCATCCCGCCCGACACCGTCGTGCTGGTCGGCGCACGCGTGGCCCAGATCCAGAACACGCCCGTCTATCGAAAACTATCGAGCGGCAGCAATTTCCGCGAACTCGACGAGTTTGTGAAAAAGACCCGTCTCGATCCGCGAAAAGACATCGACGAAGTGGTTTTCGCCTCCAACGGCAAGGACGGAGTGCTCATCGTGCGCGGCCGTTTCGAGGATCCGCGGGCGCTCGAAGCGCTGCTCGAAAAGGAAGGCGCCAGGCGTGTCGCCGCGAACGGCCATAGCATCCTCGCCACCGGCGACGCCGGCGTCGTCTTCATCGACAAGCACATCGCCCTCGCCGCCAAAATGCCCTACCTCGAAACCGCCATCAAACCAACCGGCGACGACAGCAACAAGCGCAACGTGCTCCACGAGGTCTCCGCGCTGCCGCAGGACAAGCATCTTTGGGGAGTCGCCATCGGCGGCTTCGCCCCCATTCCTTTACCGCAAACCGGCAATCTGGCCAATCTGAACCGCATCTTCCGTTCGCTCGAAACCGTCACCATGACGCTCGACATGGAAAACGGCTTGAACCTCGACGCCATGGGCCAATGCGGCGATGAAAAGGACGCCAAGCAGCTCCACGACATGCTCCGCGCCCTCATCGGATTCGGCCGTCTTTCCACGCCCAGCGATAAACCGGAAATGCTCCGCTTTTTCGACCGCATTAAAGTGGATCACGCCAAACGCAAAGTGGAAGTGAACGCCGACGTCCCGCTCGATATGGTCGACTACTTCCTCTCCCTCACCGGCCAAAAACGCCCCGCCGCGTGAACCCCGGCGGCCGAAACGCATGTTTCTGCCCTTCCCCCGTAAACTCGCCGAATCCTTTCCCTCCCGGCCGCATCTGTTACCCTGTAGTTTTGCTCTTTTACTGGGATCATTGGGAGGGGCATGCAGGTCGTCTGTAAACGCCATACTGAGCTGCCGCATACATCCAAGCTGTTCAGCGACCTGCTGTACCGCTTTGACCGCGTGGCCGAATTCTATCCGCATGCGCCATTCGACGCCGAAGCGCTCACCCGGGCCGCATCCACAATCGATTTTCCAGACGAACGCCGCGCCGCACTCATATCCGCCCTCCAGGCCCAGAATCCCGCCTCCGCGCCGATCAGCCTTCTCGCCAAACCCGGAACCGTAGCCGTCCTCACCGGCCAGCAAGTCGGCCTCTATGGCGGTCCGGCCTACTCCATCTACAAAGCCCTCACCGCCGTGCGCCTCGCCCGGCAACTGACGGACAAAGGCATCCCCGCCGTGCCTGTTTTCTGGGTCGCCACCGAAGATCACGACCTCGCCGAAGTCAGCACTTGTTGGACCTTCGACGCCACGCAGAAGCCCATCCTCCTCCGCACGCCCCATGCCGAAGCCTCTGACCGTCCGGTCGGCGCGCTTCCCGTCGCCCAACTCCCCGAGGAGACTCTCCGCAAATCCCTTGAAGGATTCCCCTTCAGTGAAGAAGTCTTCGCGCTTGCCGGCCGCGCCTACACGGGCGGCGCTTCCTTCGGCCAGGCCTTCGTCACCCTTTTTCGCGAGATCCTCGCCTCCTACGACCTGCTCTACTTCGACCCCATGCATCCGGCCTCGCGCCGGCTGGCGGCGCCGTTTCTCCGCCGCGCCGTCGAAGCCGCCCCCGAACTCACCGCGAAACTCCATGACCGCAATCGCCGGCTCAACGAGGCCGGCTACCACGCCCAGATCCACATCGAAAAGGAAACGTCCCTGTTCTTCCTGCTCGATGAAGGCCGCCGCCTCTCCCTCCGCCGCCGCGACGGCACGTACCACCACCGCGACCGCCAGTGGAGCGCCGCCGAACTCGCCGCCCGCGCCGAATCGTTGTCGCCCAACGCCGCCCTGCGCCCCGTCGTCCAGGACTACATGTTCCCCACCGTCGCCTACATCGGCGGCCCCGCTGAACTCGCCTACCTCGCGCAGTCGCAAGTCATTTATCAATCCCTGCTCGGCCGCATGCCCGTGGCCATGCCCCGCAATTGCTTCACTCTGATCGACGAACGTAGCGGCAAACTCCTACGCCGTTACGATCTCCGCCTCGACGCGCTCTTCCCCGGCGAAGACAGCTTCCGCGAAACGCTCGCCGCCCGCCTCTCGCCTCCCGAAGTCAGCGCCGCCATCGCCGAAGTGTCGCACTCCACCAAAGCGCAGCTCGAGCATCTGCTCGGCATCGTCGGCGGCTTCGACGCCACACTCGGCGCGGCGCTCCAGAAAAGCTCCGCCAAAATCCAATATCAGCTCGCCAAGATGCAGCGCAAAGTGGCCCGCGAATCGCTCCGCCGCAACGTCCGCGCGCAGGAGGAGGCGCATTTCCTGTTCAACGCGCTCTATCCCCACAAGCATCTCCAGGAGCGCTTCTACGGCATCCTTCCTTTCCTCGCCCGCCATGGCATGGACCTCATCGATCGCATCTACGACAACGTCCACGTCGATTGCCCGGACCATCATTTGCTATTCCTGTAAGTACCCCATGAAAACCAATTCCGTGAAACAAGCCCTCAAGGAGGGCAAGGTGCAGTTGGGCACTTCCTTCGGGATGTTGCGCTCCCCCGATGTCGGCCGCATTCTCGCCGCCGCCGGATTCCACTGGGCCTTCATCGACTGCGAGCACGGCTGGCTCGGCCTCGAATCCGTGCGTGACATCTGTCAAGCCTCCACCGAAGCCGGCCTCGCTCCCATCGTCCGTGTCGCCGACCTCCAGTATGACCTCGTCGCCCGAGGCCTCGACTGCGGCGCATCGGGCATCATGCTCCCCCGCGTCGAATCTCCCGAACTGCTCGAAAAGGCCGTGAGCTGGACCAAGTACCCGCCTCTCGGCATCCGAGGCTATGGCCTCACTCCACATCACATCGGCTATGCCAAGGCCACCATCCCCGACGTCATCGCTCACATGAACGAACACGTCATGGTCGTCTTCCAGATCGAAACCGTGCGCGCTCTCGAAATGCGCGACGAACTGCTCGCCGTCAAGGGAATCGACGCCGTCATGATCGGCCCCGCCGATTTCTCCATCGCCCTCGGCTGCCCCGGCGACTTCATGAATCCCAAGCTCATCAAGGCCATGGAACAGGTCCGCGATAGCTGTTTGAAATACGGCATCGCACCCGGCACCCAGACGCGCCACCTCCAACTCGGGAAATTCTGGCGCGATAACGGTATGCTGTTCCTGGGATGTTCCAGCGAAGTCGCCATGATGTACGACCGCGGGCTCGAGCTCACCAAAGCCTTAGCCTGATCGCGGGCCTCGCCGCCTGCCTCGCCACGCTCCAAGCCCAAGGACCGCTCCGCGTCCGCAAGGACATCCCCGGCCGTTTTCGCGCCGAATGGCTCGACGTCAACGCCAAGCGCCCCATCTGCGCCAAAGCAGTCGAAGGCTGGCGCTGTCCCTTCACCACGCCGTTCCCCGCGCCGGCAGTCCTCTATCTGAACAAGGAGTAGCACCATGTCGAAACGCTTCGCCGTAGTCCTCCTCGCCCTCCTTTGCGGAGCCGCGGGCTTCACTCTCTATTCCCAGCGCCGCACCGCCGCGCCGGCCCCGGCTCCATCCCCCAACGGAGGCACCATCTCTTTCCGCATCCTGCTCGGGGTCAATGACCGTTCCGGCTCCCGCTGGGATGGCTCCATCCAAGTCACCCCCGGCCGCATCACCGAAATCCGAGGCTGGCGATTTTCCGGCAATGACTCCGCGGATCTCAACGGATGGAAGGTCTCTACCCGTCCCTCCGACGGCAAGAAGGGCAAAGCCGGCCCCGTCTTCGAGAACGGAGTAGTCGTCACAGCCGCCGCCGGCGAGGAGGCGCGCTTCGATGTCCAGCTCTCCCAGGGCAACTTCTCCTTCCAGGCCCGCGAACTCCCCTTTGGAGAATCGAAGGAGTTCCTCCAAGGCAAGGTCACCGTCGACCGCTCCCCCGTCATCACGCAACTCACCGAATCCCCCGAAGAGCAGGACTTCCCCGCCCTCGCCACCTCCGGCGATTCCGTCTTCCTCAGCTTCATCGAGTTTCGTCACGCCGACCGCGCACAGGAGTCCCGCCGTGCCTTCGAAAGCGAACCGAAGAGCTTCGACTTCCTCGCCCGGCCCGCCGGCGGCGATCAGGTGATGCTCGCCGAATACTCGAAGCACACGCGCAAATGGAGCACCCCTATCCCGGTATCCGCCGCAAGGCAGGACGCCATGCGCACCGCCGTCGCCGTCGATGGCCAGAAGCGTGTCTGGGTCATCTGGTCCGCCAATCAAAGCGGCAACTTCGATCTCTACGCCAAATACCGCAGCGGCAACGCGTGGTCTCGCGAAATCCGCATCACCGCCGACGAAGGCACCGACGTCAATCCCGTGGCCGCCACCGACGCCCAGGGCCGCGTTTGGGTGGCATGGCAGGGCTATCGCAATGGCAGCCTCGATGTGCTCGCCGCGGCGCAGAATGGCGATGCCTTCACGCCCGAATCCATCGTCTCCACCTCAAAGCTCAGCGATTGGGATCCCGCCATCGCCGCCGCATCGAATGGGGAAATCGCCGTCAGTTGGGATACCTACGATAAGGGCGACTACGACGTCATGCTGCGCCGCATGCGCTGGGATGGCGCTGTGCGCATGCAACCCGTCGTTGCCGCCGCCAACAGCCGCAATTTCGAAGCGCGCAGTTCTGTCGCCTACGACGCCAAAAACCGCCTTTGGCTCGCCTATGAAGCCTCGGAAACCCAATGGGGCAAGGATTTCGGAGCCTACGAAACCACCGGCGTCGCCCTCTATCAAAACCACAATTTGAAGGTGAAATGTTTTGACGGCGATCGCGTCCTGGAAACAGCCGGCCCCCTCGACGAAGCCCTCGCCGGAGCCCCCGCGGCCGCCGGAGCCGCACGCCGCCGCCGA
>CAYOBO010000047.1:0-44534 GCA_964402295.1 uncultured Candidatus Solibacter sp. | reverse complement strand
TCCTTCACGCGCTTCACCTGAAACGCATCCCGTGCCGGCAGGTAGCCCGCCAGCGACAATGAGCCATTCGCCGATTGCAGCCCCACGGTTTCGAAGTTGTCCTTCACGATGAGAGGCACACAGTGCAGGGGGCCGCTCAGCCCGGAGCGCTGAAATTGCAGATCGAGCGCATCGGCCTGATCCAAGGCCGAAGGATTCACCACCACGAGTGAATTGATCGCCGGCCCGTTCTTGTCGAACGCGGCAATGCGTTTGAGATATCCATCCACCAGTGCCCGGCACGTCAAATGCCCGCTGCGCATCGCCTCGTGCACCTGCGCAATCGTCGTCTCTTCAAGGAAGAACGGCTGCGCCCACACACCGGCCAAGAGCAACCCAAGCAACAGCAACATGGTTCAATTGTACGCAGTGCCCAAGCCAAGGACGTAAAATAGAAGAAACCCATGTCCACCACACGGAGACACTTCATCCAAGCCTCCACGGCAATTCCTCTCGCCGTCCCCCAAGCGGTTGCCGCGAACGACCACATCCAAATCGCCACCATCGGCATCGGAGGCATGGGTAGCCAGGACACGCTTTCCTCCATCGCCCAGCCCGGCGTCAAACTCGTCGCCGCATGCGATGTCTATCAAGGCCGCCTCCGGCGCGCCAAGGAAGTGTGGGGCAACGATCTCTACACCACTCGCGACTACCGCGAAATCCTCAACCGGAAAGACATCGACGCTGTGATCGTCGCCACGCCCGACCACTGGCACGCCAAGATCGCCATCGATGCCATGGAAGCAGGCAAAGACGTCTACGTCGAAAAACCGATGGTGCAGAAGATCCCCGATGGCATTAAGGTCGCTGAGGCGCAAAAGCGCACCGGACGCATTCTGCAAGTCGGGAGCCAGCGCGTCAGTTCCATCGTCTATCGCAAAGCCAAGGATCTCATCGAGCAGGGAGTCATCGGCCAGCTCAATCTCGTCGAGGCATGGTGGGACCGCAACTCCGCCATCGGCGCGTGGCAATATTCCATCCCGCCCGACGCAACGCCTGAAAATATTGACTGGGACCGCTTCCTCGGCTCGGCGCCCAAACATCCCTTCGATCCCAAACGCCTCTTCCGCTGGCGCAATTATAAGGATTACGGCACGGGCGTCGCCGGCGATCTTTTCGTCCACCTCTTCAGCGGACTCCACTACATCACCGGCTCCACCGGGCCCACGCGCGTCTACGCCACCGGCGGGCTTCGTTTCTGGAAGGACGGCCGCGACGTGCCCGACGTCATGCTCGGCATCTACGACTATCCGGCGCAAGGCAAGCTGCCCGCCTTCAACCTCGCGCTCCGCGTCAACTTCGTCAACGGCGCCAGCGAAAACAGCGGCTTCCGATTCGTCGGCTCGGAAGGTACACTCGCGCTATCCGGCAGCGTCACCGTGACGCGGGTGCCGCGTGAAACCGAACCCGGCTACACCATCGACACCTTTTCGAAAGCCACGCAGGCTGAGTTTCTCAAGCAGTACAAACAGAAGTATCCCGAGATTACGCCCACCGCCGACGGCATCCAGCCCAACAAGGAAGAGCGCTACCACGCCCCTCGCGGCTATAGCGATCATCTCGATCATCACCGCGTCTTCTATGAAGCGGTGCGCTCGCGCAAACCGGTGGTGGAAGACGCCGTCTTCGGGCTCCGCGCCGCCGGTCCCGCGCTGCTCAGCAACATGAGCCAGAGCGACCAGCGCTACTACGAGTGGGATCCAACCAACATGCGCGTGAAAAGCTAACTCCCGTGAAAGGCCACCATGCAACAGAAGAAAATCTCCGCTAACGACAAAGTCCGCATCGCATTGATCGGTTGCGGTGGAATGGGTTCGGGCGACCTGCGTAACGAACTCTCCATCCCTGGAGTGGAACTCGCCGCATGCTGCGATGTCTACTCGGGCCGGCTCACGCGCGCCAAGGAAGTCTGGGGCAACAATTTTCTCACCACCCGCGATTACCGCGAAGTGCTGGCCCGCCCCGACATCGATGCCGTGCTTGTCGCCACGCCGGATCATTGGCACTCGGCCATCACCATCGAAGCGTTGCAGGCCGGCAAACACGTCTATTGCCAGAAGCCGATGATCCACTCCGTCGATGAAGGCAAGCCAGTCATCGATGCTCATAAGAAATCGGGAAAGATATTGCAAATCGGCAGCCAGTACGCCAGTTCGCTCGCCTTTCTCAAAGCACGCGATCTGTTCCGCGGCGGCGCAATCGGCGAACTCAACATGGTGGAAGCATGGCTCGACCGCAACAGCGCCATCGGCGCATGGCAATATTCCATTCCGCCCGATGCCTCGCCGCAAACCGTCGATTGGGACCGTTTCCTCGGTAAGGCGCCGAAGCGCCCTTTCGAGGCCATCCGCCTCTTCCGCTGGCGCAATTACAATGACTACGGCACCGGCGTTGCAGGCGATCTGTTCGTGCATCTCTTCACCGGCATCCACACCGTAACCGGCGCGCTGGGGCCGACGCGCATCTTCGCCACCGGCGGTCTGCGCTTCTGGAAAGACGGCCGCGATGCGCCAGACGTCATGCTCGCCCTTGTCGATTACCCGCGCACCGAATCGCACCCAGCATTCACTTTGTCCCTCAAGGTCAACTTCGTTTCCGGCGGCGTGCGCGAATCTTTCGGAATCCGCTTCGTCGGCAGTGAGGGAGTGATGACGCCCACCATGAACAGCCTCACGCTCTCCCGCACGCCGCGCGAAACCGAACCCGGCTACACCATCAGCACTTTCCCCAAGGACGTGCAGGAGCAGTTCCTGCGGGAATACCGAGCTAAATACCCGCAATCCACGCCGAACGCCGATTCCATTCGCCCGGAAACAACCGAAGTTTTCAATCCTCCGCCGAGCCACAATCCGCATCGCGAACATCATGTGCATTTCCAGAACGCGATCCGCACCGGGAAGGCGCATTTCGAAGATGGCGTCTTTGGGTTCCGTACCGCCGGCCCCGCGCTTCTTTGCAACCTCAGCTACTTTGAGCGCCGCCCCATGCAATGGGATCCGCTGAACATGAACATCGTTTAATGCAGCACCAAGAAAATCGGTCAGCCGCTTGTTGTAAACTATTGCCAATCGGATAATCCAGAATTATCCTAGAGTCAAGGGTCTATTGCAGCAAAGGTTGGAGGTCACACCATGTATACACTCCTGCGAGTGTTATTGTGTACCAGCTTTGCCGTTGCCGCCTACTCGCAAGCGGTAAACGGAACCATCGTCGGGTCGGTCACCGATCCCAGCGGCGCCGTTGTGCCAAACGCCAAAGTGCAAATTCAGGAAATGGCGACGAATATTTCCCGCACTGGATCGACGAACGAATCGGGCAATTATTCGTTTTCGAACCTTCCGCAAGGCCGTTACAACGTCACCGTCGAACAGACCGGCTTTCGCAAGGCGGCGCGCGAAGCCGTGGAGGTAACCATTAACTCCACGGTCCGTGTCGATATCCAACTCCAACCCGGCCAGATCAACGAGCAGATCACCATTTCCGCCGAGGTGCCGCTACTGCAAACCGACCGCACCGATACGGGCCGGCAAATGGACGCTCGCCAAGTGGCCGAATTGCCGCTGACGCAGAACCGGAACTTTCAGGGCCTCGTGAATCTTGTCCCCGGGGCAGCGCGTGCGCAACGGAATCACTCCGAGTTTTTCAACGCCAATGACTCCATGCAGTCGCGAGTCAATGGACAGGCGCGGCTGGCCAATAATATCCAATTTGAGGGTGTCGATAACAATCATCGCACCGGACTCTTGACGGTCTACGTGCCGCCCGCTGAAGCCATTCAGACCGTCGATGTGACCACGTCGAACTATGAGGCCGAACTTGGCCGCGCCGGAGGAGCGGTGATGAACGTTACCCTCAAATCGGGTGGCAACGACTTCCACGGCAGCCTGTACGAATTCAACCGAGTCAGCCGCCTGGCCGCCCGCCGTACGGACCTGCTGAGAAAACCTCCCATCACCTACAACTACTTCGGCGCAACCGCCGGTGGGGCCATCGTCAAGAACAAAACGTTCTACTTCGCCGATTTTCTCGGTATCCGTGACCGTTTAGGCAAAGGCCACCGTCTGACCATACCGACCACCGCCTTCCGCCGCGGGGACTTGTCCGCCTCCCCCACCACGATTTATGATCCGCTCACCGGGGACACCACCGGCGCCAACCGGCAGCCCTTCGCCAACAAAATCATCCCCACCTCCCGCATTTCGCCCATCTCCGCGCGGCTCAACGCCCTGATTCCCACGCCCACTTCGGAAAATGCCACCGGCGTCAACTTCGAAGGCGCCACCGTGCGGCGCAAAGATACAAACGGGTTCGATGTGAAGGGCGATCACGTCTTTACCGGGAACCACCGCATCAGCCTGCGCTACAGTTTCCAGCGCGGCGTGGTGACCGATCCGCCGCTGGCGGGCTACGGCACCGCGGGCGGCCCAGCCAATGGCGGTTTCGCTGGTACGGGCACCGTGGATACGCACAGCGGCGCGCTCAACTACACCGGTGTTCTCACCCCGACGCTCATCACCGAAGTCCGCATCGGCATTTCCCGCTACCGCAATGACGCCTATGCCACCGACTACGGCACGAACGCCTCCGACCAGATCGGTATCCGCGGCGTCAACATCTCCGATCTCACCACCGGTCTCACCAACATCGACGTTTCCGGATTTTCCAACCCCATTGCCGGCTATTCTCTTTCGCTGCCATGGATTCGCTTCGAGACCAACTGGAACTTCGTGAACAACTGGACGAAGAGCCTCGGCAACCACACGGTCAAGTTCGGCTGGGATTATCGCTTCAATCGCGACGGGCTGCTACAGACCCAGGTCTATTCGCTGCGCGGCCAATACCGTTTCCGCACCGGCCAGACCGGCCGTAACGGCGATCCCAACCAGGGCTTCGGCAATGCTTACGCCGCATTCCTGCTTGACTTGCCCAACGACTTCGGCCGTGACCTGGTGTCGGCGTTTCCGGAATACATCCAGTTCCCCCTGTTTACCTACGTGCAGGACAAGTGGCAGGTCTCCAAGAAACTCACCCTCGACCTCGGTGTCCGCCACGAACTGTATCCCCCGGCCACGCCGAAGCACAGAGGCGGTTTTTCGAACTACGACATAGAGACCAACTCGCTCATCGTCGCCGGTATCGGTTCCAACCCGATGGACCTGGGCCGCAAAAACTACCTCACGAATTTCGCCCCGCGTATCGGCATCAGCTATCGCCTCGACGAGAAGACCGTCGTTCGTTCCGGCTACGGCATCAGCTACATTCCCTACCCGGACAATCGCTACGCCTACAACTTCCCCGTCCGTCAAAACAACGCGTTCAACCCGGCGAACAGTTTCGTTTCCCCGGGCCGCATGGCTGACGGCATGCCGGCTCCCCTGCCGTTCGCAGTGCCACAAGACGGTATCATCCGCAATGCACCGAACCAAAATTATGAAGTGATCCCTCTGGACTACCGGGAAGGCTATATCCAGAGCTACAACCTCGCTGTCCAACGCGCTCTACCCCGCAGTTTCAGTCTCGATGTGGCCTACGTCGGCAACAAAGGCACGCGCGTCTCTCAGCAGTTCAACGCCAATGGGGGGTTCGTTCTCGGTGCGGGCCGCGAGGGCCAGCCGCTATGGTCGCGTTTCCGCCGCGATGCGGCCACCAATGTCAGCTTCATAGGCGTATCCACCAACTACAACTCCCTCCAGGTCAAAATGGACCGGCGTTTTTCCGGCGGCTTCCTCCTCACCACCGCTTATACGTGGTCGAAGTCCATCGACTACTCGCAGGACAACGGCGGTTACGCCTACCTGATCAATTCCGCGCGTTCCCGTGCCCGCTCCGACTTTGACCGCCGCCACATGTTCAACCAGAGCTACGTTTGGGAACTCCCGTTTGGCAAGGGCAAACGCTATGCCAACAACGGTGCTCTTGCGAAACTCGCCGGCGGCTGGCAGGTGTCCGGCATTCTTTCCATGATGACCGGCCAGGCGCTCAACATTTCAGCCCCGAGCGCCACCTTGAACGCTCCGGGCAACGCCAACAACCCGAACTACATCGGTTCCGGGAAACTGCCCATTTCGAAAACTGTGAACTTCCGCGCCACCGGCCGCAATCAGCCCACCTGGTTTGACACCTCCGTCTTTCAGGCAGCGGCGCCGAACACTTTCGGCAACGTCGGACGCAACGCATTCACTGGTCCCGGCTTCTTCAACCTCGATCTGAGCGGCTTCCGGCGCTTCCGTATTTCAGAGCGCTTCACCGCCGAACTGCGGGCGGAGTCCTTCAACTTCACCAACACACCGCAGTATCCGAATCCAGACGGCGGTTTTGGTAATGCGAATTTCGGCCAGATCACCAACGCCGGTATCGGTTCTTCAGCCGATGCTGGGTCGCGGCAGATTCAGTTCGGATTCCGTCTGCTGTTCTGATTGCACCGGAAATCCCGCAAGCACCAGACGGCGTTGCGATCGCGCAACCCCGCACGCATTGCCGAAAAGTGCGGTTCAATTGATCTATGCCCTTTCGCCGGCGCGATCTCTTTCTCGGCTCCCTTGCCGCCGCCGTGCCCACCGGCGCAGGCACCGTATCGAATGAAAACCGCAAGCCCGGCACCACGGCATGGCAACTGAGCAAGGTCCGTCCCAACGCCCCGAAGAATTTCCGCACCACGCTCATTGAAGGCTATTGCTCGCACCAAAGCGCGGAAGCCGGAGATACGCTGCGTATCATGGTCAGCGTCAATCCCGCGCGGCGTTATCAGTTGCATCTCTACCGCATGGGCTACTACGGCGGCGCCGGCGGGCGTCACATGACGACTCTGGGCCCTCTTGACGGCAAGCCCCAGCCCGATCCTCCCATCGCCGGCCGCCGGCTTCGCGAATGCCAATGGGAACCCTCCACCGAACTCAAGATCCCCGCCGATTGGCCCAGCGGCATCTACCTCGGCCGTCTCGCCACCATTCCCGAATCCAAGCACGAACACTCCTGGGAAAGCTTCGTCATCTTCGTCGTGCGCGACCGCCGCAAAGCCGACGTGCTCTTCCAGGTCAGCGATAACACCTGGGCCGCTTACAATCGCTGGCCCGACGACTACTCACTCTACACAGACCCGCGCCATTCCTGGGCGCCCGGCGTCGCCGTCTCCTTCGATCGCCCCTACGGCAAGTACGCCCAGATCTACGATCACCCGCTCTCCATCGGTTCCGGCGAGTTCCTGCTCTGGGAGTATCCGCTCTCCTATTGGCTCGAAATGCTCGGCTACGATGTCACCTACACATCGAACGTCGACATGCTGCGCCCCGAGGAATTCCTCCGCGCCAAGGTATTCTTGAGCGTCGGCCACGACGAATACTGGGACCAACGCCAGTACGATAACGCCCTCGCCTCCGTGCAAGCCGGAGTCACCCACCTGTATCTCAGCGGCAATTCCGTTTTTGGCGTCACGCCGTATCAGCCCAGTTCCAGCGGACAACCCAATCGGATCCTGTCCCGCGAAGGAGTCTTCGGCGGAATGTACGGCAATTTCCGCGAGTTCTTCAAGCTACCGTTCCCCACCGAAGGTCCGAAAGCCAACAAGCTGATCGGCGCCCACTCCGTTTATCCCTTCAACGGCGGCGCGGATTGGATCTGCACCCATCCCAAGCACTGGATCTTCGACGGCACCAATATGAAATCCGGCGAAGGCATTCCCGGCCTCGTCGGCTGGGAGTTTCACGGCGATCCCGCCGATATCCCCGGACTTGAGATCGTTGCCGAGGGCGATGCCCTCAGCGGCGGCGTGCGGCCGTCGCACTACACGTCCACAATCTATCCCGGCCCCAAACGCAATTTTGTCTTCAACGCATCCACCATCTGGTGGGCGCAAGGACTGTCCTCTCCCCCCGGCCACATTCTTCCTTGGTCCCACTGGGTGCGCCCGCACGGCCCCGATGCTAGAGTACAGAGAATCACCTCGAACCTGCTGCGCCGCGCCCTCCAGGCCGGGAAAGGATAATCGCGCATGCCGTTCTGCAACAATTGCGGAAATGAAATCGAAGCCGTGGCCCGATTCTGCGTCCGTTGTGGCGCGGGCATCGCCCCGGCCGTGGTCGTTCCTCCACCTGCCCCGAAGGCCACGCCGCACCGGCTCACCTTCCATGGCTCGGGGGGCGAACTTCTCGTGCTCTACATCAAAACAATTCTGCTCTCCATTGTTACTCTCGGCATTTACTCCTTCTGGGGCCGCACGCGCATCCGCGCCTTCTTCGCCGAAAACACCCGCTTCGATAATGTTGCTTTCGCCTACCACGGCACCGGCCTCGAACTGCTCACCGGCTTTGCCAAAGCCATCGGCATTGTCCTGCTCCTCGCCGTCCAAATCGGAATCTGCATGCTTGCCGCGGGTGAAACCGCGGGAGCCATCATTGGAGGCAGCATCTTCGCCGCCGGGATGCTCGTCCTTGTCCCGGCCGCCTTGGTGGGTGCTTGGCGTTACCGCCTCAGCCGCACTTCCTTGCGCGGAATTCGCTTCTCCTTCCGTGGCAATTTGATCGATTTCTCCAAAATCTACTTTCCCGGCCTTCTGCTCACCATCGTTACGTTCTCCCTCTACGCGCCCTTCTTCTGGAACAACATCCGCCGCTATTACGCCAACAACGCCTACTACGGCAATGCCCGCTTTGCCTACAGCGGCGAAGGCCGCGACCTGTTTGTCCCTTGGATTATCAGTCTCATCCTTGCCCCTTTCACCCTCGGCATCAGCATGCTCTGGTTCCAACTCCAGCGCTTCAATTACCAGTGGAGCCGCACCCATTTTCAGAACGCCCGCTTCGCGTCCGCCGTCAGCTTCGGCGACTTCTTCCTGCTCCACCTCACCAATCTGCTGCTCACCATCTTTACGCTTGGCATCGCCACCCCGTGGGTCATGATCCGCACTGTCCGCTTCGCCTTCGACCGTGTTACCTTGGCCGGTGAACTCAGCCTGCCATCCATCGCCCAGGAATTCATTGACTCCGGCGCAACCGGCGAAGGCCTCGAATCCCTCCTCGAGGACGGAGCCACCGACCTCGGCTTCGGAATGTAACGCAATGATCCATCGCCTGGTCCTCACCTTGCCGCTGTTGCTGTCGACGGCCCAAGCCGCGCCGCCGGAAAATTATACCTTCGGCAAAGCACAAACCTTCCTCAATACCTACTGCCAGAATTGCCACAAATCGAACGTAGGCGGATTCCAGTTGAGCGTCGTCGCCACCCCTGCCACGCTCCGCACATCGCCGGTCAAGTGGAATCGCGCCGCGCTCCGCACACGCAACGGCGAAATGCCGCCCAAAGGTTCTCCCGCACCCGATGTGGATGCGCGCATCGCCTTCGCCGATTGGGTGGAGCACGCTCTCCGCCAGGAAGCCTGCGCCGAAGGCATCGTCCCCGGACCCACGCCCATCCGCCGCCTCAATCGCGATGAATACTCCGCCACCATCCGCGACATGCTCGATATTCACATGGACTTCGGCGCCACGCTCCCCGCCGATGGCGCGGGCGGTGAAGGCTTCGACAACGCCGCCGAAACGCTCTTCCTTTCTCCGCTGCACTCGGAAAAATACATGGAAGCCGCGAAGTTCGTCATGGATTTCGCCGCCAAGGAATACAAATCGCGCCAAAAGATTTTCGTCGCCTATCCCGGAAAAGGCGTTACGTCCGATCAGGCCGCGCGCCGTATCCTCGCTTCCTTCCTGCCCCGCGCCTTCCGCCGCCCCGTAAGCGATGACGAGATCGCACCGTACTACGCGCTCTATCAAACCGCCCGCAAACAAGGCCAGGATTTCGAACCCGCCATCCTCTTCGCACTGCGCGCCGCGCTGGTCTCTCCGAACTTCCTCTTCCTCACCGTGCCGCCAGCAACCGGAACGGGCGCGAAGGAGATCGATCCGTACGCGCTGGCATCGCGTATCTCCTATTTCCTCTGGGGCAGTCTTCCCGACGAATTCCTCACCGATCTCGCCGCCGCCGGCAAACTCCACGAACCCGCCGTATTGCGCTATCTCGTCGAGCGCATGCTGCGCAATGACCGTTCGCTCGTCTTCGCCCAACGATTCACTGAGCAATGGCTGGGCACCCGCGACCTGCGCGGCGACAAAGCTCCCGACGCGAAACTCTTCCCCACCTACGCCACCGATGAGGAACTGCGCGGCGACATCCGCTTCCAGCCCATCCTCTTCTTCCGCGAAGTGCTGGTGCAAAATCTCTCCCTGCTCAACTTCATCGAATCCAAAGGCACCATCGCCACCAGCAACCTCGCCAAACACTTCGCCGAAAAGCTCCCCGTGCGGTCCAACGCCGCCAAGCAGCCGCAATGGGTCGAACTGCCCGAAGGATCGACACGCGGCGGATTGCTCGGCATGCCCGCCGTGCTTGCCGTCAGTTCCCATCCCTATCGCACCAGTCCCGTATTGCGCGGCGCGTGGGTGCTCGACACCATGCTCGGCACGCCTCCGCCTCCGCCTCCGCCGAATGTTCCCGCGCTCGAAGAGCCGCACGCCGGTTCCGCGCCGAAAACATTACGCGACCGCCTGATGCAGCACCGTACCAACCCGGTATGCGCCAGTTGCCACGACAAGATCGACCCTATCGGATTCGCCCTCGAAAACTACGACGTCATCGGACGCTGGCGGACCGAAGATGGCGGCAAGGCCATCGACAATTCCGGCGAACTCCCCGATGGTACGAAATTCACAGGACCCACCGAATTGAAAGCCGCACTGCTTCAGCGCAAGGATCTGTTTCTGCGCCATCTCACCGCGAAGATGCTCGGCTACGCGCTGGGCCGCGGACTGACCCTGAAGGATTCCTGCACCGTCGATGCCATCGTCCAAAAAGTGAAAGATAATGAGTTCAAGGCCCGAACACTGATCGAAGAGATTGTCCTCAGCGTGCCCTTCCGCTACCAGACGGCGCGCCCCGGGACAAAGAGGGAGCTGACCAACCGTGACTAAGCCCATCTCCCGACGCACCTTGCTGCGCGGCGCCGGCGTTGCCCTTGGCCTGCCGTGGCTCGAAGCCTCCGCCGCCACCGCACCGCGCCATCCGGTGCGCATGGCCGCGCTCTACATGCCTAACGGCGTCAACGTGCCGGCCTGGATGCCCCAGGGCAAGGGTCGCGACTTCCAGCTTTCCCCAACCTTGCAGCCGCTTGCCGCGCTCAAGGACAAGATCACCGTACTCAGCAATCTGTGGAACGCGAATTCCAAGGGCGGTGACGGCCACTACGTCAAAGAGGCCGCCATCCTCACCTGCGCCACCATCAAGAAAACACCCGGCGCGGATATCGCCAACGCCACCTCCGTCGATCAGGTGGCCGCCCAGCGCATTGCCAATCTCACGCCGCTGCCTTCGCTCGAACTGGGAGTCACGCCCGTCGCCATCGGCGTCGATGCCGTCGTCGGCTATACGCGCATTTACGGTTCGCACATCGCCTGGAGCAATCCCACCACGCCGCTTGCGCGCGAGATCAATCCGCGCTCGGTTTATGAACGCCTCTTCCGCGCCGCCTCCGGCCCGCAAGGCAACGCCGCGAAAATGGACGCTCTTCTGCTCGACCGCGTGCTCGGCGACGCCAAACGCCTACGCGGCCGAATCGGCGCCGAAGACCGCATCCGCCTCGATGAATACCTCTCCGTGATGCGCTCGCTCGAAGAGCGCGTCCAACGCGCCACCACCGCCGGCAAGACGCCCTGGAAGCCGCGCGTCCCCATTGACGCCAATGCCGCCCCCACGGATGAGCCCGTCAATCACGCCGAGCATGTGCGGCTCATGCTCGATATGATCGCCCTCGCTTTTCAAACCGACACCACCCGTATCAGCACCTTCATGTTCGGCAATGCCGTCAGCAACGTCAGCTTCCGCTTCCTCCCCGGAGTCAGCGCCGGCCATCACGATGTCTCGCACCATCAGAACGACGCCGACAAGCTGCGCCAGTACCAGATCATCAGCCAGTGGCACATTGAGCAATTCGCATACCTGTTGCAGAAGCTCGACAACATGAAGGAAGGCGAAGGCACCGTGCTCGACAACTCGATGGTGCTGTTTGCTTCCGCCCTCAGCGACGGCAACAAGCACGATCCGCACCGGCTGCCACTCGTGCTCGGCGGGCGCGGCGGCGGCCGCATCGATTCCGGACAGCATCTTGTCTTCTCCGAGGATTCGCCCTTGGCCAACCTTTACGTTTCCATGCTCGATGCCTTCGGAACCCCCGTCGAGCGTTTCGCCGACAGCACCGGCCATCTCCCCGGCCTGCTCAAGGATTCCTAACATGCGCACGCTCGCCTTGCTTTGCGCGCTCACCGCAACGCTTTCCGCCGCCGACCTCACCGGCATCTGGGTCGGCCAATACCCCGGCCGCAACAACGAACCCATCGACATCGCCTTCCAGTTCCAGCACAAAGGCGAAGTGCTCGCCGGCAAGCTTTACGGCGATTTCAAGAGTATGCGTATCGTCGAAGGCAAAGTCTCCGGCGGCGAAGTGAACTTCATCGTCGTCGCCGAAGAGCAGGCCGGCAATCAGATCAACGAAACCCGCCTCAGGTTCACCGGTACGTTGAAGGACGGCGAACTGGAGCTGACGCGCGAACGCGAATCCTCGCGCAATGCGGGCAACGGCGGCGAAGTGCAATCCCGCAACAACACCAAGCTCACCTTCCGTTTGAAACGTCTGTAACCCGGAATGTTTTACGAACCCAAGAGCGGGCATCCGCTGCCCCACGATCCGTTCAAATCGTGCATTGTGCCGCGCCCCATCGGCTGGATCTCCACGCTCAGCCGCGGCGGCATCCCCAACCTCGCCCCCTTCAGTTACTTCAACGCCGTCTGTGACGATCCTCCCACCGTCCTCTTCTCCGCCTCCGGAAAGCACGTGGAAGGCTCCATCAAGGATTCGGTGCTCAACGCGAAAGAAACCGGCGAGTTCGTCTACAACATGGCCACCTGGGAGTTGCGCGAGCCGATGAATCGATCCTCCGCCTCCGTTCCCCGCAGTGTCGATGAGTTCGAAATCGCCGGCCTCGAGAAAGCCCCATCGCGCATCGTCAAGCCGCCCCGCGTTGCCCAATCGCCCGTTCAGTTCGAATGCAAAACGGTCCGTATCGTGGAACTCTCCCCCCTCAACACCATCGTCTTCGGTGAAGTTGTCGGCATCCACATCGATGAACGCATTGTCACCAACGGCCGCATCGATCTCACCAAAGCCCTACCCATCGCGCGTCTCGGCTACATGGAGTACACCGTGGTGCGCGAGATCTTTGAAATGAGACGCCCATGAAACCCTGCATCCTCCTGCTTGCCGCCACCGTCTGCCTGGCGCAGAACCCGGCCGATACGCTTGTGTCTCCGGAAGTGCATCCGGATGGCAAAGTCACATTCCGCATCCACGCCCCGCGCGCCTCCGATGTCTCCTTCTTCGGCGATTGGATGCCCGCCAACACGCGCGAGAAAATGACGCGCCAGCAGGGCGGCATATGGAGCGTCACGCTCGGTCCGCTGGCTCCCAGCATCTATATTTATTCGTTCATCGTCGACGGGATCATGATGGCAGACCCCGTCAATCCCCGCGTCAAACTGCGCGCCCGCACCTCGGCGAGCATGGTGGAAATCCCCGCCGATCCTCCGGCCCTCTGGCAGATCCGCGATGTTCCGCACGGCGACGTGCAGATCAACTGGCAGAAATCGAAAGTGCTCAACGGCGAAACGCGCTGGATCTGGATCTACACACCGCCAGGCTACGAAAAGAGCAGCCGCCGCTATCCCGTGCTCTATCTCTTCCATGGCTCCAACGACACTGCCGGCGGATGGGTGCTCGCCGGACAGGCCAACTTCATCCTCGACAACCTGATCGCGGAGAAGAAGGCCGTGCCGATGATCGTCGTCATGCCATACGGCCATGCCGTACCCTTCGGTTCGCCGCGCGAAGTGCAGGCGAAGAACACGGCGCTCTACGACGACTACATCCTCAAAGATGTGATGCCGCTGGTGGAATCGAAATACCGCGTTGCCCCTGGCAAAGCGAATCGCGCCGTGGCCGGCCTCTCCATGGGCGGAGGCCAGTCCATCCACATCGGCTTCAGCCACCTCAATCTCTTCAGCGCCATCGGAGCATTCAGCGCGGCCGTCCCCGCCGATTTCGAAACCCGCTTTGCCGAAGCGCTCAAGGATCCCAAAGCCACCAACGCCCAGCTAAAAACGCTCTGGATCGCCTGCGGCAAAGACGATTTCCTCCTCAAGCGTAATCAGGATTTTGCCGCGCTGCTGAAGGCCCACCAGATTCGCCACACCTTCGAGGAAACGGAAGGCGCGCACACCTACACCGTCTGGCGGCGCTATCTGGGCCAATTCGCTCCGCTGCTGTTCCGCTAGATCCCAAAACCTGATATATCAGTATCCCAGGAGGCTGGGATGCGATTCATGCAGGGGCCTGCGGACGGCTGCCGCTTGGTGCGTCCCCCCATTCGCCTCGACGGAACCTGTCCACCAAGGAGACGATGTCATGACGCCTCGTAGCTCACTTCTGGCAATCTGCCTCGTGCTCACGCAACCAGCTATCGCCCAAAACATCACCGGCACGCTGATTGGCAGCGTCCGCGACTCCTCCGGCGCGGCCGCCGGCCAGGCCGAAGTAATGCTGACGGAGAAGAACACCCAGATTACGGCGAAGGCGCCCGTAGACTCGTCGGGTTCATTCCAGTTTCCCTACCTCAAGCCCGGTCCTTACCAGCTTCGCGTTACCGCCCCTGGTTTTAAATCGGTGGTACGCGACGGCATTGACATTCGTGTCGACGACCGCATCAGCATTGACATCGTCATGGAGGTCGGTGATGTGAGCACCACCATCTCCATCGACGAGAAGATCCCGGTCGTGGAAACCGAGAAGGGAGCCATGGGTCAAGTGGTCACGGAGCGTGCGGTGCAGGATCTGCCCATTCAAGGACGCAATGTCTTCGACTTGGTCGGCCTCACCGCCGGCGTCCAAACCAGCCCGATCGGCGAAGGGCGCGTCATTTCCTCCGGCTCGGCCAATGGGCTTGCGATATTCAATGCCGCGGACATCTCCATCAACGGAGGCCGGTTTCGCACCAACGAATTCCTCATCGATGGCGTCTCCGTCATGACGCCGGTCCAAAATGCCTTCGCCATCTCGCCCTCACCCGACAGCACGCTCGAGTTTAAGGTGATGACCAACTCGTTCGGACCGCAGTTTGGACGCAGCGGCGGAGGCGTCGTGAACGTCGTGACCAAGGGCGGGACCAGTGAGTTCCACGGCAGCGCCTATGAGTTCTTCCGGAATGACCGTCTGCGCGCCAACAACTACTTCGCCAATGCCCGCGGACAAGAGCGGGGCATTTTTCACTTCAACATGTTCGGAGGCGCCATCGGAGGTCCTATTCGCCGCAACCGCACGTTCTTCTTCGCCGACTATCAGGGCCACAGGGAAGGAGCTTCGTTCGGTGGACGTTCACTGACCATCCCCACCGCCGCACAGCGCCAGGGCGATTTCGCCGGCGTGCGTTCCGCTGCCAATCGCCCGGTCGTCATCTACGATCCGTTCACCACTCGCCCCGCCGCCAACGGCCGTCTCGTGCGGGATGCCTACGCCGGCAATCGCATTCCCGCCTCGCGCATCGACCGCGCCGCGGCGGCGATGAGCCGGTTCATCCCCGATCCGAATCGTCCCGGCGATGGCCCGGCGCGCATCAACAACTGGGTTTTTGCGCCGAATGAAACCACGGCCAGCAACCAGTGGTCGGCACGTGTCGATCACCGCTTCAGCGACAACCACAACATTTTCTTCCGCGCCACGCGGAACACCGGCGATAGCTTCAACACCGGCGAATTCAACACCATTGCCGATACCACCAGCATCTTGTTTGTCAACGACACATGGAACGCCGCGATCAACGGCACCGTCGTGCTCAATCCATCGAGCGTTCTCAACTACCGCCTTGGCTTCACCCGGCGCGACGGCAATCAGATCACGGGAAGCAACCAGGAGGTGAAACTCACGGATCTGGGATTTCCCGCCGAACTGGCCGCCCGCGTGCAAAAGGAGACCTTCCCGCAAGTGACATTTACCGGCTATGCACCCATCGGCACGCCGCCCGATGCGCCGCAGACAAACGATGTGTACGTCGCTGTCGCCGAACATACGCTGATTCGCGGCAAGCACACGTTTACCTACGGCACGGACCTGCGCCTGTACAACCAGAACGTATTCCGTCCATCGGCCGCATCGGGCTCATACTCCTTCACACGGGCATTCACCCAGGGACCCGATCCACAGGTCGCCGGCCTGGAAGCCGGAGACGCCTTCGCCTCGTTCCTCGCCGGATACGGCACGGGAAGCGTACAAAACGTTCCTGCTTTCGCCGTTCGCAACGCCTACGCCGCTCTCTACTTCAATGACGACATCCGCTTCCGGAATCTGACGGTCAATCTCGGCCTGCGTTGGGACTATGAGCAGCCACGCACGGAACGGTACAATCGCCTCGCCACTTTCGATTTCGATCGCCGCTTCCCCCTGACCCCAGCCGGCTTCCGGCCCTTGACGGGAGTGCTGACCCACGCTGGCCGCGACGGCGAACCGCGCGGCAACTTCGATTCCGCATGGCGCGACTTCGGCCCGCGCGTCGGACTCGCCTACCGGCTCGGCAATCGCACGGTGTTGCGCTCGGGTTATGGCATCTTTTACGCCCCCCGTATCGGCTACCCCAACCCCACACAGTTCGGAGCGGCCGGTTTCCAGATCGTCACCGATTGGCTCGCCAGCATCGACGGGCTTACGCCTCTCAATCCACTCAGCAATCCGTTTCCCTCCGGCGCGCTCGTTCCCCCAACCAGCCCCGCGGAACTCCTGGCTGTCGGCCAAGCCATCACCATCAATCCCCGCTACAACCGCAACGACTCCTATACGCAGCATTGGAACGCAAGCATCCAGCGCGAGTTCGGCCGCGGCTGGCTGCTCGAAGCGGCATACACAGGCAACACCGGCGTAAGGTTGCCGATGGCCCTCGATTTCAACCAAGTTCCCCCCGAACACATGGCGCTCGGCCAGGACTTGCTGCGGCGTGTGCCGAATCCGTTTCTTGGACTTGTGCGCACGGGCGCTCTCTCGGCGCCAACGGTCACTTTGAACCAGTTGCTCCGGCCGCATCCGCAATACCTCGGCATGGACAGCAACCTCAATCACACGGCCTTTTCGCAGTATCACGCCCTCCAACTCAAAGGGGAGCGCCGCTTCTCGCGGGGTATGATGATTCTTGCTTCATACACCGCCGGCAAGATCATCGACAATGGCTCCGGCCGCGTCGTGACCTTCACTCCGTTTCGCCCGCCTGCGCAAAACCAGTATGACCTCCGTTCGGAGAAGGCGGTCTCGCAGCAGGATATCTCCCAGCGCCTCAATATCAGCCACACCATCGACCTCCCGTTTGGGAAGGGCCGCTGGCTGGGTGGATGGGCAGCGGCGGGGAATGCGACGCTCCACACCGGCTTTCCGCTGGCGCTCACTTCGGCGGGCAATACAGGGCTGTTCACAACCGTCCTGCGCCCCATGAGCAAGGGCCAATCCGCCGAATTGACCGGGCCGCCGCAGGCGCGGCTCCAGCGCTACTTCGATACATCGGCATTCAGCCTGCCTGCTCCGTTCACCTTCGGAAATGTATCGCGCACACTGCCCGACGCCCGTGGACCGGGACGCCGGAATTACAACCTTGCGGTTACTAAACGAACTTCTCTTACCGAACGTGTGGCGCTGCTGTTCCGCGCCGAAGCGTTCAATCTGACGAACACCCCCTTCTTCCTGCCGCCGGCCATCAATCTGGGGGCTGCCACCTTCGGAGTCATCAACAGCGCCACCAATGAGCGGCAACTGCAATTCATGCTCCGCGTGGTGTTTTAATCGAAGAACGCATACACATTCCCAATCGCCCGCGCCCACCGCGCCCGCGCCAGATGGAATTCATACCGTGTCCGGATCTCCGTATCCTCCGCCTGCGCCAGCGTCCCTTGCGCCGTAATGGTGTCCAGATTCGTCGCAATCCCCGATGAAAATCGCAGCCGCGCCAGTTCCAGGCTCTGCTTGGCCGCGGCCACTGCATCCTGCGCCGCGCGCAGCGAAAGCAGCGCCGCATTGGCTTCGATCTCCGCCTGCTTCATCTCCTGCGCAATCTGTAAATCCAGATCGCGCCGTTGTGTCTTCGTCTGCTCGATCCGTGCCTTCGCCGCCTGTATCTCCGATGCAATGCGCCCGCCCGTCCACAGCGGAATCGTTAACGTCGCTCCCACCGCATACGTCGATAGACTGCGGTCCGGACCCGTCCCCGCCAGCCCGTAATTGCCCAGAAACGCCAGCTTCGGAAGCCGCTCGCGCTCGGCGCGCCGGCGATCCTGCTCCGCTGCATCCAGCCGCGCCTGCAATGCACGCACCTCGGGCCGGTCCGCGGCCGCCGACGCAATCGCCCGCAACGCCAATGCCGGAGCTTCCAACGCTACCTCCTGCTGCGGCATCCCGATCGTCCGTAGCAACAGCGTTACCAGCGCTTCGCGTTCGCCCTTGGCCAGCGCCAGCACAGCTTGCTCGGAATGAAATTGCTGCGCCGCTCGAGCCACATCCAGCTTGCTCGCCGTGCCCGCCTGTTCGAATTGCCGCGCTTGCTCCAACACTGCCTCGGCCGTGACACGCCGCGCCTCCGCCGCCGCAATGCGCGAATCCGCCTGCTGGATCTGTAAGTACAGTTGCAGCACCGCCAGCAGAGTTGCTTCCTTGGCCGTCTGCACGTCGAACCGCAACGCGGCCTCCATGCCCTTCGCCGAGCGAATGCGTGAGAGAAGGCTCAGATCGATCGCATTCTGCGTCAGCACCGGCCGCGCATCGAACGTGCGAAACGGCCCCACGCGCGACCCCAGCCCCGGAATGATCAGCCCGATGTTTTGCAGGTTGATCGTCTGGTATGTCCCGTTCACTCCCAGGCTAACCTGCGGCAGATAGCCCGACCGCGCATTGCGTGTCGCGGCCTCCGCCTCCAGCACCCGCAGATTCGCCAGTTGCACCGCCGGACTCAGTTTCTCGGCTTGCTCCATCGCCTCGCGCAGCGTCAGCGCATGCAGGGCCGCCGCGGCCATCAGAAAACTAACGAACAGGTTCGACATAAGCATCCACTCGCAATCCCACGGGTAGCCTTTGGCCCGCGTCCAGTTCAATCAAGGTCTCCAGAATCTTCGTATCCACCCGCTCGGCCGGCGCATCGGTGCGAACATTCTTGCGCCCCAATGTTTGCCCGATCTCGACAATCTTCCCGCTGAATCGCTTCTCCCCGTAGGCATCGGCACGTACATACGCCAACTGCCCGAGCGCGATCCGGGCCACGTCCGTCTCATCCACGTCGGCGCGCACGCGCAGCCGCGACGTATCGCCCAGCGCCACAATCGGCGTGTTCGCGTTCGTCGAAACGCTCTCCCCCGCTTGCAGATACCGCCGTAGCACCACGCCATCGATGGGCGAGCGAATGTACGTCTTCTCGAGGAACGCCTCCGCCTCGCGAATCCGCGCCCGCGCGCTCAGCACTTCCGCTTCCGCCCGCATGCGCTCATCCTGCCGCGCCTCGGCGTCCACCAACGCGGAGCGCTCGCGGGCAGCCTCCAGCCGCGCCTGCGCCACACGGTATTCGCGATCGACGATGTCGAACTCCGTTCGCGAGATCGCCCCCTTCTCCAGCAGCATTTCCCGCCGCGCACGTTCCGCCCGCGCCGTTTCGAGCACTGCCTCCGCCTCGCGAATCCCGGCCCGCGCCTCGCGCCGCTCCTCCAGCCGCGATCCATTCAGCAGTCTCGCCAGCGCCGCCTCGCGCTCGGCCAGGCCCGCTTTCGCCAACTCCACCCGTGCCGCTGCATCGCCATTCTCCAGCACCGCGATCACCTGCCCGCGCGACACCCGGCTGCCTTCCTTCACCAGCACCGCCTTCAGCTTGCCATCCATTTCCGAGCCGATCTTGATCTCCTCGGAAGCCGGTTCCACCACACCCGCCGCCACCACATAGCGCGGCGCCGCGGACACCGCCGGAACAGGCTGTGCCTTCGGTTTCGATTGTTCATTCGCCTTGCTGTAAACCACCAGCCCCGTGGCGGCAACCACAGCGGCCAGCATCCACTTCTTCATGCTGCGACTCCTTGTTCTTCGCTGACGGCCTTGCCGTCTTCAATGCGTACAATCCGGTGCGCGTATTCGAGCACGCGCGGATCATGCGTAACCACCACCACGGCGCGGCCCTGTTCCCGCGCCAGTGAAGTGAGAATTTCCACCACCGTACGGCCACTCACCGAATCGAGCGCAGCCGTCGGTTCATCGGCCAGAATGATCGGCGGATCCCCGGCCAGCGCACGAGCAATCGCCACCCGCTGCTTCTGCCCGCCACTCAAATCGGCGGGGAACCGCTTCGCTTTATCCGCCAGCCCGACGCGCGTCAGCAGCTCCATCGCCCGCTGCCGCGCCTTGCCCCCGCGAATGCCCTTCAGGTCCAGCGCAATTTCCACGTTCTCCCGCACGGTCAGGGCCGGAAACAGATTGAAACCCTGAAAGATGAACCCGAAGTGGCGTAGCCGCACCGCCGGCAACGCCGACTCGCGCAGTCCCACCATCTCCTGCCCGTCGATCTTCACGCTGCCCTTCGTCGCTTGTAGAATGCAGCCCATGATCGAAAGCAGCGTCGTCTTCCCTGACCCCGAAGGACCCATCAACACCAGAAACTCTCCGGCATTCACATCGAGCGACACGCCATTCAACGCGTGCACCTCCGCCGAGCCTTTCCCATACGTCTTGTACAAATCGCGTATCTGAATCATCGCCCGTTACCCCCGGAATACCATCGCCGGATCGATCGACGTCGCCTTGCGAATCGACAACACCGATGCCCCCGTGCACATCACAATCGCCAGTCCGAACACGCCCGCCGCCATCTCCGGAGGC
Organism: uncultured Candidatus Solibacter sp.; assembly: GCA_964402295.1. Lineage (GTDB taxonomy): Bacteria > Acidobacteriota > Terriglobia > Bryobacterales > Bryobacteraceae > CADEFT01. The sequence continues at coordinate 23,527 of CAYOBO010000047.1, read as the reverse complement.
ATTAGAATCAGCGCATCGCCGGACCGGCTTCCTTCCACCACGAAATGCGCCACGGCAATCGCGATGGCGTATCCCATCAACGCGCTCAACAGTGCTTGCTGGAGAATCACCTTGTATAGATAGCCGTTGGTGGCGCCCATCGCCTTCAGCGTCCCGAACTCGCGTATGTGGTCCACCGTGGCCGCATAGATGGTCTGCGCCACCACCACGGTTCCCACCAGCAACCCCAGCACGGCGCCCATCAGCGTCGTGACCCCCGCGCCCGTGGAAAACACCCAGTAGTTCCGTGTCTTGCGCAGCATTTCCTCGTTGGTGTACACATCCACGTTCGGAACATTTTGCTGCAATCTTGTTTTTAGCGCCGACAGGTCCGCGCCCGGCTCCGCTCGCACCACCAGAAACACTGTCAAATCTTGTGTCATCGGAATATAATCCAGCGCGTTCTTGAAAGAGGTGTATACATAAGGAGCAGTCGTGAACGACCGCACGCCATCCGTGTACCCCACCACCCGTGCCCGCCGTCCGTTGATCTCCACCGTGTCCCCAATCTCCACCCCGCCCAACTTCGCCCGGTAATGCCGGTCGATGATCACCGTATCGTCGCCCTTCAAGTCGTCCACGTTCCCGGCAATCAATTCCCACGGTCCGCCCAGCCGGCTATCGACATCGAAGCCCACTACCTGCACCGCTTCCTGCGCCCCCGTCGGCAGTTTCCAATTCACAAACACCAGCGCATAGGGACGCACATCCTTCACGCCCTCCACTTGCAGCGCCTTGTACCGCCGCCGCTCCGGAATCGGCGAGCCACCGTTCACATGCGGCAGCCCCGGCGCGGTAATCCACAAATCCACACCCGAATGCTCCACAATATTCGCCGACGTTTCCAAAAATCCGAGAAATAATCCGAACTGAATCACGATGAGAATGAGGGCGAAGACGACGCCCGTCAGCGTGACGGCGAGTCTCACCTTGTCATGGAAGAGGTTGCGTATGGCTAAGGTCGACATATGTTAACAGTGCCCCGTTACTAAACACTGTTCAGTATATCACGGCCGTACAGAGTGTCAAGTGTATTCTTCCTGTGCTTGCAGCGATATCATTGCAATATGCCGAACTTCCTCATCCGAGACCTGGATGAAGCTGCCAAATCGCGGCTGCGCGTTCGTGCCGCCCGACATAGCCGTTCCATGTCCGAGGAGGTGCGCGTTATTCTTCGGGAAGCCGTAACCAGTGAATCCGCGGTACGCCCCAATCTCGCGGATTCCATCCGCAGCCGCATAGAACCCATCGGCGGCGTCCATTTGAAACTTCCCCGCCGGGAGAAGATTCGGAAACCACCTGTCTTGGACCAATGATCGTTCTTGACACCAACGTGCTTTCGGAAGTCCTGAAACCGGCCCCCAAGCCCGGAGTGCTGCGTTGGCTGGCTCGTCAGGAACCGCTAGCCGTCTTCACCACCACCATTACCGTTGCCGAGATGTTCTACGGTGTGGAAGCCCTGCCAAACGGCAAGCGCCGGGAGAGGTTGGCGAGAGTCGTGGAAGAGATCCTGTGGCACGATTTTCGCGGACGAATCCTGTCCTTTGACGAAAACGCGGCGAAGCTGTTCGCGTTCGTAGCCACCGCGCGCGAAGCCAAGGGCCGCCCCGTCTCCCAAATGGATGCCATGATTGCCGCCATCTGTAGGGCGCACCGCGCCACGCCGGCCACGCGCAACGAATCCGGCTTCGCGCACTGTGGCATCTCCCTCATCAACCCGTGGAAGGCGGGCGAATAACGTATCATGACGAAATGCGGACCCTCACCTTCCTCCTCGCCTGTTCCACCCTCCTGGCGGCCGATTTCCCCAATCCCGCCACCGACGTCGATGCCAAGGGCAAGCAGACCGCGGTGTTCGCCGGAGGTTGCTTCTGGTGCACGGAAGCTGTCTTCGAAGAGCTTGCCGGTGTGGAGAACGTCGTCTCCGGCTACGCCGGCGGCAAAGCCAGCGACGCCAAATACGACCTCGTCTCCAACCACAAAACCGATCACGCCGAAGTCATCCATATCAGCTACGACCCCGCGAAAATCTCTTTCGGCACCTTATTGAAGGTCTTCTTCAGCGTTGCCCACGACCCCACCCAGTTTCACCGTCAGGGCCCGGATTGGGGCCGCCAATACCGCTCCGCGGTCTTCTACCAGGGCGAGGAACAAAAGCGCGTCGCCGAAGCCTATATCCGCCAACTGAACGAAGCGAAAATCTTCTCGAAATCCATCGTCACCGAAGTCGTGCCGCTCAACGGTTTCTACCCCGCCGAAGGCTATCATCAGGATTTCGTGAAGCGCAACCCGCGCCATCCCTATGTCATCGTCAATGCGCTGCCCAAACTCGAAAAACTGAAGAAAAACTACTCCGGATTATTACGCAAATAATTCTTGATTTCCGCAATCACATCCGGTGTGCGGCACTTCGTTTGACCGTGGTCCACCTCCACCGTGCCGATATTTCGCGTCGCCAGAATCACCTCCGCGCGCAGCGATGGCACATGGCACCCGATGGCCACCAGCGCATGCAGCATGGCGTCTTTCACCCGGTTCCGCGACGCGTGGATCTCCGCTTCGATCGAGCGGATGTACCCGCGCAAACGATCCTCATGCAGACGCTCTCCATTGTCCAGCAGCGTCGCCAGCAACATGTACCCGGCTCGCCCCGGCCACTCCTGCAACGACCGTGTCCACTTCAGGCAATTATCCGCGTAGGGACTCTTCGCCACCAGATCGCGGACAAACCGATCGGCGAGGAAAGAATAGTCGATCGTCGCCACCCACGCATCCAGCGTCTTCACCGGAGTCGTCTTCGCGTCCGCCACAAAAATCGCCAGATGCCGTGCATCCGCAATCCCGGTATTCCACAACTCACCCGCTAGCGCCGTGTCCACCCCGATCTCACGCTTCAGTTTCCGCAAATTCGCCGCGCTTACGCCGAACAACGGAGGCTTCGCGCCATGCCGCAGCAAAGCGCGTTTCTGCTCCTCGGTGCCGCACGACTCCAACCTGCGCATCGCCTCATCCAGGGTCATCTGTTTCTCTCTACCATAGCTTAGGTCTATGCTGGGAATGTGAAACCCCAACAGAATCCCACACGGCGTCAAACGGCGCGGGCACTGGCGTGGACGGCGGTTTCGGCGGGCAGAATCCTCGGCGCCAATGAAACACTGCAAATCGGCTGTATCGGCACGGGCGGCCGCGCCCAGGCCCTCATGCGCAACATCGAGCGCATCGCCAACGCACGCATCTCCGCCGTGTGCGATGTCTGGAGCGAAAATCTCGAAAAAGCAAAACAAATCGCCGGCCCAGCGGCATTCGCCACCGGCGATTACCGCGAGCTACTCGCGCGCCGTGACGTCGACGCCGTACTCATCGGCGCCCCCGACCATCAGCATGTGCCGCTCACCGTCGCCGCCTGCCGCGCCGGCAAGGACGTCTACGTCGAAAAGCCACTCACCCATAGCCGCGAGGAAGAACGCGCCGTCCTCGACGCCGTTCGCCAATCCGGACGCATCGTTCAGGTCGGCACCCAGCAGCGCAGCATGCCGCACATGAAGAAGGGCCGCGACATGGTCCTCGCCGGCAAAATCGGCAAGGTGCACAAAGCCCACATCACCTGGAACCGCAATGCCCCCCGCGCCGCCCAGCGCTACCAGATCGATGCCGCCAAGGTCGACTGGAAAGCCTGGCTCGGCCCCGCCCGCCCACAAGACTTCGACCCCTATCGCTTCCGCCAGTGGCGCTGGTTCTGGGATTTCGGCGGCGGCATCTTCACCGATCTGATGGTCCATCAGATCGACATCGTCCGTTGGATTCTGGGGTTGGACCACCCCGCCACCGCCGCCAGCATCGGCGACTGGTTTTCCGCCAAGGGCGTCTGGGAAACGCCCGATACCGTGCAAACCATCCTGCGCTACCCCGACGCGGAAGTGCAGGTCTATTTTGAAGGCACGTTCAGCAATGCGCGCAACGCCGCCATGATCGAACTGATGGGCACGGACGGCACGCTGTATCTCGACCGGGGACGCTACGAACTTTATCCCGAAACTCGAACCAATAAATTCGCCTATGAAGAATGGGTATTGGGCGCGGGACCGCGCGGCGCGGATTTTTACGGTAACCCCAATGGGGAACTGCTTCACCTCACCGATTGGATCGAAGCAGTGCGCGCGCGCCGCCCACCCGCCGCTCCCGTGGAGGCGGGCGTTTCTTCCGCCGCCGCGGCCCATCTTGCCAATCAGGCCTTGCGTTCGGGTCAAGTGGCGAAATGGAAGGCATAAATAATGAAAATCCTCGTCTTGAATTTCGGCAGCAGTTCCGCCAAAAGCCAGTTGATTGAAACCAGCGCGGAGCAGATCGCGCAAAACCGCGACCGCCTCCTCGTCAAGGTCACCGTGGACCGCATGGGTACACCCTACTCCGTCGTGCAGGTGGAAGCCCCTGAAAAGCTCCCCGCCCGCAAGAAGGTCAAGATCTCCAAGCCCATCTACAAGGCCGAGGATGCCTTTCAGGCGATCCTCGATGCCTGCATGCAATACGCGGGCGATGAACTCTCCGGCCCCTCCGATATTCAGGGCGTCGGCCACCGCATCGTCCATGGCGGCGAGCGCTTCCAACGTTCCACCGAAATGACTCCCGAAGTGGTCGATGACATTGAAGACAACGTCGACCTCGCCCCCCTCCACACGCCGCACAATCTGAAAGGCTTTTACGCCGCCAAGGCGATGTTGCCCCACGCCTGCAACGTCGCCGTATTCGATACCTCCTTCCACCACACCATTCCGCCCGCCGCCCATATTTACGGGCTCCCTTACATCTACTATGAGCGCTACAAGATCCGCCGTTACGGCTTCCACGGCACCTCCCACCGCTACATCTCCTACCGCTTCGCCCAACTGCATGGCAAGAAACGCGAGGACTACAAGCTCATCACCTGCCACCTCGGAAACGGCTGTTCGGTGACCGCCATCGACCGCGGCCGCAGCGTCGACACATCCATGGGCTTCACCCCCATCGAAGGCCTCCTCATGGGCACCCGTTGCGGCGATGTCGATCCCATGGCTGTGCTCCACGTCATCTGGCATGAAGCCATGGATGCGCAAACGCTCGAATCCATGCTCAACCGCATGAGCGGACTCTATGGCGTCAGCGGCATCTCCAGCGATATGCGCGTCCTTCTCGAGGAAGCCGAAAAAGGCAACTCCCGCGCCAAACTCGCCATCGACATGTTCTGCCACCGCGTCCGCAAGTACATCGGCGCCTACATGGCCGTCATGGATGGGTGCGACGCGATTCTCTTCAGCGGCGGCATCGGCGAAAACGCCGCACCCATCCGCCGCCAGATCTGCGAAGGGCTCGGCTGGTTCGGCGTCGATTTCGACGCGGAGCGCAACGCCGCTGCCATCGGCACGGATTCCCCCATCACCAAAGAAGGTTCGCGTGTCCCCGCTTGGGTCATTCCCACCAACGAAGAGTTGCTCATCGCCCGCGACACGCTCCGCTGCATCGAAGGCCTTCCCCTGCCATAGAGGTACAATCAGGAGTTCATGGCCAGATACCTGTTGCATTCGGTAAGCTACGCCGGCTTTTGGGGCCAGGCGTTTTTGTCCGTCGAGGATTTCATCGGCAAAGCCGCCGAGCTTGGCTATGACGGCGTCATGCTCATGGCCAAGCGGCCCCATCTCTCTCCCCTGGACTATGGCGAAGCCGAACGCGCCGCCTTGCGTTCGCATCTGGAAAAAGCCAAGCTCAAGCACGTCGTGCTTGCCGGCTACACCAATCTCACCGCCGACATGGAGCACGGCGAAATCCCCCATCGCGAGATTCAGACCCAGTACATGATCGAACTCGCGCGGCTCGCCAAGGACATTGGCGCTTCCGCCGTCCGCGTATTCACCGGCTACGACAATCCCGCCGCCGACTACGGCAGGCAGTGGAAACTGATCGCCGACACGCTCCGCGAAACGGCCACACGCTTTGCCGAGTTCGGCGTCGTCCTCGGCGTCCAGAATCACCATGACATGTGCGCCGGCTACGAGACGATGAACGACCTCATCCGCACCGTCAACCACCCCAGTTGCCGCGCCATGTTCGATGCCTGGGCCCCGGCGCTGCACGGAGACGATCTCGAAAAGGCCGCCCGCCTGCTGGCCCCCGTCACCGTCCACACTACCGTGGCCGACTATCAACTCCGCCCCCGCTACCGCTACAACGCCCCGCTCGTCAATTACGAAAAGCAAACCCCGTTCGTCCAGGCCGTGCCCATGGGCGAAGGGTTCATCGACTACAAAGCCTTTTTCCGCGGCATGAAGAAAGGTGGATTCAACGGAACCGTGGCCTATGAGATGTGCTCGCAACTCGCCGACGGCGGCGAACTGGCGACACTCGACCGCTATGCCCGCCGCTTCCTCGAATACATGAAAAAATGACACTGCTCGAAGCGATGCAACAAAAGGTGCTCATCGGCGATGGAGCCATGGGCACGCAACTGCAAGCCGCGGGTCTCGAACCCGGCGGTTGCGGCGAAATCTGGAACCTCGAACGCCCCGATGTGATCCTCGCCATTCAGAAAGCCTACGTCGATGCCGGCTCCGATGTCCTCATCAGCAACACCTTCGGAGCCAGCCGCATCATGCTCGCCCGCCACGGCTACGCCGGCAAGGCCCGTGAGATCAATCAGGCCGGCGTCCGCATCGCCCGCCAGGCATTCGGCGACAAGCCCGGCTTCGTCCTCGGCGACATCGGCCCCTTCGGCGGGCTCATGGAGCCTCACGGCGAAGTCCCCGAATCCGCCGTCCGCGAAGCCTTCGATGAGCAGGCTCAGGCCCTTGTCGATGCCGGCGCCGACGCCATCATCGTCGAAACCATGACTGCCCTCGAGGAATTAGGCATCGCCCTCGAAGCCGCCAAGAAAGCCGGAGCCTCCATCGTCATCGGCAGCGTCGCCTTCGACGTCACCGCCAACGGCAAAGACGTCCGCACCATGATGGGTATTTCTCCCGAAAAAGCCGCCAAATTCCTCGAAGAAAACGGCGCCCACATCGCCGCCCTCAACTGCGGAGCCGGAGTCGACATGGCTTGGGCCGCGAAGATCGCCGCCCGCTATCGTGCCTCCTGCTCGCTGCCCGTGATGGCCCAGCCCAACGCCGGCCTTCCCGTGCTCGAAAAAATGAAGGTCGTCTACAAGCAGGATCCCGATGCGTTCGCCGCCGGACTGCCGGCTCTCCTCGATGCCGGCGCCCGCATCGTCGGCGCATGCTGCGGCAGCACTCCGCTCAACATCCGCAAATTCCGCGAAGTCCTCTCTCGCTCGCACTAAGCCGCGCGCCCCTCTCCTCGCTCGCCTCGTGCCATCATGAAAGTGGTTCCAGCCAGGAGGTGCCACCATGTTGATCCGGGCTGCGATCGTCAGTTTGCTCGCCGCCGCCATCGGTCAATCGGCGCCCGTGCTCCGCGCGCGCGTCGATAATCAACCCATCACGCCCGTCACCGCCCGTTACCTCGTCCGCTCCATCGATGAAGCCGGACGCCTCAACAGCCCGCTTCTCTTAATCGTCCTCGATACTCCCGGCGGCCTCGTCGATTCCACTCGCGAGATCGTCAAAGCCATTCTCGCCAGCAAAACACCCATCGCCGTTTATGTTTCACCCGCCGGAGCACGCGCCGCCTCGGCCGGCGTCTTCATCGCCATGGCTGCCCACATCGCCGCCATGACCCCCGGCACCAACATCGGCGCCGCCCATCCCGTGCATATCGGCGGCTTCCCCACCGCTCCCCAGCCTCCCGATTCCTCTGCCAAAAAAGAAAAGCAATCGGCCCCCATGGAAGACAAAATCGTCAACGACACCGTGGCCTGGGTCGAATCGCTCGCCCACCTCCGCGGCCGCAACGCCGAATGGGCAGCCCGCACGGTCCGCGAAAGCATCTCCGCTTCGGCCGCTGAAGCCCTCCGCGACAATGCCATCGATCTCATCGCCGATTCCGAATCGTCGCTGCTCACCCAACTCAACGGGCGCAAAGTCGCCATGCCCTCCGGCGACATTACCCTCCAGACCACCGGCGTCCCTCTTCAGGATTTCCCCATGTGGTGGGGAGAGCGCCTCCTCACCGCGCTCGCCAATCCCACGCTCGCCTTCCTCCTCCTCATGTTTGGCTTTTACGGAATTATCTTTGAATTAAACAGCCCCGGATGGGGTATCGGCGGAACCGTCGGCATCGTCTGCCTCATCCTCGGATTCTTCGCCCTCGCCGTCCTCCCCGTGAACTATGTAGGACTCGCCCTCATCGGCATCGCCCTCGCTCTTTTCGTCAGCGAAGCCTTTGTGCCAAGCCACGGGCTGCTCACCGCCGGCGGCATCGTCTGTCTCTTCCTCGGCGGCATCATGCTTGTCGATTCCCCCAGCGGCTTTGAGCGCGTTTCCCTCTCCGTCCTCATCCCGGTCTGTCTGGCCACCGCCATCATCTCCGGATTCCTTTTCACCCGCATCGTCGTTGCCTTCCGGCAACCCACGCAAACGGGCGGCGAAGCCCTCGTGGGAGCCACCGCCGTCGCCGACGGCAGTTTCTCCGATACCGGCCCATGCTTTACCGGACTGGTTCGCGTCCACGGAGAGTTCTGGCGCGCCGTCTCCGGCCAGCCCGTCGCCGCCGGCGACGCCGTCATCATTCAAAGCCGCGACGGCCTCACTCTCCACGTATCCCCGCAAAACAAGTAACCAAAGAAAGGAGACCGCAATGTTGATTTCCGAAGCTCTCGGCGGTACCGGCATCCTCATCGCGATCGTGGCGATTTACTTCCTCAGTTGCATCAAAATCGTCCTCGAATTCGAGCGTGCGATCGTGTTCCGGCTCGGCCGTTTCCTGCCTCCCAAAGGCCCCGGCCTCACCCTCGTCTTCTGGCCCATCGACCGCATGTTCCGCATTTCGTTGCGCACTCATGTGAGCGACGTCCCCCCGCAGGATGTCATTACGCGCGACAACGTTTCGGTCAAGGTCAACGCCGTGGTCTACTTCCGTGTCATCGACCCCGGCCGCGCCGTCCTCGAAGTGGAAGACTACCTGGTTGCCACCAACCAGCTCTCCCAAACCACTCTGCGCAGCGTGCTCGGCCAGGCCGATCTCGATGAACTGCTCTCCGAGCGCGACCGCATCAACCGCACCCTCCAGCAGGTCATCGACACCCAAACCGATCCCTGGGGCATCAAAGTGTCTGCCGTCGAAGTGAAACACGTGGATCTACCCGACGGCATGAAGCGCGCCATGGCCAAGCAGGCTGAAAGCGAGCGCGAGCGCCGCGCCAAGGTCATCCACGCCGAAGGCGAGTACCAAGCCTCCGCCAAACTCCGCGAGGCCGCCCTCGTCATGGAAGGCCACCCCATGGCCATGCAGATGCGCTTCCTCCAAACCCTCACCGATGTCGGCGCTGAAAACAACAGCACCATCGTCATGCCCGTGCCCATCGAACTCTTCCGCCCGTTTCTCAACGGCACACCCAAGGAGTCCTAGGGCAGGGAATCGATCATCCGCGCAATCTCTTCTTCCGTGATGTAGAAGTGCGGCGAAGTCCGCACCCACCCTTGCCGCGGCGCGGCCAGGATTCCGTTCTCTTTCAGCTTCGCAACCACCATGCGGCTGTCCACGCCATCCTTGCGGAAGCTGACAATTCCCGCTCCTGTCTCCGGCGTGCGCTCCACCGCCAATCGATACCCCTTCCGCACCACCCCATCCGCAATCTGGTCCCCCAGCCGTAGGACGGCTGCTGTAATCCCCTCCACTCCAATCTCAAGCAATAGTTCCAATGCGGCATGCAAACCATAGCAGCCAATTGTATTCAGCGTGCCGCATTCATAGCGCCCGGCATCTGCCCGCAGCGTCATGTCCCGCGATGCGTAATCTGCAAAGTGCGCCACATTCGTCCACCCGAACTCCCTCGGAAACACCGCATCCTGCACCTCCTGCCGCACATACAGCACCGCGCACCCTTCCGGACCCAGCATCCACTTATGGGCATCCGCCGCCAGTGCGTCCACCTTGCACTTCTTTACATCCAGCGGAAATGCGCCCATTCCCTGAATGGCGTCCACGAAGAAGAAGCACCGCTCCGCCCGGCACGCCGCGCCAATCGATTCCAGATCCACCCGATACCCTGACAGATAGTTCACATAGCTGATCGCGAGCAGTTTCGCGCCCCGAATCGCCTGTAAAATCTTCTCCAGCGGATCGTAGATGGACAGCCAGTCCAACACCACTCCGCCGCGCTCTAACACCTTCCATGGGAAATAGTTGGCCGGAAATTCTTCAACAAAACATACAACCCGGTCCCCCTTCCCCAAAGCGAACCCGTTGGCGATGGTGGCGATCCCTTCCGACGTGTTCTTTGCGATCGCAATCTCCCCCGGCTCAGCCCCGATCAGCCGCGCCGTCAATTGCCGGATCCCCTGGTACACCTTCAGCCACTGGTCATAGTGGTAAGACCCGTAATGCAGGCAATCGGAAGCCAGCCACTGCATCGCCTCCGCGGCCCGCCGCGACAGCGGAGCCACCGCCGCATGATTCAGATACACCATACGTTCCGTCACCGGAAACTGTTCGCGCCACGTCAGAATTTCGCAACCCATTGTTATGAGGATACGTTAATAGTTATGAAAGTGCTCGACCGCGCAAGGCGGCGGCACTATAATGTAGGCAGGTCTGGGAACGGCATCTGAGGAGACGAACGAATGCGCCTCGGTAGACTCAACAGAATTCTGGTGGCAGGCTTGATCGCCGGTTTGGCGAACTTCGCTGTCGCCAAAGACAAGAAAAAAGATCCCGATGAGATCGGCAACCGCGATGTCGGCAAGGGCATCAACTTCTACTCCATCGAAAAGGAAATCGCGATGGGAAAGGCCTACGCTCAGGACATCGAGCGCCAGGCCAAAATTGTCGATGACCCTATCATCGCCGAATACGTCAACCGTGTCGGCCAAAATCTGGTCCGCAACTCCGACGCCAAAGTCCCCTTCACCATCAAGGTGATTGATAGCGAGGAAGTCAACGCCTTCGCCCTGCCGGGTGGCTTCTTCTTCGTCAACTCGGGGCTGATTCTGCGCGCCGAAAGTGAAGCGGAACTCGCCGGTGTCATGGCCCATGAAATCGCCCATGTCGCCGCCCGTCACGGTACTCGCCAAGCAACCCGCGGACAATTCGTCAACTTCGCCAGCATCCCCCTCATCTTCTGGGGCGGTTGGGCTGGCTACGGCGTCCGCCAGGCTGCCAGCGTCCTCGTTCCGCTCGGCTTCCTGAGCTTCTCCCGCGGTTTCGAGGAAGAGGCTGACCTGCTCGGTCTGCAATACCTCTATAAGACCGGCTACGATCCCACGGCTTTCGTCGACTTCTTCGAAAAGCTCCAGTCCATGGAAAAGAAGAAGCCCGGCACCATGGCCAAGGTTTTCTCCACGCACCCGCTCACCGAAGACCGCATCAAGAACTCGCAGAAGAACATCGAAGAGATTCTCAAAGCGAAACCTGAGTATGTGGTCACCACCAGCGAATTTGAGACGGTGAAGAATCGGCTGGCGATGCTTCACAATCGCCGCAAGCCCGACGAGAAAGACGTCAACCGTCCCAGACTCCGCCGCGCTCCCGGCGGTGGCACTTCCACCGTCGAAGACGACAAGACCAAGGACGGTAAATCCACTGAGGATCCCGATGAGCGTCCCACGCTCAAGCGCCGTAACTAACGATCTGTTCGATTGATTGTCTCCGAGAGAAAGGCCCGGGATTCAGCCCCCGGGCCTTTTTGCATCCGCCAAGTCCTTCGATAACCCCGGCCGCAACAAGACGCGGAAACCCAACGAAGTCTTAGCCGCCCTCCAACGCAAGAGCGGCTTTGCCGTCACCGACATCGGAGCCGGAACCGGCCATTCACCATCCGTCTCGCCCGCCACGAAGCCGCCCCCAAAGTCTTCGCCATCGACAATGAAACATCGATGCTCGACCATATCCGCCAGCGCGCCGAGAAGGAACACCTCGCCAACTTACACGGCCTGCCCACATCCCTCAAGCCCGATGCCCAGGTTGCCATCATCGATTGGAAAAAGGGCGCCACCGGCCAAGGCCCGCGCCACGAGCACCGCTTCAGCCGCGAAGAGATCACCGCCGAACTCGAACAAGCCGGCTACCGGCGCCTCGCCAAACACGATTTCCTCCCCAACCAGGAGTTCCTTGTCTTCCGCCCAGCCGGCAACTGAGCATCTACTGCGCACTCACCATCCGCGACGCGAACTCGGCCCTCGTCACCGGACCCGTCTTCCGCAACGGCGGATGCGCCACCCGCCAGTCTGTCCAATAAAACGGCAGATCCCCGTGAAACCAGTTGCGGTGGTCCACCGCCATCCAGCCTTGTTTCACCGCATGTTCCGCCGCCGCCTTCCCTTTCAGCCGCACTCCGTTGCGCGCGCAGATGGCCTCCGCCGCCTCAAACCGCGTCACCGGACTATCCGGCGATGCGTGCAGATGCCGATTGTCCAGCGGATACAAGCCGCGAATCGCCGCCAGGTGAATCGCTGCAAACGACGGATGATTCGTCGGCAGGTCGTCAAACCATACCAGCGGCACCCCGATCCGCGCCAGTTCCGGCTGCACTCGCGCCGCGTCCGGCAATGTCCCCGTTGCCAGCGCCAGCGAAGCAATCACCGCCGCCGATTCCCCGATATTCCACTCAATCGGATGCAATCGGAATGCCCCGTTTGTCAGATGTGTCACCCCAATATTCTTCGCTGCCGGTAGGAAATTCTTCACCCCCCGCGGTAGCATCGTCGCCATCGGAATCTGAAACGGCCTGGGCATCATCATCCTCCCCCGCTCGTTGGCCCCGCACGGGTGAATATCCACCATGTAGAATCCCGTCCCAACCGAATCCGCGTACCACCGCGCCCGCGATTCGCCCTCCACATCGATGTTCATGTCCTGCTCGGCCACAATCCCCTGCGCCCGAATCCGCCGCGACTCGCGAATATAAGGATACTTCGACAACCCATCGGCGCTCCCCATCACGTCCTTGCGCAGAAAAAAACCCGGATACCCCGTCCCTTTCCCGTCATCGCGCGGAATATCGTTCTGCATCCAATACAGAAACGACAGCGCCACGCGCTTGGCGGCTTGCAGGATGCGCGCCGTATCCGTCGGCGTCCGGTCCAGCACCGATTCATCGTGGTAATCCTGCCGCGGCCAGTTCATCAGCACCAGATCGCGCGGCACCTGATTGCCCTCGAAGTTGCGTGTCGCCAGCAACCGCCGCCACGGGAAAAACGGCCGCGGCGACATGTTGTTCGGAATCGGCGCATCGTCGCCAAACACCGAATACGTGTACATCCCGCGCCACCCGAACTCCTCCGGATAGTTGAACCGCAGCGTGAACGGCTGCGAATCGCGGATGCGCTCATAGCCTTCCGGCTTGGCGATCCGGTGGTCCTCGCCCTCGCGGTGCTCCACTCCGAACGTGTACGTGAAGCTCTGCACACACGCCGCGTTCGGTTGCGGTGCTGCATGTGGCTCCTGGGTTTCCGATTGCGCCTCCGAACCCACCACGTAAGGAACCTTCGCCAGCGGCAGCAGATCCCCCATCTCCGTCGCATCCAGCACAAAGCGCGGCAGCAGCCGCAGGGTTTCCTTTGTCTCGAAGTTGTAAGCCAGCGCGGATGCGATACGGTCCCCCGTCCGCTCAAGATGCACCACTCGTGTCCGCCGCAGCAGTTGCACCTTCGTCTGCGCCCGCAACATTTCCTCCAGAATTTGTTCCGTCACCTTCGGCTCATAGCACAGCGACGACACGTAGCAGGATCCCGGATTCAGGTTCTCCCATTGGGCCGCCGCCGCCGACAACCGGAAGTTCCGCCGGTAGTGCTCGCGAATCCGGTGGCGCAACTCGTGGTAGGAACGCGTTGCCCCCGAAATCTCGATGAACTTGTGCTCATCGAGCGCCGGCACCGAATGAAACTGCCCGCCCAGGCTGTCCGTCTCCTCCGTCAAGCACACCGAATGCCCCCGCCGCGCCGCTTCCAGTGCGGCCGCCACGCCGCCCGTGCCCGCCCCCGCGATGAGCATGTCGCAGCGCATCTCGCGCGGCCGCGCCGGAGCCGCCGCCGTGATCACCGCCGTTTGCGGATCGCCGTAAGCCGGGACGTTCTGAACATCCACAGTCGTAAATGTTTGCGCCAGCAGGGCCGGCAGCAGAAACAGTTGAATCATCGTTTCGTCTTTCGTTCCACGTAAGCGTAGTAAGCGCCGGCGATCTCCTGCCCCTGCGCGTCCAGAAACCAGCTTTGCATCGTCGTTGCTCCCTTCGGCAAACGCATCCGGAACACCGCTTCCCGATCCTCCGCCTTCGTCTCCACGGTTTGATCGAATGAGCCAATGCGCAGCCGGGCCTTCGCGATGGGTAGTGCGACACCCTTCGCGATCGTGCCGTCTTCAAACGGACGCGCCGGCAACTCCGCCGCCAGCGCCGCGTCCACTTCCCGTGGCCAGCGCCGCAGCGCAATCTCATAGTCCCCCGCCTGCTCCGCGTAGACGTGCCACACCCCGTTCTTCCGCACTCCGTTGCGCACCTGCGATCCCTGATCCAGAAACACATCCGCCCACTCGCATGCCGACACCAGCACCGGATTCTCCTTGTCTGAACCGATGTACGTCGGCAGAAAGCGGTCCAGAAACGGTTCCACCGTGGCCCACCACTTGTCGTAAACCCGCTGCATGCGCGCCGCAATCTCCGGATTCGCTTCCTTCACATTGTTCTTCTGGTCCGGATCCGCATCGATGTTGTACAACTCGCCCCCGTGCACCATGCGCCACTTCTTCCACAGCAGGCACGCATCGTCCTTGCGCGGCCGGCTCGCGTTCATCCGGCTGAATTGAATGATCAGCGTACGGTCCGGCATCGCCTTCGCCGATCCCCTCAGCAGCCCCGCCAGGCTCTGCCCGTCGAACTCCAGTCTCTTCTCAGGCTTTAATTCGCACAGATCGATCAGCGTCGGAAACAGATCCTGCACCTGCGTCAGTTCGTCCACTTCGCGGCCGCCGCCGATCTTCCCCGCCGGCCAGCGCACGAAAACCGGCACCCGATGCCCGCCTTCGTAGAGCGTGGTTTTGTGCCCGCGGCGCCCCGCGTTGAATCGGTCCCCGGCCTGCGTCGCGCCGTTGTCCGTCAGATAGATCAGAATCGTGTTCTCGCGCAGCCCCGTCTCTTGCAGCATCGCCTCCAGCCGGCCCATGTTCTCGTCGATATTGGCGATCATCGCGTAGATGCGCTGCACACTGTCCGGCAGATGCTTGTACGGCTCGCGATACTGCGCCGGCACATACAACGGGCCGTGCGGAGCGTTGGTCGGCAGATAGACAAAGAACGGCTTGCCCGTCCCCTGCTGCCGCCGCATCCACGCCATCGCTTCGTCGAAGAACACGTCGGTACAGTAGCCTTTGTAAGCCTGCAACTTCCCGTTATGCCGGTACGTATCGTTGAAGTAGTCGTTCGTCCAATAATCCGGCACCGACCCGATATGCGAGGAAGGGAACCACACCGCTTCCTCAAACCCCCGGTCTTCGGGGCGATACGGATAGTTGTCCCCCAGATGCCACTTCCCGAACAGCCCCGTCGCGTAGCCCGATTTCCGAAACACCTCCGCCATCGTCGGCAGATCGCGCCGCAGCGGCGTCCGCCCGCTCGATACATTCATGGCCCGCGTGAACAGGCAGTTGCGTCCCGTCATCAACTGCGCCCGCGTCGGCGTGCACATCGGCGCCGCGTGAAAATCCGTGAACGCCACCGATTCCTTCCGCAGCCGGTCGAGCCGCGGCGTCCGGATATCCGGATTCCCATGGCAGGAAAAATCCCCATACCCCTGATCGTCCGACATCACCAGAATCACATTCGGCCGGGTGGCCGCACGGGCCGTGTACGGCAGCAGCGCCGCTGCCGCCGATCGCGTGAACGAGCGTCGATGGAGCATTTCTACGTCAATATATCGCGCGGCGTATGCTGATAGGCGCGCAACGCCTCGGCGTACTTCACTCCGCACGTCTTCCCCCGGTACAGCGCAATCGCCTCCTTCATGTCTATCGAACCATCCGCCATGCCCGCATCGTAGGGAACATTGCGCACGTGTGCCATCAGCTTCCCCAGCCACTCCCGCGCCACCGGCCATTGCGCCGTCACATCCACGAACGTATCCGGCTCAAACCCGATCGTGTGCCGCGGACCGTTGTCGTAGTAATACATCCGCCGCGGCGCCCGCACCCCTTCCTTGCCCAATATCTGCCCCGCGTTCTTCAACGCGATCTCGCACAACTGCGACGCCACCCGGTGATCGTCATGCGTGTCGTCCGGATACAGCAGCAGAGCAATATCCGGTTGCACCCGCGCCACCAATTCCGCCACCCGCTTCTTATTCTCCGCGGTCACATCGAACAGGTGCGAAGCGAACGAGAGAAACTCCATCTCCGCCCCATAATGATGCGCGAGCTTCTTTGACTCCGCCACCAGCGCCTCGTGCCTCCCCTTCACCGGAGCCCAATTGCTGTAGTCCCCGATCAGCGCCGCAATCACCACCCGGTATTTCTTCTGAATCGCTTGCAGCAGAATCCCCGGCACCCCAAACACGCAGTCGTCATAATGTGCGCCCATGGCGAATAGCGTCGGCATACCGGGCAGGATAGAACAGTCCCCGCCATCCCCGCCACTCCAGGCGTTCTTAAAATATTTTAATACCTATTGCTATTTTTCTTGTGATATCATCGCTCCCATACTTCCGCCCCCCGCGCGACGTTTTTCCGGGGACCGGCCACAGATCAAACTTTGGGGTGAGACATGTCTCGATTGTTGTTCCTTGCGGCAGCGTTTGCCGCTCAGCTATCCGCTCAGACCTTCGGTGAAATAACGGGCGCCGTGGTCGATTCCACAGGCGCCGCGGTTGCCAATGCCACCATAACCATTACCAACCTTTCCAACAACCAGGTGCGCCAGGCGCAGACCAGCGGCACCGGCGATTACACCGTGCCCTTCCTTGTGCCCGGCCGCTACAAACTGGAAGCCCGCTCTCCCGGCTTCAAAGCCGCCATCGCCGCCGAGCGTACCCTCCAGGTCGGCGATGTCCTCCGCGTCGATTTTACACTCGAAGTCGGCGCCGTCACCGAAACCGTCGAGGTTTCGAGCAGCGTGGAAATGTTGCAAACTTCTTCCACCGCAACCGGCACCGTCATTGAGCAGAAGCGCATCGTCGAACTGCCCCTCAATGGCCGCAACTATCTACAGTTGGTCCGCCTCAGTCCCAACGTGGCGGCCGAAATGCCCGCCGGCGGACAAGCCAACGGCAGGCAGGGCGGCGAGCGCGCCAATCAGGCCCTCTCCATCTCCGGCATGCGCCAGCAGTACAACCGCTTCACCCTCGACGGAGTCGAAAACACGGACGTCAACTTCAACACATTCGTCGTCCGCCCCTCGGTCGATGCGCTCCAGGAGTTTAAGGTGCAGACCGGCGTGTATTCCGCCGAATTCGGGCGCTCGCCATCGCAGATCAACGTCAACACCAAACCGGGCTCGAACGATTTTCACGGCGTGTTGTTCGAGTTTCTGCGCCACGACAAGCTACAGGCGACCCCGTGGCTCGCCACTTCGAAGAACCCCTTCCGGCGAAACCAGTTCGGCTTTACCCTCGATGGGCCGGTGGTGATTCCGAAAGTCATGAACGGCAAGGACCGCCTCTTCTTCATGGCGAACTACGAAGGCTTGCGCCAGCGCGTATCCTCCATCCGCCGCGCCACGGTCGCCGATGCCGCCATGGTCGCCGGCGATTTCTCCGGACCGAACCATTTGCCCATCTACGATCCGAACACGATCCGCACTGGCGCCGATGGCCGTCCCACAGCAACGCCTTTCCCCAACCAGCGAATCCCTTCCTCCCGATTTGTCAAGCCCTTTACGCAACTGCTCGAGTTCTATGCGCTTCCCAACGTGCCGGGCGCAATCACGGGTACTTCCCCGTTCAACTACGTGCGCAACGCCCCCAGCCCCACGGATTGGGATCAATTCACAACCCGCATCGATTTCAACGAAAGCATCAAGTCGCAGTGGTTCGGGCGTCTCAGTTGGGGCGATGAAGGCGTCCTCGAAGGGAACACATTTCCCAGCCAGGACCAGACGGCCATCACCGGCGTCTGGCAGGCCATGTTCTCCAACGTCCGCACCTTCAGCCCTGCGGTGGTCAACGAACTGCGCCTCGGCGCCAACATCTTCGATAATGACCGCGGCACCGTCCTGAACAACGTCCGTGACGTGACGAAGGAATTGAACATCCCCGGCTTGACGTCGCCGATCCCCGCCGCATGGGGCGCGCCGTCCGTCGGCTTCACCGGAAACAATTTCATCTCCGGCTGGGGCGAGACAACGGAAGCCCCCTTCGTCTTACGCAATCGCACCTATCAACTGTTGGACAATCTGAGTTGGGTGCGGGGCAAACACACCTTCAAGTTCGGTGGTGAGATCGCCAACCGGCGCTTCAACCAGACCGGCAATCAGTTCCCCCGCGGATTCTTCTCCTTCCCCAGCCAGTACACCGGCGATCCGGCCAACATCTCACGCACCGGCTCCGCCTTCGCCACCGGACTGCTCGGCTGGGCACAGGAATCGACGCGCGCGCTTGGCATCGCCAACACCCAGTTCCGGCAGTGGTCCGAGGCTTTTTACGTCGAAGACACCATCAAACTGCGCTCCAATCTGACCATGAACATCGGCTTGCGCTATGAATACACCGCACCTTTCGCCGATCGCCACCGCGGCATGTTCAACGTGAAGTTCTCCTGCTCCGGAGTGGTGAATGGCGGCAAGGCCCTCGATCCCACATGCCCTGTGCCCATTCTCGTACGTCCCGGCCCCGGCGACTTCCACGAAGGCCTCAACGCCCGCCTCGCCGACATCGTCCCGAAAGCCACCGGCGACGATGTGCTGTTCAATCGCGCCACCATCCGCCCCGACAAGAACGATTGGGCCCCTCGCGTTGGCTTGGCCTGGCAGCCCGGCCAGCGCTGGACCGTACGCACCGGTTACGGCGTCTTCTACGCTCAGGATACCGGCAACCCCATCTGGGACATGGCCCGGAATCTCGGCTTCCGCGAATCGGCCCGGTCACTCGATGTCGTCCCCACTTCCAACATCGTGGATCCGTGGGCCGTCAAGACCACCGCCACCGGAGCCTGTAAAGACTGGGCTGGCCTCTGCCTCTCCGGGCTCTACACCTTCGCCAACGAGGTGAACCGCCGCACTGCCTATGTCCATCAGTACCTCCTCAACGTTCAGCATCAGTTGACGGATTCGCTGATGATCGAGGTAGGCTATCAAGGCAACGCCGGACACAAGATCCAGCGCATGTACGGATACAACGACCCCATCTACCGCACCGGCCCCGATGACCGCCGCACCGCTAACGAACGCCGTCCCTGGGGTGGCAATATTTACGGCCGCATCCAAACCATCGGCAATGTCGTCAGTTCCAACTACAATTCCGGCATTGTCAAATTCCAGCAGCGCTTCAGCAAGGGGCTCACCTACCTTGCCGGATACACTTGGTCGCGGGCCATTGACGGTGGCTCAGCCATCCGCACCAACGATGGAGACAATCTCTTCCCGGCCAACAACTACGACTTCAGCCGCGAGCGCGGTTTAGCGCAATTCCACCAACTCCACCGCCTCACGGCCTCCGTGTTGTATGAACTTCCCTTTGGCGCCGGTAAGAAGGATCTCGGCCGCCTCGGCAACCAGATTGCTGGAGGATGGTCGCTCAGTTCCATCCTCACCTTGGCCACGGGCAGCCCGTTTAATGGCGGCGACTGCGGCGACCTCGCCGGCATCACCCAGGGCAGCCGCGGCGACGCCACCGGCATCAGCCCCTTCCTCGACAAGCCCACGGCCGGTGAGTATTACCGCCGCTCGCCCACCGGACGCGGCGCGGCGGCGATCACCTGCACTGTTCTCGACTCGCGCGGAGTCAATGAGCTGACCTACCGCGAGGGCAACCGTACGCGCAACCAGTATATCTCCCCCGGCCTCATCGGTTGGGATTTCTCCGCTCTCAAGCGCTTCAACTTCGGCGAGCGCATGAACCTCGAATTCCGTTTCGAATCGTTCAATTTCCCGAATCACCCCAACTTCGGATTCCCCAACACCAACCTCACCTCGCCGCAGTACGGCCAGGTCACCGGCGCACGCGAAATGCGCACCAATCAATTCGGTTTGAAGTTCGCTTTCTGACAAGGCGGGGGAGGCCACGCCTCCCCGCTCAACAACCGCACCGGGTTTCCCCGATACCGATCGGCCATGCGCCGCACCGCTGCAATGCGGTCCTTCGTCAACGGATGCGAAGAGAAATACTTCAGCGGTTCCGGTGCGTCGCCCTGTACCGAGTCCAGCAGTTCCAGCATCCGCACCATCGCCTGCGGATCGATGCGCGCATCTTCGAGCAGCCGCAGCCCGTCTCGATCCGCCTCCGATTCATCTCCGCGCTGGTACGCCAGCCCACCCAGCGATCCCGCAAGCCCCACCAGCGCATCCGGCGATCCGCCCGTCAGCAGCGCAATTCCAATCCAGATCGATGCCCCGCGCATCATCCCCCGCACGCTGTGCCGGTGCAGCACATGCTGCATCTCATGCGCCAGCACGGCCGCCGCTTCGTCCGGCCGCCGCGTCTTGTTCAGCAACCCGCGAAATATCGCGATATATCCGCCCGGCGCGGCAAAAGCATTCACCATCGGGTCTTCCACGATATACGTGCGGAACTCGTAGCGCTCATCCCCCGCAGCCCGGCTCAACTGCCGCACAATGCCGTCAATTGCCGGATCGCTGCATCGCTTGTGCTCCGGCGCCAGCATGGATAACGATGCCTCCCCCAGCTTCTTCTCCGCCGCCACCGGCACCAGCGATGCCATCGCGCCGATCAGAAGCGGAAAGCCGTAAACCGCCAGCGCCACGCAACAGAGCACCGCCCCCAGCGCCAACCCGCCCAGCTTCAGCCACGCATCCGCGTGCGATTCGCTCTGTCCTCGCGCCACCCGTGCATTCACTTGCTCGAGCGCCGCCAGAAACGCCGGATGGTCCATCACCAGCGACTCCGGCAATGGATCTCCCTTTTCAAAGGCAATCGACTGCGCCGATCTCCGTACCTTCACCTGCTCAAAGGGCCACCACAGTTGCCTCCCATCGGCCAGCCGGATCGCCACCCCATGCGGAGCCGGAATCACCGTCACCGCATGGCTTTGCGCCGAACGCCTGTCGTAGTACTGCCCTGGAAATTCGTTCATCGGCGGCCTTTAGGATGCATACAGCCGCTTGGCCACGGCCGTTAGTTCCTTCACGATCCCCGCATTCCCCACGTCGTCGATCGCATTGCGGAACTCCCCCGGGTCTTTCACTAAATCGAATAGTTCCGATCGCCCCCAACTCAAATAATTGAACTTCCAGCGGTCCGTGCGCACCATCAGAATCGGTTCCTTGCCCACATACCGGTCATCGCGCGTAAACACCCGGTGGCAAAAATAATATTCCGAATAGGCAAACTCGCGCTGCGTATACCGCCGTCCCTGCACCATCCCCGCAAAACTCCGCCCATGCAAGCCCGCCGGCGCCTCATGCCCGCACAACTCCGCCAGCGTCGGAAACAGATCCACCTGCTCGATCAACTGCGTCCGCGGCGTGCCCGATTCCATCCGCTCCGGCATGCTGATTAACAACGGCACCGCCACCGACTGCTCGAACATGTTGTGCTTGGTCCACATCCGGTGCGCCCCCGCCATCTCCCCATGATCCGATGTGTACACCACCACCGTGTTCTTATCGAGCCCTAACTCCCGCAGTGTGTCATACACACGCCCCACGCACGCATCCATCTGGCTGATGTTGCCGTAATAGCCGGCAAGCGACTGCCGCAGTTCCTCATCGGTTTGCGCGTACCAGCCGCGTTCCCGCGCCCGGATCAGATGTCCTTCAAAGCCTCCCGTCAAATCGTCCGCCGGACGCTTCGGCAGCGTCAGCTTCGCCGCGCCGTACAAATCGAAATACTGCCGCATCGGCACCAGCGGCGTATGCGGCATGAAGAACGAGGACCACAAACAAAACGGCTTGTCTTTGTTTGCGCGCAAAAACTTCACCGATTCCTCGGCGTAATAGTTGTCCTGGAAAAACCGCCCACCCAGCTTCGACGCCCGTCCCACGAATCCTTCCGCGCCGCCCTGATCTTCGCGCAGTTGCTTACGCTCGGCCGGCGTCAGCGTATTCTGAAAATCGGCTTCATACAGCCGGTGGTCGAAGCCATGCCGCCGCTTCTCATCGACAAAGTGCATCTTGCCGATCGCCCCCGTCACATAGCCGCGCTCCCGGAAAAAATGTCCGATCGTGCGCGCCTCCTCCGGCAGCGCATCGGCCAGTATCCGCGCCCCATGCTTGTGCGCGTACTGCCCCGTAATGAGCGAACCGCGCGACGGCACGCACACCGGCGCTTGGCAATACGCCCGGTCAAATCGCACCGCGCGCCGCGCGATCTCATCGATGTGCGGCGTCCGCACTTCCGTGCTCCCGTAGCAGCCCGATGCCTCCCGCTGATGCTGGTCCGACATCAGAAACAGCAGATTCAGCCGCTTCGATTGCGCCTTGGCCAGAAACGGCGCCGCCGCCGTAGTGAGAAAATTTCGACGTGGGACCACGACACTAGAGTACTGCACCCGCTCCACCCGATGGGCACTAAGGTTTTCCAATCCTTTGGTTAAGGTCAATTGGCGATAGTACTTTCCGCTCCATAGGACTACAGTGGAATTTCAGAAGGAGCTTACCGATGCGCAAGTTTTGGATTCCCGTGATTCTTTCCCTGGTTGTGGGAGCGATCGTCAGCGCCCAGTCCTTGATTGAGAGCGCCACGGCCGCTGCCGGCGGATCGGCGGCCGGTGTTGCGGGAAAGCAGGTAAGCGACGGCCTCGACAAGGTTTTCGGAAAAATGGGCGAAGTGACCAAGAAAGCGGCTGGAACTGGAGTTGACAACGGCCTCCGCAAGACGGCGCCGACGGCGCCCCCTGTGCCGGAAGTCCGCTTGCCCGACCAACGCGCTACGGCATCCTCTCCTGCCGGTTCGCTTGCCCGCACGCCCGGCCGTCGCCAAGCCGCCAATCGCGCTCCGGCCACTTCGCCCGCCGAGCCCGCTCCTGCCCCCGCCACTCCGCAAGCGCCTACCGCTGCCGCGCCTCCGCCCGCTCCTCTGCCCACGATGGACGATCTCAAGTCCCTCGCCGGCGCCTCGCGCGAAGAGGTGAACAGCAAGATGGGCAAGCCCGCTTCGCGCATCACCATGAGCGGCGACGAAGGTCTCGTCGAAATCGTTTCCTTCCGAGGCGAAGGCGGCAAACTCGGCTCCGTTCGCATGGTCAACGGACGAGTGACGGAAGTCCGACCCGCAGTCCAGTAGCCTTATCGTCCCTCCCGACGGTGATA
>CAYOBO010000046.1:0-44733 GCA_964402295.1 uncultured Candidatus Solibacter sp. | reverse complement strand
GTCTTGAGCTTGACGTTATGGCCCGGGTCAAAGTGGTCGATGGCTGAAATTAACCCGACAATTCCCGTGGATACCAAGTCTTCCAGGTTGACGCTTTCCGGCAAACGCTCGTGAATTCGCCGCGCGATTAACCTCACCTGGGGTAAGTGATCGAGAATCAGGCGTTCTCGCTCTTCGTGCTGAAGATCTGGGCTGGCCCGGTACGCATTCATGGATTCAGTTGCCTCTTCCAACATCGGTCACTCGCCTGCACCGCCCTGCCGCAGCGGTTGTCGCGCAACCGCTGCCCCGCTTTGCGGCATCTTTCGCAATGGCTCGCCGCACGGAGCTCTCACCGGCGGCCGCAGCCTGATTCCTTCCCATGTGCCTTCTCCTACTGTCCAGCCACGGCCCGGCCAGCGTGCGCCAGACCGGATACCGCGGCGCAGTTCCCTTCGGCAAGCAACGCGAGCAATCGAGAAACTTGAGCCGGCTCGATCGCCTCCGGGATCTGTTGCCCGGTGCATAGGAACGAAACGGGCAGACTGCTGGCCACGACTGCGCTCAGGATTCCCCCGTACGTCTCCGTCTCGTCCAGATGCGCAAACAGCAGTTTCTTGGGTTCCAACGGTGCAAACCGCGTTGCCGCTACTCTAAGATCGGAGGATTTCATGGCCACCGATAGGACTAAGTGGGTATCAATTTCGGGAATAGACCGCACAAATTCCGATAACTCTGCGATTGCATCTGTCTCACGCGGGCCGAACCCCGGCGTGTCGACCCAGATCCAGTACTTGTGCCGGTGTTCCGCAACCAGTTCACAGAGTTGCCTGCCGGAATCGGCGGAGAGGTAGGTGGCCCCCACCAAGGTGGCGTAATGCAGCAGCGCTTGGCCCCCACCGACGCGCAAATTGTCGAGCGAAACAAACAACATCGGCTTGCGCGAGGGCAGCCCCTGACTGATGGCGAGTTTGACCAGTGCGGATGTCTTGCCGGCGCCGGGCGGCCCGATCATACACACGACAGGATTGAGGCGCTTGGCGCCGCAGCCGGCCTGTGGCAGCACACGCAGGCGTTGCGAGATCTGGTTGAGCACCGACTCACGAAGTTCGTCGTAGGAACAATATGCCCCGCCGTTGCGCGCCTGGCTCCCGGAACAGGAGACGATCAGTTCCTGGGCAATCTCGGGGAGCATGTCGTTGGCTACCAGTTCGGAATAGCAGCGCGCGACTTCGGGGAGATGGAAAAGGCCGGCCGCGGCAGCCGCGAGCGAACTGGACCGAACGACGGAACTGCGCACGCGGTCGAGTTCCCGGCGCAAGAGTTCGAGGTCCGCCGCCAATCGGGGCGACTCCTTGGAGGGAAGGGCTTTGCTCGCCCCCGGAACCGTAACAGCCGGCGATGGAACCGTTTCCGGCAGCGCAAAGACAACTTCGTAGGATCCGAGATGTTTGGCTTGCGGGCCGGTTGGCCGCGAGTCGAGCAGCATCGCGTCGTCGCCCAATTCGACTCGTGCCTGGTGCATCGCTGCTTCCACAGTGGCGGCGAAATAGGACTTGAGTCTCATGTTGTTCTCCTAGCCGCCGATCGTTCCCAGCGACAACACGCGCACGCCGGTTGGGATTTCATTGTGGGCCAGCACCATCAGATTGGGGATACTGCCTTCGAGCATTTGGCGGAGGAAGAATCGGCACCCAGACCCCGTCAGGAGTACGGTCGGCGCCTCCAACGTACCCAGCGCGCGGTTCAGTTTCTCGAGCAACTCACGCATTTTTTGCGGCGGCAGATTCCAGTGCGAAGTATTGTCGCCGTGCTCGACAGCACCTTCGAGCATCCGTTCTGTAGCCGGATCGAGGAAGTAGCAAGGCAGATCCCCGGCGGCATTCAGATACGGCCGGGCGACCGTTCTGCGTAAGGCCTGGCGGACAAACTCCGTGAGCACGACCGGGTTGCGGGTGACGTTGGCGGCGTCACCGAGCGCCTCCAGGATCGATCCCGTATCCCGAATGGAAACCTTCTCCCGCAACAAATTCTGTAGTACCTTCTGCACTGTCGACAATGGAAGCAATTTAGGAACCAGATCCTCGACCAGCTTGGGATTTTCTTCCATCACACGGTCGAGGGCCTTCTTGGCATCCTGGCGCGAGAAGAGTTCGTGAGCATAACGCCTTACCATTTCAGACAAATGCGTACCGAGCACGCTCACCCCATCGACCACCGTGTAGCCGGCCAGGCGGGCGCTTTCGGACTTCGCCGCGGGAATCCAAAGCGCGGGCATTCCAAATGCGGGTTCCTTTGTGGGAATTCCATCCATTTTGGTACTGACGCGCGGGCCAGGAATTGCCAGATCGTGGCCAGGGGGGATCTCGAACCGTGCGATCTCCGCCCCTTTCAGGAGAATGAGATATTCGGAGGCGCGCAGGGACAGGTTATCCGTGACGCGCACCGACGGCATGACGTAGCCAAGGTCGGATGCCATCTGCCGCCGAATCGCGGCAATGCGTTTGAGAAGGGGCGAGTTCGGCCCCCCTTCGACGAGGCGGATCAGGCCAAGGCCCACCTCGACGGCAAGACTGTCGACCCGAAGCAGAGATTCGATATTTTCCCGCGGCTGTGCCAGCGAGGGTTGCGGCCCCAGATCCTCCGGCGCGGCGGTCTGTTTGTTCATCTTCCAGGCCGCGTAACCCAACCCCGAGCCCAGGACCAGAAACGGAATCTTGGGCAGTCCCGGAAAAGCAGCCATGGCGATCAACACCCCGCTGGCGAGCATGAGCGGCTGTGCCTGTCCGAATAACTGCTGCCGGACATCGGCTTCGAGCCCGGCCTCGGAACTGGCGCGCGTCACGATTAAGCCGCCGGAGATGGAGATCATCAAGGCGGGGATCACCGTCACCAAACCGTCTCCGATCGTGAGCACCGTGTAGGTCTCGAGTGCGTCTCCGATCTCCATTCCGTGCTGCACGACTCCAATCAGAATGCCGGCCACGATGTTGATCGCGGTGATGAGAATACTTGCCACCGCGTCGCGTTGGGTGAATCGCGATGCGCCGTCCATTGCCCCGTAGAACTCGGCCTCGGCCGACAGCGCCTTGCGGCGCGCCCGTGCTCCCGCCTCATCGATCAGCCCGGCATTCAGGTCCGAGTCAATGGACATCTGTTTGCCCGGCAGTGCGTCGAGGGTGAACCGAGCCGTGACCTCGGAGATGCGGACTGCGCCGTGGTTGATGACCACATATTGGATGGCAATCAGCACAAGAAAAATCACCGTTCCGACAATGTAGTTGCCGCCCACCACAAATTGCCCGAACGCCTCGATCACCTCGCCCGCCGCGGCGGTGCCGCTGTTGCCGCCAAGCAGAATCAGGCGGGAACTGGAGACGTTCAGCGCCAGGCGAAACAGGGTGAGCAGCAGCAGAGTCGTGGGAAAGACGCTGAACTCCACCGGCCTTAAAATGTGCATGGCAACCAGCAGCACGACAACGGACAGTGTGATGTTGGCGCTGATCAGCAGATCGAGGACGAGCGGAGGCATCGGCGTAATCATCGCCAGCAGAATTCCCAGCACGGCGAGAGGTACGGCGAGTTCCTTCCAGGGCGCGTTGGCAAGCGTGCTGCCGAGTTGCGCGCCCAAGCCCACGGAGGGAGAAGCGGCCGGCTTGGCGCGGCCGGACGAACCGCGGGCGGACTGCGGCGGTGTAGTGGCAACCCCGATCGAGGATACGGGAGCGGCAGGTGTCATCGATTACCTCCGTGGCTTACTGTCCGGGAAGATGTCCGCGTGTCAGGCGATAGATATAGGCAAGAATTTCCGCCACAGCCTGATAGAGATGGGTTGGGATCTCTTGCCCCACCTCGGCCGAGCGGTAGAGCGCCTGCGCCAGAGGTGGGTTCTCGATCACCGGAACCTGGCTGCGAATCGCCAGTTCGCGAATCCGCAGCGCTAGAAAATTCTTGCCTTTGGCAACCACTTTCGGCGCCGCCATCGTGCTGGTCTGGTAGCGGATCGCCACGGCGAAGTGCGTGGGATTGACGATGACCGCCGTGGCCTTGGGAACCTGTTCCATCATGCGGCGCCGCAACGCCTCGCGCTGGAGCCGCCGGATGCGCATACGGATCAGCGGATTGCCTTCGACATCTTTCTGCTCCTCCCGCACTTCCTGTTTGGTCATTCGTAGCTGGCTCATCCACCGGCTGCGTTGGCGGAACAGATCGACCGTTCCCAGCACCACAAGTACGGCGGCGGCCTTCCAAAGCAGGGAAGAAAGGACGGTAGCCACACGCCGGAGACCCGGCTCGACGCCCATCCGCGGCAGCAATAAAAACTCCGCCCAGTGGGCGGACATCAACGCATAGAGAATCCAGGCAAACACCGGCAGTAACACCAGCGCCTGCACGAAAGACGTCACGTTCTGCCAAGGCAATTGCCCGAGACGGGAAATAGGATTGAGCCGGGCGAAATCCGGGCTCAGTTTGCCCGGCGCGAATCCAAACCCGGTTTTTACCAGTTGAACACCGACGATCAGGACAGGCAGCAACAAACCAGCAAGAAGGAAGTAGGCAAAGTAACGCCAACTCCATTCGATCATCCACCGCGAGACGGTTGGCACAGTGATATCCGTGCGAAAGGCCATCGTCAGCAATTCTCGCGTCATGCGGCGGCCCCCCTCTAGCAGGCTCCCCGCCTGATTGCCGGCCAGCCACACAAAGGCAAGAAACACGAGGGCGGAGACAAACTCTTTGCTGACGGGAAACTGCCCTTCCTTGCGCGCTTTCTCGAGCCGTCGCGGCGTGGGTTGCTCGGTGCGTTGCGGATCGGCCAAGTTCCGCCTCCATCATTTCGACCATTGGGCAACCGCAAGGGCCGCCTGCTCGCGGAACAGTTCGGGTAGGACGCCGGCCAGCATGGACAGCACCGCCAGCGCCATCAGCATTTTGGCCGGAAAAGCGAGGGTCAGCAATTGCAGTTGCGTGGCCACTTTTCCAAGAATCGCCATCGACAGATCGAGCAGAATCAGCAGACCAACCACCGGCAGCGCCAGCCGCAGGGCCGTCTTCCACATCCCGGCGCCCAGTTCGAGAATCGTGTCCAGATGAGCCGCGCCAGCCATCCACACACCCGGCGGATGATTGCTGAAGCTCTGTGCGAGCGCGCGAATGACCTGTGCGTCCATGCCGAGAGTGAAGAAGAGAAGACTGGCGCACAATTGCGCGATGACCGGCAGCACACCGCTATCGGCCTCCGTCGATGGATCGATAGTGGAAGCGTAGGCATAGCCGGCCTGCAAGCCGAGAATCTGCGCGGCGATGGTGAACCCCTCCACAACCAGACTGACAGCCAGACCGAGCGAGAGCCCCAGCAATGTTTCGGTGAAGACCAAGCCTAAGACCTCCCCGGCGCCACCAACGGTGACTGGCCCGGATGGCCACACTGGAGAAAGCGCCAAGGTGAGACTGAATGCGAAAACGATACGCGCTGCCTCGGGCGCCCTACGCCATCCGGGGACAGGTACAAGAGCGATCGCCCCGCCCACGCGGGCAAGTGCCAGCAAGAAGCTCCAGATATGCGACAGAGGCTGGGTCAGATCAATGGGCATACCGCGAGAAATCCCCCAGGAGAGCCGCCGTGAAGCCCACCAGCTTCCCCAACATCCAGGGCAGAAAGAGCATTAATGCCCCTAGAAATGCCAGCAGGCGCGGCACGGCGCCAAAACTCGCATCCTGGATGGAAGTCACAATCTGGATGAGACTGATCACGATACCCGCCAGGAAGCCAACCGCGAGCAGCGGCAGGCTCACCCAAAATGTCATCCAGAACGTCTGGCGAATGAGGTCGACTACAGCGTGCGAATTCATTTCGATCTCCTATCCGGCGCCGGCGTAAAAGCTCCGCACCAGCGAACCGATCACCAGATTCCACCCGTCCACGAGAACGAACAGCAGGATCTTGAACGGGGCGGACAGCATCACCGGCGGAAGTTGCACCATGCCGATGGACAGCGTAACGCTGGCCACCACTAAATCAATAATGAGAAAGGGAAAAAACAAAACCGCCCCGATTTGGAATCCTGTTCGCAGTTCGCTCAGTATGTAGGCGGGAACCAATATGCGTAACTCCAGTTCCGCCGGAGTCCGCGGAGCGGGCGACTTGGTGATCTCTAAAAAGAGCTGAATATCTTTTTCGCGGCAGAACCGCAGAAGAAAGTCGCGCACCGGCTGACTTCCCTGCTCCCAGGCGCCTTTCCAGCTCACATCGCCTTTTTCGAGGGGCTCCCATCCCTTTTGATAGACATCCAGCATCACCGGTTGCATGATGAGAAGCGTCAGGAACAAAGCGAGGCCAACCAACACCTGGTTGGACGGGGCGGACTGCGTCCCTAACGCCTGGCGCAAGAAATGAAGTACCAGCGTGATGCGCAGAAACGGCGTGATGGACATGAACACAGCGGGTAATAGAGTCAGCGCGGTCAGCAACAGGACAACCTGCATGGGAACGCTGACCGCATCGGCGCCCTTGCCGAGTGTGAATTGGGCGGGAGACGGGGGGGCGGCGCACAGCAAGTGCGTGAGGAGGAGAGCACTGACGGCCAGCCGCAAGAAGCCCTTCATGAAGTGCTCCCTTCCGCTGCCCTGGCGCGGCCAACCGGCTGCTGATGCAGAAGGGCACAACCGGCGGGATGGGTGGAGATGACGAAGACTCTGTCTGAGAAGCGTACCACGTGGATGGAATGCTGCGGCGTGAGTCGCATCTGACCAACCACTTCCAGGTCTCCTCCCCTTGTGGTGCAACTCGGGCGCCACCAGGACCGCTGCGCCGCCGGCTTCGCCACCAGCCGCAAGGCCAAGGCGAGGAGAATCACACCTCCCGCCGCAATCGCTTGCTCCCAGCCGTTCATATGCTACGCCTCAGTATTAAAGTCCGTGATACGCACACCCATCATGTCTTCGATCACCACAATCTCGCCGAATGCCACCAGCGCCCCGCCGACAAGGATGTCGATGTTTTCTCCGGCCGACCGCGTCAGTTTGAGAACGCTCCCGTTGTCGAGATCGAGTATCTGCCGCATCGTAACTATTTTCTTGTCCAGTTCCACCTCGATGTTCATCGTGATATCGGCCAGGTGAAGCATCGCCTCCGAACGCAAGTCTTCGCCAGTAAGAGTCACGGCTCACTCCCTATCGTTTGAGGTTGATGGTTTCCTGGCTCAATTCATCGACGGTGGTGACGATCCGCGTATTGGCCTGATAGCCGCGCTGCAGGACAATCAAGTTCGTGAATTCCCGTGCGATATCCACGGTTGAAAACTCCACCGCCCCGCCAAGGATCGTACCCCGGCCGCCCGTGCCGGGTACGCCGATGGCCGGCAACGCCGAACGGGCGCTCAACTGGTAGTTGTTGTTGCCGACCGCCACGAGAGATTCCGGATTGCGGATGGCGGCCATCGCAAGCTGTCCCACCATGATCTGCTGCCCATCCGAGTAAAGGGCGAGTATGCGGCCCCCGTCATCGAGTCCGGCGCGGATCAACTGCGCCGCGGGCGAGCCGTCCTGAGCGTTCGCCGAAATCGCCGACGGTTGGGCATACTGCGTCAGGCGCGGTGTCGTGCCGTTGTACAGATTCCAGACCAGCGGCAGATCGGCCGCACCATTCACCAGCCCGGCAATCGTCAAGGTGGGGAACGGCCCGGCCGCTGGGGGATCGGTGAGGTGGCCTTCGTTATCGAAGGTGATGGTCCCGGTAACGGGCGTAATCGGACTGGTAACATCGGCGTCCGGAATGCTCAGCGAATAGTCCCATTGGTTTAAGGTGGCGGTCTTCGTGAAACTCACCGTGACGACATGGCTCGATCCCAGTGAATCGTAGACTTCAATCGATGTGGAAAATTGCGTGGGAGGCGGACCTGCCGTCGCCGTCGCATCCAGATTGAGATCGAACGAGATGGTGGATGTTTCCTTGGGCGGCTTGAGCGATCCGACAGGCACCACAATATCGCCGACGGCACGGTTCGTATCGACCACGCCTCCCACGCTGGCCCAACCTTGGACCTTTTCGCCCGTCGCCGTGAGCAGATTCCCCGACTTATCCACCTGCAAATTGCCGCCGCGCGTGTAGAGCATTGCTCCGGAGCGATCCCGCACGACAAGGAATCCGTCACCCTGAATGGCCGCATCGAGCGGGCCGGGGCTGCTTTGAATCGCTCC
Source organism: uncultured Candidatus Solibacter sp. (assembly GCA_964402295.1). Classification (GTDB taxonomy): domain Bacteria; phylum Acidobacteriota; class Terriglobia; order Bryobacterales; family Bryobacteraceae; genus CADEFT01. Next base: position 36,555 of record CAYOBO010000046.1, on the reverse strand, counting down.
TTGCGAGAACCGCCGCAGCGTAACGGGCCGTCCCACGCCAAAACCAACCTGCGTCTCGCCCAAACCGGCCCCCAGCGATTGCGTCACAAGGTCGTGAAACGAGACGGTGCTGCTCTTGAAACCCGGCGTGTTCAGGTTGGCCAGGTTGTTTCCAACCACGTCAACGGCGGTGGAAAGCGCGCCAAGCGCGCTGAGTGCTGTAGAAAAAGATGTAAACATTGGTTCCTTTCTTCAGAACGAAACGGATCGGCTTATCGGTCGCCGGCACCGGAGGGAGTTACCGCTCCGGCCAGCAGTTGATGAATCGACTGTAATTCCTTTCGCATCTCGACCATCTGTTCAACTCCGCTGATCTGGCTTAATTGCTCGAGAAAGTTAGCGCCATCGACGGGATTGAGGGGATTCTGATTGCGGAGTTGGGCGACCATCAGCTTCAGAAACAGGTCTTTGCTGACCTCCGTGTTATTCGCGGTTGCTGCGGCAGAGGTTCCGGATGCTCCGGCATCCGCCGCCCTGTAACCAACAGATGTTATTGATTCCGCCATGTGTATTCCTCCAGATATTTCCTCCATGCATCCGCATCCGGGTTCTGTCTGCGGCGGTTGTCTCCACCCGACTCCCAATGCGGCTGCCGCCCTTGCCGGCCGTGGGAGTCCTCTCTCCCTTCCCGCTCGGGAACTTCGGTGGTCGTTGTTGGGCTCGTGGAGTCCAGCCGTTCGGCGAGTCCCCCGGCCAAGGCGGAGATCGATGGCAAGATTTCCGTGATGACTCCCTTGCGGTCGAGTGAACCGATCAACTCCGACAGGCCGGAGCGGAGCGTCTCCCGTACACTCTGGTTGGGACTGTGCACGGAAACCTCCACTCCGCCAGGTTTTTGCTGCACCAGGAGCTGCACACCACCTCCAGCCTCGAATGACGGAAGGGATACGCGAAGCTGGCGAACGGGGTTCGGGACGGCGGAAGCTCCGACAGGTTTCTCAAGAGGTCTCACTGGAGCAGCGAGTTCGCTCACCGGCTTACCGTTGAATGACCCGGCCGTGGGCCGGGCGTCGAAGAGCAGCGGCGGGTGCTCTCGCGAGAGAACCGGTTTCGCGCTTGCCTCCAGTCTTTCCCCAACGCCGTTCGACTGCTCACGGTGCCTGGCGTCGCCATTGTGTGCGCTCCCGCCCTGAGGGAGTCCCGCCGATATTTGTATTCCTTCACGAGTCACCTCAGCCGCTTGCGAAACTGCGGGTTTTGCAAGCGAAGTCGATGTTGTGAAACGTGGCACTTCGTCCGGGAAGGGCTGGTGTGCGCGGATTGGGGTGCGATCACCTGCGGAGCGGACCTTCACTGGGCTTTCTAGCGGTGCAGTGATGGGGGGCAGCCGCACTTCCCCTTCTTCGGCATTCTCGAAAGATCCCACTGGAATGGGCGGCCCTGAAACAGGTGGAGTTGACCGAGCGGCGGCTTCTGCCCGCGATTCCACCGGGAGGGCTGTCTTCTCTCGCAGCAGTAACCGGAAGGCTTCGCGGGCAACCGGTTCGGCGGTTTCGCTGAATGGTACTTTCGACGTTGCAGGATCGAGTTGTCTGCCATCGGGCACCTGCCGGCGGGTATCGACCGGTGCGGGGGCTCCCACGAATGAAGAGGATGCGCTGGAGTGGCTGGGAGCGGCACCTTCGGTCCGGTCAGCCATGGCGGCGCCCGACAATGTTGCAAAGGATACGATGTTTTCCTGGCGCGGCAGTTCCGGTGAAGGCTCCTCAGCGGCGGTTTTCTCGGTTTTGGCCCAAAGTGGAATGGCGATTTCCGATTCCGCCGCGGGAAGAGTGTTTACTCCCGATGAAAGCTGCGGTTCATCGCGTTCGAGCAACGCTTCCCCTACTTGCCGGACCTCGACGAAGGCATCCGCGGAAACGGGCGGCTTTTCGACAAGAGGCTCCGTTGGGAGGAACCCAGCATGCATGACAAGTTGGGAATCGTGGAGATCCGAGTCTTGCGATACGGCTGCTTCGCCGTGCTCCAGATCGGAGGATGGGAGAGGCAGGCTCAGAGACAAACCGAATCCGGTCATCGTCTCTTGACTGGTGCCGGCCCATGGAAAGATATACCGCGCCGCACAAGCCGCTGCATCGCACTCCTCGTCATTAGCCTTGGCCAGGCGCCCGAGCCGTTCCTGTCTACCGGCCCATACGACAGGGCGAGTGAAGACCGGCGCCGTTGGAGACCCGGCAGGAGATAAGCCGTCCGTCGCATCGAGCGATGGCGGGCCGGCTTCTGCCTCCGACAAAGCGGTGAGCAGTTCGGGAAAGATTGCGCTTCCATTCTGGCCCGCCGCAGCAGCAAAGGGAACGGACGTCTGTTCAGGGAAGAGGGCATTCGCGGCGGCCGGAGGCACGATGTCGCCAAGTGGAAACAGGAAGCTCACGCAAGAAGCGTTTGCAGATCGGGGGCCAAAAGAGAAGCATTCGGAAAATCAATAGGATAGAGGCCCGCAAGAACATTTCGAACGACAAACCAGTGCCGATTCGGCACATTTTTGTCAAAATGAAGCGCCTCTTTCTTACTATTCGGACTGAAGTGCAGGAATCTGAGCGGTTTTCCATTTGGCAATCGGCATGCAGTAGCGAACCGCATGGACGCGCTCATTACTGCCGCCGCCAGCGGGTTGCGAGCGAGGATCGAATCGCTCGACCTGCTCGCCAACAACCTTGCCAATGCAAGTACGGCGGGGTTCAAGGCGGACCGCGAGTTCTACAGCACGTATCTGGCCCCCGAATCGATGGACGGCCCTGAAGGAACCCTGCCGGTACAATCTCCCGTTGTAGAGAAGAACTGGACTGACTTTCAGCAGGGAGTCACGACGGCAACCGGCAGCCCACTCGACGTCGCCTTGGCAGGGCCGGGCTTCTTCGTCTTGCAATCCGACTCAGGACCGCTATACACAAGAAACGGCAATTTCCGGTTGCAGCCGGATGGGTTACTGACGGGAGCGGCCGGGGAACCCGTTCTCGATGCGGAACGGAAGACGATCCGTCTCGATCCGAAATTGCCGGTCCAAATCGACGAGGGTGGGGTGATCCGCCAGGGCGCTGCGGTTGCCGCCCGCCTGGCTGTCGTCGATTTCGAGGATCGCTCTCAGTTGCAGAAGGCCGGCGCATCTGTTTTCCGCTACAACCAGACAGGGCCGCCACCGAAACCGAGCAGTTCCAAAGTGGAACAGGGACGGCTCGAAGCCGCCAACTTCCAGCCGGCCGAATCCGCCGTGCGGCTGGTGAACGTAATGCGCCAGTTTGAAATGTTGCAACGAGCAATCGCCCTCGGTTCGGAGATGAACCGCCGGGCGATTGAAGAAGTCGCCAAAATCTAGGAGGAGAAACGCATGATACGCGCACTCTACAGCGCAGGTAGCGGCATGGTCGCCCAGCAAATGAACGTGGACAACATCGCCCACAATCTGGCCAACGCCAACACTGTGGGCTTCAAAATGCGCCGCGCGCAATTCCAAGATCTGCTCTACCAGAACCTGGTGCAACCGGGAGCAGCGGCGGGAGCCCAGACGGTGGTTCCCAGCGGTCTGCAACTTGGCCTGGGCTCGCGGCCTGCCTCAAACGAAATTATCCTCACGCAGGGGAATTTCGTGACCACAAGCAACCCTCTCGATCTGGTGATTCAAGGCAAGGGTTTCTTCCAGATCCGGAAACCGACGGGCGAGTTAGCCTACACACGCAGCGGAGCCTTTCATTTGGACCGGGACGGCAACATCGTTACATCCGACGGTGACCCGCTTGAACCCCAGATCACCCTACCGCCCGAAGCGCAGTCCATCACCATCGCAGGAGACGGGACAGTCAGCTACTCGCTACCGGGCCAGACGGCAGTCCAACAAGCGGGACAGATCCAACTCGCCAATTTTCCCAATCCGGCGGGGCTGAACAGCCTGGGCCGGAACCTCTTTGCGCCAACAGACGCATCCGGCGAGCCAACCCTTGGGATACCAGGGGGGCAGGAAGGCCTCGGATCTCTGCAACAGGGCTTTCTCGAACAATCCAACGTGAGTGTTGTCGAGGAGTTCATCAACCTGATCGTCAGCCAGCGCGCCTACGAAGCCAACTCGAAGATCGTTCGCGCGTCGGATGAAATGTATCAGCAAGTCAACAACATGACACGATGATTCGGCTCTTGCTGGCAATTCTCACCTCGATTCTGCGCGCGCAGGCCGGCTGCATCGCCGTCGATGGCGAGTTCATTCGCGTCGCCGATGTGCCTCCGCACATCGCAGGCAACAGCCTCGCCGGGGATGAAATCCTCTTTCGCGCACCGGTTCCAGGTGTCCGCCGTATCGTGGAAGGCAGTGAGTTGCGGCGGGCACTCCGCCTACCCGAGGGTTCGCCGCCGCTGCCCGCCGTTTGTTTTGAACAAGCCACGGAGACATTGAACGAGGAGCGCATTGTGGCGGCAATGCGGAACGCCTTTAGCGGGCTGGAAGTCTCGATACGGGTCGCCGACTACAGCTTATATCCTGTGCCGAAAGGGCGGCTGGAATTTTCGCGCAACGGCCTAATGGCCACCCCCTCCACGAAGCCAGGGCAGCGTGTCATGTGGCGGGGGAGGGTAGTCGCCGCGGCCGGACGAAGCGTTCCGGTCTGGGCGCGAGTCTATCTGGAGTGCCGCCGCGAAGTGCTGGCGGCAAAAAGAAGCATCGAAGCGGGGGAGCGGATTCAGCCCGAGGATCTGGTGATCGAGCGCAGGGCGGTCTTCCCGTTTGCCGACCAGTCTGCGCTGCGCATGGAGGAAGCAGCCGGTTTGGCGGCACGCCGGAGAATCGCGGCGGGAAGCGAGGTCACCAGACAATTACTCGTGGAACCGTTTGCCGTAGAACCTCGGCAATCCCTGGATTTGCTGGTGAATGCGGACGGCATTCGCCTGAAGATGCCGGCAGTGGCCGAAGGACGCGCTCGCGCTGGGGAATATGTTTGGGTCAAGCAGACCGTCACCGGGAGACGCCTACGCGGACTGGTCACGGGGCATCGCGAGGTGGTCTTGCACATTGACGAACCGAAGGGAGAAGCCAGACATGAAATGGACGGAATGCATACCGGTGGCGCTATTGGTGTGGGGCGCCGCTGAGCTGAACGGAGGATGGCGGAAGAAAGCGCCGCCGCCATCGCCGATTGACCGCTACATTGAAGAAGCGGGGCTGCACGCCGCACGGGGGCCGGGCAACAATGCTTCGCCCGGGTCGTTGTACGGCGCGGGAGGGCGCTACGGCGATTTGTTTCGGGATCAGCGCGCCTATCAGATTGACGACCTGATCACTGTGGTCGTGAGTGACCGCGCCTCAGCCGTGGCCCGTGGAGTCACCAGCAGTTCGCGCAAGACGAACTCCTCGGGCGCCGTCACCGCACTTGCGGGCGCGCTTCCGGCAGCCAGCGCCCTGGCCAACCTGGGTGCGCTGGGCGGCGAGGCGAAACTGGACGGACAGGGTCAAACGAGCCGCGAGACGGAACTCAGCACGACGCTCTCCGTGCGTGTCACCCATGTGATGCCCAACGGCAACCTGATCCTGCAAGGAACGAAGGACATCATGGTCAACTCGGAGCGGCAGACCGTTGTCGTGCGCGGGATCTGCCGTCCGCAGGACCTGACTCCGGGAAACACCATCCGCTCCGACCGCCTCGCCGAGTTGGAAGTGAGGATTCAGGGAAAAGGTGTCGTGGAGGATGCCATCAAGAGGCCATTCCTGCTCTACCGGATTCTGAACGGGCTGCTTCCGTTTTGACGCCTCCGAACAGGGAATAGGGAACAACCGATGAAATGGATTGTAATCGTGGTACTGCTAGCCGCCGAAGTCGCCTCCGCGGCACGCATCAAGGAACTCGCTTCCTGGGAGGGAGTGCGGGACAACCAGCTCGTCGGCTACGGACTTGTGGTGGGACTGGCGGGAACGGGCGACAAGCGCCAGACCGTATTCTCCGCTCAGAGTCTCACCAATATGCTGGAGCGGATGGGCGTTTCCATCAACCCGGCGGCCATCCAGGTTCGAAACACCGCCGCAGTCATGGTCACTGCCACGCTGCCACCGTTCGGCCAGCCGGGTCTCCGGATCGACATCCATGCAGCGGCAATCGGCGACGCCACGAACTTGCAAGGCGGCGTGTTGCTGCTGACCCCGCTGAAAGGCGCCGACGGCCAAGTATACGCGGTTGCCCAAGGGCCCATCGTCACGGGAGGATTCTCGGCGGGCCGCGGTGGCGCGTCCCAAACGCTGAATCACCCCACCGCCGGACGCATTCCCAACGGCGCCATCATTGAGAAGGCATCGCCGTCCATCAATCCGGGAGGCGCTCTGCGCCTGCAACTGCAAACACCGGACTTCACCACGGCAAGCCGTGTCGCGGCCGCCATCAATAAAAGATTCGCACCCAACGGACCCGCCGTCGCGCGGGCTGAAAATGCGGCATTGATCCGGCTGGAGGCGCCGCCTCGTTACACCATGCGTCCCGTCGAGTTTGTCGCCGAAGTCGAAAGCCTGACTCTCGACCCCGACCGTCAGGCGCGAATCGTCATGAACGAACGAACAGGGACGATCGTGCTCGGAAAGGACGTTCGCATCGCGCCGGTCGCGATTCTGCACGGCGCCCTCAGCGTGGAGATCCAGACCACGTTCGACGTATCGCAGCCGGCTCCGCTCTCGCAAGGCACCACCACGGTAACCCCAGTGAACACGGTCAACGCGAAGGAGGAGAAAGCAAAACAGGTCCTGTTGCAGAACGGAGCAACGGTGGAGCACCTGGTGAAAGCTCTGACAGCTATCGGATCCACGCCACGAGACATCATTGCCATTCTGCAAAACCTCAAGGCAGCGGGCGCTCTCGAGGCGGAACTGGAGGTGATCTGACAATGACCGGCATTCATGCAATCGGCGGCGCGGCGCCACCGGCAGCCGACGGGATGCCCCGCAACATCGAACAAGCCGCCGAGGCCTTCGAAGCGCTGTTCCTCGGCAATCTTCTCAAAGCGGCCAGGGAAGCGCGAGAGGGAGCCTCGCTCGGCGAAGGCGATCAGGCAAGCGGCTCAATGATGGATATGGCCGAAGAGTTTCTGGCGCAGGAAATCACGAAGGGCGGCGGATGCGGTTTAGCCCGCCTGATGATCGAACAAATGCAGCAGCGCGGCGCCGTCAGCGAGACAGCGAGCGAATCTCCGCCTGGGAGAGCGGGCGTCGATACACAGACACGTCATCCATGAGTCCCACATAATTCACGCCCAGACGGATAGCACCTTGTGCGAGCGTCCACTCAAAAATCTCGCGGATACGCGGGGTTGTGCCTTGCAATTCCCCGTCGAGATACAGCTTCGCTTCCCCGCTCCCGGAGCCCAACTTGGACCATGTGACGGCCACGTGCGTCCATTTCCCCTTCGTGAACGGGTGCCGTTTGACAACCACCAGACGATTCGTGAACTCAGGATTCTTGTCGGAGGGCATGTTCTGCGGATTCCACGCCTTCAAGGCCCCGAACACTCCCAGCCGGAAGTGCCTGGGCGTCTCGTCCTTCGTGAAATCCACCCATATCGCCGAATCGTTGTACGCCTTGTCTGTGATCTGAATTGGATCGCAGAAGCCGGGCTCCAGCTCGCTTTCCGGAGACAGATTGAGAAAGAAACTGACCGTACCGGACCAATTCGCGGGGTCGAACGGCAAGTTCTTTTCGGCTTTGTAGAAGACCGCTTTCGTATTCTTCCGCGCAAAACGCAAGGCGTCCCCGCTGCGGCCTGCCCCCTTCGCAATCGCCACATCGGGCCCGGGCAGGCCCGGAACCGCCGCTGACTGCTCCTTGTAATTCGCCGCTGAAAAAATGCGCTGATCGCCGAGCGCGACAGTCGCATCCGTGCCACCATTGAACCCGGCATAGAACGTCAGATCTTGCTTCAGATCCGCGGCGCCCAGGAAGGCAGTGGTCAACAATACCAGAGACAGGGTCATACTTGGTAGCATATTTCATCATGAAGATCGTTGTGTCCCTTGCAGCGCTGGCGATAGCGCTCTCCGCAGCGGAACGAAAGCCGGTGATCCCAGGCGGCGGGCCGAAACCGGTGGGCCCCTACAGTCCGGGAATCCTGGCCGGCAACTTCCTCTATGTATCCGGCCAGGGCATGCGCGACGCAAACAACAACATGCCCACGGCCAACGAAGAACGCGTTCGCCAGTGTCTGCGCAACGTGGAAAACATCGTAAGAGCCGCCGGGCTCACCATGGAGCACGTCGTCTACACACAGGTGTACTTGCATCCCTCCATGCCTTATGAAGTCTTGAACAAGGTGTGGAGTGAAGTGTTTCCCAAGAATCCACCCGCGCGCGCGACCCTGGGAGTGTTCCGCATGCCCACCGAGACAACGGTCGAGATCAGCGCCGTAGCGGTAACGGATCTGGCGCAGAAGAAAATCATCCGCCCGGACTGGTATCCGAAAGACGTAAACATCTCGCCCGCCGTGGAAGCGCACGGCAAGATCTATCTCAGCGGCTTCCTTGGCCGCGACATTCGGACGGGCGCCATTCCCGCGGACCCCAAAGAGCAAGTGGAACTGGCGCTGCTCCGCGTCCGGCAAATCCTGGAGGCCGCCGGCCTCGACTACCGCCACCTGGTGATGGTCAATCCGTATCACACCAAAAACATTCCGCGGCGCGTGCTCGATTCCGAGTACGCCAAGCGCTTCGCCTTCGGCAACACACCGGCTCGGGCCACCATCGAAGTGAACCACCTCCCCATGGGAGCGAACATTGAATTCAGCGGCATTGCCGTGCGCGATCTATCCAAGCGGATGGCGGTGAAACCGCGTAACATGCCACCCAGCCCAACCGCCAGTCCCTGCGTGCTGGCCGACGATACGCTCTACTGCTCGGCAAAGGCCGGCTTCATTCCCGGCCCCAACGGCGGCATCTACTCCGAAAACGTCGAAGACCAGGTGCGAATGACCATGAGAAATCTCCTCGACGGACTCGAAGAGGCAGGCATGACCTTCGCCAACGTCGTAAAGAGCAACGTTTACCTGGACACAATCGATGATTTTCCGAAAATGAACGCCGTTTATGCAAAATACTTCGGTGCGGGACCGCCGCCGACGCGAACCACCGTGGAACCGCTCGCTCCGGTGGAACGCAAGCGCTCCGAATCCGGCCATTTTCCCAAGCTCGAGGAAATCTCCATCATTGCCGTCCGCTAGCCGGGGCGCGCATCTCCGCGGACTGTCTCGCCGCGGCAGCGGACGCCGCCAAATGGGGAAATCTCTCTACCGAACCGGACCGGGTCTGTTACGATCGAACCCGCAGCTTTCTCCGAGGGCAGGAGAGTGGTCCTCCCCCACTACTAAAACTGCGCCCGGAAACCCAACTGCACAATCCGCGCCGCATCCTGTCCCGTAATCCGCCCGAAATTCGGATTACTCAAATCCGTCACAGGGTCCGCCAGATTCCTCCGGTTAAATGCGTTGAAAAAATCCGCGCGCAACTCCGCCCGCCTGCGTTCTCCCAGCGAGAATGACCGCACCACCGACAAATTCTCGTTCGCGCTCCCCAGCCCGCGCGCATAGGGCATGTACGTTCCCAGCGTCCCCAGCGTGAACGGAGCGGGCGCAACAAACGCCCCGCGATTCAGAAACAGATCCCCCGTATCCCCAGTCAGCGTATTCAGCGGCCGGAAACTCCCCCGTGTAGCCCCCGTCAACATCGCCGTACCCGGCACATGGTCCGGCCGCAAATGGCCATTGAAAATCGGCAGATTATTCGGAGTCGAAACGCGCAGAGGCGAGCCACCCTCATACTGCAAGATTCCCGCGATCGTCCATCCGCTCAGAAGCAGATTCCCCCTCCGCCCCGGCAGATCGTAGCTGAAACTCGCCGCCAACCGCTGTGGCACGTCCACATCGCTGATGCTTTTCTCCGCCCGCCGGTTGTACTGATCCTGCGGACGCGCCAGGTCCACATTCGTGAACGAGATGTCCGAGATAGCCTTCGATAACGCATACGAAACCAGGAATTGGAGTCCCCTCGAGAACCGTTTCTCGGCCTTCAGAAACAGGGCGTGATAGGTGGAATTCCCGCTCGGAACATCCAGCGTCGTAATCGTCTGATATTGCGGAAATGCCCGCAGCGATTGTGCCAGATTTCCCCGGAAGCCCGCGTACGGCGCGCGAAATCCCGCCGCCACCACGGCCGGATCCGCGATGTTCCGCGTCAACAGCGAACCCAACTCCAGATACTTCGTCTCGATCTGATTCGTGTTGACCAGCGCATTGTTCGTCAACCCATGAGCCATCGTGCCCACATACGACGCATCCAGCAGGATCCCGCCCACCAGATGCTGCAAACTGAACTGCCATTGGCTCGTGCGCGAAAGCCTCCCACTTGCGCCAGGCCGGAAATCCGTCGTCGTTGCGTTCTGTCCGTTCGCAATCGTGGGATCGATAAAGGGTGGCAACACCACTGAGCCTGCGGGCCAACCGGCATCCGGCCCGGCCCATTCCCCGCAAACACAACCGCCCCCAGCAAGCCCGGAGCCGCCGGATTCGGCGCATCCGGATCCATGCGGCTGATCCGGTCATACATTTCGTAAAAAGGAATCTGGAACTCCCACCGGTAGCCGTAGTTCAACGTCAGCCGCCGCGTCACCTTGAAATCGTCCTGCGCGAAGAAGCCGACATACTTGGAGCGGTCTCCTGTCGGCGCATTCAGCGCCATCGTCCCGTTGTTCACCAGGCCCAGCAGGAAGCTCGCATACGAATGCCCGGTCCGCGCCACCTGTGGCTGGCTCGTCCCAAATTGCGAAAACGTGTACTGCCCTTCCCGGAATCCCAGCGTCGCCTGATTGAACTGATAGTAATCCGTGCGCACGCCGAACTTGTAGTTATGCTTTCCCGACGTCCAAGCCACGCTCTCCATCAGGTTGCTGTTGGTCGAAGTCGTAAAGCGGTCGTTGCCGAATCCAAACCCCGTCAGTCCCTGTCCGGCGAACCGTACCCCCGGAAAGCCTTGCTCAAATGCTCCCGGAACGCCCAACCCGATATCCCCCGACTCCGTCAACGGCGAATAGAACCGAGTAATCCCCAATTGAAGGCGGTTCACTACGTTCGGCCGCATAATGAAATCGTAGGAAAACACCAGGTTCCGGATATCAATTCCCTGATGAATCGTATCGGAAATCGGCAGAATAAATCCATTGCTGTTGATCCGGTCCTCGAACCGCAGCCGGTAGCTGCCATTGACCCGGTGCCGTGACGTGAACTGATGATCCAGCTTCACGAAGTATGAATTCAGATCGAGAACACTCGGCAGCGCCCCCAGATGATTGTTTGCCAGCCCTGCGCCGTTCGGCAGTGGAATTACGCTCTGGAACCTCGCCGCAAACGACGAAATCCGGTTTGTCGGAATCCGGTTCCCCGCAAAGGGCTGCCGCCGCTGATTGGCCGCCGCCGTTGCCGGATCGTACAGCACTTCCGGATTCGACGAGAAATCTCCCGCCCGCATGCTCGCCGTCGGCAGCGTCCCCGTGCGTCCCTGGACATCGTTCAATCGCCGGAAGCCCGTGTAATTTGCGAAAAAGAACGTACGGTTATGCCCGTCATAAATACGCGGCAAATACACCGGCCCGCCCAACGATCCGCCAAACTCCCCCTGCCGGGTCACGTCCGCCTTCGCCGCATTGTAGCGCCGCGCATCCAGTATTCCGTTCCGGAATAGCGCCGTCAGATTTCCGTTCAGCCGGTTCCCTCCGGAACGGCTCGCCATCATCACCGCGCCTCCACCTGTTCTTCCGATCTCCGCCGGAGGAATCGCCGTCTCCACGCGAAACTCCGCCACCGTATCCAGCGCAGGCGATCCCGGCCCTGCCACGTTCTGCCCGGCATTATAGGAGAACGGCACCCCATCCACATACACCTCATTGGCATAGGTGCGGCTCCCGGCAATGCGAATGCCCTCCGCCGCCCCGCTCGCCCCTTGCGCCCCGGGAGTCAATTGCACGAAAGCAAACGGATTCCGAATCGACCCCGTCAATTGATACGGGAGCTTATTCACCAAGTCCGCGTTAATCTGTGTGCCCACCACAGACGTTTCCTTCTCGAGCAGCGGAGCTTCCGCCGCAACGGTCACGCTTTCCTGTGTCGCACCCACCTCCATCGACGCATCGATCCGCGCCGTCCGGTCCGTCTCCAGCAACACCCCACTCTGGGTCCACGCCTTAAACCCCGCCACCGACATCCGGATGTCATAACTCCCAATCGGAAGCGATGCAAACCGGTACACTCCGGCTGAGTTCGTTTGCGTCTTGCTCGACACTCCCGTCTGCGTGTGGATGGCCTCCACATCCGCCCCGGGAATCAATGCCCCGGTCGAATCCGTCACCAATCCGGTGATCGACCCCAGCGCCTGGGCGGCCGCAATCGCTTCACCCACCAGCATTGCCGCCACCAGCAGGAAGCCGCGCAGAAGAACGGGGAACCAAGTGAGCATCCTCATAGCGCGGCACAGTATATCATCTATAGTTTAGGATCGCCTCTGTTTCCCCTCGAGTGACTCCAGAGAGCACATTGGCCTCAAACCGCGGCGCCGCCTCGGCCCGTTCCCCCAATTCGTATACTGGACTATATCTGCGCAGCAATCTGAAGGAGATGACGATGAAACTCGCAAGAGCGGTGCTCCTGCTCACGCTGGCCTCTGCCGAGGCCTGGACCCAAACCAACGCGGGAGACCTCAAACCCGAGCCCACCCTTCCTTTCAACCTGACCACCGTGTCCACCTTCGGACTCCCCTGGCGCATCGCCTTCCTCCCCGACGGCCGCATGCTGGTCACCGAAAAAATCGGGCCCATCTGGCTCGTATCCGCCGAAGGCGAGAAGATCGCGCCGCTCGCCAACACGCCTCCCGTCTACTGGCAGGGCCAGAACGGCATGCTCGGCGTCTTCGTCTCTCCCCAATACGCCTCGGACAATAGCATCTACATCACCTATATCGAACCCGGCGACTACGGCGGCGGCCAAGCCCTTGCCCGCGCCAAGCTCAACCTCGGCCGCATCCCCAGGCTCGAGGATTTCCAGGTCATCTGGCGCCAGATGCCCCGTGGCAAGGGGGGACAGGCCGGCGGCCAGATCGCCTTCTCCCCCGACGGCCAGTACCTCTTCATGTCTGTCGGCGACCGCCAGCGCATGACACCGGCCCAGGATCCCAATCAGCCCGTCGGCAAGATCCTCCGCCTCACCCTCGATGGCAAACCCGCCCCCGGCAATCCCAACTACGGCAAGACCGGCGCTTCCACCATCCCGCTCATCGATCCGCCACGCGACACGGAACTCGCCAAGACCGCGAAACCCGTCAGCACATACACCTTCCCTGGCCCCAATCAGACCCCCGCGGAAACCTGGGCCATGGGCTTCCGCGCCCCCTACGGCCTCGCCTTCTCGCCCACCGGCGAACTCTGGGAAGTCGAACACGGCCCGCGCGGCGGCGACGAACTCAATCTCATCGAGAAAGGCAAGAACTACGGCTGGCCTGTTGTCTCCTTCGGCATGAATTACAACGGGGTCCCCATCCCCAGCCACGATTCGCACCCCGAATTCACCAAGCCCGTGCTCTATTGGACTCCCGTCATCGCGCCTGGCAACCTGATGTTCTACCGCGGCAAGAAAGCCTTCCCCCAATGGGATGGCAGCGGCTTCATCAGCGGCCTGGGTAGCAAATCCCTCAACCGCATCCTGTTCGACGGCAAAGGCGGCGCCAAGCCCGCCGAACGCTGGGACATCGGCAAGCGCATCCGCGACGTCGCCGAAGCCCCCGACGGCACGCTCTGGCTGCTCGAAGACGCCAACCCCGGAGCACTCATCCACCTCACGCCGAAATAATCGTGCATGGCGATAGAAACACAAGCCCAGCAAACGGCCGGCGTACGGCGCGGCTGGTGGACCTCCGAGGATTGGGTGGCCGTCTGGATCGCCTCCGCGATGCTCATCGCGGTCCTCGCCGGTTACCGACCTGTTTCGCCGCCCGTCAAATGGGCCGATGCGGCAGGTATCGCCCGCGTCCTGTCCCCAACCGCTCTCGGCAACTGGCTCAGCCTCGGTGTTGTCGTCTGCTTCGCCTCGACGATCGGCATCGCCATCGCCGGCGAGCGGATGCGCTCGTTCGCCATCGGCTTCCCCGGCGTTTTCCTCCTCGCCATGCTCGCCCAAGTGGCCGCCGGCAACGGACTCGCCAGCGCATGGGGCATCGAGTTCGTCATCTTCGCCTTGCTCGCCGGACTCGCCATCAGCAACACCGTCGGAACCCCGGACTGGCTGCGCCCCGCCGTACGCACCGAGTTCTACATCAAGACCGGTATCGTCCTCATGGGCGCCACCATCCTCATCAACGAGATTCTCGAGGCCGGCGCGCTCGGCATAATGCAGTCCGTGCTCGTGGTCATCGTGGTCTGGTACTTCAGCTTTCGCCTGGCCAAGCGCCTCCGCCTCGATGATGAGTTCGCCGCCATGCTCTCCACCGCCGTCTCCATCTGCGGAGTCTCCGCCGCCATCGCCGCCTGTGGGGCAATAGAGGGCGACCGGCGCAAGCTCAGCTACGTCACATCGATTGTCCTGATCGTGGCCGTCCCCATGATCGTCATCCAGCCTTGGTTGATCCGCCAGATCGGCCTTCCCGACACGGTGGCCGGAGCATGGCTCGGCGGAACCCTCGACACCACCGGCTCCGTCGTCGCCGCCGGCGGCCTCATCAGCGAGACGGCCACCAAGGTCGGAACCATCGTCAAGTTCTCCCAGAACGTCCTGATCGGAGTCGCCGCCTTCCTTCTGTCGATCTGGTGGAGCACCAAGCAGTCTGCCGGCAACCCGAAGACCAGCCCGTCCATCATCTGGAACCGCTTTCCCAAATTCGTGCTCGGCTTCGTCGCCGCCTCGCTCCTCTTCTCGCTGGCGATCGCCCCGGCCGCGGCTTCTTCGGCCAAGCCCGTGATCACCATCCTGCGCAACGCATGGTTCGCCCTGGCGTTTGTGTCCATCGGCCTCGAAACCCGTTTCCTGGATCTGATTCAGATGGACCAGGGTCGCCCTTTCTGGAGCTTCCTCGGCGCGCAGGCCTTCAACGTCCTCTGGACCCTGCTGCTCGCCTGGCTCTTCTTCGGCGGCGTTCTCTTCCGGGTCCCGTCGTTTTAGTTAAAGCATTGCCAGCCGCGTCTCGGCATCCCCGAAGCGCGGCAGTTTTACCCCCATCCGGTCCATGATGCCCAGGTACAGGCTGCACAGCTTGCGGCGATCGTCGCCCGCTTCGAAGTAGTTGAGCGCGCGGCCCGTTTCGAGCTTACCGCCCAAGCTTCCGATCGTCACCACCGGCACCTTCTTGTTGTCGTGCTTCGTGCCCGACCACATGTTCGACAGGAACAGCAGGCAACTGTTGTCGAGCACGCTGCTCTCGCCTTCGCGCATGCCGTCCAGCTTCTGGGCGAGATAGGCAAGCTGGCTCACATGAAAGTGCACGATCTTCTGGTAATCCGGCTCCGTGTCGTAATGCGACGCGCCGTGATGCTGCTTGCTGACGCCGAGAAAGGGATAGTAGAGCGCCGAAAGATCGCGCGCCAATAGCAGCGAGGCCACGCGCGTCCGATCGGTCTGAAACCCCAGCGCGACGATGTCGCACATCAGCCGGATGTGGTCGCGGATATCCTCGGGCAGGCCGTCTTTGGGGCGCTGCATCGACGACAGCGCACGGCCGGCATCGCGAGCCCGCGCTTCCGCCTTATCCTTGTCCACACGCATGCGCTCGATGCTGCGCTCCACCTCGCGCACGCTGCTCAAGTATTCATCCAGCTTCAGCTTGTCCGTGGAACTGATCCTGCCGCTCAGCGCCGTGGCATGCTCCTTCACGCGGTCGAGCACGCTCGTATTGCGCAACCGCCCGCTGTTCTCGAACAGGCTGTCGAAGGCCAGCGACGGATACATCTCGTTGGGCACCGGCGAATCGCTGCTCTGCCACGAAATGTGTGAGCTGTAGGCGTTCGAAAAATTGGTTTCGTGAAAGCCGGTCATGGCGCGCTCGCAGGCCAGCACCATACTCGGCTGCGGCGTCTCCTGCCCGATGCGATTGGCCAGCACCTGATCCATCGTGATGCCGCCCTGAATGATCGACCCCTTGCGGATCGGCACGCCCGACAGCATGTTGCCCGTCATCGCCGGATGAATCCCCTGCCCCGTCGCGTATTTGTTGAACAGCCCGTCGATGACGTTGATCTTGGCCTTCAGCGGCTCCAACGGCGCCAGCGATTCACTCAGTTCCAGCGAAGCGCCGGAACCCTTCGCCCACCACCGCCCGGGACTGATCCCCGTGCCCATGAACAACACCGCGAAGCGCTGCGGTGGCGTGCTCGCCCCAGCCGCCGACTCCAACCACGGCAATCCCATGGTGACCCCGGCGCCGCGCAGAAACAGTCTGCGGGATAGGTTCCTCATCGTTCTCCTCTCTTGGCAGTCAGCAGTTCCCGGCCACGTTTGTGAGTGAACTGGCGGCTGGTCACGATACTCTCCAGGATGGTCTCGAAACAGCACCCTTCGGCATTGAGCTTGCCCGATATCTGCTCGATCAGCAAATCGTCGGAAAGCGCCAGGCTGCGCCCCAGCGCATACGCCAGCAGCTTGCCGATGAATCCGCGCACAAACCGGTCCTGGCGGTGCGCGCGGATGTATTGGCGAATCCCTTCCAAGCCTTCTCCTTCCACGCCTCCGGGGAAGGTGGCCCGCGCATCCACGGCGCGTCCCGCCAGATCGTGCGACCGGCTCTTGCCCGTGGGATCGAAGCCTTCAAAGGCAAGCCCGAACGAATCGAAGCGCGCGTGGCAGGCGGCGCAACTCGGCTCGGCGCGATGCCGCTCCAGCATCTCGCGCAACGGCAGATCCATCTTCGCTTCATCGGCGGGCAACTCCGGAACCACGGGGGGCGGCGGTGGAATCTGCTCGCCCAGAATGTTAGTCGCCAGCCAGTAGCCGCGCTTCACGGGACTCGTGCGCAGTCCGGGCGCGTTCTTCGTCAGAAACACCGCCATGGGCAGCAAGCTGCCACGGCCGTACTTGCCGGCGTCGGGCACGCGCACCCAGCCGTTGCCGGCCACCGGCATGCCGTAGTGGCGCGCCAACACTGGGTTCACGAACGTGTCGCCCGCATACAGGAAATCGAAGATCGGACGGTTGCGGCGGAACACGTCCAATAGAAACCGGATGGGCTCCTCGAACATCGCCTCCCGCAGTTCATCCGTGAAGGCGGGGAAGCGTTCGCGGTCCACCGTGCCGATCTTGTCGAAGTCGCGGATACCCAGCCAGTTGCCTCCGAACTCCACAGCCAGCGCGCGCAGGCGCGGATCCTGCAACATCCGCCGCGTCTGCGTCCGTAGCACCGCAGGATCGCGCAACCGCCCGGCCGCGGCATGGCGCAGCAGTTCCTCATCCGGCATGCTCGACCAGAGGAAGTAGCTCAAGCGGCTCGCCAGATCGAAGTCCGTGAGCGGCTGCACGCTCCCGCCCCCTTCCACCATATCGATGCGATAGCAGAACTTCGGCGAGGTGAGGATCAGAACGATGGTCTCGCGGATCGCCCCTTCGTGATCGAGGCCGTAACGCTTCCGCGCGTCCTCATAGAACGACAGCAGATCGGCCCGGTCAGCCTGCGGCAGCGGGCGCCGGTAGGCTCGCGAGGCAAAATCGTAGAGCGCCTGCATGTGGCTCGGCTGCGCTTTGACGCGAGCCTCCTTCACCCAGCGAATGCTCTCGCTGGCGCGATCGAAGTAATCCTTGATGGCCTGGATCGCCACGGCGCTGCCCGACTTGGCGATCTCCAGGTACTCGGCTTCCAGCGCCCGGATTCGCCTCTCCGAGATGATGTCCTCCACCTCGATCTCGCGCACCTCGGGCTCGCCGTCCTTGAAGTCGTCACGCGTCCCGCGCGTTCCCAGCTTGGCGAACTCGACGTAAGTGCGGATGTTGATCGAAGCCACGAAATCCATCTCGCGCCACATGCGGTCGAGCGTGGCCTGCTGCTGGGCATCGAGCAGCAGTTCATACAACGGCTGATCGTCGCGGAAGTAGCCCATCACGTTGTGGAAGCCCGCGCTCAGATAGCGCCCTTCATCGCGGCCCGTCTGGAAATAGTTCCGCCCGCGCGACTCCCTGTAGAACATATCGGGGAACACGCTACAGAACCGGCCCCATGCCGCCTCATAGCGCGCCCGCTGGCCCGCAGGAACGAAGAGGTCCGGATCGCCCGGCGTATTCTCGACGAGGATCGTTTTCCCCGGACCGAACGGGTTGTCCCATTCCGGCTCCACCACATCCGCCTGTTGGAACAGCGGCTCGCCTTCCACCTGCAATTGCCGGGCATCGAACTTGCGCCGGTGCGTGGCGTATTGCGTATTCTTCCAGATCAGCAAGGGCTGCCAGGCCGTGCCGATGGGGCCCGCTGTGATATTGATGAAGCGCGGTTCCACCTTCTTGCGCACCCCGGCGACGTAAGCGCGCATCTGCTCACAACCCGCGCGCGCGATGCGCGCCTCCCCGGCACGCGGCCGCGGCAGCGCGCGCCATAGGGCTTGCAGCTTCACCATCGGACCCACAGCCTCAGCCGTCTCCAGTGCGGTCCAGACCGTTTGCAGATACTTCGGGCTCACGCCGTGTTGGCGCGCGAGACCCGCCAGCGTGGCGTTCGGCTGCCCCAGCGCGGCGCGATGGCGATAGCGCCACGCGGTCTCGAAGTAATCGGCAAGGTCGATGTTCTGCCGATGGTAGAAGTCGATGATCCGATGCACGACGAATTTGTCGCGGTCGGTTTCCACCAGCATCGGATGCGGCGCGAAGGCGAATCCCTCTTCCTTCAGATACATGTGGTCGGCCACCTGGCGCGCCGCGGCCAGATACTTCTTAAGCAGCGTGGGCGACATGTTGAGCGTTTCGCCGGAGTTGTCGAAACCGGCCGTATTCGCCGGATCGACGGGAAACTCACGCGCGGGGCGAATGTCCACGCCCGTTAGATCGCGGATTGTGTAATCGTACTCGGAGTTGCTCAGGCGCCGCGCCAGCACGAGGCCCGGATCCCCGGCATTGCGCCTTATCTCCGCGGCCCGCACGGCGCGAAACCATGCGGCCACGGCCTGACGCTCCCGCGCCTCCGGAAGCCTCGCCCCTTTGGGCGGCATCTCTCCGGCTTCGATGCGTTCCAGAATCTGGCTCCAGCGGCGGCCATCCTGCATCAGCGAAGCCTTGCTGTGAAACCCGCTTAGAGACAACTGCGCAGCCGGCTGCCGCGCGCCGTGGCAGTGGATGCAATACTTCTGAAAGAACGGCAGAACGGTAATGGTGTACTGGCTATCCAAGGATGCCGCCACGCCTTGCTGCGCACGCAGGATGCCTGCATCCAGCCACATGGCAAGGATGGCGAGAAGGCTTCTTTGCAGCCGGCGGTTTCGCAGCCCCATAGCCCGGTTCAGACTCGATTGTCTGACAGTGGCGATGTGGCGTCAACTCACACGGGCGGACAGTTCACGGATCAATGCACCGCCGTCGCCACGATAGGCGCTCCCATGCTGGCAGGCCAGCAGCGAAGGCCGCAGATCCGCCAGGCGCCCCAGAATGGCGGACGTGCTGGTGGCGTGCGCGTAGTAATCCATCATCCCGCGCATTCCCTCGCTTGCCGTCAGCACCTCCGATTCGGTTACCGGAGGCAAGTCCGCGCCTGCCTGCGTGAACAGATCCCCGCAAAAGAGCGTCTTCGTCGACACATCGAACAGAACGCCGCAATCCCAGCCATGCGGCACATGCGGCGTGTAGATCCATTGCATGCGGCGGCTGCCGATGAGGAACTCCTCGCCATCGGCCAGCCCGCGGGCGGGCCGCGCAGCGAAATCGTCGATGGATGTCAGCACCCCGATTTCCGCGCCGAACGGAGTGGCCGCCGGCGCCGCGGCCAGCAGTTCATTCAAGGCGCCGAACTCATCGCCTTCAAAATGCGACCCGCCGATCCAGCGGAGTCTCTCCACCGGCATCACTTTCCCGATCGCCTCCGCGGTGAGCGGAAACAGCCGCCGGTAACCCGTGTGGAACAGCACGGGTTCATCATCGGCAATCAAATAGGAATTGAAGGTGAATCCCCCTGGGATCACGTCCAACGGAGTGCTGATGCGATAGATGCCGGCCGCGACCTCGTCAATACGAGTGCCGGCCTCTTTGTTTGTCACCATGTGTGCGCGCCTCTTCGCGAGGCATACATCATACCCTAAACGGGCAACTTCGATTCGCCCATCAGGTATTCATCGATGCCGCGAGCCGCCTTGCGCCCTTCGGCGATGGCCCACACCACCAGCGATTGGCCGCGCCGCGAATCGCCCGCCGCGAAGACGCCCGGAATCGAAGTCATGAACTTCTCATCGGCCACGACATTGCCGCGGTTGTCGAGTTTCAATCCCTGCTTCTCCAGCGCATCGATGAGCCCGTTGCGCGTCGGGCCGGTGAAGCCCATCGCCAGCAGCACCAGGTCCGCATCCAGCGTGAATTCGCTGCCAGGGATCACCTCAAAGTTCGGCGGCGGTCCCACCCGTAGCGCGTGCAGCTTCTTCACGTTTCCTTGCTCGTCACCGCTGAAATGCGTGGTGGAGATGCTCCAGTCGCGGATGCCGCCTTCTTCATGCGAGCTTTCGCTGCGCAGCTTCAACGGCCACAGCGGCCAGGGAGTGGAGCCCGCACGCTCGGCCGGCGGCTTCGGCATGATTTCGAACTGGTGGATCGATTTGGCCTTTTGGCGGTGCGAAGTGCCCAGGCAATCGGCACCCGTATCGCCGCCGCCGATGATGATCACGTGCTTGTCCGTGGCCAGAATCGGCTCACTCAGCCGCGTCGGGTCGGCAACGATGTCCGCATCGCCGGCGTTGCGCTTGTTCTGCTGCGGCAGGAAATCCATGGCGAAATGGATGCCTTTCAGATGACGCCCCGGCACGTTCAGATTGCGCGGCGTCTCGGCGCCGATCGCGATCAGCACGGCATCGTAGTCCTTGCGCAGATCCTCAATGGGAATGGCGGTTCCCACATGCGCCTTGGTGATGAAATTCACCCCCTCGGCCGCCATCTGTTCCATGCGGCGGTCGATGTGGTGCTTTTCCATCTTGAAGTCGGGAATGCCGTAGCGCAGCAGCCCGCCGACGCGATCGGCTTTTTCGTACAGATCGACAGCGTGCCCGGCGCGCGCCAGTTGCTGCGCGGCGGCCAGGCCCGCGGGCCCGGAGCCAATCACAGCCACCTTCTTGCCCGTCTTGCGCTCGGCAATTTCCGGCTGAATCCAGCCTTCCTTCCACGCATGGTCGATGATGGTGCGCTCAATCAGCTTGATCGACACAGGCGGCTCATTGATCCCCAGCACGCACGACGCTTCGCACGGAGCTGGACAGATGCGCCCCGTGAACTCCGGAAAATTGTTCGTCGAATGCAGAACGCGGATGGCTTCGCGCCACCGGTTCTTGAACACCAGATCGTTCCAGTCGGGAATGATGTTATTCACCGGACAGCCGGTATGGCAGAACGGCACGCCGCAATCCATGCAGCGCGCGCCTTGCAGCCGCACCTTCTCTTCCGGCAGCGGCACATACACTTCGAACCAATCGTTCACCCGTTCGGCAACCGGACGCGTGGAGATGCTCTCCCGCTGATACTCCATGAAGCCAGTTGTCTTACCCACGGACCACCTCCTGCGCGGGCGTAGCGGAAACCGGCACGGGATTGGCAACCTCTTCCTGTTTGCTCCGCGCCACTCCCAGCACGCGCTTGTATTCGTGCGGGAACACTTTCACGAACTTCGGCAGCATCGCCGCGAAATTCTCCAGAATCCATGCGCCGCGCGGGCTGCCGGTGTAGCGGACATGCTTTTCGATGAGCCCCTTGAGCATCTGGATATCCTCGGCGCTCTCCACGGGGTCGAGATCGACACTCGCGCGATTGCAGCGTGTGCGGGCAAACTCGCCGTCCTCATCGAGCACGAAAGCGAAGCCGCCGCTCATACCCGCCGCGAAGTTGCGCCCCGTCGCTCCGAGAATCACGGCAACGCCTTTGGTCATGTATTCGCAGCCGTGATCGCCGACCGCCTCCACCACCGTCGTCGCGCCCGAGTTACGCACCGCGAAGCGCTCGCCGGCCATGCCATTGAAGAACGCCTCGCCGCTGGTCGCGCCATAGAGGGTCACGTTGCCCACGATGATGTTTTCTTCCGGCTGGAAGTTCGAGCCCTTGGGCGGGTAGACGATGATGCGCCCGCCGGAGAGGCCTTTGCCGGTGTAGTCGTTGGTGTCGCCTTCCAGCCGCAGCGTCACGCCATGGGCCAGGAACGCGCCGAAGCTCTGCCCGGCGCTGCCGGTGAACTCGAATTGGATGGTGTTGTCGGGCAGTCCCGCCGAACCGTAGCGCCGTGCGATCTCGCCGCTCAACATGGTGCCCACCGTGCGGTGCACGTTGCGGATGGGCATCTTGAATTCGATCCGCGTCTGGTTCTCCAGCGCGTCGCGGGCATGCTCGATGAGCCGCTTGTCGAGCGATTCATCCAGTCCATGATCCTGCTGGATGCTACAGCGCCGTCCGACGCGCTTGGGCACATCCGGCGTATAGAGAATGCTGTCGAGGTTGACGCCCTTGGCCTTCCAGTGATCGATGGCGTCGCGCATCTTCAAGCGATCCGACCGCCCGATCATCTCATCGACGGTACGGAAGCCGAGCCGCGCCATGATCTGGCGCAGATGCTCGGCGACATAGAAGAAGTAGTTGATGACGTGCTCGGGCTGGCCGGAGAACTTCGCGCGCAGCCGCGGATCCTGCGTGGCAATGCCCACCGGACACGTGTTCAGATGGCACTTGCGCATCATGATGCAGCCGATGGTGATGAGCGGCGTCGTGGAGAAGCCGTACTCCTCGGCGCCCAGCAGAGCGGCGATGGCGACATCGCGGCCCGTGGCGAGTTTGCCGTCCGTTTGCACGACGATGCGGCTGCGCAGATCGTTGAGCACCAGCACCTGCTGCGTTTCCGCCAGGCCGAGTTCCCACGGCACGCCGGCGTGCTTGATCGAGGTCAGCGGACTGGCGCCCGTGCCGCCCGTGTCGCCACTGATCAGCACCACGTCGGCATGCGCCTTGGCCACGCCCGCGGCCACGACGCCCACGCCAACTTCGGCCACCAGCTTCACGTGAATCCGCGCCGCCGGGTTGACGTTCTTGAGATCGTAGATCAACTGCGCCAGATCTTCGATGGAATAGATATCGTGGTGCGGCGGCGGCGAGATGAGCCCCACCCCGGGGATGGAGTGGCGCACACGCGCGATCACTTCGTCCACCTTGTGGCCGGGAAGTTGCCCGCCCTCGCCGGGCTTGGCGCCCTGCGCGATCTTGATCTGCAAGTCGTCGGCGTTGACCAGATAATTGGTGGTGACGCCGAAGCGTCCGCTGGCCACCTGTTTCACCGCGCTGCGCTTCCAATCGCCGTTTGCCTCGGGCCGGAAGCGGGCTTCGTCCTCGCCGCCTTCGCCGGTGTTGGACTTGGCGCCGATGCGGTTCATGGCGATCGCCAGCAGTTCGTGCGCTTCCGCCGAAATCGAGCCAAAACTCATCGCGCCCGTCGCGAAGCGCTTCACGATTTCCTTGGCCGGCTCGACATCGTCAATCGACAGCGGGTTCTTCGCCCACTTGAAATCCATCAGCCCGCGGATGGTGCACAGTTGGCGGTTCTGCTCATCGATGGCGGCGGCGAACTCTTCGTATGTCTTGTAGCTGTTCTGCCGCACGGCGTGCTGTAGCTTGGAGATGGTCGTCGGATTCAGCAGGTGATATTCGCCGCGGACGCGGTAGTGGTAATTGCCGCCCACGGGCAGTTCCGTATGACTTTCCGTCACGGGGTGGAACGCGAGATCGTGCTTCATCTTCGCTTCCTTGGCGAGCACCGCCAGCCCCACGCCATCGATGCGCGACGGCGTCCCGGTGAAGTACTTTTCCACCAAGCTCTGGTTCAGGCCGATGGCTTCGAAGATCTGCGCGCCGCGATAGCTCTGCAACGTGGAGATGCCCATCTTCGAAAACACCTTCAGCAGGCCCTTGTTGATGGCCTTCTTGAAATTCTTCAACGCCGTCTCGAAGCTGACGCCTTCCTTCAAGCGCCCGTTGCGATGCATGTCCTCGAGGGTTTCAATGGCCAGGTAAGGATTGATGGCGCTGGCGCCAAAGCCGATGAGCAGGGCGAAGTGCATTACCTCGCGCGGCTCACCCGATTCCACAATCAGCGCCACCTGCGTGCGCGTCCCTTCGCGGATCAGATGATGATGCAGCGCCGAAAGGGCCAGCAGGCTGGGAATGGGGGCATAATCGCGATCCACGCCACGATCGCTCAGCACCAGCAGCGTGTAGCCGTCCTTGATCGCGCGCGAAGCGCGGCGGCACAGCCAGTCGAGCGACCGCTCCAGTTCCTTCTCGCCTCCCGCCACCCGGTAGGTGGTGGTGAGCGTGGCCGTCAGCAGATCGCCGAACGAGACGCGACGCAGCTTCTCCAAGTCGTAGTTGGTGAGGATTGGCTGATCGAGCTTCAGCGTATGGCAATGCTCGGGTGTCTCTTCCAGGATGTTGCGCTCGGTTCCGATGTAGGAGGTGAGCGACATGACCATCTCTTCGCGAATGGGATCGATGGCCGGGTTGGTGACCTGCGCGAAAAGCTGCTTGAAGTAATGGAACAGCGGCTGCGGCTTGTCGGATAGGCAAGCAAGCGGTGTATCGGTGCCCATCGATCCAATGGGCTCTTCCCCGCCGGAAGCCATCGAAGCGAGGATCATGCTCAGATCTTCGTCGGTGTAGCCGAAGCAGCGCTGCCGTTCGAGGAGCGTCTCGAATTCGGTGGGATGCCAGCGCGCCGGCGCGGGCAGGCGATCGAGCGTGATCTGATGGCGCTGAATCCACTCCCCGTAAGGCTGCCGCCCGGCGAGTCTTGCCTTGATCTCCTCATCGGGGATGAGGCGCCCTTCCTGCAAATCCGCCAGCAGCATCTTGCCGGGCTGGAGGCGGCCCTTGCACTTCACATTTTCGGGCTTCACCGGCAACACACCGGCTTCGGAAGCCATGATGAGAATATCGTCGTGCGTCACCAGCCAGCGCGCCGGACGCAATCCATTGCGGTCCAGCGTCGCGCCAATCATCCGCCCGTCGGTGAATGCGATCGCGGCGGGGCCATCCCACGGCTCCATCAGCGAAGCATGGTATTCATAGAACGCCCGCTTTTCCGCCGGCATCGTGGTATCGTGATCCCAGGCTTCGGGAATCAACATCGCCATCACGTGTGGCAGTTCCCGGCCGCTCAACAGCAGCAATTCGGCCGCGTTGTCAATACTGGCCGAATCCGACCCACCGGGCACGCAGATCGGAAACAGCTTCTTGATGTCCTCGCCCCAGACTGCACTGCCCAGCACGCTTTCGCGCGCCGTCATCCAGTTCACGTTGCCCTTCACCGTGTTGATTTCGCCGTTGTGGCACAGATAGCGGAACGGATGCGCCAGTTGCCAAGTGGGAAAGGTATTGGTGGAGAACCGCTGGTGGACCATGCACAACGCGCTCACCAAGTCCGGATCCTTCAACTCTTTGTAGAACGAAGCGATCTGTGGCGCCAGCAGCAAGCCCTTGTAGACGATGGTGCGCGTGGACATCGAGGGGATATAGAAGAACTCGTGTTCCTTCATCTCCTCGTGCGTGGCGATTTCCTTCTCGGCCCGCTTGCGCACCACGTATAGCTTGCGCTCCAGTTGATCCTGCGTCATGCCGGGCGCGCGCCCGATAAAAATCTGCTCGATGTAGGGCTGCGAGGAGCGAGCCAAGCGCCCGATAGCGTCCGCGTTGATCGGCGTGTCGCGCCAGCCGAGCACTTCCAGCTCTTCCTCCCGCGCGATGCGCTCGAGAATCCCTTCGCAGCGCAGCCGCGCGTTCGACTCCACCGGCAGAAATACCATGCCGACGCCGTACTCGCCGGGCAGCGGCAACGTAAACCCAAGTTTCGAACACTCGCGCTGGAAAAACTTGTGGGGAATCTGGATGGTGATGCCGGCGCCGTCGCCCGTTTCCGGATCGCAGCCGCAAGCGCCGCGATGGGTGAGGTTGATCAGGATTTGAAGACCTTTTTGTATGATGTCATGGGACGGCACCCCCTTGAGATTGGCGATGAGGCCAAGTCCACAGGCATCCCTTTCCTGATCCGGGCTGTACATACCCTGGGGGTGGGGTAGACCGCGGGTGAGATTCTCGTGCATCATTGGGTTTACCTCTTGAACGTCGAACGTTGACTGCCGGAAGCCTGGCCTTCGGTGCTGGGGGAGGAAAGGACAGCTCGCGGGTTATGGGTTAGTATACGCAAAGCTAAGTTATAAGTCTAGCAAAAATTTGACATGAGACAAATTCAGTTTTTCTAATGATACAATCATCCCGCAACCGGCTCCTGATAGTACTGCTTAGCACGTTGATAGCGCTAGGCTTAGCGGAAATTGTCCTGCGCCTAGCCGGGCTCCGCTGGAGTGCTTCGTTCTACGAACTGGATTTTTTCACCGGATGGAAGCTCCGCGCCGGAGCAAGCGGCTGGCAAACCGTGGAAGGAGACACGTTTATCGAAATAAACGCGGAGGCGATGCGGGACAAACCGCGCCTCCGCGCCAAACCGCCCGGGTCGCTGCGCGTGGCGCTGCTGGGGGATTCCTTCGTCGAATCGATGCAGGTTCCCCTCGACAAGACGTTTGGATCTGCGATGGAGCCGCTGCTCTCGGCGTGTGCCGCGAAACCCGCCGAAGTGCTCAATTTTGGCGTGACGGGGTATGGGACAGCGCAGGAACTCATTGCTTACCGGCGCCGCGCGTCGGCCTTCGCGCCGGATGTGGTGGCGCTAGTCGTCTTCGCCGGCAACGATCTTTACAACAACGTGCGGGCGCTGAATCCCACCAACGCCGATGCCGCGCCGTACTATCGCCTGGGCCGGGATGGCGCGCTGGAGTTTGTGGAGCCATTCGCCGAGGATGGCAAGCCGGGGCCCGCGTCCCTTTGGATACGCGCCCGCTTCCGCGACCTGCATGGCAGCCTGCGGCTGGTGCAATTGGCCACCGAGGCCTACTACAACTGGCAGCGCCGCAAGGGCCGGGCTTCCGATCAATCCCGCATCGTCGCGGCTTACGGCAAGGATTGGATGGAGTGGCTCGCCTACGTGCCGCCGCGCGACGAGACGATGCGCGAAAGCTGGATGGTGACCCAGAAGCTGCTGCTTCAGTTTCGCGATGAAGTGGCGAAGGACGGCCGTAAGTTCCTGCTCGTGCTGGCCAACAACGCCATCCAGGTGCTACCCGATGAAGCCGACCGCCGCCGCTTCGCCGAGCGCTACGCCATCGAGTCCATGGATTACGCCGACCTTCGCCTGAAGCAGTTCGCCGAGTCGAATGGGATACCGGTGGTGTGGCTGGCCGAGCCATTGCGCAAAGTAGCCGAACAAAATCAGGCGTATCTGCACGGCTTCGGCATGGGGAAGGGCTCCGGCCATTGGAACGAAGCGGGACACAAGGCGGTGGCGGAACAGGTGGCGGCTGGAGTGTGCGGATTGCTGCGTTGAGGACTAGCGCCAGCGCAGGCCGATCCGCCACAACCGCGGCGCGCCGGTATTCGGCGTGGGGCTGAACGCTACATAGAACGTGCGGTTGAAGGCGTTCTCCATCGAGACCACCGCACTCAGATCCTTGGCTACCTTCTGGCGCACGCTGAACTGGAAGGCGGCATAGCCCGGCAGGATGAATGCCCGGGTGTTCAGGTCGTCGTCGAACTGGTAGGCATAGCTGCGCAGTCCACCGGCCAGCAGCGTACCGCCGCGCACGTAGCTCAATTGCGCCGAGCCCTGGTGGCGCGGAATCTGCGGCAGCCGCGGACCGGTGCGGAATCGCGAGTCCGCATAGAGGTAACTGACCTCGCCCAAAAAATTGCCGAAGCGTTGCCGCGCATCGAACTCGATTCCACGGCTCAGAGCCGCCGCTGTATTCTGCCTCTGGCGGATGATCTGCGCCGGAGTCACACTCAGCGTCACGTTGGCAATGATGTCGTCGATCGAGTTGCGGAAGAACGTAATGCCCGCGCGGCGCGTTTCCCCGATGAAATCGATGCCGCCTTCCACACCCATCAGCGATTCCTGGCGCAGGTTGGGATTGGCCTGCGTCACCGCATTGCCCGCCCGAAAATCGCGGTACAGTTCGTTGAGCGTCGGCGCCCGGAAGCTGCGATACGCCGAGCCCCGCAACCGGAGCGGCCCGCGGCCCACGGTGACGCCGCCGCTGGGGCTCCAGAAGCGGCTGCCCTGCCCCGTGAAGTGGTGCCGCAACCCGGCGAAGAATTGCGCCGCGCCGGCCTTGAAATTGGCTTGGCCGAACAAGCCGTGCTGGAGTTGATCTCCGCCCCCTTCGCGATAGCCGGTGGGGAGAACCGTTTCGCGCGAGTAGCCTTCCACACGAACGAGGTCGCCGCCGGCGAGAATGTCGGCATTAGCGAAGGCGCGGCGGTACAGGAAAGCGCCGCCCGTGGCGTCGGTCGGCACCGATTGATAGGAAGTGGCCCGCTCGGAGTTGCGCCCCGCCAGTATGGCGGAGAACGACTGGTGGTACTCCTGCCGGCTGTGATAGCCGAGCAAGGAAATGTTGTTCACCGTGCCGCCGGAATAATGTGCGGAGATGGCGCCCATGTTCACCGAGTTGCGCTGGAGCACCGTGCCGTTGTCGCGATCCTCCACCAGCATGTCTGCCTTCAGATAGAGGTTGTGCCGGCCGCCGAAGGAATCGAACTTGAAATTCGGCGAAACGAAATCCACGCCCGCTTGCGTATCCGCCCGCCCGCGGATGGTTTCGGGAACGATGTAGTAGCCGCTGGTGGTGTAGCCGCGGAATCCGCCCGAGAGCGCGAATTTGTCGAACGGCTGCGCAAACCCGGCAGTCAACAGATGCTGCGCCCGATTGCCGGCTTCATAGCCAAGATGCGCGCGCTTCCGGTCGGGGGAAGGAGAAAACAAGGCGATGGCCCCGCCCATGGCGCGGTCCCCAAACACGCTGGTGGATGCGCTGCGCAGGATCTCCACGCGATCCAGTTGCTCGGGAGCCAGGCGCGTCCAGAATACCCATCCGCCGAAAGGATCGTTCACCGGCACACCATCCCACAGCACCAGCGTGCGGCTGGCCCCGCTCGATCCGATTCCACGCAGCGATACGCCTTGCGTGGTGGGATTGGCCACCAGGCTCGAAGTACGGCGAAAGAGGCTGAAGCCGGGCACCATGCGCAGCCGGTCATCCAGATTCACTCCAGGGATCTTGGCCAACTCCGGCGCTCCCAGCACGGCAATGTTCGACGGCGTTTCGGCCTGCACTTCACCGAGCACCGTGACCGAAGTCTTTATAGGATCGAGAGCCGGGGCCGTGGAATTCGAAGCAGGCGTCTGCGCCAGCAGTGCCGCGGGGCAGGCGATAGCGAGATACAAATAGCGCATACGATTGAGCCGTGAAGCGTCAACGGCTCCGCTAGCTGATTATCTCCTTTATGATGCGCCCATGCACTTCGGTCAGCCGCTCTCGGCGTCCCTGGTGGAGGTAGCTCAATTGATCCTGGCTCAGGCCCATCTGGTGCAGGAGAGTCGCATGCAGATCGCGAAAGTGGACCGGGCTCTCCGTGGCCTTCAATCCGATGTCATCGGTGGCGCCGTACGCCATGCCGCCCTTGAAGCCGCCGCCGGCCACCCACATGGAAAAGCCCGTGTTGTGGTGGTCGCGTCCCTTGCCGCGCTCGGATTCAGGCGAGCGCCCGAATTCTCCTCCCCATAGCACGATGGTGGAATCGAGCAAGCCGCGCCGCTTCAAATCCGTCACCAGCGCCGCCACCGGCTGATCGGTCAACGCGGCCATGCGGATGTGATTCTTCTCGATGTCGCTGTGCGCATCCCATTCGGTTTCCGCGCCGCCGCCGCCCGCCACCACGCACACAAAGCGCACGCCCTTCTCCACCAGCCGCCGCGCCAGTAAACAGCGACGCCCGTAATCGTCGGTGCCTTCCTTGCCCACGCCGTACATCTCGCGCGTGGCTTCGGGTTCATTCGACAGGTCGAAGATTTCCGGAGCTTCCGTCTGCATCTGAAACGCCGTGTCGTAGGCGGAGATGCGGGCGGCCAATTCGGGATCTTCTCCCGTGATTCCGGCTTCGTTCAGCGAGCGGATGAAGTCCACGGTTTTACGCCGCCGCTCCATCGCGATGCCCTGTGGCAATTCGAGATTGAGCACGGGCCGCTTGCCGGGACGAAACATCGCCGGTTGATACACCGCAGGCAGGAATCCGTTGGTGTACATCGGCTGCCCCGCTTCGGGAGTGCCGTGCGGATCGGGCATCACCACATAGGCAGGCAGCGAATCGGCGACAGTGCCCAAACCATAGGCCAGCCAGCTTCCCATGGCTGGGAAACCAGGAATCACGCGGCCCGACATCATCTGGTATTGCGCCGCCGAGTGCACCACCATGTCGCCATGCATGGACCGCAGCACGCAGATATCGTCGACAATCTTTGCCGTGTACGGCAACAGATCCGACACTTCCAACCCCGACTTGCCATATTTGGCGAACGTGCGCTTCGTGCCCAGAATGCGGGAGTTCTGGTTCACGTTCTGATACTGCACTTCGCCGAATTCGGCGGGACGCTTTTGCCCGTCCAGTTTGTTCAACAGCGGCTTCGGATCGAATGTTTCGAGATGCGATGGCCCGCCTGCCTGGAACAGAAAGATCATGGCCTTCGCCTTGGCCTCGAAGTGCGGAGGCTTGGGCGCCAGCGGGTTATAGCGCGCCGCTTCCGCCTCCCGCGCCATCAGCGAACCGAACGCCAGTCCGCCGAATCCGCAGAAGCAATCGGTGAGAAACTCGCGCCGGTTCCGGTTGTATCGTATGTGTTCCCGCATGATTTAGTCCACGTATAGAAATGCGTTCGAGTTGAACAGCGCGAGGGCGAACTCCCGCGCCGTGGTGGGATCCTTGGCGGCATCGGCGAGATACGTCAAGGCCAGATCCTTTTCCTTCGGTTTCGGAGCGCGGCCCGCCACCAGCCGCCATGCGTAATCGATGCGCTCGGCCGCCGTCGCCCGCTCCTTCTGCAATCGCTCGGCGAAGGAGGCAGCCAGTTCATTGGACGTCTTTCCGTTCAGCAATTCGAGCGCCTGCGGGGCGTGCGTCGATTGATCGCGGCGCGCGCACGACAGCAGCGTATCGGGCGAATCGAACACCTGGTTGAACGGCAGAATCAGGTTGCGCTTGTAGATCATGTAAAGCGTGCGGCGGTAATGCTCCGTGCGGTCGCGTGTCATCTGCCAGTACTGCGGACGCTTCAAATCGTTGATTAACTCCGGATCGATGCTGCCCATCACGCTGGGGCCGCCGGCCTTGGTGTTAAGCCTTCCGGAAATCGCCAGCATGGAGTCGCGAATCTCTTCGGCCTCCAGCCGGCGGCGGTTGAACTTCCACAGCAATTTGTTCTCCGGATCTTTCTCCATCGCTGCTGTTTCCTGCGCCGAGCGGCTGGCCTGGCGGTACGTGCTCGACAGCAGAATCATGCGGTGCAGCGGCTTCATCCGCCATCCGCCGGCGATGTATCGGTTGGCGAGCCAGTCGAGCAGTTCCGGATGCGAGGGCGCGGTCCCCATGCGTCCGAAATCGTTGGGCGTCGAGACCAGCCCGCGGCCGAAGTGATATTGCCAGATGCGATTCGCCATCACCCGCGAAGGCAGCGGATTCGCCGGATCGACGATCCACTCGGCCAGCTTCAGGCGCGGCTTTTCCGTATCGAGCGGCATTTCCGGCGTATCGTCCGGGACCAGAATGCCCATCGGCCGCATCCCCACCTTCGGACCCTTCAAGCGATAGTCGCCGCGGGTCAACAGGTGGATCTGCGTCATCTCCTTCGGATCGTCCTTCACCGCATACATCGAGGTCAGCGGCAGGGGCATCTGCTCATCCAACTTCTCGAGTTGCATCTCGATCTTGCCCTTTTCCTCTTCCGGTGCGCGGCGCATGGCGAAGCGCAGCTTGCGCATCTCGGTTTCAAGCGGCGCCACTTTCGCTTTCCAGGCAGCTTGCTCTTCGGGACTGGCGGTGATGATGTCGTTGGCATGCGTTTGGGCGAAAAAACCTTGCATGCGGTAGTAATCCGATTGCCGGATGGGATCGAACTTGTGATCGTGGCAGCGCGCGCAGCCGATCGTCATGCCGAGGAAAGCCGCACCGATGATGTTCGTCATTTCGGTGAGCACTTCCGTCCGCGAACTGGCCACCTCCTGGTTGCCGGCGTTCTTGCGCAGCGGCCCCAGACGGTTGAAGCCGCTCGCCACCTGAAGCGTCTCGTTGTTCGGATCGATCTCGTCGCCGGCAATCTGTTCCTTCAGGAACACATCGTAGGGCTTATCGGCATTGAGGCTCGCCACGACGTAATCGCGGTAGCGGTAGGCGTCCGGCCGGTGCGTGTCGTATTCATATCCGTCCGATTCGGCGAAGCGCACCACGTCCAGCCAGTGCCGCGCCCACTGCTCTCCGTAGCGCGGCGAAGCGAGCAGCCGCTCCACCAAGTTCTCGTAAGCTCGCGGCGAGTTGTCATTGACGAAAGCAGCCACTTCTTCCGGCGTGGGAGGCAACCCGTGAAGGTCGTACATCAGCCGCCGGATCAGCGTGGTGCGGTCCGCTTCCGCCGCGGGCGCAAGTCCTTCCTTGCGCAAACGCGCGAGGACAAAAGCATCGACCGGGGTGCGCACCCAAGCCTTGCCCGCCGCATCCGTGAAGACCGGTGGAGGCGTATCTTTACGCGGCTGAAATGCCCAGTGCCGGCGCTCGGCAGGCTTGTACACCGGTAAGGGCGCTACTCCCGCGTCATCGGCCGCCACCAGCATCGTCGCCGCAGC
Organism: uncultured Candidatus Solibacter sp.; assembly: GCA_964402295.1. GTDB lineage: Bacteria > Acidobacteriota > Terriglobia > Bryobacterales > Bryobacteraceae > CADEFT01. Next base: position 3,565 of record CAYOBO010000046.1, on the reverse strand, counting down.
GATGGTTGCGATAACCCGCTTCGTCATGGTGGTGATCTTGAGCCGACTATATCACACCATCGCCGGGCAGTTACCGCTCCGTGCCGTAGATCCGCACTGCCGCTTTGCGCATCGCGCCCGCTGTGCCATTGCCCTTCGTGTCGATGGCCCGCACACGCCAGACTCCGGAACTGTTTTCTCCCCAGTGGCGCACGGAGGTGAACGTGAACTCCTTGAAATCCTTCCCTTCATCTGCGGGGCGCGGATCGGCCACCGACACCATGCCCGATGGGGAAATCAGTACAAAGCCGAGGTCGCCGCGCATGCCGTGCTCCACATCGACAGTGAATTCGACGTGTTCCACACGAAGCGAAGATCCGGTGAAATCGAGCGTCGCCGTGGCCCCGGCAATCTCCCCATCCGGAATTGCCGCTTCGCCCTCGGCCGTGGCACTGAGCACGCGCAGCGGCCCCAGATTGGTCCAGTCCGCGGCGGTTACCAACGCCCTCGCCACGTCGATCACGCCCGCGCCGAAGGAGTGGCTGAACACAAATCCGCCGCCGTTGGGCACAAAATCGTCACCGCCCGAAAGTCCATCACGGCGGGCCGTGCGCATGAGAATCTCCTTCACATCGCGGTAGCCCAGATTCGGGTTGTGCTCGAGCATCAGCGCGGCAGCGCCGGAAACCTGTGGCGCCGCGGCGGAGGTTCCGTTGAAAGCGTCGGTGTAGTTGACCGGGGCCTCACTGGTTTTCTGATCTCCCTTGAGCTTGGCCAGCGCATCGGCCCCGGAATTGTATGTGGTCCAGATCATCTCCGGCGGCGCCATTTCGCCGCCCGGCGCCGAAACGGCCACGCTCATTCCCTGTTCACTGTAGGAACTGGGTTTTCCTTCGCGGTTCACCGCGCCGACGGCGATCGCAAACCGGTTGCCGGAAAACTGGTCGTAGCTGGCGTCATCGCCCGCTTCGCGGCCATTGCCCGCGGAGAATACGAACACGGTTCCCAATCCTCCACGATGTTCGGTGACCGCCTTCCGCAACGCCTCCGCGGCCAGCGGGCCAAGGCGTCCCTGATCGGCGCCGTCATCCTGCGGCCCCCAGCTATTGCTCGAAACGTAGGTCACCACATCGGACGGCTGCCACAAAAACGCCTTCGCGGTCTCTTCATCGCCGGAATCGCCGGCAATCAGGCGCAAGCCCATCAACCGAGCCTCGGGCGCTACCCCGATCACGCCGAGATTGTTGAACCCGCGCGCCGCCGCCAGGCCGGCGCAAGCCGTTCCGTGGCTTTCCTCCACCTTCAGCGGAGAGGGATCGTTCTCCGGCCCTTCATTGAAGTTGCGGTGATAGTTTCCGTCGATCGGGTATGCATTGGCCGCCAGATCCTCATGAGCCACTTCCAAGCCGTCGTCGATCACCGCGATGTTGATCCCCTTGCCCGTAACCACGTCCCACGAACCGCGCAACCGGATTCCCTGCTCCACGTGCAGATGCCATTGCTTCTCCACCAGCGGATCGTTCACCGGACGCTCCAGTGTCGCCGTCTGCCGCTTCGCCATCCGCCGGGCAAAGATGGGAGTAAACGTGTAGCCGCCGCGCTTCGACATCCACTGGATGGCATCGAGCGCCGCCCATGCGTCTTTGTACCGGACGATCGTCCACCCCTTCACCAAGCTGTCCGATCGCGACTCCGGCTGCGTGGCCTGTAGCTCCGTCCACTGCCGTTCCGAGCTCAGGCGGACGTGCAGAGTCGGAGTGAGCGGCCTGCGGGCAGCCGCTATACGCGCCTCGCGCCGTGCGGCGGGCATGCTCGCCAGCCTGCCGGCAGGCGGCAATTCCTCCAAGTCCAGGAACACAGGCACAGCCTTTGGGTTCACAGTCCTCGCCGGTCTTTCCTTCGCGATATCGGTTTCCAGTTGGTAGCGGTGAGTCCGCGCGCGGTCTGTGAACTCGTAGTTCGCCTGGCCAAATGCGCCCGCGGCCGTGGCGAACAGCACAGGCAGAACAGCAATGCGTGAAAAATTCATGGATTATCGCTTATACCATGAGCACGCAGTTAACCGGGCTTACAGTGGAGTGCGTCCCTACCGAACCGGGAATCCCCGATCCCGCATCAACGCGTTCGTATCCACGTCGCGGCCGCGGAAATTGCGGTAGCCGATCGCCGGATCGACCGTATTTCCTTTGCTTAGTACATGCTCGTAGAATCGCCCCGCCACGTCCTGATCGAAAGCGCCCTTGCCTTCCTGGAACGCTTCCCACGCATCGGCCGTAAGGGCATCCGCCCAGAGGTAGGAATAGTACATGGCGGCATAGCCTTCCGAGGAAAAGATATGCGCGAAGTGCGGCATCCGGTGCCGCATCGGCAACTCATCCGGCATCTTCAATTCCGCCAGCGTCTCGCGTTCGTACTTGTCCGGATCGATGCCATCGGGATTCGCGATGCTGTGCACCTTCATATCCACCAACGCGCTCGCCAGAAACTCCGTGGTGGCGAATCCCTGGTTGAATTTATCGGCATTCTGGATTTTCTGAAGCAGCTCCGCGGGCATGGGCTTCCCGGTCTTGTAGTGCAGCGCGAAACGCTGCAACACCTCCGGCACGGAAAGAAAATACTCGTTGATCTGCGAAGGAAACTCCACGTAGTCGCGCGCCACCGCTGTACCGGAAAGCGAGCTGTACGTCACATTCGAACTGAGCCCGTGAATCGCATGGCCGAACTCGTGGAACATCGTCTCGGCATCCGTCCAGGAAATCAGCACCGGCTCGCCGGGCGCGCCCTTCACGAAGTTGGAATTGTTCGACACCAGCGTCGTCACTTCGCCATCCATGCGGCTCTGCCGCCGGTATGCGGTCATCCATGCGCCGCTGCGCTTTCCCTTGCGCGCGTAGGGATCGAAATACCAGAGGCCGACATGCTTGCCCTTGCGCTTCACCTCCCACACGCGCACGTCCTCATGGAACACCGGGACATCGTTCACCGGCACGAACTCAAATCCGTACGCCTGCCCGGCGGCCCACATCATTCCTTCGCGCAGCTTCTCGAGTTGCAGGTACTGCATCACCTCGTTGGAATCGAGATCGTATTTCGCCTTGCGCACTTTCTCGGCGTAGAAGCGGTAATCCCACGGCGCGATCTTGATCTTTGCTCCTTCGCGATCGGCGATGGCCTGCATGTCCGCCACTTCTTCCTTCACGCGGGCGATGGCGGCGGGCCAGAGCTTCATCATCAGATCCATGGCCGCCGCCGGAGTCTTCGCCATCTGCTTTTCCAGCGCCCGTTCGGCGAACGTCTTGTAGCCCTGCAAGGTCGTGCGCTCGGCGCGCAGCTTGAGGATCTCCACGATCAATGCGTTGTTGTCATACGCATCCCCGTTGTCGCCGCGGCTGTAGAACGTGCGCCACACTTTCTCGCGCAGCGCCCGCTCCGTCGAATCGGTGAGAAACGGCTCCACCGAAGATCGCGTGTTGAGGATGGCGTATTCCCCGTCATGGCCGCGCTGCTGTGCCGCCGCCGCGGCCGCCTGCACGAACGAAGGGGCCAATCCGCCCAGTTGCTCTTTCTTCAAATAGAGAACGTAATT
>CAYOBO010000045.1:0-45126 GCA_964402295.1 uncultured Candidatus Solibacter sp. | reverse complement strand
TCCTCCGTGAGGCGGGAGGCGTCGTATTCGACGGTGATGGCGTCGAGCGAGGGCTGGCGGAGCTTGACGCGATGAATGCCATAGACGCCATGGACGCGAGCGATGGCGTCCAGGTCAGAGTCGCCGAGCGGCCGCAACAAATCGTATTCCAGATCCACCTTGGTCATCGATTTTCAGAATAGCAACTTGAGCGGCGCGCGACATACCATGGAGGAGTACCATGATGACGAAAACCGCCGCGCTTTATGCGCTGATCCCACTGTTCCTGCTGGGGCAGGAATCCGCCGACCGGATTCAGGTGACCGCCACCAAAACCGCAGCCTTGAAGGCCGACCAAGCCATCCTCAGCCTGAACGTGCTCGCTCCGTTAACGGCGACATTGGAAGGCGTGCTGGAGGCCGTGGCGCCCATGGGGATTCAGGAATCGGACCTGGGCAGCGTGAACCAGATTTCGGGGCTGCCGGTCGCGATTCCGCCGACGGCGGCGGTGAGCCGCATGAGCTACTCGTTCACGTTCAAAGTCCCTTACGGCGAGTTGTCGGCGACGCTGCAAAAAATCGATCAGACGCGGCGGACACTGAGCGCGGGCGATTCAGGCATGGAGTTGGCCGGGCAGGGATTGCTGGGTTTGACAGCGTCGGAGGAGTCGCGGAAGGCGGCACGGGCGCAATTGACCACGGATGCGATGGCGCAGGCGCGCGCCAGGGCGGACGAGTTGGCGAAGGCCGCCGGAGTAACGCTGGGACGGTTGCTGGGCGTGGATGAAGTTCCGGTGTCCACGGCCGGTCCACTGGCGCCGAGCCTGACGGAATCGGTGACGCTGGCGGTGCGGTTCGCGGCGGCTCCCTGAGCGGCAGCCGCTTGCCTGTATGATGAAGAGTGGGGCTGTACGGCCACCTTGTCTTTACCCACTCCCATGTCTCAAGAACCCGAGTCACCGATTACTGTCAACTCCTGGCTGGAAGAAGAGCTGTTCACGCAGTATCTGAACGATCGCAAGGCGGTCGATGAAAGCTGGAACGACGTGTTCCAGGGGAAGAAGAAATCCCCGAACGGCAACGGCGCAGGCTACGCAACGGCATCCGCGCCTGTTTCGCACGCGGCTTTGCCGGTGCCGGCGGGCGAACCCGTCCCGTTGCGTGGCGCACCGGCCAAGATCGCCGAAAACATGGCCACGTCGCTGACCATTCCGGTGGCGTCTTCGCAGCGCATCATTCCCGTGAAGGTGATGGAAGAGAACCGGCGCATCCTCAACCAGCACCGGTCGCTGACGGGGAAGAGCAAGATCAGTTTCACGCACCTGGTGGCGTGGGCGATTGTGAAGGCGCTGGGCAAGCATCCGAACCTGAACAACGCGTTCGCGGAGATTGACGGAGCGCCGCATCGCGTGGTGCGCGGGGAAATCAACCTGGGCATCGCCGTGGACGTGGCGGGCAAGGATGGCTCGCGCAGCCTTGTGGTTCCCAGCATCAAGAACGCGGGCGCACTGAATTTTCGCGATTACATGAATGCCTTCGACGACATTGTGGCGAAGGCGCGGACGGGAAAGCTTTCGGTGGCCGATTTCACGGGCACGACGATTTCGCTGACCAATCCGGGCACGGTGGGCACGTTCGGCTCGATGCCGCGGTTGATGGTGGGGCAAGGAGCGATCATCGCCACGGGCGCCATCGACTATCCGGCGGAATACCAGGGTGTGTCGCACCATGTTCGGGCGACGATCGGCGTGAGCAAGGTGATGGCAGTGTCGTGTACCTACGACCATCGCATCATTCAGGGCGCCGAATCGGGAATGTTTCTGGCCACGCTACAGGAGTTACTGCAAGGCGAGCACAAGTTCTACGATTCGATTTTCAAGGACCTCGGCATGCCGCACCACCCGGTCCGCTGGGAGCCGGACCGGACGCAATCGCTGCCGGGGTTCGGTGGCGCGTCGACGAACACAGAGGACATTGCCAAGCAGGCGGCGGTGCTGCAACTGATCAATGCCTACCGTGTGCGCGGGCACCTCATCGCCGATCTCGATCCGCTCGGTTCGGAACCGCAATATCACGCGGAGCTGGATCCGGCCACCTATGGGCTGACGCTGTGGGATCTGGACCGCGAATTTCTCACCGGCACGCTGGGGCGCGCGATGGGCGAGGACGGGCCGCAGTACGCCACGCTGCGGGAGATTCTGGAAACGCTGCGCAACACCTATTGCGGCAAAATCAGTTGCGAATACATGAACATCCAGCATCCGGAGCAGAAGCGCTGGCTGCAACAGCACATGGAGCCGCAGGCGAACTCCTGGCCGCTCGATGCGATCACGCGGCGGCGCGCCTTGCAGGAGTTGATGGAAGCCGAGGCCTTCGAGCATTTTCTGCATTCGCGGTTCCGCGGGCAAAAGCGGTTTGCGCTGGAGGGTTCGGAATCGGCGACGGTGATTCTGGATGCGGTTCTGTCGCACTGCGCCGATCGCGGGGCGGTGGAAGCGGTGATCGGGATGGCGCACCGCGGCAGGCTGACGGTGCTGGCGAACCTGGTGGGCAAGCCGCTGACCCAGATCTTTTCGGCATTTGAAGGCGATCTGGACCCGAATGCCACGCAGGGCTCGGGCGACGTAAAGTATCACCTGGGGGCGACGGGAACGCATGTTTCGGCGACGGGGAAGGAGATCAAGGTCTCCGTGGCGCCGAATCCGAGCCACCTGGAGGCCGTGAACCCGGTGGTGGAAGGGATTGTGCGTCCGAAGCAGGACCGGTTGGGCGATGTGAACCGGGAGCGGGTGATTCCGATTCTTGTGCACGGCGACGCGGCGTTCGCCGGCCAGGGCGTGGTGGCGGAAACGTTGAATCTGTCGCAATTGGAAGGCTACTGCACGGGCGGCACGATTCACCTGATCATCAACAACCAGATCGGCTTCACGACGAACCCGTACGAATCGCGGTCCACGCATTACTGCACGGATGTGGCGCGTACGGTGCAGGCTCCCATTTTCCATGTCAACGGCGACGATCCGGAGGCGTGTGTGCGGGCGGCGGAGCTGGCGTTCGAGTACCGGCAGGCATTCAAGAAAGACGTCGTGATCGACATGTTCTGCTATCGCCGGCATGGCCACAACGAGGGCGACGATCCGAACTACACGCAGCCGGTGATGTATCGCAAGATCAAGCAGCAGCCTTCGGTGGTGACGCAGTACGCCGAAAAGTTGCTGCGGGAAAAAGTGATAACGCCGGAGGAGATCGAAGAGATTCGCAAGGCGTATCATTCGAAGCTGACCGCGGCCTACGATGAAGCGCAGCGGCCGGAGGCGACCTATGAAGTGCAGGATATCGGCGACATGCAAGTGGATATCCCGCTTACGGACGGGGCGAGCACGGCGGCGCCGGAAGAGACCATCCGGCGTGTGGTGTTGGCGATGACATCGGTGCCGGCCGACTTCCACTTGCATCCCAAGCTGCGCACCTTTTTCGACAAGCGGCGCGAGGTCTTGAATGGCGCTCCGATGGATTGGGCGACAGCCGAAGCGATCGCGTTCGGGACGCTGCTGCTCGAAGGAATTCCGGTGCGGCTGAGCGGACAGGACAGCGCACGCGGAACGTTCAGCCAGCGGCACCTGGAAGTGTACGACGTGGAGAACGGGGCGCAGTATACTCCGATGCGCCACCTGGATCCGGCGCAGGCGCGGTTCGACGTGATCGACAGTTCGCTGAGCGAATTCGCGGTGATGGGATTCGAATTCGGTTACAGCATCGGCGACCCGACGACGCTGGTGATGTGGGAAGCGCAGTTCGGCGATTTCGCCAACGGGGCGCAGATCATGATCGACCAGTTCGTTTCGTCGGCGGAATCGAAGTGGGGGCAGCCGAGCGGGCTTGTGCTGCTGCTGCCGCATGGTTATGAAGGGCAGGGACCGGAACATTCGAGCGCGCGGCTGGAGCGCTTCCTGGTGCTGTGCGCGGAGAACAACATGCAGGTGGCCAACTGTACCACTCCGGCGCAGTATTTCCACTTGCTGCGGCGGCAAATGCTCGGCGGGCACGACCGGCGCGGGATTCGCAAGCCGCTCATCGTGATGACGCCGAAGAGCATGCTGCGGCATCCGCGGGCGGTTTCGTACCTGCCGGAATTGACTTCGGGCTTGTTCCGCGAGGTGATCGGCGACAACGTTCCGGAAGGCGCGGTGCAGCGAATCGTGTTCTGTACAGGAAAGCTGTACTGGGAACTGTTGGCGGCGCGCGAGGAAAAGCAGGCCAATCACGTGGCGATTGTGCGGCTGGAGCAGTTGTATCCGTTTCCGGCAGAGCAGGTGGAAGAGCAATTGGAGCGCTATTCCTCCACGGCGGAAGTGGTGTGGGCTCAGGAAGAGCCTCGCAATATGGGCGCGTGGCGATTCCTGCGCGAAAATCTGGATCCGCTGCTGGAGGCTTCGAAACGGCGGTTGCGCTACGCCGGACGCAAGGAGAGCGCGAGCCCGGCGACGGGATCGAGCAAGCGGCATGCACAGGAGCAGGCGGAGGTGATCGAAGAAGCGATCTCCGCCGTGCCTCCGGCGCGGAAGCCATCGGCCGTGCGCCGCAAGGTGAAAGCCGGCACGCTGTAAACATCGCGGTGCACGATGCCCATCCCACGCAAGGAAACACTTTGGGTGGGATGCGGATCGTTCGCGGCGGTATACCTGTTTTTCCTCGAGTATTTATGGCCGCTGCGGCGCGTGCACCTGTTTTCGGACATTGAAGGCTACCACTGGCCGCTGCTGAGCTACGCCTATCAATCGCTGCGGGAAGGACGCTTTCCGCAGTGGGATCCCAGCATCTATTGCGGAGTCAGTTTCGTCGGCAATCCACAAGCGGCGTTGTTCTATCCTCCGAACTGGCTGCTGTTCGCAATGACTTGGCCGCGGCGGGCGATTTCGTTCGTGACCTTGGAATTCGTGGATGCACTGCATTTCTGGGCGGCTCTGTTGCTGGTGTACGTTTGGTTTCGCGACCGCGGCAACAGGGTGGTGACGGCGCTGGTCTGCGGACTCGGCTACGCGTTCGGCGGGTATGCGGTGGGGGACATCCAGCATTTGGGCGCGACGAATGCGTACACTTGGTTTCCGCTGGGTCTGTGGGGGATTGAGCAGGCTTCACGAAGCGGCGGATACCGGCCGCTATGGAAGCTGGTGTTGGCCTCGGCGTTGGCGTTTCTGGCGGGGTATCCGCCGGAGTGGGCGGTGCTGGCAGTTTGCGCGGTGACGTACGCGATGTGCCTTCCGAATCGCTGGCGGCTGGCGGCGGCTACGGTGGCAGGACTGCTCGTATCGCTGGGTATTTGCGCGGTACAGTTGCTGCCTGCGCTGGAGGCATCGAAGCTGAAGGTGGCGGCGAAGTATTATGGCGATCCGCTACCGTGGGTGCTGTTCAGCAATCTGTTTCTGCCGAACCGCTTCAATCAGAGCCGCGCGGTGCCGATGGGTCCGGGCGAAGAGCAGTATCTCTATATCGGGGCCGCGGGATTGTTTGCCCTGGGGTGGCTGGCGGTTTCACGGCGTTGGCGCGCGGCGCTTCCAGGCATCGCGATTGCCGGCGTGTGTGTGTGGACGATGCGCAATCCGTTTGGATGGACCGGCGCATTGCTGGATGCGCTGCCGCGGTTCACGGAGATTGTGCGGGGGTGGAATTTCCTGGCTGGTCTTGCGTTGGCGGCGACGCTGCTGACGGGGGCCGCGATGGAGGATGTGCTGGCGCGGCGTTGGCGTGGCGGGTTCGGCGCTCCTGTTGCCGGCGCCTGCCTGTTGTGGTGTGGATGGCTGTGGTATGTGTGGATACCCGGCGGGCGTGATTTTGGCGTGGGTTCGAGGAGCGCGCTGGAAGCAGGAATCAGCGTGGCGTTGTTTAGTGCGCTGCTGTTCGCAATGCCTGCCAGGCGCGTTCTGTCGAGCGCTGCGCTGGTGTTGCTGGTGTACACGGAGTACAAGGTGTACGGAACGAATCGGCGATTCAGCGCGGCGGAGGAAGACGTGGACCGCTTCTTTGCGGTGGACGCGCGCACGGGCGGTGCGGGGATGATCGGGCTGGACAATGCGGTGTACGGGGAACTGCGCAAGAACCGGCACTATCGCATCGCGCTGCTCGGCAGCATCGTGCACGACGACATGCGCCACTACATGCTGGCCACGCCGCAGGGGCTGGATCCGATGCTGCCGGATCAATACCGGCGGGAAGTGGAGCGCTATGTCGCGTTTCATTCGGACCGGGAGTTTTGGCCGGACCCGTTCCATGAGGAATCGATGCGGCAACTGGCGGTCCGGTATGTGGTGCTTCCGCAGACGCATGAGGCCTACGCGAAGCTGCGCGGCGATGCGCGGTTCCGGCTGATGGAGCCTTCCGGCAGTTTCTACCACGCGTTTGAGTATTTGGGTGCGCAGGCGATTGTCGAGATGGACAAGGGAACGGCAAGGCCGGTGGAATGGTCGCCGGAGCGGCGTGTCGTTGCGGTGGACGCGGCACAGGATGGAACGCTGGTGTTCCGGGAACAATTCGCAGCGGGGTGGACGGCCACCGTCGATGGTGCGCCGGTGGCGGTGGAGCGGCACGGGTTGGCGTTTCAAAAGATCCGCGTGCCGGCGGGCAAGCATGCGGTGCAGTTCACCTATCGCTCGCCGGCGTTGCTGTGGGGAGCCTTGGTGTCGCTGGGGTGTGCGATTGCGTTGCTATTCGCCGCTGGGCGTTCGCGGACGGCGTTCGGGTTGCGGTTTGGGTAGCGGCTTGCGGGGAATCATCTCCTCGCGCATGGCGGTGTGGTAGACAAAGGAAGCCATGATGGCCGCGGCCTGCATGAGGTCGCCCTTGGAGATGTGATCGTAGACGTCCATGTTCGAATGGTGCGTGCGCGTGCTGTATTCGAGGGGTTCCTGGATGAATTGAAACGCGGGGATGCCGACGGCGTCGAAAGAGAGATGATCGGTGCCGCTGGTGTTGCGGATGCCGAGCGCCTTGGCGCCGAGATCGGCGAACGGCTCGAGCCATGCCTTGAAGATGGGGCGCACCATGTCGTTGCCTTGGAGATAGACTCCGCGGATTTTGCCGCTGCCGTTGTCGAGGTTGTAGTAGGCCGAGACCTTGCCATGCTCGGCCGTCAGTTGCATTTTGGCGGGGTCGGCGAAGTGCTCCTTCACATAGGCCTTCGATCCGAGCAGGCCCTGCTCTTCGCCGCTCCAGAGCACCATGCGAACCGTACGGTCCATGCTGAGGTTGAGCGCTTTCAGAATACGCATGACTTCGATGGCAACGGCGCTGCCGGCGGCATTGTCGGTGGCTCCGGTGCCGCCCTGCCAGGAATCGAGGTGGGCGCCGATCATCACGATCTCGTCCTTGCGCCGGCCGCCGGGGATTTCGGCGACAACATTCCAGGAGTCCTGATTCTCCTCGATGATTCGCGCTTGTACATCCAATTCGAGTTTGACGGGGATTTTCTTTTCGAGCAGGCGCACGATGCGGTTGTAGTGTTCGGGCGTGAGGGCGATCGTCGCCGGCGGCACGGGATTCTTCAATTCATGGCTGCCGCCGGAAGTAGCAAACACAGTGCCGCCATCGGCGGAGGTGCCGGTGACAATGGCCGCGAGCACGCCTTCCTGCTTCAGGAACGCGGCGCGCTTGGAGCGGAATTGGCGCACTTCGTCCATGTTGCGAAAGTTGTTGGGCAGCGGGCGGCGCGTGGGATCGGCGCCTGGCTCGGGGGCGGTTTCGAGCGCGGTGAGATCGGCGTCGGAATGACGGCGGGCTAGCGCGTTGAAGAGGAGCGGCGTCTCGCGCGGTTCGTCGATGAGAACGATTTTGCCCTTCAGCTTGCCTTTGTGCTTTTCGAGATCCGCGGGAGAGCGCAGGACGGCATGCACCGGTTCGCCGGTGACAGTGCCGTTGGTGCCGCCGCTCCAGACGAGCGGGAATCCGATGAGCGGCGAGTAGGCGGGTTCCAGCAGGTGGGCGGAGAATTTTGTGTACTCCCAGCCGCGGCCGAATGGCCCCCATTTTTCGAGGCGCGGGTTGGCGAGGCCGATTTCGCCGGCGCGCCGAACCACCCAGTCGGCGGCTTTCTTGTAGCCGGAAGATCCGGTGACGCGCGGACCGTTCACGTCGGTTAGATAGAAAAGGTGATCCATCAGCTTTGAGTTTTGGAGCGCTTCGGCGCGAATGCGGTGGACGACGGAGAGATCCACTTTCTCTTCGGCTGACAGCACCGCCGCGCTCAGCGCGGCAACGAGAAAACCGGCCCGCAAATGCATAATGAGTGTCAGAATAGCAGCCCGCGAACCATCGAACAAACGTTAGAATCGAAGGAAGCGTGCGCATTACAATTTCCAAGGAGAACTATCTCAAGGCCATTGCCGAGGCCGAGAGCGAGGGGCAGACAGTGATTGCGGCCACTTTGGCGCGATGGCTGAACGTGTCGCCGCCGGCGGTGACCATGGCCATTAAGCGCCTCAAGCGGGACAACTGCATCGAGGTGGATGCCGACGGGCAGATTACGCTCACCAAGGACGGCCGCGAGATCGCCACGCGCTTGCTCAATCGCCATCATCTGATCGAGCGCATGCTGACCGAGATCTTCGGCATGGAATGGTACAAGGTTCACGAAGAGGCCGAGCAGTTGGAGCACGCGGTGTCGGAGGACTTCGAGCGGCGGTTGGTGGAGCGGCTGGGCGAAGGCGGCGTGTGCCCGCACGGGAATGTAATCGGGCTGGATACTCCGGAGGAGCGGCGCAAACGCGGGTGGATGCCGTTGGGCGATTTGGACAAGGACCATCAGGCGCGCGTGGTGAGTGTGTTTGAGCGCGACAGGCAGTTGCTGGAGTATTTCGATGGTTTGGGCATCCGGCCGGGGGCCAGCTTGCAGGTGCTCAGCCAGAATTACGATGACACGATCACTTTGTCGATCGATGGCCGCTCCGTGCCACTGGGCAGAGGCGCGGCCAACAAGGTTTGGGTGGAGCCGGAACCGTAAGTGCGGCCCGTCGCTCTCATCACCGGCGCATCCTCCGGCATCGGTGCGGAGTTTGCAAGGCAGCTTGCCGCGCGCGGCTACGATCTGATTCTCGTGGCGCGGCGCGGGGACCGCCTGCGGCAACTGGCGGCGGCGCTTCCCGGCGAATGCGAAGCACTACCCGCCGACCTGCGCGATGGACACGATGTGGGGCGCGTGGCCGAGAGGCTGCGGCATGAGCCGCGGCTGGAATTGCTGGTAAACAACGCCGGCTTCGGCACGAAGGGCCGATTTTGGGAGGCGGAGCTGGACACGCAGCGCGGGATGCATGCGCTGCATGTGAACGCCACGGTGGATCTGACACATGCGGCGCTCCAGAACATGGTGGCTCGCGGCAGGGGCGGGGTGATTAATGTGGCCTCGGTGGCGGCGTTTTCGCGCAGCCAATCGAATGTCAGTTATTGCGCCACGAAAGCGTGGATGCTGGCGTTTACCGAAGGGCTGGCGCTCGAGTTGCGCGGCAGCGGGTCGGCGGTTCGCGTGCAGGCGTTGTGCCCCGGATTCACGTATTCCGAGTTTCACGACACGATGGGAGTCTCGCGCGAGCGCATTCCGCGGGCATTGTGGATGAGCGCCGAGGATGTGGTGGCCGAATCGCTGCGCGGGATGGATGCCGGCCGCGTGGTGGTGATTCCGGGATGGAAGTACCGGCTGTTTGTCTCGCTGTTCCGGCGGTTGCCGCACGGGATGCAGATGGCGCTGCAACAACGGTCGCCGCATACGCGCGGAAGAGTGTAGTGTGGAGAGATGGCCGGGTTGGCGCTCTGGATTTTCGTGTTTGGTTTGCAAGCTGAGCCTGTGTTCTCGCACAAAACGCATGCGCCTCTCCAGATGGCGTGTACGAATTGCCACGCGGGCGCCGAAACAAAGGAACGCGCCGGCTTCCCGGCATTGACGCAGTGCCAGGGCTGCCACAAGGATTGGAGCGCGAAGATTCCGTCGCAACGTGTCTACAAGGTGCGCGACTTTGTGTTCTTCAGCCATGCCGCACACAAGCAGAAGGCCGTATGCTCCGATTGCCACGGAGACATGTGGCAACAGGCCACGGTGAAAATGTTTCGGCCTCTGACCATGATCGCCTGCGTGGAATGCCACAAGGAGAGGAAAGCGACGGAGCTCTGCAATGCCTGCCACGAATTGGGGCAGTAGCCACGGCTTGCGCGCCGGTTTCCAGGAATCGGGTTTGCCGGGCCCCATGTGCGCGATACATGGCCACGGACGCAAGCCGCACACGGCCGATGGCTTATTGCGAAAGCGCGGCGAGCAGCATGGCTTTCGTGAAGGCATAGTTGTAGATTTCGCCGACGAAGCCGCCGCCGCCGACCTTGGCATACTGGCCGCGAATGCCGCGTTCGCGATCGATGTCAATGGCTCGCGGATGCTCGGGCAAAATGCTGCGGGAGTACTTCTGGCGGACGAGTTCCTTCATCACCTCGAACATGTTCACTTGCCCTTCATCCAGCCACACCTCGGTGTAATCGACGTAAGGCCGGCGCACGATGACGTTGCGGTAGTGCACGTGATTGATGACATCGCGGCTGCCGAGATATTTGCAGACAGCGACGGGGTCTTCGCCGAGTTCGCGCGTGACGCCGCAATCGAAGGTGATTCCGTTGTACGGGCTCTTCACCAGATCGAGGTAGCGCTTCCAATGCGCGAAGGTGGCGAACATCTGCTCCGATCCGCGTGAAATGGGCGCGGGCGGATCGTTGGGATGGAGCGCAAAGCGCACGTTGGCTTTCTGGGCTTCGGGAATGACGGCCTTGAGGAAGTACTCGGCACGTTTGAAAAGATCCTCAAGAGAGTGCTTCCCTTCGGATTCGAGCGGCGGCAGGTCCTTGACGCGATCGTAGTTGAAGCGCGTCAGCCCGGAGCCGCCGCGGCCCAGTTCTTCCTCGTAGCCTTCGGTGAGGCGGTGGGCGTAGAAGTTGTACTCGATGCAAGGCAGGCCGGCTTTGCCCGCGGCGCGCGTGGATTGAATGATGTTCTCGATCTCGCGATCGCGGTTCGGCCCGCCGCGGATGATATCGTTCATCCCGCCGATCATGGCGTTCATCACGGTCATGCCCTGTTCCTTCAACCGGGCAATGCTTTGCCGGAGCATATCTTCGGTCCACGGCGCGCGGCCGCGAATGCCGCCGATGACGTGATAGACGCCCACCTGCTGCAAGGCGCGATTGGCGGCCTCGTCGGCGCCGGCGTAAGCGCAGATTTTCGGGATGCCGTCGCCCATCACCTCAATGGGCCACTTTGCGGCGGCGGCCTTGGCCAAGGGCGCCGTGGACAACGAGGCAATGCTGCCGGCGCCGGCGATTTGCAGGGACTTTCTCCGGGAAAGCTTCTGGGGCACGGTGAGAACACCTCCTGATGGAAATGTTACCGTTTTCGCGTCTGCACCGACTCGCTCAAGTATCCCGTGAAGGCTTCGAGTGCTTTCGAGACATAGCGCCGTTCCAGGCGAACATAGCCGACGCGCCGGTACGCCTTCGGTTCGATCTCGATGAGCCGGCAGCCCTGGCTGAGGCCGCGCGCCATCTCCGGCACGATGCTGATGCCAAAGCCGGCGCGGATCAGTTCGAAGATCGTAAGGAACTGATCGGCCTCGAACTGGCCGGCAAAGCGGGCTCTTGCCTGATCGCAGACGGCAAGCGTCTCGTCGCGAAGGCAATGGCCGTCCTTCAGAATCAGCAGCCGTTCCTCCGAGAGGCGGCGCAATTGAACCTTCTTTTGCGCAGCCAAGGAATGACCTTCCGGTACGGCGAGGTAGAGCGGATCGCGGAACAGTTCTTTCATCACCAGACCGCCGTGGTCCACGGGCAGGCTGAGGATGGCCACATCCAGCAGCCCTTCCAGGATCTGTTCCACCAGTTCCGCGGTGGTGCCTTCGCGCACATGCAAATCCACCTCCGGGTAGCGTTCCATGAAGCCCTTGAGCATGGGGGCAAGGAAATAGGGAAGGATGGTGGGGATCGCCGCCGCGCGCAGCGGCCCGCGTACTCCTTTGCGGGCGCGCTCGCAATGTTCCGGCAGGGCGGCGGCATCCTCCAATAGCGCCTGGGCCTTGCCGAGAATCGCCTGGCCGAGGGGCGTCAATTCGATTCTCCGGCTGAGCCGTTCGAACAGCGCGGCGCCGAGGCCCTGTTCGAGCCTGGCAATCTGTTCGGAAAGAGAAGGCTGGGCAATACCCAGATCGTCGGCCGCCTTGGTGAAACTGCCGGTCCGCGCCACCGCGCAGAAGCATTCCAGTTGCCGCAAGTCAAAGCCGCGGCTACGCGTTTTCTGAGCCATAGGAAAATCCGATCACTATGATAGTCACAACTGTATTGACCTATGTCAAGGCGAAGCCTACACTCGAAACCATGAAGAAGAACCAGTCGATACTCTTCACCCTCGCGGTTGCAGCCGCATCATTCGTCGTCACGAATGCCGCCAATGCGCAGCAGCCCCAGAGCAGCAAATTCTGGTGGCCGGAGAAACTCGACCTCTCCCCGTTGCGGCAGAATTCTCCCGGCTCCAACCCGCTGGGTGCGGACTTCAATTACGCCAAGGCATTCGCCACTCTCGATCTCAAAGCCGTCAAGGCGGACATCAACCGTGTCCTGACCACGTCGCAGGATTGGTGGCCGGCCGATTACGGCAACTATGGACCGTTATTCATTCGCATGGCCTGGCACAGCGCGGGTACGTACCGCACGCTGGATGGCCGCGGCGGCGCCGACGGCGGGCAGCAGCGCTTTGACCCGCTCAACAGTTGGCCCGACAATGCAAACCTCGATAAAGCTCGCCGGCTGTTGTGGCCGGTGAAACAGAAGTACGGCATGAAGCTCTCCTGGGGCGACCTGATGGTTCTGGCTGGCAACGTGGCCCTGGAAAACATGGGCTTCAAGACGTATGGCTTCGCCGGTGGCCGCGCCGACGATTGGGAACCCGAGTTGATGTACTGGGGCCCGGAGCAGAAGATGCTCGACGACAAGCGCTACAGTGGCAACCGGAACTTGCAGCGTCCCCTGGCGGCCGTGCAGATGGGCCTGATTTACGTGAACCCGGAAGGCCCCAACGGCAACCCGGATCCGCTGGCAGCGGCGAAAGACATCCGTGAGACCTTCGGACGGATGGCGATGAATGACGAAGAAACGGTGGCCTTGATCGCCGGTGGCCACACCTTCGGCAAAGCGCATGGGGCGCATGCGCCGGACAAGTGCGTGGACGTGGAACCCGCCGCCGCCGGCGTGGAAAAACAGGGCCTCGGTTGGATGAACAAGTGCGGCAAGGGCAACGCGGGCGACACGGTGACCAGCGGTTTGGAGGGCGCCTGGAGCGCCACACCCGTGAAGTGGTCTTCTCAATACCTCGACAACCTCTTCACGTATGAGTGGGAAAAAACCAAGAGTCCGGCTGGAGCAACCCAGTGGGTTCCCGCCAAGAACCAGGCTTCGAATCTTGTGCCCGATGCCCACGACCCCTCCAAGCGTCACGCGCCCATCATGTTCACCACCGATCTGGCTTTGAAGTTCGATCCGGCTTACCGGGAAATTGCCATGCGGTTTTGGAAGAACCCGGACCAGTTCCAGGATGCTTTCGCCCGCGCCTGGTTCAAGCTCACACATCGCGACATGGGGCCGCGCGCCCGTTACGTTGGCCCGGAAGTTCCGCCCAACGATCTGATCTGGCAGGATCCCCTCCCGAAGGCGAACTACAAGCCTGTTGACGCAAAGGACATCGCCGCGCTGAAGGCGAAGATTCTCGCTTCCGGACTGACGGTGCCCGAACTGGTGCGCACGGCGTGGGCCGCCGCGGCGTCCTTCCGCGGCACCGATATGCGCGGTGGCGCGAACGGCGCGCGTCTGCGCCTGGCTCCGCAAAAGGATTGGGAAGTGAATAATCCCGCCGAACTGGCGAAGGTGTTGCCTCGGCTGGAAAGCATCCAGAGCGAGTTCAATGCCAAGGGTGGCGGCAAGAAAGTATCCCTCGCCGATCTGATTGTTCTCGGCGGCAGCGCGGCGGTTGAAAAGGCTGCCAAGGATGCGGGCGTCACCGTTCAGGTTCCCTTTACTCCGGGCCGTGTCGATGCAACGCAGGATCAGACCGATGTTGCTTCTTTCGACGTGCTCAAGCCCATGGCCGACGGCTTCCGCAACTACTACGTCAAGGGCCAGATGTTTTCCCCGGCCGAGATGCTGGTGGATAAGGCGCAAATGTTGAAATTGACGATTCCGGAAATGACCGTGCTGGTGGGCGGACTGCGTGTGTTGGATGCCAACGCGGGCGGAGTGCGGCACGGCGTGTTCACGCAGCGGCCCGGTGTACTGCACAATGACTTCTTCGTCAATCTGCTCGACATGTCCACGAAGTGGCATCCGTCCACCAAGGACGAGGGCGTTTACGAAGGCGTGGATCGCAAGACTGGATCGGTCAAGTGGACTGCAACCCCGGTCGACTTGATCTTCGGATCCAACTCCGAATTGCGCACCGTGGCTGAAGTGTATGCCTCGGCGGATGCCAAGGAGAAGTTTGTACAAGACTTCGCCAAGGCGTGGGCTAAGGTGATGAACCTCGATCGCTTTGACCTCCGCTAAACGGCGATCGGGGTGATGAGAAAACCGCCCGAACCCACGAAAGGGAACGGGCGGTTTTTTCGCGCCTATGGGGGGGGTGAGAGGTGACTAGAGAATCTTAGCCGCGGTCTGTTCCAGCATGGCGGCACGCTTGGCGATCCCTTCGGCATGCGCCCGCAGCAGGCTGCGCTTCTTCTGAATGTCTTCCTTGCCGACGAGATCCTTCTTGTGGTTCGTGAAGATGTTTAGCAACTCCACCTTCGTCTTGACAAGCTCCCAGCTCTGCTTTTGCGAGGGCGTCAGTTCCGGGTTGGAGGCTTCCACGCTGGCGATCAGTTCACGCAGCTTGGCGACGTTTTCTTCCACCGTGGCCAGTTTCTGTTCGAGCAACTGCTTGTCCACCTGCTTGTTCTTAAGCTGCTGGCTCATGGTCTGAGCTTCCGTCCGCAGCGAACGGGCGTGATTGGCGATCTCGCCGAGCGCTCCGGGCATGTTGTTGGCGAAGCCGCTGGTGGCGAGCAGGCCGGACAGAATCAGGGTGCTGATTGCTTTCATTTTCTTTCTCCTCAGGTTGTGCTTTTTGGATTTGTTCCAGCGTTTGTTGCGCTGACAGTTTCAGAATAGTGCACCTGCATTCCATAGACAATTAGAAAGATACAAAGAAGAGCATTGATTTTTCCGATGTATTGGAGTGGCCCGGTCCGGGGCCGGAATGTAACCGCCTGCCCGGCCGTGCGGCCTACGGAGTCGTGCCTATACTTGAATTGATGTTTCCCCCATCCCTCCCCTTGCGATTGTGCGCGGCATGCGCTTTATCCCTGGCAGCCTTCGGCGCGGAGCCGCTGCTGCTACGGAAACCGGCGTTGAGTAAAACGGCGATCGTCTTCAGCTATGCGGGCGATCTCTGGAGCGTGGCTCGGGCAGGCGGGAATGCCGTGCGGCTCACCAGCGGAACCGGTGTGGAAACTGACGCCGCATTCTCCCCGGATGGCACGCAGATCGCGTTCACGGGCGAGTACGACGGCAACGTCGATGTGTTTGTCATGCCTGCGTCCGGTGGCGTACCGAAGCGGTTGACATGGCATCCTGCCGCGGACACCGTGATGGGTTGGACGCCGGACGGCGCGCACATTCTCTTTACATCCGGACGCGAGGCCTACTCGCGCTATGGCGAGATGTTTCGCATACCGGCCGCCGGCGGCGTTCCGGAAAAGTTGCCGTTTCCCACCGGCTATGAGGCATCGTTGTCTCCCGACGGCTCCTCCATCGCATACCAGCCAGTGGCGCGCGCCTTTACCATGTGGAAGCAATACCGCGGCGGCGCCACTACGCGCATTTGGATTGGACGCATGTCGGACAGCGCCGTCACCAAGGTGCCGCGCGAGAATTCGAACGACTTCAATCCCATGTGGGCGGGGGACCGCGTGTACTTTCTCTCCGACCGCAACGGGCCGGTCACGCTGTTTTATTACGATCTGAAATCGAAGGCGGTGAAGGAGGCGCTCCCCAACCGCGGCCTGGATCTGAAATCGGCTTCCCTCGGTCCGGATGCCATCGTCTATGAAGCATTCGGCGAGATCTCGATCTTCGATCTGAAGTCCGGTAAATCAAAGCCCGTACCCATTCAAGTGAGCGGAGATTTTCCCGAATTGCGCGCGAAGGTGGTGAATGTGGGCCGCACGCTGGGTTCACCCGCGGTGTCGCCGAATGGCGCGCGCGCCCTCTTCACGGCGCGGGGCGACGTGATTTCGGTGCCGGCGGAAAAAGGCGATGCGCGCAACCTGACCAACACACCGGGCGCAATGGAGCGCGAACCGCAGTGGTCGCCCGATGGAAAGAGCATTGCCTATCTCACCGACGAATCCGGCGAGTATGCGCTGCACGTGCGCCCACAAAACGGCGAAGGGAGCGTCGCCAAAATCCCGTTGCAGCCCGGCTTCTATCGCACGCCGCGCTATTCTCCGGACAGCAAGAAAATCGCGCTGGTGGACAGCTTCGCGCGGCTCTGGCTAGTGGATCTGGAGACGGGCAAGCAGGTGGAAGTGGATAGCGACACGTATCAGATGCGCACGGGCAGCATTTCCGGAGCGTGGTCGCCGGACAGCAAGTGGCTCGCCTATTCCAAGGTGCTGCCCAACCAGATGAGCGCGATCTTTCTGTACTCGCTTGCCGACGCCAGCTCGACCCAGCTCACCGATGGGATGAGCGACGCATCGAATCCGGTGTTCGACAAAGACGGCAAGTACCTTTATTTCACGGCGAGCACAAACTCCGGTGAGACCCTGGCGCTCGATATACACGCCGTGGGCCGCACTTCCACGAGTTCCATCTATCTGGCCGTGCTCGACAAGACGCTGCCGTCGCCGTTCGCTCCCGAAAGCGATGAAGAGAAGCCGGTGGATGAGAAGAAATCCGGCGACAACGGTGGGCCAAAGGCGCCCGAAGCGGCGAAGCCGAAACCCGCCGCGCCCGCGGTGAAGATCGACCTCGATGGCATCGACCAGCGGATTCTCTCCGTGCCGATGCCGCCACGGCGATACATCGGCCTGCAAGTGGCCAAAGCAGGTGTGCTGCTGGCCATGGAGGCGTCATCCGGCGGTCCGGCGGTCCTGGGTGGTGGCGGCGGATTCACCGTGCATCGCTACGATCTGAAATCGCGCAAAAGCGATGTGCCGTTGTCGGGAGTCACCAGCTTCGTCATGACACTCAGCGGCGACAAGGCGCTCTATCGCCAGGGTGAGAATTGGATGATCGCGGCGCTGCGTCCGATGGCTTCGGGTGCTCCGGGGGGCCCACCGCAGCCGCCCGCTGCCCCGGCGGGAAGAGCGGGTACGCTCAACACCGGCAATATCGAAATGCGCGTCGATCCGGTGGAGGAATGGAAACAAATCTACAGGGAATCGTGGCGCATCCAGCGCGATTTCTTCTATGACCGCAACCTCCACGGACTCGATTGGAAGGCCGCAGAAAAGCAGTACGAGCCGTATTTGAAAAACCTCGCGGCCCGTTCGGATCTGACGTACCTGCTCCAGGAGATGCTCGGCAATCTTACGGTCAGCCACATGGGCGCGGGCGGCGGCGATACGCCTGCGGTGAAGCGCGTGCAAACAGGTTTGCTCGGCGCCGATTACGAAGTGGCGGAAGGGCGCTATCGCTTCCGCCGCGTCTATAGCGGGGAAAATTGGAATCCTGACTTGCAGGCCCCTCTGACGCAACCCGGAGTGAATGTGCAGGCGGGTGAATACCTTCTGGCAGTGAACGGGCGCGATGTGCGTCCGCCTGACAGTGTCTATCGCTTCTTCGAAGGATCGGCGGGCAAGAGCGTGTTGCTGCGTGTAGGTCCGAACGCCGATGGCAGCGCTTCGCGCGAGGTGGCCGTGACACCCATCGCCGATGAAACCAGACTCCGCAACCTCGCCTGGATTGAAGGCAACCGCCGCAAGGTGGATCGGATGACCGGCGGCAAAGTGGCCTACATCTACATGCCGGACACAGCCACCGGCGGATTGACCGCCTTCACTCGCTACTTCTATGCCCAAATCGGCAAGCAGGCGGCGATCATCGACGAACGCTTCAACGGCGGCGGATTGCTGGCGACCGACATCGCCGAGATCATGAATCGCAAGCCGCTCAGCGCCGCCGCCAACCGCGCCGGCAAGGACATCGTGCAGCCCCAGGGAATTTTCGGGCCGAAGGTGATGCTCATCAACGAGCGCGCCGGTTCCGGCGGCGACGCCATGCCGTGGTACTTCAAGCGCACCGGCGCGGGCAAGCTGATCGGCACGCGCACGTGGGGCGGACTCGTCGGCATGGCGGGCGCGCCGCAATTGATCGACGGCGGTTTCGTCGGCTCGCCGAGTTCAGGCATCTACAACCCGATCAGCGGCGAATGGGAAGTGGAGAACATCGGCGTGCCCCCGGATATCGAAGTGGAGCAGGATCCGGCGCTCGTGCGCCAAGGCCGCGATCCGCAGTTGGAGCGCGCCGTCGAAGTGGTGCTGGAGGAACTGAAGAAGAATCCGCCTCCGGTGCTGCGGCGTCCCGCGTTTCCCAACTATCGCAAGTCCGCGCCCCGCTAAAGGCAGCGGGCCATCGCGGTGGCATATGATGGCCTTCAATGCGTGTTTTCGCTTTCTTCCTCCCGTTGCTGTGTCTGGCGCAGGGTCCGGTGGAGTACCGGATTCACCGGACGCCATCGCCGATTACGATCGATGCCAAACTCGATGAACCGGCGTGGCGCTCTGCTCCGGCCACCAGCGAGTTCATCTTCAACTGGCACGAATCGGGCGACAAGGAGCCTACCGAGGCAAAGCTGCTTTGGGACGATGAGAACCTGTACGTATCGTGGCGATGTACGGACCGGCACATCTCTGCGTACGAGAAAAAACGCCACGGCCCGGTGTCGAAAGACGATTGCGTGGAGATCTTCCTCAGCCCCAATCCGGCGGCGGTGAAGAACTACTACACGTTCGAGATCAACGCCATCGGCACTATGTTGAACCGCTGCCGGACCTCGTGGTGGACGGGCCCGCCGACATGGGAACCGGAAGGCGTGGAGTATCGCACCACGTTTCACGGGCTGGCGCGCAAGGACGAATCGGCGGACGACAAAGAATGGGTGGTGGAACTCGCCATTCCGCTGAAGAACTTCTCGCGCGACGCCGCTCACACGCCGCCGCGCGCCGGCGATGAGTGGCGATTGAACCTCATGCGCACGGGCGGAAAGACCAACATGCAGCACAGCACCTGGTCGCCCATTCCTCCGGCGTCGCCGAAATCGTTTCACACGCCGGAGAATTTCGGCAAGGTAGTATTCGTTGCCGAGCAAGCCGGCCGCCGCACGGCGCGCGCGCCACGGTCTTTCGAAGGAGCGGCGGAAGGGCGCGTCATCTACAACCGATCCTGCACCATGTGCCACGGACTGGATGGCGCGGCGGGCGATCGCGCCCCGGCGCTGGGCGCGGCGCGGCGCTATTTCCGCCGATCGGAAGCGGAGTTGTACGATGCCATTCGTAACGGCATCAAAGGCACGGGCATGCCGAGTTCATCGCTGCCCGATGCCGATATCCGCAAGATGATCGCATTCATCTTCAGCATTCGCGCCACGGCGGCGGATGTCCCCGTGGAGGGCGATGTCGAAGCCGGCCGCCGCGTGTTTCATGGAAAAGGTGGATGCGCCGCCTGCCACATGATTCGCGGACAGGGCGGCTTGCTGGGCCCGGATCTGACCAACATCGGAGCCGAGCGCAAGTTGGATGAGTTGCGCCGCGCGCTGGTCGAACCGCGCCCCGTGCCCGTGCGCGGCTATCAGCCCGTCACGCTGCGCACCAAAGCCGGCGTGGCGATTCGTGGCGTCGTCAAGAACGAGAACAATTTCTCGTTGCAGGTGCTCGGCTCCGATAACAAGCTGCACTTGCTGCTGCGCGAAGAAGTGGCGGCGATCGCCTATGAGACGGACCCGCTGATGCCTGCGGGGATAGATAAGAAGCTGACACCCGATGAGTTTCGGGATCTGGTGGCATTTCTGAGCCGCCAGACGCGGAGGAGCGCGCGATGAAGCGGATGTTTCTGTTTGGGGCATTGGCCTTGCAGGCGCAGGTGAGCTACGAGAGTTTGCGCAAGGCCGATCCGAAGGAGTGGTTGCACTACAACGGGCAATATCATTCGCAGCGCCATAGCTTGTTGAAGCAGGTCCACACGGGCAACGTGAAAAATCTCACCGCCAAGTGGATCTACCACATGAAGGGCGCCGAGCGGCTGGAGTGCGTCCCCATTGTCGCGGGTGGTGTCATGTACGTATCGCAGCCCAACGAAGTGCATGCTCTCGATGCCCGCACGGGACGGCTGATCTGGCAATGGACACGCGAGCCCGCGCTACAGAACGGACCGAATCGCGGCGTGGCCGTGTACGGCAACAAAGTCTACGTCGGGACTCCCGATGCGCATCTGGTGGCGCTCGACGCGCGCACCGGCAGCATGTTGTGGGAAGCAAAGATCGCCGAGGCCAAGGATGGTTACTGGTCGCCCGCCGCGCCGCTGGTAATCAAGGACAAAGTGATCGTCGGCATCGCCCCCAGCGATTGGGGATTGAACGGTTGGCTCGATGCCTACGATGCCGAAACCGGCGAGCGGCTATGGCGATTCCACACCATTCCGCGCCCCGGTGAACCGGGCAACGAAACCTGGGCCGGCGATTCGTGGAAGACAGGCGGCGGCGGCACTTGGCTCACCGGCAGCTATGACCCTGAGTTGAATCTGCTCTACTGGGGCACGGGCAATCCCGCGCCCGACTTCGACGGCGATGTGCGCAAGGGCGATAACCTCTACACCGAGTCGATGATCGCTCTCGATGCAGACACTGGAAAGATGAAGTGGTATTTTCAGTTCACCCCCTGGGACGTGCACGATTGGGATGCCGTGGAGATTCCGGTGCTGGTGGACACGATGTACAAGGGCAAGAAGCGAAAGCTTCTGGCCCAGGCCAATCGCAACGGATTCTACTACGTGCTGGACCGTGTGACCGGCGAGTTTCTGCACGGCACACCGTTCATCAACCAATTGAACTGGGCCAGCGGATTGACGGAAAAAGGCCGGCCGATTCGTGTTCCCGGCGTGATCCCGAGTTTGCAGGGAACCAAGACTTGCCCCGCCACTTCAGGGGCGACGAATTGGATGAGCCCGGCTTACAGTCCGGACACCGGATGGTTCTACGTAATTGCGCAGGAAGGCTGCGGCATCAACACAAAAGCTCGCGACACCTTCCGCCCCGGCGGGAATCCGTACATGGGTACGGGCTACGTGGAAAGCCCGCAGGAGCCATGGCAGATGTACGTGCGCGCCCTCGATTACACCACCGGCAAATTGCAGTGGGAATACAAGCAGATCAACTCGCGGCGCTATGGAGCGGGGATTCTGTCGACGGCGGGCGGGCTCCTGTTCGTGGGCGATGACCAGGGCACGCTGACCGCGCTCGATGCCAGGGTGGGGCGCGCGCTGTGGCACTTCAATACCGGGCAGCAGATCACCGGACAGCCCATTGCTTACGAACTCGCGGGCAAGCAGTACGTCGCCCTCGCTGCCGGATCGAACGTGGTTGCGTTCGGTTTGCATGAGTAGGTTCCCATGTTGACTACCTTCTTGCTTGTACCCGCGGCGCTGGCCGCTGTTTCTCTCGATGTGTCGGCGGTGCGGCCGGGACCGGTGCGCGTGGTCGCGGGCGCGGAATCGGCCACCGTCCAGTGGCACGATCAGGAGCAACGCGCGTGGGCAGCGGAGTTCTCGCTCGATCCGGCGAAACCTCTGCTCACCGCCTTGCGCGTAAACGGGAAAGTGATTGTGGAACGCGCCACGCCGCTCTATCGTTGCGAGACGGGCAAGCGCCGCGGAGGATGGGATCAATTCTTCGATTTTCCGCCCAGCCATCCCGAGGGCACCCGCCGCTTTCAAGGCGCCTTCAAGCTCAAGAGCGCACGGGCGCGCACTGTGGGCGACCGCGTCGAGATCTTCTTCGATGGCCTGGATATGGGCCTGTTCCAAGGCGGGATTGCCTTCACGTTCTACCCTGGAAGCCGCCTGATCCATCAGGAAGCCGTGATGCGAACGAACGAGCCTGACGTCGCTTATTTCTACGACACCGGGCTGCGCATGGCCGCCGATGCCGACCGCCGCCCGGGGCGCAAAATGGCGAGCGCCATTTCCTTCTACGACACCGAAGGCCAATTCCGCACCGTGAACAAAGAAGGCTCGGAGCGATGGCCCGAAGCCGTGCGCTATCGGACGCTGGCGGCGAAAACAGCCAACGGCAGCATCGCCGTGTTCCCTCTGCCGCATCGCTATTTCATGCCGCGCGACTACACCACGAACATGGCGTACTTGTGGCACAACGAGTGGCGCGGCAACGTGTCCATCGGCGTGCGTCAATTGCCCGATGACAATTCCCCATTCTATCCCTGGATGAACGCTCCTCCCGGCGCCGAGCAGCGCATGGGCGTGTTCTATCTGGCCGATGACCGCGATGCGCGCAGCGTCATCGACGATGTGCTGCGCTACACCAATCGCGACACGTTCCCGAAGTTGCCGGGCTTCCAGCGGCTGTCCTCGCACTGGCATCTTTCCTATACGGAGCAGGCGATGGAGAAAGGCTTCGATTGGCCGCCGCCGTTCAAGGCTGTGATGAAAGGGCTCGGGCTGGATGCGTCGATGATTGCCGATTTTCACGGCGACCTGCATCCCGGGGATTTGACCGATCTGCGACTGAAGGAACTGGACGCATATTACAAAGCCTGCAAGGCGCAATCGGAGAAGGATTTTCTCTTAATTCCCTCGGAAGAGGCGAACGTGCATCTCGGCGGGCATTGGATTCTGCTCCTACCGAAGCCGGTGCTGTGGCACATGCAGTCGCTCCCCGGACGCCCGTTCGTGGATACACATCCACAGTACGGGAAGGTCTATCACGTCGGCAATGCGAAGGAGATGCTGGAACTGATTCGCCTCGAAAACGGCTTCGCCTATCAGGCGCATCCGCGCACGAAGGGATCCATGGGCTTTCCGGATAAGATCCGCGACACGGAGCACTTCCGCGACCCGCGCTATCTGGGATTCGGATGGAAGCAGATGAACTCCGATCTCTCTTCTCCGCGCCTGGGAGAGCGGGCCTTGAAACTGGTGGACGATGCCAACAACTGGGGCATGCCGAAAAAGATGATCGCCGAGGTGGACGTCTTCCAGATCGACTCGACGCATGAATTGTATGCCCACATGAACGTGAATTACGTGAAAATGGCGACGTTGCCTTCCTGGGACAACTACGGCTCGTTTTTCACTGCGCTACAGAAGGGCGACTACTTCCTCACCACCGGTGAAGTGCTGCTGCCCGAAGTGCAGGTGCGCCCGCGGGGTGCGAATACGATTGCGGTCTCGGCGACCGTGCGGCATACGTTCCCTCTGCAATTCGCCGAGGTCGTGTGGGGAGACGGAACCCAGACGCAACGGAAGCGGATTCCGCTCGAAACAACGCGCGAGTTCGGCGATCCATCCTACTCCTGGAACATCGATGCGCCGGGATGGAAGTGGGCGCGCGTGGCGGTTTGGGACATCGCCGCGAATGGGGCGATGATCAATCCGGTATGGCGGTGAAGACTTCGTGATGGTATGGTGATTGGTATGGCAACCTCGAAGATCACCATCACGCTCCCCGACGAGCAACTGACGGAGATTCGCGATCTGGTAGCCACCGGGCAAGCGGCAAGCGTTTCTGCTTTCGTGAAGCACGCCGTTGGAGTTGCCCTTCACGATGCGGCTGGATGGCGCGAGATGCTGACGGACGCACTGCGCCAGACGGGTGGTCCGCTGACGAAGAAAGAACGTGAATGGGCGGACTCCATTCTGGTTCCCGCCAGGAAAGGCAGAAAGGGAAAGGCGGCGTGAGCGGCATAACGCTCGACGCTGGCGGATTGATTGCACTGGATCGCAATGATCGCCGCGCGGTCACCCTCATTGCACGGGCGACGGAACGCGGGATGCGAATCACCATCCCCGCAACTGCACTCGCGCAGGCGCTTCGCAATCCTGTGCGTCAAGCACGACTCAGCCGGCTGATCCGGCAAGCCTGTGCCGATCTCATTCCACTCAACGGACCCGATGCCACGGCTGTTGGGCTGCTCTTAGCACGGACGGGAATGGCGGACATCGTCGATGCACATGTCGTTGTTTGTGCCAGGCGCGCCAGACAAGCTGTATTGACAAGCGACGCCGGCGATCTTCGCCGAATCGCCCCCGAATTGCATCTGATTTCCGTCTAGCCTACTTCCTCCGAAACACGAACGGTTCCCCGTAGACCAACTCATGATACGGAACATCCGGCGCCCGCAAGCCCAGCGTCGCGCGAAATTGCTTCGGATCGATGGAATTATCGGGAAACATGTCGTAATGGCAGGGAATCGCAACCTTCGGCTTGATCTTCCCGCACACTTCCGCCGCTTCCCAATGCGACAGATTATTGAATCCGCCGTTAATCACGGTGATCACGATATCCGGCTTCTGCTTCTCCACACTGAACAGCAACTCGCTGAAATCCGTGTCGCCGGTGACGTAGACCTTCGGCCCATTGCCGAATTGATACACATACCCCATGTGGTTGAGGTCCGAATCGTCTGTCGGCAGCGCAAACGTCCCGGTGATTTTCACATCTCCGAATTCCAGTTCATTCTGCGGCCATGTGGGAACGATGCGCCCCGATTCCACATGCTGCGCCCGGTACACTTCGCAGCTCGGGTGCGGACCCACAAAGTGCGCGGTGTCCTTGTTGCGCAGTCCGGCAATCGTGAACGGGTCCGTATGATCCTGATGATTGTGCGTGCAGGTGTAGATATCCACGTCCAGTTCCTCGGGCTGGATCAGCACCGGCGCCTTGCGGGAAAAATTCATGCCCGGCACCAGCGTGCTGCAACTGTCCGTGAGGTACATGTCCACGCTGGTCAGCGTGCCTTCGCTGCTCTTGAAAATGTAGCTGTTCTGGCCGAACCACCACAAAGCAACGCTGTTCTTTTCCACCGGATATTGGCGGATTTCCTTCATCAAAGACATTGCGGTTCGCGCTCCTTTTACATGATCGCCGCGGGAGGAGCCGGCTCATCGGGCGAGCCCGCGTTCGATAACGGCAGGCGGATCATCAGCAGCGCAAGCCCGCCGATCACCACCATGCCAATGGCGTAGCTGTGATTGCCGAAATTGGGGATCATCTCCGGCGGCAGAAACTGCATCCCGGACCAGATCAGCCCCACCAGCGCTTCGCCAGCGATCAGTCCCGATGCCGTCAGCACACCGGCGTTCTCCACGCGCGCCAGTTGCGCTTCGTTGTAGCCTCGGCGCTTGGCCAGATAATCCGCCAGCACGCGAATCATGCCGCCGGTGAAGATGGCGAACGTGGTGCCGAAGGGCAGGTACATGCCCACCGAAAACAGCATCGGGCTTTTCACCTGAAGCATGATCATCACAATACCGAGAAACATACCCGTCACCACCAAAGGCCACGCCATTTCGCCGCCGACGATGCCCTCCGACATCATCGCCATCAGCCCCGCTTGCGGTGCGGGCAGCGCGGCGCCGCCGAATCCCGTGCCGCCTTGCTTGATGTCGCCCTCGTTCAGTAGCCACAGCGGAAAATACATCACCAGGCAAGCCACCACAACGGCAATCAACTCGACAATCTGTATGGTGCGCGGTGTGCCGCCCAGAATATATCCCACCTTGAAATCCTGTAGCAGTTCGCCGGCAACCGCCGACGATACGCAAACCACCGCCGCCACGCCCAGCACCACAGCAACGCCCGTTGCACCGGTGAACCCGAGGGCAACCATCAGCAGCGCGGCAATCAGCAGCGTGGAAAGCGTCAGCCCCGATATGGGATTGTTCGATGAGCCGATCACACCCACCAGGCTCCCGGATACCGTCGCAAAGAAAAAACCAATGACAATCATCACCGATGCAGCCACCACGGCCGCGGTCATGCTCTGTGAGAAGTAGTAATAGAGCCCGATCATCAGCAAGAACATCACGCCGATCAGCGAGAGCACGATCTTCGAACTCATGTAGCGTTCCATGCGCGACAGCGTTTCCGGCGCCGGCGCCCCCGACCGCAGTTCCGCGAACGCCCGCCCCAACCCCGTGGCCAGGCTCTTGCGCATGCGGAACAGCGTGTATGCCGCACCCACCAGCATTCCGCCCACGGCGATTGGCCGTACAATGAACCGCCACAGCGAAGCTGCCATCGCGTCCCAATTCGTCGCACCGTTGGCGGTGAACGATGGCGCCAGGCTCGGTCCAAGGAAGTAAACAAGCAGCGGCACCATCATCGCCCACGCCATCACGCTGCCGGAAAACTGGAGTGCGGCAAGCTTCGGCCCGATAATGTACCCCACGCCAAGATACGCCGGGCTCACTTCCGGGGCCGCAAACGAAGTGAATCCTCCCACGGCCGTGGATGGAGCATCCGCCGCACCCCCAAGCCGCACCCTGCTTTGCCCCAGTGTGCCGATGGATATGCCGCTGATCTGGTGATCGAGTGCGAAGGCTTGGAACTTGCCCAGTAGATACACCGTCCCGCCGATGAGGATGTTGTAGAAGAGAAACTTCACAGCCTGCGCGCCGCGTTGTCCTGCCTTATGAATCTCCGATGCCGCCACCGATTCCGGAAACGGCAGTTCCGGATCTTCCACCATCCCGCGCCGCACCAGGGAAACGAACAGCACGCCGGTGATGCTGCCCACCAGCATCAGCGCCGTCGATTTCCAATAAGCATCTTCAAATCCGAACGAAGGCCAAGCCTTGGCGATTACGAACGCGGGCAATGTGAAAATGGCGCCCGCCGCAACCGATTCCCCGATCGACCCTGCCGTGCGGCAGATGTTCTCTTCGAGCACCGAACCGCGGAACAGCCGCAGCGCCGCCATCCCGATCACCGCCGCCGGATACGTAGCCGCAATCGTAATTCCGGCCCGCAGGCCCAGATAGGCATTCGCCGCTCCCAGAATCAGCGTCAGCAGAATCCCAATGATCACCGCCCGCGCGGTGAACTCCGTCATTTGCATGTTTTCCGGGACAAACGGCTGGTGTTTCTTGGCGCTCATGGAACCCCTTTCTTATTTGGGAAGGATGACAGACAATGATAACTCCCCACTCCACAACGGTACAATGATAGCCATGAAGGGCTCCGTGGACGCCAAGACGAAGCGGCAGCCGGCGACTTTGAGCGGCATTCCCGTGAAATCCTGCTACACGCCGGACGACGCGCCACACCCGTTGCCTGCACCGGGCGAGTTTCCCTACACGCGCGGCATCCACAAGACGATGTATCGGGGCCGTCTCTGGACCATGCGCCAATTCTCGGGATTCGCTACTCCCGAAGAAACCAACGCCCGTTACCGCTACCTTTTGTCGCAAGGCCAGACCGGCCTTTCCGTGGCCTTCGATCTGCCCACGCTCATGGGCGTCGATGCCGATCACCCCACCGCCGAAGGCGAAGTGGGCAAGTGCGGCGTCGCCATCAGTTCCCTCGAAGACATGGAGACGCTCTTCGACGGCATCCCCCTCGGCGACGTGACCGTATCCATGACCATCAACTCCCCGGCGCCCGTCCTGTTCGCCATGTATCTCGCCGTGGCCGAAAAGCAGGGCGCCGATTGGAACCGCATCTCCGGCACGCTCCAGAACGACATGCTCAAGGAGTACATCGCGCAGAAGGAGTATCTCTATCCGCCGCGCCCCTCCTTGAAGCTCGTCACCGACGTCATCGAGTTCGCTACCCGCCACGTGCCCAAGTTCAACCCCGTATCCATCAGCGGCTATCACATCCGCGAAGCTGGATCCACCGCCGTCCAGGAACTCGCATTCACCCTCCGCGATGGCATCGAGTATGTCGATTGGGCGCTTGCCCGCGGTCTCGACATCGACTCCTTCGCGCCGCGCCTCAGCTTCTTCTTCAACGCCCATAACGACTTCTTCGAGGAGATCGCCAAGTATCGCGCCGCGCGCCGCATGTGGGCGCACATCATGCGCGACCGCTATGGCGCCAAGGATGAGCGCAGTTGGAAAATGCGCTTCCACACGCAAACCGCCGGATGTTCACTCACCTGGCAGCAGCCTTACAACAACGTCATCCGCACGGCCGTGCAAGCCATGGCCGCCGTGCTCGGCGGGACCCAATCGCTGCACACCAATTCGCTCGACGAGGCCTATGCCCTCCCAAGCGAACACGCCGTGACTCTGGCGCTGCGCACGCAGCAGGTCATCGCCTACGAGAGCGGCGTCACCGCCACCCCCGATCCGCTCGGCGGCAGCTACTACGTCGAATGGTTGACGGATGAAGTCGAGCGCCGGGCTTGGGAATACATCCGCAAAATCGACGCCATGGGCGGCATGATCCCCGCCATCGAGCAGAATTTTCCCCAGCGCGAAATCGCCGAGGCCAGCTTCCAATACCAGCGGCAGGTGGAAGACGGAGAGGCCGTCATCGTTGGGGTGAATCGATTCCAGAGCGAAGAGGAAGAGCACATCGATCTGCTTCAGATCGATGAATCCTCGGCGCGCCGCCAGCGCGAAAAGCTCGCCGCACTGCGTGCCCGCCGCGATGCCGCCCGCGTCGCCGAATGCCTGGAAGCGCTGCGCACGGCGGCTCGCCAGGACCGCAACACCATGCCCCTGCTCATCGATGCCGTCAAGGCGTACGTCACCGTCGGCGAGATTTGCGAAGCCTTCCGCCAAGTCTACGGAGCCTGGACCGAAACCACCGTCGTATAGCGCATACCCATTCCGTTCTATAATCTGGATAGCAACCGATGCCCACTCCGATTCGAGTTCTTGTGGCCAAGCCCGGTCTCGACGGTCACGATCGGGGCGCCAAGGTCATCGCCCGCGCACTGCGCGATGCTGGGATGGAAGTTATCTATACCGGTCTCCGACAGACGCCCGAGATGATTGTCGACGCCGCGCTTCAGGAGGATGTGCAGGTCATAGGACTCAGCATCCTGTCCGGGGCGCACAATGCGATCGTGCCGCGTGTGATGGAGTTGCTGCGCGAAAAGCACATGAACGACGTTGTGGTGGTGGTCGGAGGCATCATTCCCGACGAGGATGCCGAGCAATTGAAAAACAAGCACGGCGTGGCGGCTGTTTATCAGCCCGGCGCGTCGTTGGAGGCCATTGTTGCGTTTTTGCGCTCCGCTGTCCACCAACCCGCCTGAGACTGCGGGCCGACCCAAACCGTGCCGAGCGGATGCGTGCCGCCATGGGGGCAACGCACCGCCGGAAAGTGAAACGACAGGTTGAAATAACCGATGCAAGAAAAACTGAACATCGCCGTATTCGTCGATTACGACAATATCGAAATCGGCGTTAAATCAACTCTCCGCCGCGAATTTGATGTCTCTATTACTTTAGATGCCCTCAAAGAGCGCGGCGACATTGTGGCCAAGTTCGCTTACGCGAACTGGAGCCGCCAGGATGCCGCCACCCGCCAGATGGCGGAAAACGCGGTGCAAATGGTGCAACGCAACCCTTCCCCACGCGGCGACAAGAACGGTGCGGACATTAACCTCGCCCTCGATGCCCTGGAAATGGCTTTCACGCACCCGCATGTGAATGCCTTCGCCATCATCAGCGGCGACAGCGATTTTATCCCCCTCGTCAACAAACTGCGCGAGTTCGGCAAACGGATCTTCGTGGTCGGCGGCAAAGCCTTCACCAGCACGATCCTCCAGCAGAACTGCCACGAGTTCATCAGCTACGAAGCCTTGATGGATGCCCGCGGCGAGAAGGTAACCGTCTACGAACAGCGCCGCGAGGAACCGCGGCGCGATGAGCCGCGGCGTGAGGATCGCCCCCGTGACGAGCGCTCCCACGACCGTCCCCGCGAGGAACGCCGCGACGACCGTCCCCGCGACCGCGACGACAAGCGCGACAAGTTTCAGCGCAATCGCCCCGCCCCCCTCGAGCTCTCCATCGCCATGCCGCTCGTGGAACGCGCCCTCCAGGTTCTCGAGCGCCGCGAAGTCAAGCCGCAACTCGGCTTACTCAAGTCCACCATGCTCCAGCTCGATCCCGCCTTCAGCGAAAAGGCTTACGGGTGCAACAGCTTCTCTGAGTTCGTGGACAAGCTCAAGAAGGCCGGCCTCGTCGAGGCCAAGGGCCACGGCGGCCACTACACCATCGAACGCAAGGGTCCGGCCGGACCCGTCGTCAAGCCCGAAGAGGCACTGCCCACCTTGCGCGAAGTCCTCGAAATCCACCGCCTGGAAATGGAAGACGGCCGCCCTGCCGAACAGCTCCAGGCCTGGCTCTCGGAGGAGTTTCCCCAGTTCGATATCAAAAACTTCGGCTTTCAGCAGTTCTCGGAGTTTCTGACCTTTGCGCAGGATAGCTTCGTCGTGCGCCTCGAACGGGATGAAGGCGGTACCACCGTTTACCTGGGCGCCGAGTTCTATCCCCCCGCCCTGCCGCCCGCGCCCGAACCCGAACTCATCGAGGAAGAGGACGACGGGCCGCAACCCTACGTCGAAGGCCAGCCGACCATGATGGAGCCCAACCCGCCGCCGCCCAAGCCCGCTCCCGTCCGCAAGCGCGCCCCGCGCAAAGCGGCCGATGGCTCCAAGCCGGCACGCAAAGCCGCCCCAAGGCGCAAGAAGGGAGACTAGCCGCATGATCGAGCGCATCTATCCTTCCGATAGCCCCCGGCCCCGCGGACCCTATTCCCCGGCGGTCCGCGCCGGGGACTTTATCTTCGTCGCCGGCCAGGGCCCCGTCGACCCCGTCACCAATGAGTTTTCCTTCGGCGATATTCAGCACGAAACCCGCGTCACACTCACCAACGTGCAGCGCGTATTGGAAGCCGCCGGCGCTTCCCTCTCCGATGTCGTCAAATGCGGCGTCTTTCTCCGCGACGGCAAGGACTTCGACGCCATGAATGCCGTCTACGCCGAGTTCTTCGGAGATACAAAGCCCGCCCGCACCACGGTCGAAACGAAATTCGCCAACCCCACCATGAAGGTGGAAATCGACTGTATTGCCTACAAGCCTCGGGCGTAGGAATCAGGCGAGAGCGGCTTTCAGGACTTCCTTGAGCCGCTTGGCCACAATCTCCGCGTCGCCAGGCTGCGCGACCCACGTATTGATGACTAGCGAATCCCGCCCCGATGGCGTGACCTCAATCGAGGGCTCGCCATCGCGCAACTTCGTGATTACGTCGCGCACGCTGATCTTGCTGAAATCCCATTTCACGTGCAGGTGCGGCACGCGATTGGCGATCGCCGGCAACTGAATCTCCGTCGTCACCCCAGGAAGCGATTTCACCGCCGCCGCGATCAGATTCACTCGCCGCTCGCCTTCTTTCATATCCGCGGCATGGTCGCGCTTCATGTAGTTCTCCAGCGCGACCATCATCCCCAGAATCTCTTCCTTGTTCACCTTGCACCCGCGTCCGACGCTGTCGCTGTTCGGCGACACGTTCATCTTCGCCGCCTCGATCAGATCCTTGCGGCCGAGCAGCAGCCCCGCGCTCTGCGGCCCGCGAATGTTCTTGCCGCCCGAGAAGGTCACCAGATCGAAGCCCATCTTGATGTACTTGCTCAGGTTCTCCACCGGCGGCACGTCCGCCGCGGCGTCGTTGAAGGTCGGAATCCCGTGCTTCTTGCCGAGCGCGATCCATTCCTCGATCTTGATCTGGCCGCGCGGATCGGCATCGTTGAAAAACAGCGCCATGGCCGTGCGTTCGTTCACGGCACGCTCATATTCGGCCGTGGTTTCAATCTCGATCATCTTCACGCCGGCGGCGCGCACCGCATGGTCATAGCCGTAGCGGTGGCTTTTCTGGATCAGTACTTCGTTCTTCATGCCCACGGTATCGGGCAGACGCTTGATCTTCTCGGGATCCTTGCCCGCCACACAGGCGGCAGTGCCCGCCAGAAGCGCGCCGGCCGCGCCGGAAGATACCATCGCCGCTTCGCACCCGATCAGCTCGGCAATCCGTTTGCCGCAGGCGTCCTGCAATTCGTTAAGGCGGACAAAATGCTTCGAGGCGTATTCGATGGCCGCAACCGCCTCCGGCTGCATCAGCGATGCCGTCAGCGTGGTGTAGGTGCCTGCCGCGTTGATGAAGGTGCGCACCCCGAGTTCCTTGAAGTAATCGCGCTTGGCGGGGACTTTGGCGGCACTGGCGGGTAGCGCCGTGAGCGCGGGCGCCGCGGGGATCGTCTTCAAAAACTTGCGTCGGTTGGGCATGAATCTAGCTCCTCGGCCTCAGTCTATCAGATTGCCCAACAGCAGGCTCTCCAGAATCTGGCGGCTCTCGAAGTTCTCCACGCGCAGTGCCTGCGCCGCCGTCATCGCAAATGCTTTGGCCGGCATCAGGCCGATGATTTCGCTGCCGGCAATCTCCACCCCTCGGGCCGCGGCTTCGCGTTCCACCGCTTCGTAGACCGCATGCAGCGGAGTCACTTCAAAATCGGTAAGATTCATCGAAACCTGCGCCAGCCCGCGCGAAGCCAGCAGCACCCCCATCGCCTTCACATGCGGCAACCCGCCCGACGAGGCCCGTATCTTAACCGCGATCTCCTGTGCCACCGCCAGGTCCTTCGTCCGCAGATTGATATTGAAGGCCAGCAGATATTTCCGCGCGCCGGCAATCACCGCTCCCGCGCTGGGATGCAGCAGCGGACCACCCACATCGGGACGCTTACCGGGGTCCGTCTGCACCTGCACGGCAAGCTTCTCAAATCCCCCGCGCCGCACGTTTTCCAGCCGCCGGCGATCTTCACGCAACGCCGCGGCTTCGTAAAAATACACCGGAATCTTCAGTTCGCTCCACACCCGCCGGCCGAACTCGTGGGCATACCCGGCACAATCCTCCAGCGTCGTGTTGAGGACAGGAACGAAAGGAACCACATCGGCCGCCCCCAGCCGCGGATGCACTCCCTCGTGCCGCCGCAGATCGATGAGCGCGGCCGCTTCCTGCACACCCCGGAACGCGCCTTCCTGCACCGCCTCCGGCGTCCCCGCGAACGTCACAACGCTGCGGTGATGATCCGTGTCGCTTTCCTGGCCGAGAACGGCCACCCCCGGAACCGCCGCGATCGCATCCACAATGCGCGCTACCGTTTCCGCGTTTCTCCCTTCACTGAAATTGGGGACGCATTCAATGATTCGCCGTGCCAATAGGGCTCTCCTCGCTCGTACACCTTCACGCCGCGCTTGTAGACCGCGCGGACCAGATTCTCTCCCAGATGATACGGGATTTGCCGGTAATCGGCGAGGTCCAACAGCAGGAAATCGGCGTAATAGCCTGGCGCCAGGGCTCCGAGCTCCCCTTCCAGGCCAAGCTGCCGGGCCGGACGCAACGTCGCCGCCAGGATCGCCTCTTCCACCGCCGCCCCCTGCATCACGGCAACGGCGATGGCCGCTGCCATGCTCGCTGCCAGATGCGTGTGGCCATCGAAGCCCGTCCCAATGCAACCCGTGGGCGGCAACGGACAGGATTGCCACGCAAGGCACGCCCGCAGTGGCAGAGCCGTGTCCTCCACCGTGTCTGTCCGAATCTCCAACCCTTCCGCCCGAGCCGTCTGCAATGGGCGCGGATTGGGCGGAGGCGATGAGCAAACCAGCAACGTCCCCTGCGCAATCAGGCTGCGTGCCCGCTTGCGTATCACCGGCGGGCTCGTCGAACCCGCAAACAATTCCACATGCGAGTCAATGAATGCCGGCAACACCACACAACCAGTAGCATCGATCTGGCGCGCCCCACGCGCCACTTGCAGATTGCCGATCCGCCGCCACACGCCCGTTTCCCGAATACGGCCGTCCTCGATCAGCAGACTCCCGTCTTCCAGAATTCCCAGCTTCTCTCGCCCGGTTCCGCCACGGGAACCGCGTGACTCACGCAGGGTCAGCAACTGCCTCGCCCCGCGCAACAGCACAGCAGCGGCCATCCCCCCTAATCTACCAGTTCGCCGCCGCTACTTCTCCAGCATCTCCACAAACGTGATCCAGAATGTGCCCGTCGGACCGCTGAACGACTGCCGGTGCACCAGGTTTCCCCCACAGATCTTCATCGAGTAGTTCCGCCCCTCCACCACCGTCGGCATCGATAACCCCACACCCGACGGGATCACCGACTTCAGATTGCCCCCGATCATGTTCACAATCTCCCCCATCGCATCGTGCACATCGTCCGTTATCCCTGCCGGTTCCGCAATCGACATCAGCATCGCCGTCCACCGGCGAGCCTGGCTTTCGCTACACTCCACCAGCACGGCCCCCTTCCACGAACCCGCAAAAAAGATCGCCGCCGTCACCGTGCCAGGCTGTTGCGACCATACCGCATCGGCGGGCTGCACCTCCATCCCCAGCATCGTCTGGAAAACGTCCGTTACGATCTGCGCAGTCTCGTTTTGATAGGCTTCCACGGGAAATGGCATTGCTTTTCCTCCTCCTTCGCCTCACGCCGTACGGTAGAGCACGGCTTGCCCTACGGTCACCCGTTCGTATTTATCCGTAATGCTGAGCGTCGTTTCCGCTCCGCCCAGCAGCAAGTACCCCCCTCGGTGCAATGTGCCGTGGATTCCTTCCAGAATCTTCTTCTTCGTTTCCTGATCGAAGTAGATCAGCACATTCCGGCAGAACACGACATCGAACGGCCCCATCGTCCGCATCCCATCCCGCAGATCGAACCGCTGAAACCGAACCATGTTGCGCACCTCGTCCTTCAACTGCCACTCCAGCCCGTGCCGCGTGAAATACTTCACCAGATACGCCACCGGAAGCCCCCGATTGACCTCAATCTGCATGAAGCGGCCCTGCCGCGCCCGGTCGAGAATCTGCTCCGACAAATCCGTCCCCACTATGCTGATCCGCCAGTCCCGCAAACCCATCTCGAGCAGCATCATCGCCAGCGAATAGGCCTCCTGCCCGCTCGAACTCGCCGCCGACCAGAAACTCAACTGCCGGCTCTGCCGGCGCTGCTCGATCAACGGAGGCAGGATCGTCGACTTCAATGCGTCATACTGCGCCGGATCGCGGAAAAACAGCGTCTCGTGCGTCGTCATCGCTTCCACTACCTGTTGGCGCAACTCGCCCCCCGCGCCCGTCGCCCGCAACAGATTGCAAAGATCGTTCAACGTCTCCACCTGCTGCTTGCGGGCCACCGGCGCAAGCCGCGCCTCCAAGAGGTAGTGCTTGTCGGCGTCAATGACGATGCCCGATTCCCGGTAGATGTAGTCCTGCAGAAAACGATAGTTCTCCGGCTGGATCTCGGTCTTCCTTTGCGCTCCGGTCGGCGCCGCGCTACCGATGATTGTCGCCATTTTCTTTCTTCACTCCTTATGCACCGGCCGTTCTCTTCAATATCTCCGGCACCATCCCCTGTAAGCTCACCACGGAATCGGAAAGCCCCGCCCTCACCACAGCTCCCGGCATTCCCCAAACCACACTCGATGCCTCGTCCTGCGCGATGACATAAGCCCCCGCCGGCCGCAGCACCTCGGCGCCACGCAGCCCGTCTTGGCCCATCCCCGTGAGAATCGCGGCCACCACATTCCCCCCATAGGCCTCCAGCGCCGATCGAAACAGCACGTCCACCGCCGGCCGGCAGGAGTTCTCCGGCGGATCCTGATTCAACGAACAGACTACCTTCGTCCCCTCCCGCTTCAGGACCAGATGAAAATCCCCCGCCGCCACAACCGCCTTGCCCGGCTCCATCGGCATCCCCTCTTCTGCCTCCACCACCCGGATCTTCGATTTCAATTGCAGCCGCTCGGCCAGCAGCCGCGTGAACATCGGCGGCATATGCTGCACAATCGCCACCGGAACCGGTAAGTTCTCCGGAAACTGCGGCATGATCTCGGCCAGCGCCGTCGGACCACCCGTCGATACGCCGATCACAATCGCCTTCTTTGCCCCCGTGCGCCGCACACCGAAGCTTCCGTGCGCAAGCACCGGCTTCCCTTCCCCGGGCGGCGCCGCCATCGCAGGCTTGGGCTCCAGGTGCGCCGGACCATGAAAGAATTGCTTGACCTTCGGAATCAGTTCCTGCCTCAACGCCGCAATCGATTTGTCGAGCGCGCCCACATTGGCCGCCTTCGTCACATAATCGTTGGCTCCCAGCGTGAGCGCGTCCATCGTCGCCGTCGCTCCGCGCGAGGTGAGCGTGCTGAACATGATCACCACCAGGTGCGGATACTCCTTGCGAATCCGCCGCAACGCCTCGAGGCCGTTCATCTCCGGCATCTCCACGTCGAGCGTCACCACGTCCGGGTTCATCTGCGGAATGCGCTGCAATGCGATCGCTCCGTTCGCCGCCGATCCCACCACCTCGATCTCCGCGTCTTCCTGCAAGGCCAGCGTCACCAGCCTGCGAATCACCACCGAATCGTCCACCACGAGTACCCGGATCTTCCGGCCCGGCTCTATTACCGTTCTTCCCATTCGGTTTGTCCTCGTCCTGCCCTGCTATGCAAGCACTCCCAACACCCGTAGCTTGTCCGCAATTACCTCTTTCGTGAATGGCTTCATGACGTACTCGTTGGCTCCCGCCTCAAGCGCCGCCACCATCTGCTCCACCTGCGTTTCCGTAGTCACCATCATCAGCTTTACGTCGCTGTAACGGCCGTCCGAACGGACGCTTTTCACGAAGTCGAGGCCATTCATCTCCGGCATGTTCCAATCCACCAGCACCAGCGACACGTTGCCTTGCTGGCCCTCCAGAACGGAAAGCGCCTCCTTCCCGTTTGCCGCCTGGCAAACGTCATAGCCGAGTTCGGACAGCGTTCGCGTCAGAATGAGGCGGATTGCCCGGGAATCGTCCACGACCATTGCTCTCTGCATGTTTTCGTCTACCTTCTTCACTCGAACTTTATCTGCGGGCCCGCTGCGGGCCGCCCGCTGCTCACGGCGGCTCACGGCGGGCCCGACCTCCGATCAGACTTTGAACTTCGAAACCAGTTGTTGCAGGTTCGAAGCCATTTCACTCAGCGCCCTTGCCGCCGACTGCGTGTCGGATGCTCCCTGTGTGGTGCTTTGGGCCGCCGCAGCCACGCCGGTAATGTTGCGCGCAATCTCGGTGGTTCCCTTGGCCGCCTCCGTAAGGTTGCGGCCAATCTCGTTGGTGGTGGCGGTCTGCTCCTCCACCGCCGAGGCGATTGTGTTCGAAATGTCGTTGATCTGATTGATCACCGCACCGATTTCGCCGATGGCCTTTACGGCCCCCTTCGTATCGCTCTGGATCGCTTCGATCTTCTGGCTGATCTCCTCGGTCGCCTTGGCCGTTTCCTTGGCCAATTCCTTCACCTCGTTGGCCACCACCGCAAAACCCTTGCCGGCTTCTCCGGCGCGCGCCGCCTCAATGGTCGCGTTCAACGCCAACAGATTCGTCTGCTGCGCGATCGATGTGATTACCTTGATCACCTTGCCAATCTCCACACTCGAGTCGCCCAGCTTGGAGATCGTCTCGTTGGTCGAATCGGCCACCGTCACGGCACTGCGGGCAATCCGCGCCGCGTCATTGGCACTCTTCGAGATCTCGCGGATCGAAGCGAGCATTTCCTCACTGCCCGTGGCCACCACGCCGACGTTCTTCGACACCTCCTCGCTCGCCGCCGAGACGATGTTGGCCTGCGTTGCCGTTTCGTCGCTGTTGCCGGCCATCTGCTGGCTGATCGCTGTCAATTCTTCGCTCGAAGCGCTCAGCGCCTGGGCATTCTGGGCAATCAGCGTCATGCTGCTGCGCAGGTTTT
The DNA here is from genome assembly GCA_964402295.1 of uncultured Candidatus Solibacter sp. Lineage (GTDB taxonomy): Bacteria > Acidobacteriota > Terriglobia > Bryobacterales > Bryobacteraceae > CADEFT01. The sequence goes on along the minus strand of CAYOBO010000045.1, from coordinate 7,289 downwards.
CAAGGAACGCAGCCAGTCCTTCTCCCATCTGTCCAATCGCATCCGAGCCGGAAACCGTGACCGTCTTGGTGAGATCGCCCGCCGAGGCCGCCTTCACTACTTCCAGAATGGCGCCCACCTTGTTCTGCAACTCCTCCTGGCTCTTGCGCTCACGCTCCATCATCTCCTTCTCCCGCTTCTGCGCCGCCAGGCGTTCCGTGATCACCTCCCAGGTCACCATCGGTCCAACGTAATTGCCCTTGTTGTCCATAATGGCGCTCACCCGCAGATCGAGATACTCATCGGCGAGTTGAATCACCGCATTGTGCGGCAGATTCCTCGGATCGGACAACAGACGGCGTTGCCGCTCCGGCTGCTTGTGGAAGATGTCGATGCTGCTGCCGAGAACCTGGTCCACGCGGCAGGGCAGCAGATGCTCGATCTTGCGCAACGTCGCAAGCGAGGATGGATTCACGTAGCGGATCGTGAGGTCGCGGTCGGCCAACATGATGTTGATAGGAGCGTTCTCCACCATCGATTGGGCGCGCGCCGCTTCCTGCTCGAGCTTCACCTTCTCCGTGATCACCTCCCAGGTCACCATCGGCCCAAGGTATTTTCCCTGGCCGTCGTAAATGGGGCTGACCAGCAGATCGAGAACCTCCGGACCTAATTGAATGCGGGCCCGGTGCGGCAGATTCTTGGGGTCCGCCAGCATGTTGCGCTGATGCTGCGGGTTCTTGTGGAAAATATCGATGGACTTGCCAACCACTTCCTCCGCCTTGCACGGCAGCAGATGCTCGATCTTGCGCAAGGTCGCCAGCGAAGCCGGATTCATGTATTCGATGACGAAGTTCGTCCCCGCCTGCATGATATTGATCGGCGCGTTCTCGACGATCTGGCGGATCTTCTCCACCTCTGCCTCCAACTGCTTCTTCGCCGAAATCTCCTCCCAGTTGACAATAATCCCCACGTATTCGCCGGAGGAATCGGTAATGGCATTGACGTTAAGTTCGAGTACCAGGTGGGCGAGCCGGATCTCGGTCTGAATGGGCAGGTTGTCCGGGTCGGCGAGCATGCGCCGGATCTGTTTGGCCCGCTCCCCATGGAACGTGTCGATCGGCACGCCGATCAGGTTCGCCGTCTTGACCCCGAACAGCTTGCCAAGCGTATCATCCATGCCGGTCATGATGCGCCGCGCGCGCTCGTTCATGTACACCAGCTTCAAATCCCGGTCGGCCACGAATACATTCGTGCCCAGACGCTCGAGGCCGCTTTTCAACCCATCGAGCAACGGAGTCAACCTGTCTTCCATTACCATAGCTTTCCCCCTGGTCCTTTCTTCTTCTGCATTCACAATTTCACTGGCCAGCGGGGCCACCGCCGCCATGACTTCCTGTACCGTTTGCCGGTCTACACCCAACTCCAACAACGTGCGTTCGAGGTAGCCGGCGGTCTTGTCGAAATGCCGCTGGGCAATGGCCAAGTGCCGGTGCGCCAACCGCATGTCGGGGCCGCGATAGCGCGCTGGTCCGCCCAGCGCCTGAGTGAAGAAGTCGCGCTGCTGCGCCTTCAGCCGTTGCATGCCCGCGGCGGGGAAGAAGCCCTTCAGTTCTGCATCGCCCAGCACATGCTCATAGAACCGGTCCACGGCGGCGGCAATCGCCCGCTCCCCTCCCACACGGTCGAACAACGACACGCACGCCTCAGCGCGTTTCCCATTTCTCTGTTGTTTCGCAGCCATTTCTTCCTGGAGGCCATCCTTTCTGGTTCAATTCACTCTCGTTCAATTCACCGGCTGGCTTTGCAGCACGCGCTCCGTATCGAGCACCAGCAGCAGCCGCCCATCGAGCTTGTACACGCCCGCGATCATCTCGCGCAATTCGCGCGGCGTGTTCTCCGGCGGCGGCTCGTAAACGTCGTTGCGCACTTCCAGCACATCTCCGATTTCGTCCACCAGCAGACTCACCGCCCCATCGTCGCTCCGCACCACCATGTTCATCGGCGTCTCGTCCGGCTTGCGCGGCTCCAGCCGCAATCGCCGGCGCATGTCGATGGCCGTCACAATCTGCCCGCGCAGGTTGATCAGCCCTTCAATCAAATCCGGCGCCAACGGCACTTTCGTCATCTCCTGGTAGCGCAGCACTTCCTGCACTTCCAGCACTTCGATGCCGAAAAAGAGATCCTGCACGTAGAAGGTGGAAAACTGCCGGTTGCCGGTTTCCGTCTGCAATTGCTGAGTCTTCATCGTTGGTTCCCTCCCAGTTCGCCTGCCATCGCCAGAGCACCCTGGCCCGGCGCCGGCGCCGCTAACGCCGCCGACAGCTTCTCCACCGACCGCAACATCGCTTCCCGGTCGAACTTGCCCAGCGTATCGGCGAACTTTTGGCGCGCTTCCCCAAACCCCGGATCGTCGCCGCCTTCGACCAGCGCCAGCGCCGGAATATGGCCCAGGCCGGCAACCTGCTTCATCTGATCGAGCAGCCGCGCCCCGCCCCCTCCCGCCAGATCGAGCGCCGTCGCCACCATGTCCACTTTGTGCTTGGCCAGCTTATCGAGAGCCTCGCCGACGTTGCCTGCTTCCACCACGCGATGGCCCGCCATTTCCAGCACATTGCGCACCAGCCCGCGCGCAAACAGCGAGTTCTCGGCCACCAGAATCGTCGCTCCGCCCCGTTCCCCGCCGCCGCGTCCGAACCAGCTTTCCCCGAAGTTCTCGATTACTGCGTGCAGATCGAGGAAATCCGTCACCTTCTGCCCCACCACCGCCGACCCGAGCAGCCCGCGATGCGACGCCTGCTGTTTGGCCACCACAACGTCCTCGACAATGTCCACAATCTGGTCCACCAGCACACCAATGCGATGCTCGCCGTCGCTGAAGACAATGACCTGCGCCGGTTCGTCGGGCTTGGCCGCCGGACGCGCCCCCGGGTCGAGATACGACGTCAGTGGAATGAGCGGCAGAATGCGGCCGCGGTACTGCACCACCTCCTGCCCGCCCGCATGCTCGATCTTGGTGCGCGGGAATTCCTCCAGTCGCGCCACCAGCGACAACGGAACCGCCAGGCGCTCGAACCGGCCGCTGCGGAACAGCAGCAGGCTCTGCCGGTCGACATCGCCCATTTCATGCCCATCGCGCTCGAGCCGCCCCGACTCGCGCACCTCGGTCAGCACGCCGCTCTTCAATCCAATCCCAAGCACATCGAGAATGAGCGCCACCTTGCCGTCGCCCATGATCGTCGCCCCCGCATAACAGGTCAGTCCCTTGAGCTGCTTGCCCAACGGCTTGACAACAATCTCCTGCGTGTCGTGAATGCCATCCACCACCAGGCCAAACTGACGATCCTCGGCCTGCAAAATCACGATGTTCAGCACATCGGGCTCCTCGGCCGGCTTGCCCAGCCGCAACACGTCCCGAAGATAGGTGATCGGCAGCAGATTGCCCCTTCGCCGGTAGACCGGCGTGCCGTGAATCCGCTCAATCTGCTTGCGTCCGGACTCGCCTTCCAGCCGCACCAGTTCGAGCAGGCTCACCTGCGGAATGACAAAACGCTCCTGCCCGCTCATGACCACCAGGCCGGGTATGATCGCCAGCGTCAGCGGGATCTTGATCTTCACCGTCGTGCCCTGCCCGGCGCGGCTGGCGATATCCACCGTGCCGCCGATCTTTTCGATGTTCGTCTTCACTACATCCATGCCAACGCCGCGGCCGGAAATGTTGGTGACCTGCTCGGCAGTGGAGAATCCGGGCAGAAAAATGAGATTGATCGCTTCGCGCTCGCTCATGCGTTGCGCCTGCTCGGGCCGGATGAGGCCTTTTTGCAGCGCCTTCTGCTTCACCTTTTCCGGATCGATGCCCCGCCCGTCATCGCTGATTTCGATGTTCACCTGCCCGCCTTCATGGAAGGCGCGCAGCATCAGCCGCCCCTGGGCCGCCTTGCCGGCCTTGACGCGTGCCTCGGGCAGTTCGATGCCGTGATCGCAACTGTTGCGCACAATGTGCGTGAGCGGATCCTTGATTGCCTCGATGATGCTCTTGTCCAGCTCCGTGCCGGCGCCATCGAGTTCGATCTGAATCTGTTTGCCGCAGGAGTTCGCCAGATCGCGCACCACCCGCGGCAGCTTGTTCCACACCACTCCGATCGGCTGCATGCGCGTCTTCATGACGCCTTCCTGCAACTGCGTGGTGATCAGATTCAGCCGCTGGCTGGTGGCATTGAAGCCGGCATCCTCCACATTCGTGCTGAACTGCAAGATCTGATTCCGCGCCAGCACCAACTCTCCCACCAGATTCATGAGCTTGTCGAGCAGCATCACGTCCACGCGGATGGTGGAATCGGCCACCGAGGTTTTCGGCGCCGCTGCTTCGGCCTCGGCGGGTGCGGATGGAACCACTGCCGCCGGCGCCACCGCCGGACACTTCATTGCCGGCGGCTCCGGAGCATCCGCCGCCGCTACCGGTTTCGGAGCATCCGCCGCCGCCACCGCCTCCGGTGCATCCGCCGTCTTGTGCTTGCAGGCATACTCGAGCCTTTCGATCAGATCTTCATACCGGTTGCCGCTTTCTTTGTCCGTGGCCTCAATGGACCGCAACTCGGCCTTCACCGCATCCACCATCTCCAGGACCAGGCTGACCAGGCGCGGCGTCAGTTCGCGTTCTTCATTGCGTACCTGGCTGAGAATATTCTCTCCCCGATGCGTGATTGCCTCGAGAATCGAAAAGCCCAGAAATCCGCACGTGCCCTTAATCGTGTGAATCGTCCGGAAAATGCTCGCCAGCAGTGCGCCGTCCTTCGGGCGCTGCTCCAGTTCCACCATCTCCTGGTCCAGCCGGGCCAGATTCTCGTTGCTTTCGATCAAGAAATCCGTGATTAGCTCGCGGTCTTCCATAGCGCTCCTGGATTGAGACACACCACGAGCCCATTCCGCTCCGGCGTGCGTTGTTCGTTGGATCGATCAGAGGCCGGTGGTCCGACGCTCACCGCCTTGCACCTATTTCATCGGCGCGGAAAGTCATGGGCTTTAGGAGAAATGGGGGGATCGCGTAAAACCAGTGAGGGTACTACTCCACCCACGAAGGTAGGGTAAGGGAAAACTCCTGAACCTAGTTCATCCCCGCCACCCACCTCCGCAGAGCCTTCAACCGCCGCTCGATCTCCCCTCGGTCCCGCGCCTCTGGAGCCAGCCGCAAATACCGCACCAAGTCCCGCTCCGCTTCCCCGTAATGCTTCATCTGTAAATGCAAATACCCACGCTGCCGGTACTCCGTTGCATCCTCCGGCGATGCCTGCACCAGCAAATCCTGCACCGCCAGCGCCTTCGCCCACGCACTCCCCCGCAGATACGCCGCCCGCAAGTTGTTCAACATCCGCAACGCCATCTGGCGCTTGCTCACCGGCTCGAGAGCCTGCCAGTTCTCCGACATGTCCTGTCCCGTGATCCGGCTCGCCAGCGCCAGGCACTCCTCGCCCTCCATCAGCCGCCCATGATGAAACGGGTCAATATAATGCCGCGTCTGCCCGTCGTCATACTCCACCAGAAAATGCCCCGGCATCCCGATCCCCCAAATCGGCCGCCCCAGCCGCCGCCCAATCTCCATGTAAACCAGCGATAACGTGATCGGCAGCCCCGTGCGCTCCATCAGCACCTGATTCAGGCAACTGTTCATCGGGTTATAGTAATCCCCACCGTTCCCGCGAAACCCCAGTTCCTCAAACAAATACTCATTCGCCGTACGAATGTACGCCAGCCCGTCGTCATCCTCGCTGATGCGCTCCCCCAACTCGTTCGCATAGGAATCGATCAAATCGATCCACGGCGCCACTTCCAAATCGGGAAATTCAATCGTTGCCAATTGCAGCGCGGCGACGTCAAGCGGAACGTTTTCGTCGTTGTCCACGAGCAAGCCAAGCAGGTCCGTCACTTGGTGGCTAGAATAGCATATCCATGCGCTTTTTCTTCCTCGCCGCCTGCACCATCTCCGCCGCACTCGCCCAATGGAGCATCCAATCCCTCCCCGCCCCCACACAAACCGAAGGCGCCGCCCTCCACGCCAACCATCTCTACTCCTGGGGCCGGGGCGTCCACCGCGGCCGCACACAACTCCTCGCCGGCGACTATGGACCCGCAGGGTGCCTCACCGACGTCAACCGCGACGGCCACATCGACCTCATCCTCCACCGCCTCCCCTCGGAAATCGTCTGGCTCGAAGGTCCGCGCCTCAACCGCGCCCGCATCATCGATACCGAAGCCGATTTCGCCAACTGCCTCGGCACAACCCTCCTCGGCCGCCGCGGCATCCTTCTCACGCACCGCGGCCTCCAGGTCCGCTTCTACGAAATCCCCGCCAACCCACAAGCCACCCAACACTGGCCCTACCGCGAAATCTATTCGTTTTACACCGCCTCCTACCAGGCAGGACTCCTCGAACGCGACATCGACGGCGACGGCCGCCCCGATCTCCTCTGCGGCAACTACTGGATCCAATCCCCGCCCGAGTACGCCCTGCCCTGGCGCCTCTACGCCATCAACACCTACAACGAAACCCCCGAATCCGCGCACATGCAACTCGACTGGGCCAACGGAGCCCTCCTCACCAGCCAGCCCGCCATGGAAGACGGCAAGGTTGCTCTCTTCACTCCGCCCGCCGATCCCAAACAACTTTGGCGGGAACTACCCATCGCCGCCGGCCTTCGCTACCCGCGCGCCGTCGCCTGGCGCGATGGCCAGTACATCGTCAGCGATGCCTCCCGCCTGTGGCTCTACTCCGGCCCGTCGCGGCAATTGCTCCGCGATCGCTTCCCCATCCACACCCTCGTCAAAACTCCCGGCGCCATCCTCGCCGCCGGACCCGCCGGAGCCCTCCTCCTGAAACCGCTACCATAAAGCCATGTCCTGGCTTTCCTCGCCCATCGTCAAACGAACCGCCTTGGCCCTGCTCCTGGCACTGGTTGTCTTCGCGGCCCTGCTCGCCACCGGACTCATCCGCTACGAACTCGCCGGCAGCGGATCCGGCATCTTCCTTTCCTACGGCACCAAAGAGAGCCAGATCGAAACATTGGAAGAGAGCCGCCTCCAGCAGGCCAGCGTCACCGTGGAAACGCCCGCCCCCGAACCAGCCGCGGCACAGGAGAGCAAACCCCAGCCGGCCGGCATCCCTCCCTCCTACTGGACCGATTTCCGCGGCCCCCGCCGCGACGGCATCGCCGCCGAAACCAGCATCTTCACCGCTTGGCCCGCCTCCGGCCTAAAGCCGCTCTGGAAGCAGCCCATCGGCGGCGGTTATGCGAGCTTCGTCTTCGGCGAAGGCCGCG
>CAYOBO010000044.1:6530-45458 GCA_964402295.1 uncultured Candidatus Solibacter sp. | reverse complement strand
TATGGAAACGGGTCAGCCGTAAGGCTGAAACCGCGCCATAATCTACCAATGCGGATTCGCTTCGTTTGCGCCATGCTCCTCGTCAGCGGGGCAGCCAACTCACAGATAGCGGATTCGCCGCCGGCGCAAGTGGCGGGCATTCCCGTCAACTACACGGAGTCGCTCGCCGCCGACTACACGCTCCCCGATGCATTGACGTTTCGCAATGGCAAACCCGTACGCAATGCGAAGGACTGGACAACGAAACGCCGCCCGGAGATCGTGCGCCTGTTCGAGGAGAATCAGTATGGCCGCGCGCCGGGGCGGCCTGCGAAGATGAGCTTCGATGTCTTCGATAAAGGCACTCCGGCCTTCGACGGAAAGGCGCTGCGGCGCCAGGTGACGATCTATTTCAACGAAGCGAAAGCTGGACCGAAACTCGATTTGCTGCTGTACCTGCCGGCCAACGCCGGCAAGCGCGTGCCGGTGCTGCTGAACATCGCGTTCACCGCCAATTCGAACATGGTGGACGATCCCGGCGTGAAGCAAGGTGAGGTGTGGAGCCGCGAAAAGAAGCGTGTTCCCGCGAGCACGGGCCGGCGCTTCGGAAGCTTGCGGGTTGTGCCTTTCCTGGAAGCGGGTATCGGCGTGGCGACGTTCTACTATGGGGACGTGGAACCCGACTTCGCCGGGGGCGCCCCCTTCGGCGTGCGGGGCTTGTTTCACGATAGCTGGGGTGCAATTGCGGCGTGGGCATGGGGAATGAGCCGCGCCTTGGATTACCTGGAAACCGACTCTGGTGTGGATGCGAAGCGTGTCGCCATCACCGGGATCTCGCGGCTTGGCAAGACTGCGATGTGGGCCGGCGCCCGCGATGCGCGCTTTGCCGCGGTCATCGCCAGTTGCTCGGGCGAGGGCGGCGCGGCGCTGAGCCGCCGCAATTATGGCGAGACGATCGCGCATCTGGTTGAGCCAACCCGGTATCCTTACCAGTTCACCGCCAACTACGCCAACTACGCTCACCGTGTGAACGAATTGCCCGTGGATGCGAACCTGCTGGTTGCGCTCATCGCTCCGCGGCCCCTGTTGCTCCAAACGGGAAACACCGACAAGTGGTCCGATCCGATGGGCGAGTTCCTTGCTGCTGTGGCCGCTGGTCCGGTGTACCGTTTGCTCGGCAAGCAGGATCTGGGAACAGACAAACTCCCCGCTCCCGGAGTGCCGCTGCTCAACACGCTGGGGTATCTGATGCACGACGGCGGACACGGCACGGTTCCCTCGGATTGGGATGTGTACATCCGGTTTCTGAAGAAGCATCTGTAGCCACGGAACGCCTCGGCTCACATATAATGGGCGGCCAAAGGCGCTCCATGCCATTACGATTCTCTTTCCTTCTTCTGAACGCAGCGATGCTGTTCGCGCAGAACGCGCAGATCACCGGCCGCGTCACCGATCCGAGCAATGCGCTCGCGCCCGGCGCCGAAGTTACCGTCATCAATACGGACACGGGCGACAAGCGAACCACGGCCACCAACGATCAGGGCTATTACACCGTTCTCTTTCTCAATCCTGGCAACTACCAAGTGCAGGTGCAGAAGGAAGGCTTCAAGGCCGCCGTGCGTTCGGGCATACGGCTGCAAGTGGAGCAGGTGGCCCGTCTCGACTTTACGCTGGAAGTCGGTGCGGTAGCCGAACGCATCGATGTCGTGGGCACCGCCCCGCTGATTGAATCCGAGACGTCCACGGTTGGCCAGGTGATCAACAACAAGTCGATCGTGGAGATGCCGCTGAACGGGCGTAACGCCTGGCACTTGGTGCAGCTCTCGGCGGCGACAGTGTTCGTGGGAGGCATCGGCGATGCGGCGGAGATTCCCGTGGCGAGCATGGCCGGCGGCCGCGCGTTCTCCCAAGGGCTATATGTCGATGGAGGATCGGTGCAGAAATCGGGCATGGCGCGCGCCATGGCGGAGTTGGGCCCGATGGTGGACTCGGTGGAGGAGTTCAAGGTCATCACCAATAACTACGCGGCCGAGTATGGGCGCAGTGCCGGCGGCGTGTTCACGGCGGTGACCAAATCGGGCACCAATCAATTCAAGGGGTCTGTCTTTCATTTCCTGCGTAACAACGCCTTCGATGCGCGCAATACGTTTTCGCTTACGCAGGCGCCGCTACGCTACAACCAGTTCGGTGGTACGCTGGGCGGGCCGATCCGCAAGGACAAGACACATTTCTTCCTGGGGTACGAAGAGACGCGGCAATCGAGAGGTACGCCGGTGATCCTCACGGTGCCGGACGCGAACAAGAAGCGAGGCGTCTTCACTGGACTTACCGATGCCAACGGCGCGGCGCTGCAACTGTACAATCCGTTCACCACGCGGCAATCGTCCACCAATCCGACACTGCGCGTGCGCGACCCATTTCCGAACAACGTGATTCCCTCATCGCTGTTCGATCCGGTGGCAGTGAAGGTCATTTCCTTTTACCCCGATCCAAACGTGCCGGGAAATCGCGCCGGGGCGAACAACTTCAACGTGAACGCAACTCCGAAGCGCACGCAGCATCACGGCACTGCCCGTGTGGATCATGTGCTTTCGGACAAGAACCGCATTTTCTTCCGCTACATCAATCAGCACAATTTCACGCCGCAGGTTTCGGTATTCGCAGAACCCGCGGCATCGGGGGCGGGACCGCAGACACGAACCATTCGCAATCTGGCGCATACGGCCATGGGCAGCTTCACGCGTACCATGTCGCCGTCACTGATCAGCGAGACACGCTTCAGTTGGCTGAAGCAAAGCCGCAGCGTGTTGCACGACAGCATCGATCAGGGTTGGCCTGCGAAGCTCGGATTCCGCACGGCAAGCGAGCGAGCTTTTCCCGCTTTCGCGCCGCAGAATTACACACTGGTGGGTGCGCGCAATGCGTTCCGCGAGCAGCGCGGCCCAACGTACATGATCAACCAGGTGTTCACCTACAGCCGCGGCCGGCACAACCTCAAAACCGGATTCGAATACCGCTGGAACGGGCAGACCGATGAGTTCGATACGATCCCTTCGGGCGACATGATCTTCGCCGCGCAAGGCACGGGCTTGCAAGGGAACGCGCGCACCGGCGATGGATTCGCGACGTTCCTGCTGGGCTTCGTCACCAGCGCCACACTGCGCGATCAGATTCCCCTGCGGACGCAGAACTACTCGCTCGGCGGTTTCCTTCAGGACGATTGGAAAGTGACTCCGAATTTCACGCTGAACCTGGGCGTGCGTTACGATGTAGAGCCTCCGCCTATCTCTCCCGACGATACGTTCAGCGGGTTCAGTATGACGGAGATTCATCCCACGGCGCGCGTGCCTGGTGTGGTGAAGTTCGCCAACGTGGATGAATTCCCGCGGCGCATTGCGGAAGTCGACGGGAACAACATTGCTCCGCGGTTCGGGTTCGCCTGGAGGCCGGGGGGCAGCGAGCGCAGAGTCATCCGCGGCGGCTACGGGATCTTCTTCGGCAACACGAACGATATTGGTTACGGCACGGGCACGAATCTGGGATTCTCGACAGAAGCCGCGTTTGTCAGTCCCGATCAAAACCAGACGGCGGCTTTCTTGCTGAAAGATGGATTGCCGCGCTTCGACCTGCCGGGTCCGCAAAGCCGCACGCCTGCATTTGGGCTCAACAACAACATCACCTACTACGAACGGCACCGGCGTACGCCCTACTCGCAGCAGTTCAACTTCGGCGTGCAGCAGGAGATGAAGGGTGTGATGGTGGAACTCCAATACATCGGGAATTTGGGCCGTAAGCTGACGGCTACCGATGTCAGCATCAATCAGGTCCGTCCGGAGCTTGTCGGTGGCACGGGGACTATCCAATCGCGGCGCCCGTTTCCGCAATTCAGCAACGTGACCATGGTGGCGCCGAATTGGGGAGCATCCAGCTACCACGGATTCGTGTTCCACACGGAGAAGCGCTACCAAGGTGGATTGCAGTTCCTGTTCAATTACACGTTCTCCAAGTTCATCGACAACGTGGATCACATTGCCTCCGGCGATTTCGGCGGAACTCCAGGAGCGGGGTACCAGGATTTCTACAACCGGCGGTTGGACAAGGCGCTCAGTCCGAACGATCTGCGGCACAACGCGCGATTCAACGTGATTTGGGATCTGCCGTTGGGCGTGGGCCGCAAATGGCTGACAGGCGGGCCCGCCGCGCAGATCCTGGGCGGATGGCAACTGTCAGTTTTGGGCACTCTGCTGACCGGCCCACCCTATGGCGTGGTGACTCAGAACAACACCTGCGAGTGCTCTTCCGCCGGAGCGCAACGAGCCAATATTCTGCGTAATCCCGATCTTCCCGAAGATCAGCGCAGCGCCGGGCGCTGGTTCGATACTACTGCGTTCTCGCAGCCGGGGCGCTTTCTCTTCGGAGACGCCGCCCGTTCGATCGGCCGCGCACCGGGAAAGAAACAGTTCGATCTCGGCATCATGAAGAATTTCTCCATTCGCGAACGCTTCCGGTTGCAGTTCCGGGGCGAGATGTTCAACGCCTTTAACAACGTGAACCTCGGCATCCCAGGGACCGCGCTGGGAAGCCCGAACTTCGGAGCCATTAACAACGCCGCCGATGCCCGCGTCGTGCAATTGGGATTGAAGATCTATTTCTGAGTCTGCGCCATCAATTTGCGTATGGCTGTCGTCATTTCGGTGGGCCGCACCACGGCGCGGATCTTTTCCGCATCGCCATCGGCGTTCTGAATCTGAATAGCCTGCCGGTAGCGCTCCTGTTGATCGGCGAGATCGTACGGGGTTTCGCCGGATTCGTTCTTCACATCGAGCCGCGCGCCTTGCGCGTGCAGGAATTCGAGCATGGGCACATTGCCGTTGAGCGCGGCGATGTGCAGAATCGACTGGCCGCGGCGGGCGACCGTGATGGGCTCGACAGGGTCCGGGATTTTTTCCGCCGGATTGTAGCGTGCGTGGAGGTCCGCACCCCGAGCGAGTAATTCCTTCACGACTTCGATGCTGCCGGACATGACGGCAACCGTGAATGGGGTGTGCCCATCCTTGCGCAGCAGATTGACGTTGGCGCCGCGATCGGCGAGCTGCTTGACGAGATCGAGATTGGTGGAAGCGGCTGCGATGTGGAACGCGGAAGATCCGGGAGGCGCGGGATTGAGGCGTACATCGCCCGCTGGCCCGGCGGTGGGATAGAGTGTTTGCCGGTTGGGGTCCGCACCCTGGGCGAGAAGCCGGGCCACGATTGCCAAGCCTTCCGCGACGGTTTCCGCGGCTTTCGGATCGGGATTTGGGCTGAGCGTGAGCATAGCCGGATTGCGGCCGTACGCTCCACCGCGGCGGAAAGCCGCGCCGAGCGAGGCGTTGGCAACCGCGAGTGCCGCACCGTGTAGCGGCGTATAGCCTGCGCCGTCGACCGCGCTTGCCTTTGCCCCCCGATCGAGCAGCAGCGCCGCCATCTTCAAGTCCGCGCGAAATGTCTGGGAACTGCCGGCTTGCGCCGGCGCGCCCTTGCCTGGAACGAATACGGTGCTCGGTGGATCCCAATTGTATAGAGCAGCCAGTAGCGGAGTGGTGCCGTCGGCGGCGGGCGAATTCACATCGATGCCCGCGTCCAGAAGGAGGCTCGCCGATTCCAGGCTGTGTTTCTGCACGGCGAAGAACAGGGCGTTCTGCCCGCCCTTCCGGGTCACGTAGTCGCCGTCCGTGTTCCAGGGAATGCCAGTCTTTCCGAGTGTCGCCGTGGTCGGAGCATAGATGACGTACTTCACATTCCAGGTGGAAGTGGCAGCGTGAATGTCGGCGCCACGACCCACTAGCAAGCGCACAGCGTCAGGATTGCCGGCCGCCCACATCAGCGCAGTCTGGCCGAATTTGCGCTCGCGCGCATTGACGTTGGCTCCGCGGTCCAACAGCAGCCGCATGGTATCTACCTGCCCGAGACGCGCGGCGGTCATTAGCGGTGTCTCGCCGTTCTCGCGCGCGATGTTGGGGTCGGCGCCTTTCTCCAACAGGAGTCTCACCATTTCGGTGGACCCATTCGCGATGGCAATCATCAACGGACCGATGCCCAATTCATTCGTCGCATTGGGGTCCGCTCCGGCGCCGAGCAGTAGCTTCGCCATCGTGGAGTTGTTGCGCGCGGCTGCCCAAGCTAGCGCCGTTGCTCCGTCGCCGTCGCGCGCATTGCAATCGGCTCCCTGCCGCAACAGGGCGCCCACCGCGGCGTGGTCATCGTTGCGCGCGGCGTCGAGCAGCGCATCGCCCAACTTCGCCATTGCGGGCAGACACGAAAGAAGCAGGAGGAGAACCTTCATTGCTAGACCTCCAAGCGGTTCAGCCGGCCCGTGCTGTCGCCGAACTTTTCCGTCGGAACACCCACCTTGTCGAGCATGGTGAGATACAGATTGGTGAGCGGAGTGGTGTCCCCGGGAAAGCGCACATAGCGCCCGCCGGCGATGCGCCCCGCAGCCCCTCCCGCAACGATGATGGGCAGGTCGCGCTGGCTGTGCGATGTCGGCACGCTGAGATCGCTGCCGTAGAGCAGCAGGGAGTGATCCAGCAACGTGGAATTGCCTTCTTTCAAGGCATCGAGTTTGTCGAGGAAGTAGGAGAACAGGCGCGATTGATCCACGTTGATCTTTGCCAACGCATCGAGTTTGTCTTTTTCGAAGTTGTGATGCGAGATCTCATGATGTCCCATCGTGATGTTCAGGTGCGGGTAGGTGATGGAAGTCGCCTCGCGCGCCATCATGAATGTCCAGACACGAGTCAGGTCGGCCTGAATGGCGAGCGTCTGGAGATCAAACATCAGCTTGACGTGGTCCACCCAGGAGTCGGGTACGCCCGCGGGCCGCTTCGTGTCGGGCAGATCCGTGGGCTGCTTGCGCATCGCTACCTGGATGCGGCGTTCCACATCGCGAATCGACTCCAGGTATTCCTCCAGCTTGCGGCGGTCGCTGGGGCCGAGCCGGCGTTTCAACTCCGCAATCCGTTCCGCCACCGTGTCGAGGCTGCTGCGGTCCGCGGCGTTGCGCGCGGCCGTGGCCGCCGGATCAATGCGCCCGCCTTCGCCGAACAGGCGTTCAAAGACCATGCGCGGGTTGTACTCGAAGGGAAGCGGCACGGTAGCGCTCTTGAACACAGGACCGACGTGCGCGCTGTTGACGTTGATCTTCTCCGCCGCGAGTTCGAGCGAGGAGAACTGCGTCTCCTTTCCCAGCGTCTGCGCGGCCAACTGATCCACCGAGATGCCTACGTGGATTTTTCCTTTCACCGGCTCCACGCCGGTCATGAACGAAGCCAGAGCACGGTCGTGGAAGCCGGCCTTCGTGCGGTCGGGGTCGGAAGAAAGTCCGCTGATGACGACGAATTTTTTCCGGTGCGCGGCGAGCGGTTGCAGTGCTTCGCTCAGTTCGTAGTTGGCGCCTTCACCCTTGGGACGCCAGCGATCCTGATCCACGCCAAGCGGATAGAAGATGAACCCGAGACGGCGCACGGGCGCGGCAGCGGTCTGCCGTTCCGCCCGCAACGCGGGAATCATGGCGTCCAACAAGGGCAGTGCGAACGCCGTGCCGGTTCCTCGCAAAAACGTGCGCCGGGGAATATGTTTTTGGTTCACAAACATCGTCATGGCTCCTCGTTCTGTCTCATTTGAAATGGAACACTGCGGGCGATGGCGATCGCCAGGTCGTGGAATCGGTAGCCGGCGTCCTTGGTTTCCCGCAGGATCGCGCGCACGGTGGGCTGGTCACGCGCCTCCAGTTCTCGCCCCAGCGCGTAGGTGAGCAACTGCTCGACGGTGCCGCGCGCGAACTCGCCGGCATGGCGCACCAGCCAGTCCTTGAGTCCCCGCGGACCGGAAAAGGTTTCTCCACCCGGCATTGCGCCGGATGGGTCAATGGCGCCTCCCTCGTCCCGATCGCGCCAGCGGCCCATGGCGTCAAAGTTTTCCAGAGCGAAGCCCAAGCCGTCAATGCGCGCGTGGCAGGATGCGCAGGCGGGATTGTTACGGTGCTTCTCCACTTGTTCGCGCGTGGTCAGTTTGCGTCCGACTTCCGCGCTGGCTTCGAGCGGAGGCACGTTCGCCGGGGGCGTGGGCGGCGGTGAATGCAGCAGGTTGTTCAGTATCCACTTTCCGCGCAGCACCGGCGAAGTTCGCGCGGCATGCGAAGTAAGCATCAGAATGCTGCCCTGCGTTAGCACGCCGCCGCGCGGGGAATTCCCGCCCAAGGCCACGCGCCGGAAGTAAGGACCGATCACACCCTCGATGCCGTAGAGGCGCGCCAGCCGCTCATTCAAATAGGTGTAGTCGGCATTCACCAAATCCAGCACGCTGCGATTTTCGCGGATGAGACTGCGCAGAAAGAGTTGCGTTTCGGTCTCGAACGCCATGCGGATGGAGGCATCGAATTCCGGATAGACCTGCGGGTCCGGTTGAATTGAAGGCAATCCCCGCAATCCCAGCCACTGTTCGGCGAAGTTTGTCGCCAGCGTCGCCGCGCGCGGATCGGCCAGCATGCGCCGCACTTCCCGCTCCATCACGGCCCTGTCCCGCAAGTCGCCCTTCGATGCCGCGTCGAGCAGCGCATCGTCGGGAATGCTGTTCCATAGAAAGAAAGACAACCGCGAAGCCAGTTCGAATGGCGACACCGGGTATATGGACTTTGCTTTCATGCCCACGGGATCGAACTCTAGCCGGAACAGAAAATCCGGCGCCAAGAGAATGTCGCGCAGTGCCGCGCCGATGGCCTCATCGAAGCTGAGTTTCTGCCGCGCCATCTGATAGGTGGCGAGAAACGGCCTACGATCCGAAGCCGTTACATCGCGCCGGAAGGCACGCCGCAGCAGTGTGGAGAGAATCCGCTCGGCACATGGTTGTTCGTCTCGCGCACTTGCCGGGCGGCAAACAAAGATGCGTTGCCGGCTGGGCGTATCGCTAACGCCCGTGGCGCCATAGGGTCCCGCGATCTCAAGGCGGGCCAGGGCAGGCGGTCCGGGTTGTCCATCGAAGGCGGCCTCGCCGGACGTCATGCCGGCAATCTCAAACCGCTTCACACGGCGGCCGTCCACGCGGAAGTCGATGGTGGGCCGTATGGCGGTGCCTAACAGATCCAGCGGCCCGCCGAGCGCATCGCCGCCCGGACCAGAGACATCGGATACCGGTCCTTCGCGCGCGGCGTATTCATCGGGGAAGGTAACGACCACCGTATGGCTGCCGGCTTTCAGCTTCACCGTGGTGCGGAAGAAGCGGACGCCCTCATAAGGGGTCAGACTCTCCTTGGCCAGGAAGGCTCGCAATTGGTATTCGCCGTCGTGCGGGAAATAGTGCTGGACGCGGATGCCGCCGCGCGTCCCAAACGGCATGCCCTCGCCCAGCCACACGGCCTGCGATCCCGTGGCGGGGAAAATTTCGGTGACCGGCGAAGGATCGAGAGTGCCCACGGCCAGTTCGCTCACACGCCGCGCCACCTTGAGATAGCGCTCCAGCAGCAGGGGCGACATCGACAGGGCGTCCCCGATGTTGTCGAATCCACCGGCTGATTCGTCCTGCGGCAACTCGGCGGCCAGCGGCAGCTCAATGTGGAGCAGGTCGCGAATGGCGTTCGTATACTCGTGGCGATTGAGGCGGCGGATGACCGGACGCCCGGCAAATGGCGACCGGCGGGCGGCGTCGTCGAGTGCCGCTGTGAGTTCCGCCGTGAACGCGCCGGCCGCGGAAGTATCGGGGCGCGGCAAACCCGGTGGAGGCATCTCTCCGCTGCTCACCTTGCGAATTACTTTTTCCCAAACTGCCGGCTGCGCGGCGGGATTGGCCGGGTCTACTCCCTCTAACACAAATCCACCGGATTTCGTTTGAGAACTGTGGCAACCGATGCAGTACTGGCGAACCAGCGCGGCGTGGCTGCCGGACTGCGCACCCGGCAGCACAGGCAGGATGCCGGTCAAAAGGATGGCCCAGATCATGATCCTCGGTCTGATGTCCGCTATGGACATGCTATTCGCTTGCGGGCGTGGAATCAAGTTGCCTCTCTGCCGCGGCCTTTCGTACGGTGGGAAGAGCATGTACACTTCGCCGCGGACGCGGCCCGCGATTTGGCTTTGGCCGAATCTTCTCGGCCTGGACGCGCCTGTAGTCGCGCTCACCTGGCAGGCCTTCCTGGCCGCCTGCTTTGCGCTGCCGTTGCGGCTGGAAGGGCGAATCGTTCTCGGCCTGACGGTATGGGCGATCTATCTGACAGACCGATTGCTGGACGTGCGCATGCCGGCCCAAGAATACGAGGCCGAACGGCACCGCTTTCATCGCCGGCACAAGTGGCTGCTCAGCCTCCTGCTGGCGGTGGCACTCGGCGCCGATGCGGCGGCGGTGCTCTTCTGGCTGCGTCCCCAAGTGATTGGGAGCGGATTGCTTCCTCTTTCGGGCGTCCTTCTCTATCTGGGAGTGTTGCACAGGCAACAAGGGCCAAGGCGGCTACCCAAGGAAGTGATCGTGGCGTTGCTATTTACCGCGGGCACTTTCCTGATCGGTTTTACATTCGCCACTCAAAGGACCATGCTGCTCATGCCCGCCTTCTCGTTCCTGATTCTCTGTCTGGCCAACCTGGTAGCCATCGAGTTGTGGGAATGGCGCGAGCTGCGCCACTCCGCGGGAAAGCGGCCTCATCCATGGACGATCCGGCTTGGTGACGGACTGCGCCCGGGCATGATGCTGCTGTCGGCGTTAGCGCTCATCATCGGTGGAACATGGTATTTCGCGGTGGCGATGAGTGCGTTGGGAATCGCCGTGCTCCATGGCGCCGGCGATAGAATCAGCATTCCTGCTCGCCGCGTGCTGGTGGATGTGGCACTGCTGACACCTCTGTTCTGGATCGTTCGATGAACGCCGGCCGGCTGGCAGGCATCTACCGGTGGCTGGAATATGCAGCCTTTGGACGTCTATTGGAAGGTTGCCGGTTCGCCTACTTGCCGCGGATGACGCCGGCGCGGCGCGTGCTCATTCTGGGGGAAGGGGACGGGCGGTTTCTGGCGCGCTTTCTGGCTACGAACTGCCATGCACACGTCGATGTGGTGGAGTCGAGTCCGCAGATGATCGCCATGGCCCGCTCTCGGTTGTCCGGCAGCGATGCGCCGCGCGTTCGATTTCTCGCCCAGGATGCCCGAGCCTTTCACGCTCCTCCTTCTGCCTACGATCTTGTTGTCGTGCACTTCCTCTTCGATTGCCTGGACGAAGACGAGGTGCGCAGGCTGATCGGCGAGCTCGATCCGGCATTGTCGCAGGATGCGCTCATTGCCGTCAGCGAGTTCCATGTACCAGGGGATGGCTTGGCCCGATGGCATGCCCTCGTCTGGATTCGCGTCATGTATCTGTTCTTTCGTTGGACGACGGGTCTGCGTGTGCAGCAGATCCCCCGCTATGAGGAGGCGCTTACCGCGGTTGGGTTCGTTTTGCGAAATTGCACCGAATGGCGTTGGGGCCTGGTCCGCGCGGAACTTTTTGTGCGCAGCGGCCGCCCCACAACCACCGAGAAACCCATGCGGTAAGATATCGGCCATGCGCATTTGGGTCTTACTGGTCGCCGTGGGAGTGGCGGCGGGACAACCTCCCGTTGTTCCCCTTCCCACATCTCCGTCCGATATTGAGCAAGGCGGCAAACTCTATCGGGGGTCCTGCGGTTACTGCCACGGCCCGCAGGGAGACGGCGGCAAGGGGGCCGATCTGGCGAAGCCGAAGCTACAGCGTGCCACCACCGACGAGCAGTTGGTGAACATTATCAAGAACGGCATTCCCGGCACCGAAATGCCGGGCGCCTGGCACATGATCGACAACGAAATCCGGCAAGTGGCCGCGTTCGTGCGCACACTCGGCAAGGTGGAGGCCAAGCCTGTTCCGGGCGATCCAGCCAAAGGGAAACTGCTGTATGCAAAGGCCGGCTGCGCCGGATGCCATGCCATTCGCGAGAATGGCCGGCCTTCAGGTTCGCTCTTGGGGCCGGAGTTGACGGCGATCGGCTCCCGCCGCAACGCGGCTCACCTGCGCGAAGCGCTTCTCGATCCATCCGCCTCGGTTCCCGATGGTTATCTCATCGTTACTGCGATTCCCCGTTCCGGCACGCCGGTCACGGGAACACGTCTCTCCGAAGACACGTTCACACTCGCCTTGCGCGACTTTGCTGGGCGCAATCACGTTTTCCTCAAATCTTCGTTGCAAGACATCCGCAAGGAGCCGAAGAAATCCTCCATGCCATCCTTCCGGGACAAACTGACGGCGGAACAGGTGCAGGATCTTGTCGCTTTTCTCGTATCCCTCAAGGAGCCGTCATGAGATTCTTCGTTTGCCTGATTACCTCCACGCTGGCTGCGCAAGTCCCTTACTCGCGCATTCTCAACTCGGCGCAGGAGCCGCAGAACTGGCTCACCTACTCCGGCAACTACAGCGGGCAGCGCTATTCGCCACTAAGCCAGGTCAACACCGGCAATGTAAGCCGATTGCAGGTGGATTGGGTTTTGCAGACCTACACCACTGAGTCCTTCGAAACCACCCCGCTGGTTGTGGATGGTGTGATGTACCTGACCATCGGGCCGAACATTGTCAAAGCCATCGATGCCCGGACGCAGGCGGTTTATTGGACGTACACGCGCCGTATCCCGGAAGACTTGCGGTTGTGTTGCGGGCGCGTCAACCGGGGTGTTGCCATTCTCGACGACCTGGTGTTCTATGGCTCCATCGATGCACACCTGATCGCGCTCGACGCCAGGACAGGCAAGGTGGTTTGGGACGTGGAACTGGCGGATTACAAGCTAGGGTATTCCTCCACCGGCGCACCGCTGGCTGTGAAGGACAAGGTGATTACGGGCATGGCCGGTGGCGAATACGGAACCCGAGGCTTCATCGACGCCTACGATGCCAGGACCGGGAAGCGCGCCTGGCGGTTTCGCACTATCCCGGAGCCTGGCGAGCCCGGCAACGATACCTGGGCCGGCGATTCCTGGAAGACCGGATCGGCCACCACTTGGGTGACCGGATCGTTTGATCCGGAATCAAACACGGTTTACTGGGGGACAGGCAACCCGGGACCGGACTGGAATGGCGACGTGCGGCTGGGGGACAATCTCTATTCCGACAGTTTTCTCGCGCTCGACGCCGATACGGGCGAGCGCAAATGGCATTTCCAATTCACTCCGCACGATACTCATGACTGGGATTCCACGCATGTGCCTGTGTTGGCGGACATCCCCTTCCGGGGGGCGAAACGCAAGGTTGTGCTGAGCGCGAATCGCAATGCGTTCTTCTACGTGCTGAACCGGGAAAATGGCAGGTTCCTGCATGGAAAACCTTATGCGAAGCAAACATGGGCCAAGGGGTTGGATGATAGCGGACGTCCCATCGTGTTGCCGAATACTGAGCCCACGGTGGAAGGCAACCTCATCTGGCCTTCACTGGCCGGGGCTACCAATTGGTTCAGCCCGGCCTACAATCCCCAGACCAACCTGTTTTATGCCCCGGTGCGAGAGCAGGGAGCTTACTATTTCAAGGGGGAGGCGACGTTCCAGCCCGGTGCTGTGTTCAATGGCGGGGGCCAGCGCACCAATCCCGACGAAGAGCCCTATGGGGCTATCCGCGCGATTGATCCGGAGTCGGGCAACGTGAAGTGGGAGTTCAAGATGCACGCACCGGCCAATGCGGGCATCCTGACCACCGCGGGCAGCTTGGTCTTCACGGGGGTGCAGACGGATTTCGTGGCGCTCGACGCGGTCAGCGGAAAGCTGCTGTGGCGCTTCCGCACGGGTGGATTGATCAATGCCGCGCCGATCGCCTACAGCCTGGAGGGGAAGCAGTATGTTGCCGTGGCGGCGGGGCGTGGGCTGTTTGTGTTCCGGTTGACGGAGTAGTTGCCTAGAAAAGGAAAAGGCGAGCCCGTAGGCTCGCCCGTCTCCGTTGCTGTCTGCGCGGTTGGAAGCAGCAGCTCCTTCCCTGAGAATCAGGCTACTGACTAGCTGGCGGCAGCCGTGGTCAGCAACGAGTTGATCTTCGAGAAGATGGTCGAGATCTGGGTCGAAACGCCCGGCATCACCGCACCGGCGGCGACGGCCACGAAACCTGCCATCAAAGCATATTCGATGAGGTCCTGGCCGCGAGTGTCTCTCCAGATCCGGAGCTTCCAAACGATGTTCACAAGGTTCTTCATTTTCAAGTTTCCTCTCCCTGCATGGGCAGTGTTGTTTGCTGTGATTCAAAGTTACCATTCGCCAGATTTCATATAAATCAGCGGAAGTCCCTAAGTAGCCTAAGAATCCACCCAACCTCTTTCGCAGGACCGTGCGGTCCCGTCATAAGAGCCTAAATCTGGAGTTCTACCACCGGCCCAGGACCTTCTTCATAGCCGAATCGCCGCGGCAAAGAAAAAGGCCCGCATACCCTTGCGGGCTGCGGGCCTGTTTTCGTTTGGTGCGAACCGGTTGATTAGCTGGCGGCCGCCGTGGTCAGCAACGACTCGATCTTCGAGAAGATCACCGAGATCTGAGTGGAGACGTTCGGCATCACCGCGCCAGCGGCGACGGCCACGAAACCGGCCATCAAGGCGTATTCAATCAAGTCCTGTCCGCGGGTATCTTTCCAAATGCGGAGCTTCATAACCTGACGCAGCACATTGTTCCAAGTCTTTTGCATTTCTTTTCCTCTCCTGTTGGGAGCGCCGGTCTCCGGCGCCAAATCTTATAGTTCAAGATAAGTCATTCGGAATGCCTTCTTCTATCGGCAAAATTCCCAATGAAGGATGGTTTTCTTTCCAGGGAGGGGTGGGGATGAACCTTACATGGATCGTTAGGGATGTGTACGTCTGCGGGGAGGAAACACGAACGGAGGGGATTGCATCCAACAGAGCCCGCCTACCCTGGAAGGGTGGCGGGCTCTCATTTCAAACCAGTGGCTTGTGCGCGGACGTCTTAGCTTGCCGCCGCAGTGGTTAACAACGACTCGATCTTGGAGAAGATCGTGGAAATTTGCGTCGAGACTCCCGGCATCACCGCGCCTGCGGCTACCGCTACGAATCCGGCCATCAGTGCGTACTCAATCAGGTCCTGCCCGCGGGTGTCCTTCCAGATCCGCAACGCAATAACCATTTGTGTCAGTTTCTTCATGATTGTATTTCCTCTTGCAGCCTTCGCCATAGTACTTTTTTCAGGCGTGATCTAACGCTAACATTAAAATGCGGTTGCGGAAATCGGAGAAATACTGAGAATTAGAAAGTGATCTGCCTTACGGTTTCCGCCGCCGACTCGCAATGGCCTGAGGCTCTACCCGCAACTTATAGAGAACATGGGATTCCGCCTGGCCTCCCACCGGTTCCAACCACCCCGGGTAAGACTGTTTGGCGCCCTCCAACAGGCGGCGCAAGGGTGCACCTTCGGCGAATGTAGAGTTGGGGCTATCCAGCCAGTGCGTAACCCCAACCGACTGCAATCCCTTCACGAACCGGTCAGGGCTGCCCAGCGGATCTGCCGGCGCTTCCCGCGAGTAGAACAGGCGGTACGGTTCGGCGGCGAAGCCTCGCACTGCCTTGCGCCCCGTGTACAGATAGTACAGCGGGTCGAGATTGCCGGCCAGGACAGCCTCCGGCTGAGTTGTTTCTTGCGTCTTGCGAAGCAATGCCTCCAACCGTCCCCATTCGTCTCCTTTTGCCACCGGCATCGGAGGAGTCGGATAGCCCAGACGCAGTGTCTCCAGCAGTCCATAACTCAAGGAACCAATGCTCGCAGCCGTTACGGCGGCCATCGCCCATCGGCGCATCCGCGCACGCCCCGCTAAGGCGTCCACGGCGAACCAAAGCAGCAAGGGAAGGAACGGGACCACGAAACGGCTCGGGAGCCAAGCCCACGCGCAAACGATCGTCCCATAGACCACCAGTAGCACGGCTTGAAGGCTGAATCTCTGTTTCCAGAGACCCATCAGCGAGGCGACACCCACAGCCAAGGCCGGCAACGCCAGAGCGCCCTTTGGCGGAATTCCCGCCAGAATTCCCGGGGTAAACAAGACAAGAGCAAAATTCGACAATAGAATTTCGATTTTCTGCGGGAAAGTGAAATTCGTTAGAATATTCCACCCCTGATAGTTCTCCCGCGAATAATAGGCATCGGCCACAGCCGCCGTATGCGGCTGGGAAACAACCCACCAAATCCAAGGCGCAGCGATCGCCCCTGCGAGTACGGCAAACAGCGCCGCCTCCCGCCACCTGCGCCGGGCCGCCAGATACAGCGGTGCGGCTGCCATCAATGCAATTCCCAAGGTCCGGGTGTGAAACGCCAACCCCGCGCAGACCGCCGCTCCCGCCAACAGACGCGCCGACCCGATCCGCTCGGCTTTTCGCAGTAGCAGAAGGGAACCCGTCGTCAGTGCGGCAAACGGCGCCTCCGACAGCACCATCGTCCCCACGTAGATCACCCACGTGGAGGCCGCGGTCAAGCAGCAGATCCACTTGGCCATCCAGGACTCCACCCCTTCCTCCCGCAGAAGGCGATAGCTGAGGAGAAGCCAGATTACAGTCGAGAGCAGCGGAATCAGCTTCAACCATGGCACATTTTGCGGAAACTGCGGCGATATCTTCCAAACCCCAGCGAGCAGGGCCGGCAGCAGTATGGGATACTTCGTCTGCGGCATCTCCAGCGGATGACTGATAATCCGGTATCCCTTGCCCTCTGCCAAAGCTTTCGCGGTGACGATATATACCCCGTCGTCGTGAAAGGTGCCGACAGCCGGTGCGCGCCAAGCAATCCAGTACGCTGCCGCCAGCGCCACCAGAACGGCCGGAAAAGCCCAACTACGCCAGCCGGACATGCTGGAATTCCTCGATCAAATGGAAGGGAGTGCGCACGCCGGCAATCGTTTCCCCCCGCTGTTCGATGCGGTCTTCCTCCACATGGCCGATTTCGCGCGCCAAGCGCAAGTATTCGAGCTTCTCCGGATCGATCCCCATGATGCGGCAGCAGGTAGCGTCCAGCGCGGGAAGATTGTCCCCCATGGCCAGTACACCGCTGTGCTTGGGTGTCCCCTGTACGGGGCCATTCCCCTCCATCCCGACGATCCCGTCAACGATTCCGAACGAGCGGGAAAAGATCTTATTCAGCCCTAGTATCGCTTGGGGTATGCCGATGTGGTGCAATTCGTTTTTCGGCCATCCATAGACGGCGCCAGGAGTGAGTCCGAAGAAATTCTTCATCGATAGCGTCGCTCCCGCCCAATGGTGGGTCTTCATTTTCGCCACCGACACGATCAGGTCCGCGCCCAAGGCTGTGTTCGGCAGATACAGTCCCCCGCGCGGGGAAACATCCTTGACGAACGTTACATCGTCGCGGTTGAGGTCGACGAAGCTCGCGTCAAACTTCTCGATCCCTTGGCGGTAATCTGCTTCTTCGGCCAGAAAGATGGTGTCGCGCCGATGGCCGGGGCCTTCGCCGATGCGTACCGATGCCGCCCCCATTGCCTGAAAGACGGCACGCGCCGCGGCGAGCACGGCAACGTGGGTATTGATGCAGGTGGCGGCATCGTACTCCACCAGATTGGGTTTCAGCAGAACGCTCTTCCCCTTCACAACCAAGCCGCAGGCCGTGACGCCGCGGCGGATAATGTCCTCCAGGTTTTCGGAATAGGAAGAGGCCTTGGCGAGGAAGACCGCCGATTTGCCTGGCCGGGTTACCGTCCCATCCGGCGCACTCCCGCATCCGGCCGTGACCGCGGCGCCCGCCGCCGGCCAGAATGCCCTTCTCGATATCCTCTCCCGCCATCCTATGCGGGTTTCAGCCATTGATGTCCTCCATCCGGACAAGCGAGCGCTTCCAACGCCATCAACATCAAATCGTCGTCCGGTTCCTCTGTTCCCTGGAAGGCCACATTCTTGCCATAGTTCCGCAAACTGATGGTGAGCCAGGCCTTGGCAAGCCTCGACCGGGTCTCCTGCCAGTGCTTCTCGGCCGCCGCAACGGCACTGTTGGGGTCTGTCATCAACAGGCTTCCCTGCAACCCCAGCAAGGCCACGGCAGTTGTCTCCGGATAGGATGGCAGGTCCGTGTGCAGCACCCGCCGGTTGCCATAGTTCCAGCCGCCATCCGGCGATCGCCGGTCGAGCATCATCCGCTCTCCCTCCCTCACCCGGCCGGCCAGCAATGGATCCGCCACTTTCCCAGACGCTTTCTTCAACGCCAAGACACTGTGGGCGGTCGGTTCCACCCAGCTTGACGTCTCGGCGTGCCAAGGCCAACCCTTGTAACGCCGGTCGTAATCCACGGGCATGCGCATCACCAGCCCCAACGCCCGTTCCAGCCAGCTACCCTCCACTCCTTTTGAACCAAGCAGCCAGCTTACGCCCTTTTGAAACCGCGAATCGTAGGTTCCGTGTACGCAGTGCAACGTCACAACTAAGGCCGTGGCCCAACTGGAAACCTGAATATCGGCGCCCGGCCGGAACCCGCCATCTTCCCGCTGCCAACTCCGGATGAGGCTCCAGCCGCGCATCCAGGCCTCCGCCGAGGTTTTATCGCCGTGCATCGCCAGTAGCGCATAACACGTTGGTTCCAAACGGGATTGCTTCGATGGGAAATACCCCCATCCGCCATCTGTGTTTTGCATGGCGCGGAGACGGGCCAATCGGACTTGACGTGGGTCACGGAACATCAAATCTTCTATCGGATAGAAAACGGCGAAAGAATAGTGCCTTATGCGAGCTCGGGGTTTTTCATTAGCACTTTCTAAAGTTTTGCCTTACGCTTGCCGATCTTCTTTCCATGACCCCACAACGTCCCGACGATCAACTCGCCATTGTCCTCGGCCAGCGCCAGCTTATCGCCGTTTGCTGCATGTTTCTGGTGACGATGGGTCTGGTGGCGACGCTTGCCTATGTCAGCGGCCGGACCATCTCCGCCGCTCAATTGGCGGATGCCCAGCGCTCCTCCGAGACCGCCAAAGCGATGGTGGTGGAACCGGCCGCGGCATCCGTTCCGACGCCAATGCACGCCCATGCCGAGGAGTTACCGCCGCAAAGCATGACTCCACAAACGCCGCGGCCCGAGCCGGCAGTGCACGCTCCGCCACCCATGCAGCCTGCGCCTGTCTCCACGGGTGTGGATGCACCGCCGCTCCCTGGGTCAGTGTACTGGCAGGTGGGCGTGGTCGACCGCGGCATCGCCTCTGTATTTGTGGAACATTTGAACCGAATGGGGCTCCGCGCCCGCACCGCCACGGTTCAAACCCCCGGCTTCCAGCGTGTCCTGGTCGGACCGCTGCTCACTCAGACCAGTATTGAGGAAACCAAGCAGATCCTCGACAAGGCCGGGTTCCAAGCTTTTCTCAAGAAATACTGAGCGCCTAGAGAAACAACTTGGGCAGATACCGCGGCGCCTCGGCGTAAGGAGCCGCCGCGCCGGCCGCGAGCGCGTACATCCGTTCATGGGAGGCGGCTGCGCCTTGTGACAACTCCGGATAAGGCCGGTGGCAGATGTCGAGAAACCCAATGTTATAGTTCTCCCCATCGAACCGTCCCAGTGCCGATTGATCGTACAACGTGAACCAGTGCACGCCGACGCAATGCGGATTCGCCGCGGCGTCCTCGAAGTACACCCGGTACGCCTTGGCGCGCTCCGCCTGATTCTCCAGACGCCCGATTCCCGAGGCAGGAAGCCCTACGTCGAGCGCCCCAAAGTGCCATTCCCCCACCATCACCGGCTGATGGAGCAGCTTCTCAATCCGTTCGCTGGTGTCTCGGGGCAACTTCTCCATGTAGCAGTTCAGGCTGAACACATCGAACGTCTTCATTCCCGCAACAGCCCAAGCGGGAGGCACGCCGGCCCACCGCATCCCCAGATTCAAGTGATTTGGATCCGCCATTTTGCAAGCCGCGGACAGTGTGGCGAAGTAGCGCTCCACCATCTTCACGGTGAACGCCTCCAAGTCCGGCATCGCCTGCTCGGGCAGCGCCAGGCGCATTTTCCCACGCTCCAGCTTTTCCCAACTCATCGGCGTCTTCCAGGCCCAGGAAAGCGCCTGCGCATCCGCGTACTTCGCCTTCAGGAAACGCACCAGTTCGCTCCGTGTGGCGCATTCCTCGGAGGTGTACAACATTCCCGCCGCGGGCAATTCTTTCGAAAACCCCCAAGTCGGCTCATTCATCAGAAAGTAGCCGATCAGGGCCGGATCCGCCGCCGTGGACCGCAACTGCGAGGCATACTGCGCCGCGTCCTCCTCAAACGAAGCATGAAACACGTCGGGGAAATCGCGGTAGATCATCGGCGCCCGGCGCCCGGCGAAACTCATCGGGCGCACATACGGGAAGCGCACCTTAGCGGCCACTTC
Organism: uncultured Candidatus Solibacter sp.; assembly: GCA_964402295.1. GTDB lineage: Bacteria > Acidobacteriota > Terriglobia > Bryobacterales > Bryobacteraceae > CADEFT01. Next base: position 25,136 of record CAYOBO010000044.1, on the reverse strand, counting down.
ATACTCGGACCAGTTCCCTACCGTATTGAACCGCAGCCGCCGCAATTCCGCCATCGCCACCTGTGCCCACTTCTCATGCCACTCCGTCCTGCCGAAGGCGCGGATGAAATTGGCGATCAGGTAGTTGGCGAACCGCGCGCCGCGGTTGGACGAATAGACCGGCGCGAATTCGCCATCCGGATCGGGCATCCACGTCAGTGCCGATTCCAATCCGTCGATGCGCGCCTCGCCATCGGGACGCACACAATCGACGCCGGCGGAAAAAAACGCGTATCCATCGGGGTCCACCAGCCACCAGCGCGTGCCGTCATGGTGCGTGCGAAAGAAACCCTTCGCCTCGGCGAGACGCTTCGCCTTCCACCCGCCCCAGTTGGAAAACGCCGCGGGCCAGCGCTGCTCTCCGGCCGTTCGCGCCTGCGCCCGCAAACGGTCCACCACTTGCGCCACGCCATGCGTCTTGCCAGGCCATTGATGGATGCGGCTCTGCCCCAACTCATCGAGCAGCGCGCCCTTCGGCAACACCGGCTTGTCGATCCGCTGCACAGGCGAGCGGGAGGGAACCAGAGGTGTCATGCAGAACCGCGCCGCCTCGCCGGCCGTGCGGGACACGGTGAATATCAGGCGATCCACCTTGGCCAGATCGACGCGATCGCCGCCGGCCATCGGCTTGAGGAACGCGCCCTCGCGTCCCGATTGCCAGCGGTTCTGGTCGGTCAGCGACAGATCCAGGTGCGCACGAAACGAACATTGGTTCAAGCCCGCGAACCGGAACGTAAACTTCCTGCCCTGCTCCCCCTCCTGCAAGGCGATGAGAAACACGATCAAGGTATTGCCGTCCAGCAGCATATCCGTTGTCACGCAGTGAAAGCTCGACAGAAAGCCGGGGCGGAAGCGGAACGACAATCCATCGCCTTCGCCGGCGCGGTACCAAGTGGCATTCGGAATCGGCGTATCGCCGGATTCGGCGCGCCATGAGCCAATGGGCTCAGGCTGCGGTAGCGTCATCGAAAATGCAGGCAGGGGAGTCAATGCCGCCGCCAGCAGATCACGGCGGGCAATCGCATTCATGGCAAAAACCTCCTCGATGGAAAACATCCAGAAGGCGCCGGGCCGTCAGGAGGCGAGCCAGCGGATGCCTTCCATGGTGTCTCCGTCATTCCGCGGGCCCGTGACCAATACGCTCAATAACGCCTCTCCCGCCCGTGGCCGGATGCGGAACTCCAGCCGGTTCAATCCCGGCCGCAAGGCAATCGGATACTGGAACTGGCCGACGCGAAATCGCGTTTCCGAGTCCCGCCTGACAACAGGCTCTCCATTCAGCAGAACGTGCGCATGGCCGCGCAAGCCCATCCAGAGGAACCCGTTCTGGCGCCCGCCGGCATGCACATGCGCAGCAACCTTGTATCCGGCTCCCGGCGCTGCCGGTACTCCCGTGGCCTTGGCCAAGTCCAGCGCATCGAACGGGGCTTCGAACCGCTGCCAGTGGCCGGCCCGCGTTTCGATCAGCCACTCCCGATTGCAGCGTCCATACCAGTTCCGTGGCTTCTCCCATCGGACGTTGCCGCGGTCGGGTTCGTCGCCGCGTACCTCGATGGCGCGCTCGTCCATCGTGCCCATGCCGCGCCGGGCTGCCATGTGGAGAAACTCCATGTCGTAGGGTTGAAAGCCGAGTTGCCGCGCTACGAATGCATCGGCGGCGACCGGATCCTCGCCCGCCATGACCAGATTGCTGCGCACGGTCTGATCGGCGCGGTGCACGGAATGTTCCTGTGTCTGCAAGCCGCGAATCCCATCCACCACGCAATAGTCCGGCGGATGAAAGGCAGCCAGATCCACGATAAACGGATCGATGCGTCCACCCGCGGAATGTTCCGCATGCAGATTCGCGTTGTGGAACACGCCCGGGGTGGCATAGGCCTCGCGCGGCGCCGTGCCCACGTAGTTCTTCAAGCAACCCGTAATCCCGCTTTGCAGGTGCACCTTCATCACCGGGATCGTGATCAGAAAATCGCACTTGGTGATGGTGTTCGTAACAAAGTAGTCGGGACGCGCGCCGAAGGCGCCCACGCCATTCGCCGATTTCGGTACCATCAGCCGCTCGAACCGGCCTCCCGGGTCGCGCACCGCATCGTAGCTCAAGTCCACGTAGTCGAACCTGATTGCCGGATGCGCCCGCTGGTATTCCGCAATCATGCCGCCCAGCGAACCGTGAAATCCCGGAAACTCCTCATGCCCCCAATCGAAGTGATATGCGCTCACCCGCCGGCCGTCCTGCGTGACCACGTTATCCTCAGCCTTGTCTTTCAGGCTGCGATAGGTGCCGCCCTCGGCAATCGTGATGCGTCCCGCCTTGCTGCGTGTGGCGACGTATTCGAGTACGGCCTTTGTCACCCGGAAATCCGTGATGTCACCTTTGGCATAGGAAGGATGCGGCCGCAGGAACACGATGTTGGGCTTGAGCACCACCCACGAGCCCGGCTTGATCTTCGCCTCCAGGGACCCGGCCCGCGGTGCGCCATACTCGATCGCCTGGAAGACCATGTCCCGCACCTGCTCATAGCTCAGCTCATCGTCGAGCGGTGCGGGGGATCGCAGTTTCGCGTGCGTCGAGCGCACCAACCCGAGTTTCGTTTTTCCTTCCGGCGCGGCAGGCAGCGCCGCCGCGGCGGCGGCAGTCAGCAAGAATTCACGGCGATGCATATCCGGATCTCCTCAAACAGGCTTGCGGAACGGTCCGCGCGCTTCTTCGATTTCATTTCCCCGCGTCCAGATGGCATCCGGACTCACTACGCCGAACCCGCGCAACTCCATGCGGTCGAACAGCGCCAGTTTCTCCGGCTCGTATCCCATCACCGCCGCTGCCACCGCATCCACCGACACGGCATTCGAACCGGCGATCGCCAGATTGTGATGAATCGGCTTCGTCCCGTCGTGATGGTGCGATCCGCCCACAACCGCATAATCGGCAGGATGATGCAAATAGATGTCATTCAGCACGTCGGCCGCCTCGCCCAACTCGGGCAGCTTCCGCTGGTTGCCCGCGAAGGCCCAATAGCTTGCCAGGGAAGGCGCTACTCCCGTGGCCGGACTGGTTCGCAATGGCGAAAGTGTGATCAGCCGGTCGCACTCGCGGAACACTCGCGCCAGTGAGTAGATTCCATCCGGATTCCGTGCCGCGAAGGTGCGCCGCGGTGCAGCCGACTCCAGCATCTCCGCCGCCGCCAGATCGACATACTCGAAGCGCCGTCCGGCAAAGCGCGCATTGCAATCCTTCAGAATGGCGTTGATTTCCGGCGTTGCCGGCGCCGCCTCGGCAACCGTGAACCGCTTCCCCTGCTTCCCTTCGCCATACAGGCGCAGCAGCGCCTCGAGCAGCCGCGGGTCAGTCGACACATCCCGCGTCCGGGTAATCTTGATCAGAACCCAGTCGTCGCCGGAGACGCCACCGGGCGACATGCGACGCCCCCGCGAACCCAACTGCATGGCTTTGCGCAGCATGTCTGCGATTTGCGCATTGCTGAGTTCTTTGTCCACGGGTTGCGGATCGGACAAGCCGGAAACCGGCGTCCCATCGTGTTCCACGCCTCCCTGAAAACTGGAAAGAACGACGCCGACGCGAGGGGTGTTATCAACGGTGGCCGATGCCAGCATCGACTCGCTCAGCGGCTTTTTCGGACTGCTGTTGGTGTCCGGCATGAGCGCCTGCTGGCTTCAGTATAGCTCTCGAAAGGTCTGCTGTTACGCCTTCAAACACTCGGCGATTTCTTTTTCGCTGATGCTGCCTTCGCGAATCACCCGCCAGTAGGCTTCGGTAATATCCACCGTTGTGTTGCCGGGACCCGAGCAGGGGCCGCCGTCCAGCACCAGGTCGATGCGTCCATCCATGGTGGCAAACGTATCGATGCCGGTGCGGCACGTTGGCTGCCCCGAGAGATTCGCGCTGGTGGCAATGAGCGGTTGATCCATGGCCCGCAGCAGCGCGTTCACGGCCGGCGCCTTCGATTGGCGCATGGCCAACCGTCCTGTGTTTCCTGTCACCTTGAGCGGCACTTTCGCCGCCGCCGGTACGATGATCGTCAAAGGTCCCGGCCAGAAATGGCGGGCCAGCACCAGGAACCGTTGCGTGATCTCCTTGGCCAGGTCTTCCGCCATCAGGAGGTCGCTCACAATGAGGGGCAGGGAACGGTTGAATTCGCGGCCTTTGGCGTCGAAGACGCGCCCCACGGCCATGAGATTGAAAGGATCCGCCACGATTGCGTACAGCGAATCTGTGGGTAAGGCGACAATCTTGCCGCGCCGGATGCTTGCCGCCGCGCGCTCAATCGCCTCGGCGCTGGGATTGTCCTGCTCGATCTGAATGAGGTCCGTGGCCACTTGTGTTTCCGTTCGTGTGAGTTTACCTGGGTCCAATCGCTTCGGCAACCTGGATCGCCATGTCGTAGCGCCCGAAGGGCGCCGATAGCTGCACGCCTTGCACCATCGGACGGATCCGCTCCACCATTTCCCGCGCAATGGCGACGCCCTCGGCCCGCGCCTTTTCGGCGCTATCGGCCAAGCGCATCCGCTCCATATACCGATCCGGCACCGGCACGCGCAGTTCGTTCACCATGAATTCGGCGTTGCGGAAGCTGGTGAGTGGCCAGATTCCGGCGATTAGGGGAATCTTGTACTGCGCGGTGGCCTTCAGCCAAGCCTCCAGCAATTCCACATCGAAGACCGGCTGGGTCACGACAAACTCCGCTCCGGCCTGCACCTTCCATCCAAAGCGCCGAAGCTCTTCTTCCATGTTCAGCGCCCCGGGATTCGCTCCCACGCCAAGCAACAGTTCCGTCTGCGATCCAATGGGATTGCCGCCGATATCCAATCCGTGGTTGAGGTTCGTGACGATGTTCGCCAACCCGATGGCGTCCACATCGAACACCGCCGTTGCGTTCGGATAGGAACCCATTCGCGGCGGATCGCCGGTGATGCAGATCAGATTCCGCACTCCCACCGTGTGCGCGCCGATCAACTCCGATTGAATACCGAGAATGTTCCGGTCGCGGCAGCAGAAGTGGAGCACTGTCTCGATTTGCGCTTCCCGCTGGATCAACTGGCAGCACACCTGGGCGCTCATGCGCGCACTCGCGCGCGGGCCGTCGGGGATGTTGATGCAGTCGATGCCATGATCCCGGCACAGCTTCGCTCCGGCAATCTCCTTCGAGGCATCCACGCCGCGGGGCGGCAGGATCTCCACGAAGGAGACAAATTGGCCCGCCGCGAGTTTCGCCCCCAACTGAGATTTCTTCGCCACGGGAACCATGGGCATGGCTTTGGCCTTCGCTTCGGCAGCCTCGGTGGTGACCGTCAGGCGCCGGTGCCCCGGTTGCAGCGAGCGTGCCTCGGAGACCACTTCCTTGATGTGCGCGGGCGTCGTTCCGCAGCATCCGCCGACGATCTTCACCCCGGCCCACAACAAGCGCCGCGCGTACTGTGCCATGTATTCCGGCGAGCAGAGGTAGATCTGACGTCCTTCCACCCGCGCCGGATGGCCTGCGTTCGGCATCGCGCTCATCGGCTTGCTTGAGTACTGCATCATTTTCTCGATGGTTTCGAGCGTGACCTTCGGGCCTACCGAACAGTTGATCCCGATCACATCCACCGGCCACTCATCGAGCAGTTTGGCGTAGGTGGCGACATCCTTGCCGTCCAGCATGTTGCCGTAATCGTCGATGGTGACGTGGGCGGCGATCACCATCTCCGGCCCGGCCGCCTCACGGGCGGCAAGTAGGGCTTCGCGCAACTCGTTGGCGTCGCCGAAAGTTTCGAGCACCAGCAGATCGACGCCCGCATCCAGCAGAAAGCCTGCCTGCTCGGCAAACGATGCTCTAGCCTCGGCGAACGAGGTTGGCCCCAGGGGTTCCAGGCGCACACCCAACGGTCCGATCGCGCCAGCGACGAAAGCCCGGTTCTGGGCGGCTTCGCGCGCAATCCGAACCCCGGCTTCGTTGATTGCCTGGCATTTCTCGGCCGCGCCAAAAGCGCCCAGCCGGATGCGTGTCGCTCCGAAGGTGTTCGTTTCCAGGATCTCGGCGCCCGCTTTGACGTAATCCTGGTGAATCTCCTTCACCAAACCGGGTTGCGACAGGTTCAGCTCATCGTAGCAGCGATTAATGAACACGCCCTTGGCATACAACATCGTCCCCATGGCGCCATCCGCCACAAAGATACGGTTCGAAAGGAGTTCGCGGAATTCCGCGGCCCGGCTGAATTTCGGGGGGGAAGTAGTCAAGACCTCAATTTTAACATGCTATTGGAGGGGAACCAGCACGCTGAGCCGCTCGAGAACCCTCTGCTCATCGCCGGAAAACTCAGCTTTGTAGGCGTCGCTTTCCATCCTCTGCTTGCGTGCCTCTGGATCCATCATGCGCAGGCGGCGCAGTTCCTTCTGCATGGCCTGCCGCCGCTCCAGCGGCATCTGTCCCATCTGCCGGAACGCCGTGCGCGTGGCCTGCTGCTGTTCCGGGGGCATCTGGGCGAAGTTGCCGTATTGCTTTTCGAGCCGCTTCTTCTGCTCATCGGAGAGCTTGTCGTAGCGCTCCCGATTCTTCTCCATCGCCTTGCGGCGGTCTTCGGGAAGGTTCTGCATCACCCGCTGGCGTTCCTCGGGCGATAGCCGGTTGAAGCGTTCCACCAGGCGCGACTTCTTCGCCTCCCGTGCCGCCTTGTTTTTGAGGATGCTGCCTTTCCTGAGCTGGGCCTCCGCAGGTGGAACCAGCAGGATCAGCGCCAGTACTAGCCATCGAGGAACCATGGTGCGTCCTCTACATCTTCTGCTGGGCCGCAGGCTCGACGAGAGTTAACTGCCGCAACATTTCCATGTCCTCCAGCACCGTCTCGACCTGTTCGATGTCTATCTGGCTCTCGGCCAGGATCGCCGGGGCGTCGGGCTGGGGCGCCGCCGGGCGCATCCATAATCCCACCGCCAGAACCAGGGCAGCCGCCACCGGAACCACCGGACGCCAGAGCGCCGTGCCGCCGGCTGTCATCCCATTCCACACGCGCCGCCAAAGCGAGCTTTCCTCGCGCTCGATCCGCGCCATCAGCTTCCGATCGAAATCGGCCGAAACCGGCATTGCCTCAAAGGCATCCAGCGCATCCCACACCGCCATCTGCGATTCGGCAAAGGCGCGGCACGCGTTGCACACTTCCATGTGCTTCTCGAATATCTCCACCAGCGCGGGATCCAATTTCCGATTGCAGTAATCGAGCAGGATATCCACGTTCTCTTCGCCGGAAGCCAGCGGACAGTGGGTCATACGGAATTGACTATTGTAATATTCTTTGCGATTTGCTTCCGCCATGGTCTCCCTCCTTCCCTGCGTCGTTCTCCTCTCCCGTCATCCTTTCCCATCCAAGTGCGCCAGCCGTGCCCGCAGCGATTCATACGCCCGAAACAGCAGCGACTTCACGGCCGATTCCGAACATTCGAGCGCGGCCGCAATCTGCGAGTAGTCCAGTTCCTGGTACTTGTGCATGAGCACCGCCGCCTTCTGTTTGGCGGGCAACAACTCGATGGCATTCCGTACCTCCTGCAACCGGACATCCTTCAACAGTTTCTGTTCCACCGAGTGGCTTCTGTCTACCACTTGCCGGGCCATCCCCTCGCCTACTTCATCGTCCAGGCTCTGCTGGCCTCTTTCGTGCCGCCCGTCTCGAAGGTAGTTCAGCGCCCGGTGCGTGGCAATCCGGAACAGCCAGGTCGTGAACTTCGCCGACGGCTCATAGGTCGAACGCGAACGGTACACGCGCAGAAAAACATCCTGCGCCAGTTCCTCGGCAACAGCCTGATTCTGCACCATCCGGTACAAGAAATGAATCACCGGCCCACGATGGCGTTCCAGCAACAACTGGAAGCTCACCGAGCAACCGTCGCGGACCCGGAGCATCAATTCCGCATCGCGCTCCAAACTCGCTGCGGCCGTCACACTTTCTTGAACACAAGTTGGCAAGGAAGGTTGCGGTCCGCTGCCGCTCATTTCACTCATTCGCATCGCCCTCCTTCCCTCAACGGCAGTAGAACGGAAATGGTTGACCGCGAAACGCTTTTTATTCTCCCTTGAGCGAACGGTCCATCAGTTCGCGCAGGGCTTCCCGTGGCGTTTTCACGCCGTCCAGAATCGCGCCCACCTGTGCCGTAATCGGCAGATCGATCTGAAATCTTTGCCCCAACTCGAGTGCCGCATAGGTGGTTTGCACCCCCTCAGCCACCATGCGCATCGACCCAAGAATATCCGCCAACGGCTCGCCCGAGGCCAGTTTCTGCCCCAGCGTGCGGTTCCGGCTGAGCTGTCCGGTGCACGTCAGAACCAGATCTCCCAATCCAGCAAGTCCCATTAAAGTCAATGGCTTGCCGCCCATGGCCACGGCCAGCCGGGTGATCTCGGCGAGCCCCCGTGTGATCAGTGCCGCCGTTGCGTTGGATCCTAGTTGCAGTCCGTCGCACACTCCGGCAGCAATGGCAATTACGTTTTTTAACGACGCCCCCACTTCGACCCCAATCACGTCGGTATTCGTGTACAGTCGCAGCGTCGGGCCGCGAAATGCCCCCTGGATCCGGCCCGCCAGTTCTTCATTGTCCGACGCGACCACCACGGCCGCCGGCTTGCCCTGCGCCACTTCCCTGGCGAAGGTCGGCCCGCTCAGCACCGCAATCCGCGCCGGGTTCCCCAGGACTTCGCCTAATACTTCGGATACCCGCAACAGGCTGTGGTTCTCAATTCCCTTGGTGGCACTCACTACCGGTATGTCCGGCCCCACCAGCGGAGCCATCCGGCCACCCAATGCCCGCACGTGATGGCTCGGCATTACGCTGACCACAATGTCGGCCCCTTCGAGCACTTCCTCTAATTGGGCCGAAGGATGAACGGGATCCGGCAGCCGGATGCCCGGAAGGAAAACATCGTTTACCCTCTGGCGGGCCATCCGTTCCGCCAAATCGGCCTCGAATACCCACAACCGGACCTGCTCGAATCTAGCGCTCAGCACCACGGCCAGGGCTGTGCCCCAACTCCCGCCTCCCACTACTGCCAGGCGATTCAAGCACGCGCTCCCTTGAGCCGGAAGACGTTCTCCGTGCCATTCCGCAGCCGGGCAATATTCCCTTTATGCCGCCAGATGATGAACACCCCGCCAAAGAGCGCCGCCAGCAGCACCGGAAGCGGTGGATGCTGAATCAGGTACACGGCGACGGGAAACATCGCCGCGCCTAGCACCGATCCCAGGGAAATGTAGCGGCTCACCGCCACTGTCACCACGAAGAAAATCACAGTGGCCAGTATGGGCAGCGGCGCCAGAAACAGGAAAGCGCCTACGAAAGACGCTACGGCCTTCCCACCTTGAAAGCGCAGCATCGCCGGGAAGGCGTGCCCGAGGATCACCGCGATCGCTGCCGCGCTCATCCAGTTCACATCATGATCGGTAAGCCATGCCGTCAGCCATACGGCGCAGAAGCCTTTCAGGGTGTCCAGTAGAAGCGTCGCCACGCCGATGGCGCGGCCGGTGCTCCGCCACACATTCGTCGCACCGATATTTCCGCTTCCCATGGTGCGGACATCCGCCCCGGTCTTCCACCGGACCAGGAGGTATCCAAACGGGATTCCGCCAATCCAATACGCTGCGGCAATGGCAATGAGGGGCTTCATGTTGTTTCCAAGGGGAAGGTGGCCAGTTTCGTGTAAACGGATCCTCCCGGACCCATCTTACTCAAATACAGATGAAACGCCGCGGCGTCGAACGATCCGAAATCATCGGTGGGAAGCGAGGCCACCCGGCGACGCAACGGAGCCAGATCCACAGCCGGGTCAGGGATCCTGGCCAGCGTCAGATGCGGTGCAAAGGCCCGTGTCTCCTTGGCCACGCCAAGCGAGAACACTGCCTCTTCGGTCGCCTCGGCCAACCGCGCCAACGGCTCACCGGCGCGCACCGCCGCCCAGAACACCCGCGGCCGGTGCGGATTGGGAAACCAGCCCAATCCCCGGATCGCAATCGAAAACGGTGAGATTCCCCGCACCCCGGCCAGCGCTGCCTTCATTTCCTCCAGCCGCTCTTCCGGCCACTCCCCGATGAACTTTGTCGTGATGTGCAGATTTCCCACCGGGCTCCACCGGAGCTTCGCCACCGGACGCAGTGCGGCCACCAGCTTTTCCAGGTTCCATTGCACAGATTCGGGCAGATCGAGACCAACGAACAACCGCATGCTAATCTCCTAGGTTACCCCATGATTCTGCCGCGCAGTTTCTATGATCGTCCCACGGTCGAAGTGGCGCGCGGTCTGCTCGGGAAGATGATCGTGCATGGGGAAACCTCCGGCCTGATCGTCGAAACCGAAGCCTACATAGGCTGCCACGACGAAGCCGCCCACGCCTCCTGCGGACTCACCCCGCGCACCAAGGTAATCTTTGGCGAACCCGGCCACGCCTACGTGTATTTCATCTACGGCATGTACTATTGCCTGAATCTGGTGGCCGAGTCCGCGGGTTCGCCGGGGTGCGTGCTGATTCGGGCGCTCGAACCTGTCGGCGGCATCCCGATCATGCGCCGCCGCCGCGGTGTCGAACGCCTCGAATCGCTCACCTCAGGACCCGGAAAACTTACCATGGCCATGGGAATCGATCTTCGCCACAATGGCGCCGATGTTACCGGTGGCGATTTCACTGTGCATGACACCGGCGTCCCCCTCGATTATCCCATCGCCGAAGGCCCCCGGATCGGCATCCGTAAAGCCGTCGACTGGCCGTTGCGATTCTGGTTGCGCGGTAATCGTTTCGTGAGTCGGCGATAGCGCTCACCACGCGTATTCCGCCCCTCCGCTTCCAGGCTCGGCTCCAAACGGCTTGGTGGACCGCCCGTTCCAATTGGCGCCCATCGCTGCCTGCTCCGATTCCAGGTGGTAACAGATGATCTCCGGAATCAGCCCCCGCTTCGCCCGCGGCCACTGGATGGCGAAGAGGACATCTCCGCGCGCCGCATCCGTATGCTGCTCCGGATAGGTGCGTATGCCGCTTTCTCCGGGATGCCACAACTGAAAGAACCCGATCGGCACGTACCCTTGAAAGCATTCCGGAATCACGCGCACGCCGATTTCAAAATGCCGCGTGTGGCAGAATACCTTCGCTTCCTGCTGCAATCCGGGCGTAGCGAGGAATTTCCGCCATTCCGCGTAGGATGGCACCATGTGGCGGTCGATGCCGTAGATGAAGGTTGGGTCCAAGTCGGCCTTTGTCAGGATTTGGCGGGTCAGCGGCGGCAACATAATGTCCGCGTCCATGTGGACTGCCCAACCGTTCAAGCTCAGCCGGGCCAATCCGTCGTTGATGCCTGCTCCCTTGCAGAACTGCCCTTTGCGGGATTGGAGTCGGTCCGTGGGTACGCACTCCACGTTCCAATACTCGCAAAGGCGTCGAGTGGCTTTGTCCTCGTAAGAGGTGACCACCACCATCTTGTCGAACAGCAGGCGGTTGTGAGGCAAGGTCTCCGCGAGGAAATCGTGGTAACGGTCGCAAACGATGACAGCTTCGATAAACATGGTAACGTCCTTACCGGCGGTGTTTGGAAAATCGGAAACGATGGAATCGCTGGCTGCCTTGGCGCGGCCCCGCGATCTTCGCGGGCGTGTGCGTCAGGGCTGATTCGAGAATAATGCACAGAGTTATTCCCGTAATCGCACCGTGCGCTTTCCGCGCCAGCCGCGGCTCTTCTTTTCTGGAACTTACGCGGTGAAGATTTTTTTTTGAGGGATGTGATCGTTTCTTGACTAGTCGGCTTCCGGAACCGCCGGCGAACTCGGCCAGATCGCTGCCTTGATCTGTGCCCACCGCGTGCTGGCCACCGAAAGCCCCAGCATCAGAGCAATCACCACGGAGGCCAGAATCACCGTCTGCGCCGTCGACAATCCCTGCTGCCAGAAATAGAACCAGCGGCCGTAGACCAACTCGGTGTGCACCCAGTAGATTAGCAGCGACGTTGTCCCCAACTGCCGCACCCAACTCCAGCCCGTGGCCATATACGTATTCCACAGGTAAGCGAATGCGAGCAGCATCAGGATGATCCCCGTCTTGATCAGCACCAGCCCGGGTCCGTCAATCCAGAAATCCGACTTCGGATAGAGCGAATACGGCAAATTGCTAAAATACTGCGAGCCGATCACCAGAACCAACCCGAGCCATGCGCCCCACTGCATGGCCTGCTTGAGCTCCGCCGCCGGCGTCAGCCGCAACACGCTACCCGCGCTCACGCCGAACGCCAGAAACGCACCCCACGGGAAGAAGCTGAAATTCTCCGGCCCCGGCACGAAATAGGCACGCAGAAACGGATGCACTCCGCTGGTCTCGAGCGATGCAATCAACGGCGAGATGCCCGCGATCGCCAGCCCCAGAATCGCGCACAGCCGCACCCGCTCCAGCGTCGTGAACAACGCCATCAGCGATATAACCGCGATTCCGAAGCCCATGCAGTTCAAAATGTCTACCCGGAAGAGCGCCGTAAAATCCGCTTGCGGCATTCCGAAAATCCAAAGCTGCGCCCGGAAGGCGACCGCCAGTGCGAACAGATACCCCGCCCGCCGCATCGCGATCCACACCCGGCTCCATCCCACCACGCCCTTCCGCTCCGTGCTCTCCATCAGGAAGGCCAGCGTCACGCCCGTCAGGAACAGAAAGATCGCCGGCGGCATCCCGCCCACGAATTGCGACAGGATGTAGGCATCCTGCGTGCGCAAATCGCCGCGCGCGAAGGAGTGAAACACATGTCCTTGCAGCATGATCACCGCTGCCAGGCCGCGCGTCCAATCGAGGAACGCCAGCCGGGAAGCTTTCGGAGAGGAAACCGTCGAACTACCGCTTGCAGGGTTTGATTCCGGATGGGATACAGTTGCCATGTATGAATAAGACTGCCTATTTTTGAGGGTATTCCCGTTTGACGTTCGCCGGGAGGACGAGCCGGACCGCCGCGTCCGGCAGATTCGGGTCGAACTTGGTGTCCTGGTAAGTCACCAGCATATAATCGCCCGAACCGAGATGAAACTTCTGTTGGACCGGATTGCCCGCCGTCAACGGAAACCAGATCTCCACTTTCTGCAAGTGTCCGCGAGCCTCTTCCGACTTCGGAATCAGCTCCAGCCGGGACGTCTTCACACCGCTCAGGGACTCCTCGCCGGTCAGCTTCAACGTGTAGCTCTTCTGTAAATCCTTTACCGTCGATCCGAAACCGAGCAAGAGGAACTGATCGAGCAACCGTCCGTGCTTGCCGAGATCGTATTCCTGTACCGTGTTAATCTTTGGGATAAACAGCTCCGCTTTGCGCCCGCGGAACGCCCAGCTCTTGACGTCGGGAGACGTAAAATCCACCTTCACTTGCATCTCCTTCGGCTTGGTGGCTTTGATGGCGATGGTGCCCTGTTCCTCGCTGGTGTCTTTGATCACAGCGGTATAAGAGATGCGCCGCAACTTCGCGGTCATGCCCCGGAACGTCGCCGCGGACTGGTCGATGCGCGCCTGCAACTCCTGCAAGGTCTCCCCTTGCGCTGCCGCGCTCACCGCGCACAGAATCGCCACTTTGTAGAATGCTTTCATCCTGATTGTGGGATGCCTTCCGCCACTACTCGGTTGCGTAGGCCATGTAGCCGCGCACTTCCTGTTCGGAATCGAAAATCGGCTCCAGCCGGGTCACTTTATGTAATTTGCCGGTGCGGCTGCGCAGCAACTGATTCGCTCGTTCCAGCCGCTGGCTTTCGTCCAGGTTTACAAGCAGGTCCGGTTCCACCCAAAATTGCGCAACTCCCTGCTCGGAAGGAAGCATCACCACGCTCGAAGCCCGCGGCTGATCCCGGAACATTGCCCGGGGAGTGAGGAAGATAAAGGCAAGAATCAGCCCCACCATCACATCGTACTGCCAGCTTGCCCTAGGAAATTCCCAAAAGATGAACTTGCGCAAAGTGAAAACCGTCCAGCCGCGAGTAGCGGCCAACCTCGTCCCATCTTAGCACGCGCTAACCAGAAGCGAAGTATGGTCGGAAAAACCTTCGATGATGGCTCCCTCGTACCCGGTCGCCGTTGACCCAGCCGCCTTGCAGAGGCTCGGACAAGAGTTGCGCTCCGGCTGAGTTGTTTCTACCGCGAATACTCCGTCAGATGCTGCTTCGTAGTCCCCCGCCACTCCTCTTGCGGGGGAGCTCCATACTTCGCAAACCACTGGTCCAGATCGGAATCGAGCGAAGCAATCAAGTTCCGATACCGCGGATCGTCCACCAGATTCTTCGTCTCATTCGGATCCCGCTCCAAGTCATACAACTCACTCGGCCAATCCTTCGTCCGCCGGATATACTTCCAAGTCTCCGACCGCACCCCACGCACAAACGAGTACTCAAAATACAAGCGGTTCTCCCAAGCCGGCTTCTGCCCACGTAGGAACCCCGCATAGCTCCGTCCCGGCCGTTTCGCATCCTTCTCCACCTTCAATCCCAGATAATCCAGAATCGTCGGGAAGTAGTCATAACTCGAAACCATCGGCGTCAGCACCTGCCCCGCCGCAATCTTCCCCGGGTGATTCCAGATCAACGGCACCCGTGCCCCGCCATCGTATAGGTTGAACGGCCACGTCCCGTTCCCCTTGCCCCACACCCCGTGATGCCCGGCGCTCCAGCCCTGATCCGCCGTGAACACAATCAGCGTATTCTCCCGCACCCCCATCTCTTCCAACTTTTTCAAAATCCGCCCCACATTCGCATCCACTCCGCTGACCAGCGCCGAATACGCTCGCATGCTCTCCTTGTTTCCGTGATGCCGCGCCAGGCCAGGATTCTGCCACGGATGCTTCGGCGTGTCCGGGAAACACGAAAACTTCGCATCTTTGTACGGCTCGCGATACTCGTCCGGTTGAAAATCAAACGGTGTATGCGGAGCATAGAACGGCACCAGCAGATAGAACGGCTTCTCCTTTACGGTATCCAGAAACTCCAGCGCGCAATCCCCCACGGAATCCGTCTTGTACTCGCGCAGTTTTCCCTTCACGCCATTCTTTACGAACTCCACATTTTTATACGGTCCGCCCCCACCCGGCACCGTCGCCCAATACGTGAATCCGCACTGCGCCTTCTCATCGTCGCCCATGTGCCACTTGCCGCACATTCCCAGCGTGTAGCCATTCTTCGCCAGAATCTCCGAATACGTTGTATGCCCCTCCAGCCAGCGCCGCGTATCCTTGCCAAAGCTGTCCTCCGGCCGGAGCCAATCCTGCACCCCGTGCACCGAGGGGATGCGCCCCGTGATCCACGTCATGCGGCTCGGCGAACACACCGGCGTGCACGCAAACGCCCGAGTGAATTGCGCCCCCTCCCGTGCCAGCTTGTCGATATTGGGCGTGTGCATCTCTCCGCATCCATACGAGCCCAATGCCCAAGCTCCGTGATCGTCCGTCATGAACATCACGACATTCACTTTTTTCTGCGCTTGCGCAACACCCTGTAATCCCGGCACAGCGCCCGCCATCGTTCGGAGAAAAGTACGGCGATCCATGCCAGTTACTTTACACGGCCAGAAGATAACATTGCACGCTGCACTGCTTCACCCGCTCAAGCGCCAGCGCATACCATGCCAGTTGCGCCCCATACTGCTCCGCCAATCCCTCCACCGCGAAGTCCGTCTTGAAATCCACCACCACCCAATGATCCCCCTCCGCGAATGCCAGGTCGATTACCCCTTCCACCGTCTTTTCTCCATCCCTCACTACCACCGGATACTCCCGGTGCAAACGTGCCGCTGCACGCGCGCGATCGAGCAACGGATGATGCAGCGCTTGATACACAGCAAACACAGCCTCCTCTACTTCCTCATCCTCTGCCCCCAGCAATCGGCCATGTAACTCCACCGTCGCCCGAATTTCCTCTCGCCCCGCATCCAGCGCCACATCGCCCAACGCCGCATGCACCAGCGCTCCAAATCGTTTCCCGCCTGGCCGGTCCCCATGCCGTGCCGTCTGCTCCACCCGCACCGCCACCGGAGCCCCTTCTGGACCCACGGCCGCTTCGCTCGCCACCAACAGATTCACCGCCGGCTTGGCGCCGGCCGCCAATCGCGCCTCGCGCCGTTCCAGCCACTCCGCATGCGCCGCCTCCCCGCGAGCCTCTGCTTCCGCATCGTCGCCCAGGATCTCCATCTGCCGGTCGCTGAAATACTCCTCCTGGCTCGCGGGGAGAATTGCCGGATCCCACCACACCACGGGAACGCCGCCTTCGCGCCCGTAATGCAAACCCGGCTTCACACCCACCGCATCATGGCTCTCGAAAGGCCGCGACAACACCGTCTCCGCACCGAACGCCGGACACCCGTCCGCATGCCCCGCATGACGGTACCGCCCCTTCTCCGGATAAATCGCTTTGTTCAACGGCGACACCCACCCCTCACGCTCTTCATCGCCCACCGCCGGAATCACCAGCAAATCCCTCGCCCGCGTCGCGGCCACATACGCCACGCGCACGCCTTCGGCATACTCCCGCTTCTGCTCGACACCCTCGTTCTGCATTAATTCAAACGGCGAACACCCCAGCAGCCGCATTGCGCATAACCCCGCCGACGGCTGCACATACTTGTCCGGACTCTCATGCGAAATCCTCGCGGTCATATCCGCCAGGATGACCACGGGAAACTCCAGACCCTTCGCCGCATGCACCGTCATGATTCGCACCCCGTCCGCGCCTTCCTCGAGCACCGGCGCCTCCGCCGATTCCGCCCGCTCCGCCTGTGCCGCCAGTTCATCCACGAATCCGCGAAACGAATATCCTCCCGCCGTTTCGAATTGGCGGGCCAGATCAATCACCCGCCGCACATTCGCCAGCACTTGATTCCCCGCCGGCCGGAACGCAAATCCCGCCCACGCGCGCCCGGCTTCCAAGAGCCGGAACACCGTCTCCGCCACCGGCCTTGCATTCCGCTCGCCATGCAACTCCGCCAGCAACGCCAGCACCTGGCGCACCGGTTCGTAATCCGCATGCGCTCCCTCCGGCCATTCGCGAAACGGATGGAACTTCCCATGCTCATGGCGGAACCGCAGCAGCACATGATCCGGAATGGCGAACAATGCCCCGCGCAACGTTGCGAACACCGAAAGTTCATCCTCCGGCCATTCCACCGCGGCCAGCGCCGCACGCATCGTCTCCACTTCCTCACGCCAGTGGAACGTCTTCGATCCCACCAGCAAATGCGCAATCCCCCGATCCTCCAGCGACCGCACGTAATCGCGTGTCAGATCCGAGCCCCAATTCGTGAACCGCCGGAACAGAATGCACACATGCCGCGCCGCCACCGGAATCAACTCCCCGCCATTCTCCGCGTCCGCCACGCGCCATCCACTCTGCTTGAGAAGCCACTCCACGAAACCCGTAATCGTGCGCGGCAAACACGCATCGATGCGCTCATTCGAAACGCGCCGCATTCCATATGGCTCCGGAGCAGGCAGCGCAATCACCGCCGGCTGCCCCTCGATGTTCTCTCGAAACGGCGATAGCTCCACGTACCGCGCCTGCGCCGACTCCGCGTCGCCTTTCATCTCCCCGCGAAACGCCGCGTTCACCGCATCTTGAATCGCAGGCACGGAACGATAGCTCCGGCTCAATTCCACCAGCCCCACACCCCGCGCGGTCAGCATTGTGCTCACTGCTTGATACATCTGCACATCGGCCCGCCGGAACTTATAAATCGACTGCTTCGGATCCCCCACCAGGAACAATTTCCCCGGCACTGGTGTCACTCGGAACAAATCCGCATGCTTCGGATTGTTCGCCGCCAGCAGCAAGAGAATCTCCGCCTGCAAAGGGTCTGTGTCCTGAAACTCATCCACATAGAGGTGCGTGTACTTCTGCTGCAAATACACACGCACCGTCTCATTCTCTTTCACCAGATTTCGCACCAGCAGTAGCAGATCCGTAAAATCCAACTGCCCCGCGCGCCGCTTGGCGTCGTCATACAACCCCACCAATTCCCACAGTTCGTCTCGCAACAGCGCCGCCAAATCCTGTTCCGCCACCACCCGAAATCTATCGAGCGCCGCAAACAACTCCTTGTCGTGGCGCTTGTATTTCACCTTCGGCTTCCACTTCTTCCAGATCCGGAACAGAAAGCCTTCCAGCAGATCGTAATCGCGAGGCCTCCGTTCTATCCACGGCAGCGTATCGCGCACCGGTTCCGCCATCTCCGGCGGCAGTTTCTCCAACTCCCCGCGAATCGCCTCTATGTGCAGCGCCAGCGCATCCACCACCGTCTCCCGATCCAACTCCGGCCGCGTCCACTTGCGCGGGCAGTCGCGCCACTCCACAATCCTCCAGCCCGCGTTGCGCACCGATTCCATGGGCGTGTACTCGGCATCGCGCTCCGTCGCCAGGCGCGCCAGCACGCGCCGCAGCCCCGGTGAATCCGCATTCAGCTTCTCCTGCATCCACCGCCGGAACACCCGCTCATACACGCGCCGCGCCCCGCCTTCATCCAATTCCTCGAAATCCGGATCCACCCGCGCTTCCACCGGGCGCTCCCGCAGTATCTGTGCGCAAAACGAATGGATCGTCCCGATCGCCGCCTC
>CAYOBO010000044.1:0-6430 GCA_964402295.1 uncultured Candidatus Solibacter sp. | reverse complement strand
CGAATCCGCCACCGCGCCAGTTCATCCGCCGTCTGTGGAGCCGGTATCATGACAGCGACCTCAATTCCACCAGTTCCTGTATCCGAGGCTTCCGCCGCGTCCGCTCCTCTTCACGCGGTCCGCACACGATCCGGTAATCGCACCATTCACAGGCATCCTTGGCCGGAGCCGCCGGCATATAGCCGCCTGTCACTGCCCCGTCGATTATCTCCAGCGCCCGCCGCAAATCCCGCTTCGAATGCTCCGTGATCGCAACCGGTGCAACATCGTAATTCCCTCGCTGCGTGCAGTAATAGAGGCGCGACATCTTCACCGTCTGCCCCAGTAGATTCTCCACCGCCAGTGCATAAATCAAAGGCTGTAGCACCGCCCCGCCGCCAATGTGATGCACCTTGTCTTTCGGATTGCGCCCCGTCTTATGATCCGTGATGCGCAACCCCCCGGATTCCACATGCCGCTCAATCCAATCCACCGATCCTCGCACCAACACCCCATCCAGCATCCGCGCCGGCTCCCTCGTGCTCGCCGGATCGCGATTCCCCTCCGGCTCCATCCCAAACGCGTACTCGCTATGGATCACTTCCCAACCCTTCGCATCCTCGGGCATTCGCCGCAGCCATCCCTTCAAATCCGCCCGTAAATCCTCAATTTCGCTCTTCCAGATGCGCGGAATCGCCGGAGCCAGCGTCTCCTCATAGCGCGCTGCCACCCGGTCGAACACTTCATCGGCAATGTCCGCAAATCTATCCTTCACCCCGCCCTGCCGGAACAACTCAAACACTACTTCATGAAACAGTGACCCGCGCGTCAACGGATCCATCTCCTCCAACGCCACCGATTCCTCCCGCGGCCGGAACTTGTGTATCCCGTGCAAGAAGAACCGGTAGGGGCACGCCGCGAAGTGTTGCAGTGTCGACGCCGACCAACTCCGCCTCCGCAGCCCGTGCTCTGCCAGCACCGCCAGTGTCTGCGGCGATTCATCCAGCAACCCATCGTCGAACGACCACTTCTTCCCGTTCCACCGGCGGAACCGCGCCCGCAGCGCTCGCGCCAGATGCGCATTCCGATTCATCAAATACCGCCCCCACCCCTTCGCCTTTCCCGCCGGCGCATGCACCGCCGCATGCAACACCGAAAGATCGTACTCGAGCGCATCCACGGATTCCGCCGCATCCACCGGAGCGGGCCAACCCAGCCGCGTTCTGCTTCCCACCGCCGCCCGCCGCTCAAATGCCTTCAACTCCGGCAACCGCCCTTCCGCCGCGCGCACTACTTCCATCGCATAGAACGACGGCACCCGCGGCCGGTTTTGCGCCACATCCAGCCGCGGATAGGAAACCACCAGCCGCCCGCGAGCCACCGCCGCCGCAATACGCAGCCGCATGCGCTCCTCACCCACGCGGTCCTCGCGCAACGGCAAGCCCGCATCGAGACTGCGCCGCCCGTCGTCCAGCAGCAGTGGATCCTCGAACATCTTCTTCGGGAAAATCCCTTCCGCCAACCCGGGC
Source organism: uncultured Candidatus Solibacter sp. (assembly GCA_964402295.1). GTDB lineage: Bacteria > Acidobacteriota > Terriglobia > Bryobacterales > Bryobacteraceae > CADEFT01. The sequence goes on along the minus strand of CAYOBO010000044.1, from coordinate 4,922 downwards.
AGAAACACAGCCTCGAACGACATGCCGCGCGCTTCATCGATCGTCGCGATCCACACCTTCCCATACCGCCGCTTTTGTGGCACACGCCGCAAGAATCGCAGCCGCTCGCTCAACACACGAATCACTTCATCCAACTCCACCGGACCCACGTCGCCCATCGGCCACAACTCATGCAATGCTTCTAGCACCGACTCCGGCCGCGCCAGCGACAGCTCCGCCAATTCCGAAAGCTGGGTCAACCACTCGCGCCAAACCGCGCGTTTGGGCAGCGCCTCAAACCGTTCCATCACCGGAAGTGCGAGTCTTTGCAGATTGCCCAATAATTCCAGTTGGCGCTCGATGTGTTCCCGCTGGGCTTCGTTGCTGTCCTCCACCGCTGCCAGCCGCAGCCGGAATTCATTCTCCAATCCCCGCAGCCGCCGTTCCCATCTGTCCTTGCCGCCCACCACCGCCGCGTCCACAATCAACTGCTCCCAAGCCGCCGGTGTCGCCTCCTGTGCCGGAGCCTGTCCGAGCGACAAGTACTCCGCGTAACGAGTCGCCGTGTATCCCTCTTGCGCGCATTCGAGCAGCGCCAGAAACGCGCGCCCCACGGCATCCGGCCTCACCCCGCCATGCGTGAAGTGATAGGGAATCCCCGCCCGGTCCAGTGCCTCTTCGAGCAGCGGCTGATAACGCCCCGGCGCCCTCAGCAACACCGCCACATCGTCGAAGGCAACGCCATTCCCCGCCAGCCGTTGAATTCGCCGCGCAATCTCCGTGCATTCCAATCCCTCGCCCGCCGCCGAAAAAACCTCGATGCTGTCGTCCCCTTCCATCGACTCACCCCCGCCCGGAACAAACAGCCGGTGCCGCATCCGGTCGAGCGCGGCGCCCCCGTCCTCCATCCCGCAACGTTCCTCCGCCAGCCGTAGCTCCAGCACAGCCGGAGCGCCGGCCGACAGCGTTTCCAGTAGTTCCGCTAAGCGCCGCCGCGGCTTCTCTAAATCCAGCAACACCGCCGGCATCCCGTAAAACCGGCTCCGCGGCAGCGCCTCGCGAGCCAGTGCCGCCATCGCCGCGAAGTCCGCCAGCCGCCCTTCCCGCAGCAGTTCTTCATACATCCGAGCCAGCGACGCGATGTCATACCCAGGCTTGCCCGACTTTGCCAATTCGCTCAGCGAAACCCCATCCATGCGGATCTCTCCCAGTGTTCGCGCCAGCGCCCGCGCGAACCCAGGGCTCTTCGCCACCGGCCCAAAATACGCAAGCGACGATTCCTGCATCACCGCATGCACTGCCCGCGCCGCCAAAGCCTCCGACCCCAGTCCCTGCAACGGAGCCAACCCGCGCTCCGCCATCGGGCGCGCCGCCAGCGCCGTCACCCATTGCGCCAACGTAAACCGGTGCACTCCCGCGCAATCTCCACAGCGCAGTCGTACCAGATCATCCACCGCATCCCGAGCCCCTGCCAGCACCAACACTTCCCCCTCCGCCGCGTTCCTCACCACAAAACGCGCCGCCTCCACCAACAAAGGCTCGTAACAGCCGGCTACCATTCGGACACCTGATTCCTAGCCTGTGACTTCCCTCTCTTCCACCGCCCCACACGCCACCGCCCGCTCGAACAAATTCCTCAAGATTTGCACCGTCGCCGCATCGTCAAACGCCGAACCCACTCGTGTCGCCTGCTCCGACTGCGCCACGTAATTGCGGTACCGCGCCACGGCCGCCGGAATCAATTCGCGGAAATAGGAAAACACCGCTGCATATCGCACCGGCAATTGCGCCGGATGCAAATCCCACCCCTGCACAAATCCATCCGCCAGCGCCTCCGATATATTCCGCCACGACAGCCGCCACGCCGCTGCCACATCCTCCGCCGAACCCACCGGCAACACACTCGTCGGCCCATCCGATAGCCACACTCCCGTTCCCGCCAGCGAAATCAGTAATTCGTTCCGTGCATGCACACAGAGCCTGTGCCGCAAATCGTTCACCGTCACGCCACACGCAGAACAGAAATCGTAAGGTCCGAAATGCGCCCCGCGCAATCGGTCCCCCGCGGCCTGCACCAGGCCCCGCACATCGCGCAGCGCAGCCGGAGTCTCGATCATTAACTCAATCGCCGCCGCCACATTCAAATCATCCAGCGCCGCCGCCAGAGAAGCGGCTTCCTCGGCGTGCACCACCTTTGGCAGCGTTACGCAGAAGCCCTCGGGCGTCTCCCGCAATGCATCGAAGAACACCCGCAGCGTCCGTATCGAACGGTGCCGCGCCTGCGCATGAAACGACTTCACCCGTATTCCCACAAACGGAGGCAGAGTCCCTTCCTCCATTCCCTTCTTCAATTCCTCCGCCGCCCGCCGCGCATGTTCATCCTCCTCCGCATCGGAACGGTATCCGTACCCATCCTCGAAGTCGATGCGGTAATCCTCCACCGGCTGCCGCCGCAGTTTCGCCTCCACCCGATCCAGCACCGCGGCCGATGCAGCTAGATGCGCCCGGTGCGCGCCAAACGCCGCCAGCGCGATCCTCCCGAGCTTCAAACCAACATCATGGCGAAACAGGTGCGCCCCGCCGTATACCGTATGAACAGGCTGTGTCTTCATTCGCGAGTTATTCCCAACTGCCGGATCTTCTCCTGCAAGCTCTGCCGCTCAATTCCAATTGCCGCGGCCGTGCGTGTCACGTTTCCACCATGTTCGCGCAACTTCCGGCTCAGAAATTCCATCTCGAACAATCGCCGCGCCTCGCGCAGATCCTCCACCGCGAAGTAAGGCTCGGCAGCATTTGCAACGCCGGCCCCCGCCATCGGCTCCAGCGCCATCTCCACATCCGCAACCTTCACTTGATCGCCTGTCCCAAACACGAACAGCCGCTCCACCACGCTCCGCAATTGCCGTACATTCCCCGGCCACTCTTCGCGAGCGAGCCTGCGATGCGCTTCCAGGCCAAGCACCGCACCGGCGCGTTTATATTTCCGCGCCAAATCCACCCAGAAGCGTTCCACCAGCAGCGGAATGTCTTCCCGCCGGTTGCGCAGCGGAGGCAGATACAACACCATCCCCGCCAGCCTGTAGTAGAGGTCCTGCCGGAACTTGCCATCCTTGATCGCCCGCTGCAAATCCTGATTCGTCGCCGCGATCATCCGAACATCCACACGCGTCGATTGGGATGCCCCCAGCCGCTCGATGCTCCCCGTTTCGGCCGCCCGCAAGATCTTAGCCTGCGTCGCCGGCGTCATGTCTCCAATTTCATCCAGAAACAAAGACCCGCCGTGCGCCTGCTCGAACTTCCCTGCACGAGCCCCCGCCGCCCCCGTGAACGCTCCCTTCTCATACCCGAACAATTCGCTCTCCACCAGCGACTCCGGCAGCGCCGCGCAATTCAGCGCCACCATCCGGGCCCTGCTCCGCATGCTGCGTGCATGAATCTCCTGCGCCAGCAGATCCTTTCCCGTCCCGCTTTCGCCCAGAATCAGAACCGGCAGATCCGTCCGTGCGACACGTTCCGCCGCCCGGAACACTTCCCGCATCGCCGCCGAATCGCCCACCATGCTTCCGAACTGCCCTTCGCCCGAAAGCCGTTCGCGCAGGTCGAGCAACTCCCGATGCATCTCCCGGTGCGCAAATGCGCGCGCCACCACCAACCGCAATTCCTCCAGGTCATAGGGTTTCGGCAGATAATCGAAAGCCCCGCGCTTCATCGCCTCCACCGCGATCCGCTCCGACCCGAACGCCGTCAGCATGATCACCGCCGGTGAATCCGGCTGCCCGTACAACTCATCGAGCAGCACCATCCCGCTTTCGCCTGGCATCGTGTAGTCGAGCAGCATTACCGCCGGAGCTTGCTCGCGAATCCGCGCCCGCGCTGCTTCCACCGAGTCCGCTTCCTCGATGTCGTACTCCGACCCGAGCGCCCGCCGCAACGCGAACCGCGCGGCGGCCTCATCGTCGACGATCAGCAATGTGCGGGGCATTTCGAACATGGCAATTATCGCAGACGAAAAACCCAACGGTCAGCCACCAGGAAGTTGAACACGTGCATTGCCCCAATCGTCAGCAGATTGGCGCCCAGTAGCGGCAACCCCAGCGCCCCAGCCAGCGCCTTCATCCCCACAACATTCCCCGCAATCGAAATCAGCCCCGTCGTGCACTGAAAGTGCAGCAGACTCCACGCAGCAGCGCCGCGTTCCACCCACGTCCACTTCCAGTGCCACCAGAAGTTATGCAGCACCGCCGTCTCCACCGCAAACGCCGTGGCTATCAGATAATGCAGACCCAGCCCATCCCGCAGCAACGCGAGCATCGCCAGTTGCACGACGATGCCCGCCAGTCCCACGCAGTTAAATCGCAGCCAGCGCTTCATCGCGATGGAATCCTTTCCTCGCGGTACAGCGTCGCCGTATTGCGCGCCACCGTCGCCAGCAGCGCCACCGCCATGCACCCGATGGCGATCGCTCCCGCCACGTCGAAGAACAGCATCCGCGGCCCAAACACATGCGTATGGGGCGTGAAGAAGGCCACCGTATTGCCCACCGCCAGCAATATCCGCATCTCCGTTGGGCTGAACTTCCACCACGAAATGCTGAACACACCCAGCGAGTGCGTCGCCAGGTACGATTGAATCGCCAGCAGCAGGTAACACAGCAGCATTCCCATCGCGATGCGCTCGCTCATGTATCCCGAAAGCCCCAGCCCGCCGAAAAGAAACAGCGCGCTCAACGCGTCGATGATGTGATCGACATAATAGCCATAGCGCGGACGCTGCTGATCCCGCACACGAGCCAGCGTGCCATCCATGCTGTCTCCAAACCAGTTCAAAGCGAGTAGCACATTCACCACCAGCAGCGCCGGAGCCCACGCCGGCGCCACCGCATACGCCACGCCCGCCCCGATCATCGCCGCGAATCCGATCACCGTCAGATGATCCGCGTTTAC
>CAYOBO010000043.1:13111-45858 GCA_964402295.1 uncultured Candidatus Solibacter sp. | reverse complement strand
CTAAAAAAACCAGCGCATCCGCACTCCCACCGTTCGAGGCTGCACCAGGCGCGTCCCCACAAACAGCGATTGAAAATTGTACAGCGCCGTGCGATTGGTCAGGTTCGATGTCTGCAACGTCACTTCCCACAACTTGCGGTCGTTGCGCTTGTGCTCATACCCGGTGGCCACATCCACCACCGTGCGTGGGCGCGTGCGCGGCGGCGATGACAGCAGATTCACGTACGGCAGCAGATCGGCGTAATCCGGATCCGCGGCCACCTCGGCCGGGTCCGAGGGATTCGTCACCAGCCCGCTGTCATAGCGCGTCGTCACGGTCGCGAAGAATCCGCGCCGCGAGGAATACTGCGCCACATTTTGCAAGCTCAACTTCTGATCGTGGTCAATGACGAACGGCCCCGCGCTCAGCGCATCCACCGCCGCGCTGCCCAGATACAGCCCGCCCGTAAAAGGAGGCGTGGAAATCGCCCGCGCATGCGTCGCGCTCAGTGTCATGCGGAACCCGCGCCACTGTGGAAGCACCAGCCGCCCTTCGACACCATTCACGCGGATACTCGCCAGGGTCATCGGGAAAATGATTCCGGTATTGAAGAAATTGTCGTTGTCCTGCTGATCTCGCGCGTTCTTGTGATAGAACGACGCGTTCAAGCTGAACCGCCCCGCCAACCCCTGCTGCAACCCCACTTCGTAGAAATTCTGCCGCTCGGGCCGGATCAGCGCCAGTCCCCCCGTCGCCGCGCGCACCACCGGACTCGCCAGCGCGCTCGCTTCCACGCTGCTCGACAACAGCAGATTCTCATTCGGCGGCGTCTGGTACGTGCGATTATAGGAAGCCCGAAACACCGTGTTCGTCTCGCGCAGGTGATAGCTGATCCCAACCCGCGGTTGTAGCTGGTTGCCGTTCACCAGAAAGCGGTAGTTGTCATAGCGCAGCCCCAGCGCCATCTGCCAGCGGCCCCAGCGGATGTTGTCCTGCACGAACCCGGTATACAGCGCCCCGGCCCCGCGCCGCGCGAAAGCGAATGCCTGCCCGCCGCGCGTCAAATCGTACGGCAGCAGCGTTTCCAGGAAATCCTCGCTTTCCGGAGCATTGAATCCCGCATCCGTGATGGCGAACCGGAACCGTTCCTGCACGGGGAAATACTGGTAATCGAAGCCGCCTTTGAACGTATGCGCGCCGCGCACGGTGTTGAAGCGGTTCCACAAGGTCAGCGTCGTCAGCCGACGCCGCTGCGAGGCGGTCACCGGCGTGTCGCCCGCGCTCGGCGTCAACGTCGCCTCTGCCGTGCGCAACGACGCCGTAACATCGAATGTTGACCGCGCGCTCAGCGTGCGCACCCAACCGAGCATCGCACTCGCATCCTCCAAGCCCTGCCGCTGCGCCATTCCATTGGCGTGCTGCGAGCGCAGATTCGCCAGTTGAAACGAAGACCGCCCGGCCATGAAGTGAAAGCGGAACACGTCACGCCCGTTGGGCTGATAATCCACCCGCCCGAAGCCGCGTTCCAGATTGCCGCCGTTATGCAGATTATCCAGACTCACCTGGTCCAGATAACGGTTCGATTTCATGGCGCTCACCGACGCCGAATATCCGAATCTCGCCTTTTCGCCCGAAATCTGCGCCAGCGAGTTCACCGTATCGAACTGCGCGGCACTGATCATCAGCGTCCCCCCCAACACGCGCCCCGATCCCAACCCCGCCCTCGTCGTCACGTTCGCCACCGCCGAAACCTTGTTCCCGTACTCGGCCGGAATGTTGCCCGTGAACAACTCCACCGTCTGCACCACGTTCGGGTCGACGGCATTGGCGAAGGCGCCCGTCAACTGGTCGGAGATCGGCATGCCGTCCACGACGAAGGTCATCTGGTTGTGCGCCCCGCGCGGATGAATCGCCCCGTTGGCGTTCTGCGCGAAGCCCGGGAAGGTCAGCAGCGCCGCCTCCAGCCCGCGATTGCCCACTTGCAGGCTGAGCCGCTCGATGTCTTTCTGGTTGATCTGCGCCCGTGTCCCCGTATCGGCGGGATCCACCAGCAGCCCTTCCCCGCTCGATCGCACTTCCACTTCGGTCCGGTCCGCTGCGACGGCCAGCACCAAATCCTGCCGCACCGGCACATTGGACCGCAAGACAACCCGCTGGCGGGCGGCCGCGAAGCCCTTCCGCTCGGCCGTCAACTCATAGCTCTGCAAGGGGATATTGGTAAACCCGAATGCTCCGTCAGGACCCGATTGGGTTCGTTTTGTAAAGCCCCCCACGGGGTTCGACAGGCTCACCGTTGCGTCCGGAACGGCAGCCCCGGAGGCGTCCAGCACGCGGCCGGAGAGGGATGCAGTGGACTGAGCGTAGGTAACGAACGGGATAAAAATTAGAATGAACGGGATCAGATTCATCTCTAGCAAACGAATCATGTTCACTATAGTTAACATGGCTGCCGCGCCCTGTCAATCCCTGATCCGTTTCCCTCACTGCTTTCGCGCCTTCCTACAGGAGACGTGAACCGCATGAAACAACCCCAACCGATCCGTACCGTAAAACCCGGCGAATCCGACGCCGCCATCTCCACCGTTGTCATGGCCTTCAGTGCCGATCCTGCCGCCCGCTGGATGTATCCCGATCCGCAACAGTACTTGCTCCATTTCCCGCGTTTCGTGCGCGCCTTCGCCGGCAAGGCGTTCCAGTACGGCAGCGCACACATCGCCGGAGACGGCTGCGCTGCCGCGCTCTGGCTTCCGCCGCACGTCTCGCCCGATGAGGACGCGCTGCAACGCATTCTGCAAACCACGACCCACGAAAGCATCCAGCAGGATTTGTTTTCCGTGTTCGAGCAGATGGACAGCTTTCACCCGCTGGTCCCGCACTGGTATCTGCCGCTGATCGGGGTGGATGTGCCGTGGCAGAATCAGGGCTTGGGAGCCGCGCTGTTGCGCCACGCCCTGAAGCAATGCGACGCCGGCGGCGTGCCGGCATATCTGGAATCCTCAAACCCGCGCAACATCACGTTGTATGAACGCCACGGATTTGAACTACTCGGAGAAATCCGCGCCGGGTCTTCGCCGCCGATTCTCCCCATGATGCGCAAGCCGCAATGAACGGGTCCCCCCGCCGGCTGATGCGGGCCGCAATCCTCAAACGTGTACCGAATCGCGGCGCCAGGCGTGGTGCTCCCCAATGGAAGTGCCACGCCGCCCGAGCCAGATCCAGTGCAAGGCCGATTATCCAATCAAAATGCGCAGCATCCGGCGCAGCGGTTCCGCGGCGCCCCACAGCAGTTGATCGCCGATGGTGAACGCACCCAGGTACTCCGGCCCCATGGCCAGCTTGCGCAGCCGGCCCACGGGAATCGTCAGCGTTCCGGTTACCGCCACCGGCGTCAGGCCTTCTAGCGTAGCTTCGCGCGTGTTGGGCACCACTTTCACCCATTCGTGATCGTTGGCAATCATCGCTTCGATATCGGCGAGCGGCACGTCCTTCTTCAGCTTGAACATCAACGCCTGGCTGTGGCAGCGCATCGCACCGATACGAACACAGAAGCCATCCACGGGAATGGGAGGATTCTGGCCCAGAATCTTGTTCGTCTCCGCCATGCCCTTCCATTCTTCCTTGGACATGCCGTTGCCCAAATCCTTATCGATCCACGGAATGATGGATCCGCCGAGCGGCACGCCGAAGTTCGCAACTTCCTCGCCTGTCAGAGCACGCTGCTTGGCCGCCACCAGCCGGTCGATCTCCAGAATCGCCGACTTCGGATCGCTAAGCAGCGCCGCCACTTCGGCATGCAGCGTGCCGAACTGCGTCAGCAACTCGCGCATGTGCTTGGCCCCGCCGCCCGATGCGGCTTGATAGGTTTGCGTGCTCATCCATTCCACAAGCCCGGCCTTGTAGAGCGCGCCGACGCCCATCAACATGCAGCTCACCGTGCAGTTGCCGCCGATCCAGTTCTTGCCGCCGCGCGCCAGCGCTGCATCGATCACCGGCCGGTTCGCCGGATCCAGAATGATCACGGCGTCATCGGCCATGCGAAGCGTCGAGGCCGCGTCGATCCAGTGGCCGCTCCAGCCGCCATCCCGCAGCTTCTGGTATACCGCCGTCGTGTAGTCGCCGCCCTGTGTCGAGATCAGAATGTCGCACGCCGAAAGCGCCTTCGTGTCGTACGCATCGAGCAAGGTGGACTCATGGGTGGCGAACTTCGGAGCCTTCCCGCCCGCGTTGCTGGTGCTGAAGAACACCGGATTAATCAGCGCAAAATCATTCTCGGCCTGCATGCGGTCCATAAGGACGGAGCCAACCATGCCCCGCCAACCTATGAGACCAACGGATTTCCTTGACATTCTTTTATTTTGCCATTGTGAGCGATCCGATTGGTTCATGGAATCAACCGCATGGGTTTGCGCGCCTGCGGCGCACTGTTGCCGCGAAGGGATGAACAGGAAATGGATGCGAATCGCGGCTCGGCTCGCTTTCCATCCGGCGCCGCGCGCGAGTGCGGCTTTGCCACGGTGACGGCCGTTGCCGACGCAAGCAAACTGGAACAACCCTACGATGCCGGCCATCGCAAAAGCATGCGCGAGACCGGCGTCGGCCCACTGAGAACACCGCTGCGGCCGGACGTCCTGTCGCCGTTTGCATCGGCGGAAGCCATGGAGCCCGCATGACCCTGGGTTACGGTCAGCTACATCGAAGCAAAGCCCGGCAGGATGGCGGACTGGCGCGGTTATGAAAACGCCCGGGAGACGTTCATGATGAAGCGGACTCCCGAATTGGTGGCCATGGCTTCCAGCGCGGCAAGCCGGCCGGCGAGGCACTGGCGAGACCATTCGCCGCCAAATGTGGCGGCAAGTGTCGCGGACCAATCCCAAAGCAGTTCCCAGTGCTGAGGCACATATGGCGCAGGCCATTGTCGTTGAGTGGCCTGCGTCCCGTCTCGATCTACATCAGAAAACGCCCGGAATACCGGTCTTTGCGAAGTCACCGCCAACGTAGAGCAGGCGGCAGCCATGCGTCTTCGCTACCTCATAGGCGAAGCAGTCGCCAAAATTCAGTCCTGCCGGGTGCACGCCTTTTCCCCAACGCTCGTACACCTGAGCGACACGCCGCGCCGAGGCTGGGGTTACCGGTACAATCTCAAAACCCAGCCCATCAATCAGGCTCGATACTTCCTCCGCGAGGTTTCGACGTCCGGCGACAATCAGAACTTCCGCCAACGTGCCCGCGGAGATCAGAACACTTTCTTCGGCTTCGAGAGCGGACATGCACGCCTCCGCCTCTGGCTCGTTGAGGACGATCGCCATCAAGGCGGAAGTATCCACAGCGATCATTCGGGAAGTCCGTCGCCGCCGTACAGGAAATCCTGGCTACGCGCCGCACCCGGTCCTGGAGTGGCCCGCAACCTGCCCATGGTCCGAGCCTTTTCGAGAATCGCCCGCCGCGTCGCCCTGTCCGGTACCATTCGAATGGGAACCAGACGTACAGACGGCTGACCATGACGAGTCAGTATCACTTCGTCGCCAGCTTCAGCGCGGCGCACCAACTCAGTCAGTTGTCCCTTGGCTTCGGTCACGGATACTTTCATCAGGCGCTCCAAAATGGACTATCGTCTAGTCCATATTCTATCATGCCACCACCCTTTAGCAAATCCGCGGCAATTGCTCCCCGCTGAACATCTCCACCAGCCGCGCAGTCCCATACTCTGTCCGCATCGTCACCAGAGGCTTCCCCTCCACCACCCGGCCCACGACGCCGGCCCCTGCGCTCACCGCGCAACGGCGCAGCACCGCGCACGCCCGCTCCGCCTGCTCCTCGGGCACAAACGCCACGAATCGCCCTTCGTTGGCCAGGTACAGCGGATCCAACCCCAGCATCTCGCACGCCCCGCGCACCTCGGCGCACACGCCGATCCGCTCCTCCTCCACTTCCAGCCGCAGCCCGCTCGTTTGCGCAATCTCCACCAGCGCGCTCGCCAGTCCGCCGCGCGTCAAATCCCGCAGGCAATGCACCTCGACGCCCGCATCGAGCAGCGCCATCACCGGTTTGAGCAGCAGCGCGCAATCGCTCTCCAGTTCCGTCTCAAACGCAATCCCTTCGCGCGCGCTCAACACCGCCACGCCATGCCGCCCCAAATCCCCACTCACCACAATCGCATCGCCCGCGCACACCGCCGCCGGGCCGATCCGCCCATCGCGCAAAACCTCCCCAATTCCCGCCGTATTGATAAAAATCCCGTCGCCTTTTCCGCGATCCACCACCTTCGTATCGCCCGTCACAATCGACACCCCCGCCTCTTCCGCCGCCCGCTGCATCGAAGCCAGCACCGCGCGCAGCGACTCCATGGAAAACCCTTCCTCCAAGATGAACCCAGCCGACAACGCCACCGGCCGCGCCCCGCACATCGCCAGATCGTTCACCGTGCCGCACACCGCCAGCTTCCCGATATCGCCCCCGGGGAAGAATAGCGGACGCACCACATAGGAATCCGTCGTAAACGCAATCCGCCCGGCTGGCGAATCCAGCACCGCGCCATCGTGCCCGCGTTCCAGTTCCGCATTGCGAAACCCCGGCACAATCAGCCGTTCGAGCAGATCGTGCATCAGCCGCCCGCCACCGCCATGCGCCATCGAAACAAAGCCGTACTCGGAAAACGGCACAGGACACTCAGCCATCGATACCAGCCCTCCGATACCGGTAATATGCCGCACACGCCCCTTCGCTCGAAACCATGGTCGCCCCCAGCGGATGCTCCGGCGTGCAGCGCGAGCCGAACGCCGCGCACGATGCCGGCTTGCGCTCGCCTTGCAGAATCAGCCCGCTGATGCATTCCTCCGGCTCACGCGGCTCGATATTTCCCACCTCGAATCGCCGCTCCGCATCCCACGCCGCATACGCCTCGCGCAGCCGCAATCCGCTCGCGGCAATCTCCCCAATCCCGCGCCAGCCGCGGTCCGTCACTTCGAATACTTCGGCCATCAGCGCCTGCGCCGCCCGATTGCCGCCCGCGCGCACCGAACGCGTATATTCATTGGCAATCTCCGCCTTGCCCTGCTCGAGCAGCTCCAGGCAGCGGTAGATCCCCCGCAGCAGATCCACCGGCTCAAAGCCCGTCGCCACCACCGGAACACGGAACTCCTCCACCAGCGGACGGTACGCCTCCAGCCCCATCACCGTGCACACATGGCCGGCCGCCAGAAATCCCTGCACGCGGTTTCCCGGCGAAGCCAGAATCAACCGCATCGCCGGCGCCACCAGCACCTGCGACACCAGCATCGAAAAATTCCCAATGCCCCGCCGCCGCGCCTCGAACACCGCCATCGCATTCGCCGGCGCCGTCGTCTCAAAGCCCACCGCGAAGAACACCACCTCGCGCCCCGGATTCGCCCGCGCCATCTCCAGCGCATCCATCGGCGAATACACCACCCGCACATCGCCGCCCGATGCCTTCACCGCCAGCAGATCGCGCTCCGTGCCTGGCACCCGCAACATATCCCCGAACGAGGTGAAGATCACGCCCGGCCGCGCGGCAATCGCCAGGGCCTTGTCAATCGCCGCCAGCGGTGTCACGCACACCGGACACCCCGGGCCATGCACCAGTTCCACTTGCTCGGGCAGCAGCGCATCGATCCCGAACCGCACAATCGAATGCGTCTGCCCGCCGCAGACTTCCATCAGTGTCCACGGGCGCGTCACCAATCGCCCGATGGCCGCGGCAAGCCGCCGCACGCTCTCCGCATCGCGGTATTCCTCCAGATACTTCACCGCGTCCCCCCATCCTCCAGCGCATCGATCTCCCGCAGCGCGTCCCACACGCGCTCGGCCTCGACTTCATCGATGCGGGAAATGGCGAAGCCGGCATGCACCAGCACATGATCGCCGACGCCCGCCTCCGGCACCAGCGTCAGATTCACCTCGCGCGCCACACCGCCGAAATCCACCTTGGCGATGCGCATGTTGCCATCTGACGCCACGCTCTTCACTTGTCCCGGAACCGCTAGACACATCGTGTGCTCCAGATCTGCCCCAGCGCCAAGCCGCCGTCGTTGGCCGGGACTTTCTCATGCCAGTACACCTCGAAACCCTCCTCCCGCAATCGCGCCACGGCCTGTTCGGTGAGCCACTTGTTCTGAAAACACCCGCCCGTCAGCGCCACGCGCGGGATGCCGTGCTCCCGTGCCACCGACACGATTCCCTCCACCAGCGCACGGTGGAAGCGCGCCGCAATCACGCCCACCGGCACACCACTGTCGCGGTCGCCGAGCAGCGCCTCCACAAGCGGCCCCCAATCGAGCATCCGGCCCACCAGCGGAAACGGATACGCCACCGCCCGAGGGTCTTGCGTAATGGCAAACTCCAGTTGCATCGCCGCTTGCCCTTCATAGGAGTTGTACGCCGCCACATGCAGCAGATACGCCACGGCGTCGAACAGCCGCCCCACGCTCGAAGTCATCGGGCTGTTGAAGCCGGTCATCAGCATGCGTAACACCGGGTCGGGAGCATCGAGCCCGGCCGGCCCGCGCCAGGCAAAATGCAATCCGTAGGCGGCCCGCCGCGGATCGAGCGCGGCCCGGTCCCCGCCCGGCAGCGGAAAGGGCCGCAGATGCGCCACCCGCGCATATCCGCCGCTGTCCACCACCAGAAATTCGCCGCCCCAAATCGTGCGGTCTTCCCCGAATCCCGTTCCGTCCCAACTCACGCCCAACACCGGCTCGCGAATCCCGTGCTCGGCCATCACGGAGAGCACATGCGCATGATGATGCTGCACCCTCGCCACCGGCATCCCGCTCCGCTCGGCAAAGCGCGTGCTCGTATAATCAGGGTGCGCATCGCATACCACGCGTTCGGCCTGCACCCGATGCAATCGCATGGCATCGTCCACGGTCTCGGCAAAGCGCTCATACGTGGCCGTATTCGTCAAATCGCCGATGTACTGGCTGAGAAACACCTCCCGGCCGGCGGCCACAGCCACCGTATTCTTCAGTTGCCCGCCCACGGCCAGCACCGGACGCAGCGGCCGGCTCACGCGCACGGGCATCGGAACATAGCCCCGCGCGCGCCGCAGCAGGCTGGGCTTGCCCGCCATCATCCGCACCACGGAATCGTCCACCGGACGCGCAATTGGCCGGTCATGCACCAGAAATCCATCGGCGATCCGCCCCAGCTTCGCCACCGCCTCCGCTTCGTCCGTCAGAATCGGCTCTTCCCCCAGATTTCCGCTCGTGGCCACCACCGCGAATCCCAGCGCATCGAGCAGCAGATGATGCAGCGGAGTGTACGGCAGCATCACCCCCAGATACGGATTCCGCGGCGCAACCGCATTGGCAATCTCTCCGTGGACTCGCTTTTCCACCAACACGATTGGAGCCGCCGAGGACGTCAACAGATCCTTTTCCGCCTCCGTCACCGCACACAGCGCCATGGCCGCTTCAAGCGACGGCGTCATCACCGCGAACGGCTTCTCTTCGCGGTGCTTGCGCAAGCGCAGCAATTGCACCGCATCCTCGTTGCGCGCATCCACCAGCAATTGGAATCCACCCAGCCCTTTCAGCGCGACAATCCGCCCGGCGCGCAACGCCGCGGCGGCCTGTTGCAGCGCATCCTCGGACTCGCCGAGTGCGGCCCCGCTCGGATTCAGCCAGCGCAGCCTCGGCCCGCAATCGGGACACGCCACCGGCTGCGCATGAAACCGCCGGTCCCGCGGATCGCTGTATTCCGCAAAACAGCGCCGGCATAGGGGGAAATGGCGCATCGTCGTGTTTCGCCGGTCATACGGAATATCGGTGACAATGCTGTAACGCGGCCCGCAATGGGTGCAATTGGTGAAGGGATAACGGTACCTTCTGTCCCGTTTATCGAAAATTTCCCGCAAACACTCCGCGCAGGTCGCCAGATCCGGCAACACCAGCGCCCGCTTCTCCCCGCCCTCTCCGCTGTGCCGGATGCGGAATCCCCGTTCCCCCGACGCCGGCAACTCCAGCCGCTCCATACCCGCAATCAGGCAGTGTTTTGGTTTCTCGCTTTCCAGTTTCCCTTCAAACTCGGCGAGCGCCGCGCCGTCTCCCTCCACCTCCAGTTCCACGCCCGCACCCGTATTCGCCACCCAACCGCCCAACCCGCCCTGTTGCGCCAGGCGGTACACGAACGGCCGAAATCCAACGCCCTGCACTGCCCCCTGAATGCTATAGCGCAGCCGTTTGCGATCCGCCATTCCCTGCTCCCAACTCCTTCACTAGCACGCCGATGGCCACACGGACTTCCTCGGAAATCGATTCTTCGTACCCGAAGTTCCGCCCCTCGATGCCGTACACTGTCACCCGTGCCGGCAACCGCCCCAAAGCCCGCCCCAACTCAATCGCCTGCGCCAGCCCGAAATGGTGCGAATCGGTGGTGAACAGATGCGCGGGAAGGGGCCGCGCGGATGCGTCGATCCGGTGGATGAAACCTGGCGCCGCCCCCGACTGGACGGCGTCCACCACAATCAACTCCGCGGCCCCTTCCCACGCCGCCAGAATCTCGGCGGCATCGGGAGATTCCAGAGCGATGCCGCCGGTGGCTTCGGCAACTTGGAGCCCCGCCGCGTCGTCGCCGCGCAAGGAGTTGCCGATGCCGATCAACACTTTCATTCTTCTTCCCTGTGCAGCTTCAGGAAGTGCGTCGCGCAGGAGATGCAGGGATCGTAGTTGCGCACCGTCTGCTCGCACCGCCAGGTCAGCTCTTCATCGCTGAAATGCGAATGCTTTTCCACAAATGCCCGCAAATCTTCTTCAATCGTCTTTTGATTTTGCGACGTGGGCGGCACGATCTGCGCCTCCCGCACCCGCCCGTCTTCGTCGATCGCATAGCGGTGATACAGAATGCCCCGCGGCGCTTCCGTGCATCCGTGCCCGATCCCCGCGCACGGGCTCACTTCCACGAACGGCGCATCCGGCGCTTCGTAGTTGTCGATGATCCGCAACGCCTCCTCCACCGCGTACATCGTCTCCACGCAGCGCACCGTGATGCTGCGGAACGGATTGCGGCAGGTGGGCCCGAGACCCGCGGCGGCGGCCGCTTCCCGGCAGGCCTCCGGCAACAGTTCATGATTCAGGTGGTAGCGTGCCAGTGGCCCGACGAAATACGACCCGCCGCCGCGCATCTCCGAATGCAGCGCATTCGAATGCTCCACGTGGATCTCGGCGAAATGATCGTTGTATTCCCGTATCGCGATATCCAGTCCCCGGTTCGACACCAGCCGCCCTTCGCAAAACGGATATTCCGATTCATGCCGCAGGGCCACAAACTGATAGTCGATCTCCAGTTCCGGAAACGGCAGCGTGCCCGTGAAGAGCACCGCCTGCCGCGTCTCCTCGCGGATGCCCAGCAGCGTTTCCCGCAACTCCGCCAGTTCCTTCCGCTTCGGTAGGCGGTAAAATCCGCCCACCCTCACATTGATTGGATGAATCTCCCGCCCCCCCACCACGCGCACAATCTCGTTGCCCGCCTTCTTCATCCGCAGCGCCGACTCCACCACCTTCGGATGATCCTTGGCCATCTGGATCGCGTCCGGGTAGCCAAGAAAATCCGGCGCATGCAGGAAAAACGCGTGCAGCACATGGCTCTCAATCCACTCCCCGCAATACAGCAGCCGCCGCAATTCCCGTATCGGCCCCGTTACCCGTATTCCCAGCGCATCCTCGAGCGCGTGCGCCGAGCTCATCTGGTAGGCCACCGGACAGATGCCGCAGATGCGCGCCGTGATATCCGGAACCTCCTGTAGGAACCGCCCCCGCAAAAAGGCCTCGAAAAAACGCGGCGGCTCGAAAATGTTCAGCCGCACATCCGCCACCTTCCCGCCCTTGGTCTTCACATACAGCCCGCCTTCGCCTTCCACCCGCGCCAGATATTCCACTTTGACCGTCTTGTTCTTCATGCCTCCGCTCCCCGTTCGAGCAGTTGATACTCAATTTCCGTGCATTCCAGTTGATGCGCCTCCTCGATGTGCACCGCCGCGTGGCACACCGGGCAGAAGTGCAGATGCCCGGTGAGATCCTGCTTGTGCACGACAGCCTCATGCCCGCAGGCGCACGTCCGCCGCAACGGGTCCACGTCGATGTGCAGCGGCACCGACTCGAGCGGCGTCCCCGCCGCGTGCATGGCGAACATCGCGCGCACCGTTTCCTCGGGAAACGCCGTCGTCGTGCGCAGCCGGATCAGCCGCGGCGGAGCATCGCGTTCCGCCACTTTGGTCCGCACTTCCCGCACCAGCGCGCCCACTACCGCCGATTCATGCATGGTCCACTCCTTCGCCGCGCTCTTGCGCCTCGCTCTCCTTGCGGAACGCATCGCTCCAGGCGCTGAACCCGCGGAATGCGTCCACGCGGCCGATCCGCGATACCCCGTGCGCGGCCAGCCACGCCGCAAGCGACGCCGTATTCGCCGACTCCTTCGGCCCGAAGCATCCGAAACAGCCGCGATGGTAGGACGGACAAAGCCCGCCGCATCCGGCATACGTCACCGGACCCAGACACGGCATCCCTTTCGCCACCATCACGCACACCGTTCCACGCAGCTTGCACTCCACGCACACGCTGTGCGCCGGAGTCCGCGGCTTGCGCCCCTGCAAGAACGCCTGCACCACTTCGAGCAGTTGCTTCTTGTCGACCGGACACCCGCGCAGTTCGAAATCGACATGCACGTGATCGGAAATCGGCGTCGATTTCGCCAGCGTCGAAATATACTCAGGCGAGGCATACACCACCGAGATGAACTCGTTCACATCGCGGAAATTGCGCAGCGCCTGGATGCCGCCCGCATTCGCGCACGCCCCGATCGTCACCAGACGCTTCGACATGCGCCGGATCTGGTGGATCCGCTCGGCGTCGTGCGGCGTCGTAATCGACCCCTCCACCAGAGACAAATCGTAAGGCCCTTTCAACACCGTCCGCGTCGCTTCGGCGAAATTGGCAATGTCCAGGATCCCCGCCACGGTCAGCAACTCGTCTTCGCAGTCGAGCAGCGAAAGCTGGCATCCATCGCAGGATGCGAACTTCCACACGGCGAGCTTCGGCTTGCGGATCTTGCTCATGTCTCTATACCTCGCGGATCGCCAGCAGTCGCTTCACTTCCGGAAACACGAACACCGGCCCGTCCTTGCAGATGAACGCCGGACCCAACTGGCAGTGGCCGCAAAAACCCACCGCGCATTTCATGTTGCGTTCCAGCGAAACGTAAATCTCGTTCGGCGCCACGCCCCGCCCCGTCAATTCGGAAACGGCGAAGCGCATCATCACCTCCGGCCCGCACACCATCGCCACCGTATTGTCCGGATCGAACGCCGTGCGCGCGATCAGCCGCGTCACCACTCCCACATGCCCGCGCCAGGACGCCTGCGAGCGGTCCACCGTCACTTCCACCTGCATATCGAAGCGCGACCGCCATTTCTCCAGTTCGTCGCGATAGAGGATATCGTTCGGCGTGCGCGCCCCATAGAGCAGCGCCACCTTCCCATACCGCGATCGCCGGTGCAGCACGTGATACAACGCCGGACGCAGCGGCGCCAGCCCAATGCCTCCCGCCACGAAAATGACATCGTTGCCTTCGGCTTCCTTCACCGGCCACGCCGTCCCATACGGCCCGCGTACGCCCACCAGCCCGCCTTTCTTCACCTCCCGCAGCGCCTGCGTCACCGGACCCACCTCGCGGATCGTGTGAACCAGCGTCCCCGGCTCGGCCGGATCGCCGCTGATCGAAATCGGTACTTCGCCCTGCCCGAACGCGTACAGCATCGTGAACTGCCCGGGCGCGAACACCATCGGATCCCCGTCTTCGGATTTCAGCGACAACGTGTAGCAATCCGCCGTGTCGTTGTAATTGCGCAATACACGGAACATCCGCGGCGTCATCGGATCGGCTGGCGTTGCCGAAATGTCAATCGTGGGTTGCATATACGTCCATCAGTTGCAGAATCGTCGCATCCAAAGTCCGGCTCACGTTCAGCGAGAAGCGCTTCAGCAGTTCGTATCCCAACTCGCGGTCGTGCTCGCATTTGTTGCGCAGGCACGCCCCGTCGAGCGCGATCGCCCGCGTCATCGTCGTCGCCCGAGCGTCGTACTTCCACTGATAAGGCGGCACCAGCCAGCTCCACCCGAGAATGTCCCCCTCCTCGAGCGTCTGCACGACCAGCGGCTCGGTGTGCGGCGGGCTGATCTCCTTCGACACCTTTCCCTGACGGATGAGATAGAAATGATTCGCTTCTTCTCCCTGGCGGAAGATGTACTCTCCCTCCTCGAAGCGCACGTTGCTCGCGCAACCGGTGATGATCTGCAAGTGATCCGCCCACATTCCCTCGAAAAAGGGGTGCGACGTCAGGATGCGTTGCAAAGTATCCATGTGTCTCTCCTGTCGCTCTCTCCCAATCAATGCGCCTGCCGCAGGGCTTGCGCCTCTTCGGTGATGTCGATGCCTACCGGACACCAGGTAATGCAGCGTCCGCACCCCACGCAGCCCGATTCGCCGAACTGCTCGTGCCACGTGCACAGCTTGTGCAACAGCCATTGCCGGTAGCGCGAGGCTGTCGATTTGCGGACGACGCCGCCGTGAATATAAGAAAGCTCGCTCGTGAAGCACGAATCCCAGCGCTGCCAGCGCCCCGCATGTTCGCCCGTCAGACTGGCCGTATCTTCCACATTCGTGCAGAAACAGGTCGGGCACACCATGGTGCAATTGCCGCAGCTCAGGCAGCGCCGTGCAATCTGCTCCCACCGCCCGCTCGAATAGGAGTGCGAGAGGTGCTCCACCAGATCCTCTACATCCAATTGCCGCCCCATCTGCTCCGCCGCCTCGGCTTGCCGCGCCTGCGCCGCCGCGATCCTCTCCGCGGACGCCGCCTCGCACCCGGTCGCCTCCAGCAACGCGTTCCCCCGCGCGCTGCCCGCCTCCACCACGAAACACTCCTCCTCGGCCAGTTCCGTCAGCGCCAGATCGAACCCCTTCCGCGCCACGGGCCCCGTCCCCATCGACTGGCAGAAGCACGTCCCCCCGGCCCGCGTGCACTGCGCCACAATCAGAAACGCCGCCTCCCGCAGCGCCTTGTAATGTTGCGAGACGAACGGGCCGCCCAGGAACACCTTGTCCTGGATTTCGATGGCCCGCAACTCGCACGGCCGCAATCCCAGTAACGCGTAACGCACATTCGAAGGCGGATGGGGAAGAATGTGAAAGCCTTCCGCATCTTTCACCGCTTCCCATAGATGCTGCCGCGGAGGATGCAAATATTGCTTCGCCGACTGAACCGCCGTAATGTAGGCGAAATAACCCTGCGCATTCTTACGCAACCGGTATTGCCCTGCCTCCTGTTCGTCGGTGTAACCGCGAGGCAGATCTTTCGTCGACTGCACTTCGCCATAAACAATCGCCCCATCGCCAACTGTCGGGCCAATCGTCAGATAGCCTTCTTTTTGCAGTTGCTGAAGCAGTTGGTCCAAGCGCGGGACAGTAAGAATCCAGTAGGAGTGCGCGGCGGTAGTTCCGGCGCTCATCGGGAACCTCCTCAAGGAGGCGTTGCAATTGAACTACCACCGGCAAAAAGCGAAAAAGCGGCCCGGAACATTCATCCCGAGCCGCCATTCCAGATTGCCTGACCTGCCGCGTGAAGCGCCGTTACTTCACCTCCACCGATTCCGTCAGCCGGAACGTCATCACCGTCTCCGCCGGCAGCACCGCGGGCTCCCCGCGCGTCGCCAGCACGACTCCCGTCCCCGCTCCCGCACCGGCCCCGGCGCCGATCGCTGCTCCGCGTCCTCCGCCGGCAATCGCTCCGATCGCCGCCCCGATGCCGCTGCCAACCCCCACCTTGATGGCATCGTTGCGCTTCGTGCTCTTCGCCTCCCGGCCGACGGTGCTCGTCTGCACGCTCACCATGCCTTTATCCGTCTCAATCGAGGTCAGCCGCACCGAAATGCGGGCCACCCCCTTCACGCGTCCGCCAGGATCGGCTGTGGCCACGACACCCTGCACCTTTGCACCCTTATCCGCCACCACTTTCCCATTCACCGTCAACGGCTCTGCCAGCGACCCATGGAAAGGATCACCCGCGGCATTCGTCTTCGTCGATAACGTCGTCGTGCTCCGCACCTTCACCGCCGTCCCCGCTTCTAAAATCACCGGTGGAGGCGGCGCCACCCCCTTGGGCGCCGGTTTCGCCACAGCCGCTGGAGCGCCGGGTTCCTTCGCGGCACTCGCCGGCGCGGCTCCCGGAGTCGATTCCGCCGCGGGAGCAACGGCATTCGCCGCCACTTCCGTTTCCGGCTTCGATCCACTACACCCAAGTCCCAAAATGATGGCGGCCAACAGCGCCGCGGTATAGACCTTCTTATCTTTTTTTCTCATGTTGTTTGGCTCCTCTTGCCACGTTCCAAGTGCAATCCCCTCTCCAAACCGTAACTCCTTGAAAAATCAATGCATCCGTCACAACCCGCCCACCGGCGCAGGTCTGTAATTCATACCATCATGGAACTTCCTTCCGCAAGCCCCACAGCCTCCGTAAGCAATGTCACGAACTTGTCATCGCGCGATACCTACGCTGCAACAATCCAACAGCTATAATGGCCCCATTGTTCAACTCTCTCTTGAAGGGGTTATTTCCAGATGCTTCGCACCATCGGGCTGGCCGCGCTCGCCAGCGTTTCTCTATACGCGCAATTTGACACCGCCACCGTACTCGGCCTCGTCCGCGATCCCAGCGGCTTGGCGATCTCCGGCGCGAAAGTCACACTCACCAGCCTCGGCACGGGAGTCCGCGCCACCACCACCACCGACGGCGAAGGCAACTACCAGTTCCTCACCGTCAAAGCCGGCGCCTACCGCGTCAGCGCCGAAGCGCAAGGCTTCAAAACCGCCGTCGCCGACTCCGTCAACGTCACCGTCAACGCCCGCCAGCGCGTCGATCTCCAACTCGAAATCGGAGCCACTACCGAAACCGTCACCGTCGGCGCCGAGATCACCGCCCTCGAAACCGAATCCAGTTCCCGCGGCACCGTCATCGGCACACAGCAGGTCGTCAATCTCCCACTGAACGGCCGCGCCTATGCCGACCTTGCGTTGCTCGCTCCCGGCGTGCGCCGCTCCGGCATCGCCAACTCGCGCGATGCATCCTTCAACGTCAACGGCATGCGCAGTTCGCAAAACAACTTCATCGTCGATGGCGTCGACAACAACTCCTACGGCACCTCCAACCAGGGCTTCTCCAATCAGGTGGTCCAGATCACGCCCGACGCCATGCAGGAATTCCGCCTCGAAACCAATAACTTCTCCGCCGAATTCGGCCGCGCCGGCGGCGCCGTCATCAACGCCTCCATCCGCAGCGGCACCAACGCCTTCCACGGCTCGCTATGGGAATACCTGCGCAACACCTCGCTCAACGCCACCGGCTTCTTCAAGCCCGTCCAGAACCGTAAGCCCGTCCTCATCCAGAATCAATTCGGAGGCGCCGTCGGCGGCCCCATTAAAAAAGAAAAGGCGTTCTTCTTCGCCGATTACGAAGGCTTCCGCCGCACCCAGCGCTCGGTCATGTTCGCCACGCTCCCCACCATGGAGATGCGCCAGGGCATTCTCGGTTCGCCCATCATGAATCCGTACACCGGCGAAGTATTCAACAACGGCATCGTGCCCGCGCGCGACATCACCCGCTTCGCCCGCGAGGTGCTCAACGACCTCCCCGCCCCCAACCGCCCCGGCGTTGCCAACAATTTCCAATCCGAACCCGCCGGCACCAGCCAGTCCGATAAAGGCGACATCCGCTACGATCACTACGCCAGTTCCAAACTCCAGGGCTTCGTCCGCTACAGCCACCGCCTCATGAACAATTTCGAGCCGCCCGCCATCCCCGGACCCTCCGGCGGCAACGCCAACGGCAACGTCCGTGTCATGAACTGGCAGTGGGCCTTCGGCGCCACCTACACCGTCACCCCCACATCCCTGATGGAATTCCGCATGGGCATCTCCCAGACCGAAGGCGGCAAATTCCCCATCTTCGTCGGCACCCAATCGGTGGGCGAACGTTTCGGCATTCCCAACATTCCCAACGACAAGCGTTTCACCGGCGGCATCAGCGCCCAGAGCATCAACGGCTTCTCCCAACTCGGCGTGCAATCGAGCAATCCGCAATTCCAGAACCCCTTCGTCATCAATCCCAAATTCAACTTCACCAAAATCGCTGGGCGGCACAGCCTGAAAATGGGCTATGAATTCCAGGACATTACCACCAACATCGACGATTTCAATCCCAAATACGGCAGCAGCAACTACTCCGGCCGCTTCTCGCGCGTCCCCGGGAGCCCCACCAACGATGTCCAGTTCCTCGCCGACTTCCTCTACGGCGCCCGCTCCTCCTACCAGCTCAATACCGCCACCATCGTCGACTACCGCCAGCAGATGCACTTCTTCTATTTGCAGGACGACTTCAAGGTGAACCGTAAGCTCACCCTCAACCTCGGCCTGCGCTACGAACTCGCCACCCCGCAGTGGGAAAAGCAGAACCGCCTGTCGAACTTCGATCCTGTCGCCGTGGCGCTCGTGCAAGCCAAGGACGGCGGCATCTTCGACCGCGCCCTTGTCCATCAGGACAAGACCAACTGGGCGCCGCGCGTCGGCCTCGCCTACACCGTTACGCCAAAGACCGTCATCCGCAGCGCCTATGGCATCAGCTACATCCACTTCAACCGCATGGGCGGCGAAAACATCCTCGCCTACAACCTGCCGTTCATCCTCAACCCCATCGTCGACCAATTGGCGCCCACCGTTTCCGGCTCCGGACAGCCACTGTGCACCAGCCGCACCCAAAGCGCCTTCTCTTGCTTCCGTCCCTTCGAACAGGGCTACCCCGACAATTTCCTCAACATCGCCAATATTCGCCCGCTCGGCGTGCGCACCAATATGATCCCCTTCGATCTGCCCACCGGCTACACGCAGAGCTGGCACTTCACCATCCAGCGCGAAATCGCCCGCAGCTTCGTGCTCGATGTCGCCTACGTCGGCAACCGCAGCGTCCAGTTGATGATCCTCGGCGACTACAACCAGGCTGTGCCCAACGCGCCCAATCAGAACCTCACCCTTCAGGCGCGCCGCCCCATCCAATCCTTCGGCTACATCCAGAACGCCTTCAACGGCGGCTTCCTCAACTACCACGCCTTCCAGGCGAAGCTCGAGCGCCGCTTCTCCGGCGGCTTCTACTTCCTGAACAGCTTCACTTGGTCGAAAGGCATCGACAATGCCTCCGGCCACCTCGAAGCCCAGAACGGCGACAACTCCCGCGTCAACTACCGCAACCTCGCCAATGAACGCGGCCTCTCCGGTTACGATCAGAAGTTCAACAACACCACCACCGTCCTGTTCGACGTGCCCTTCCCATCCGGCAGTGGAGCCCTCCGCTACACCCTCGGCGGCTGGCGCGTGGCGGTCATCAATTTCCTCGCCTCCGGTACACCCATCAACCTCAGCTACAGCCCGTCTTCGCAATTCCAGGTCAGCAGCGCGCCCACCTACCGCCCCAACATCGTCGGCGATCCGCGCATGCCCGAAGGCGAACGCCGCGCCGAGCGCTGGCTCAACCCCGCCGCCGTGCTGCTGCCCACCGATCCGTCGCAGCCCTTCGGCAACGCCGGCCGCAACGCCATCCGCGGCCCCGGCTACGCGCAGATGAACTTCGGCCTCCACAAAGACTTCGGCATCTCCGAATTCAAGCGCATCGAATTCCGCATGGAAGCCTTCAATCTGCTCAACAAAACCAATTTCGGCACACCCAATGCCAACCGCTCCTCGGGAGCCTTCGGCACCATCACCTCGCTGTCGCAGCCCGCACGCGAGATCCAGTTCGCGCTACGATTCGTCTTTTGATGATCGAAGCCGGCTATCACGAAGTACCTCCAGGCCACATCGCGGCAGTGGTGACGTATCTCGAGATGCGTCACCCGCCGCTTCTGCAATCCCCCTGCCCCGAAGGCATCGCCATCCGCAAGCTCCATCGGCCCTCCGCCGCCGAATACCGCACCGTCTTCCGCGCCGTCGGCGAACCCTGGCTCTGGTTCAGCCGCCTCATCATCCCCGAAACCCAGCTCACCGCCATCCTCCATCACCCCGATGTCGACGTCTTCTTCCTCGACTCCGGCGCCGAGCCGCAAGGCCTCCTCGAAATCGACCGCCGCAAATTCCCCGACATCGAACTCACCTTCTTCGGACTCGCCCCCGCCATGATCGGCAAAGGCGCGGGCCGCTATTTCATCGAATACGCCATCCGCCACGCCTTCTCCTTCGCCCCGCAACGTTTCTGGCTCCACACCTGCACCCTCGATTCCCCACAAGCCCTCGGCTTCTACCGCAAGGCCGGATTCACCGCCTACAAGCGCGCCGTCGAGATCGCCCCCGATCCCCGCCTCACCGGACGCCTGCCCCGCACCGCCGCCCCGCAAATCCCTATCATTGAATAATGCCGGGAAAAATCGTTACCTTCACCGAAACCAACGGCGTCTACAAAGCCTCGCTCGACAATGGCCCGAAATTCGAAGTCGGCCGCCGCGTCAAATACGGCAAGGCAGAACCCACCGTCGGCCTCTCCAACATCCGCACCCCCGGCGTGAAGTACGACCCCGCCGATCACGTCGCCACGCACGGCTTCTGGGCCCACTTCATCCTCCCCACCGCCAAGGCCGAATCGAACGGCGCCTTCAACTGCCTCAACACTTATGACCGCGCCTACTTCACCTTCACCTTCCTCCAATACGCCGCCCACGTCCCCAACGGCGATTTCGTCCGCTTCTTCCGCCGCCTCCTCGCCCTGCCCGAAGCCACCGACTATTTCCCCGACCTCCTGCTCCACGAAGGCCGCATCGCCCGCGACACGCCCCTCGGCCCCGTCACTCTCGAATCCGACGCCTCCACGCGCGATCTGATGACCTATCTCAACCCCAGCCTCCGCGAAGTCGAATCGGCCGAAGTCATCAACGCCGCCAAATTCATCCACTGGTCGGAAAACGAAGCCAGCCACCGCGCCCTGCAAGTGGAAACCGGCATCGAGCATTTCCAGACGGCCATGAAAAGCTACGCCCGGCGCTATAGCCTCGAAGGCCGCCTCGACAAAGTCTGCCTGGTGGTAGCCGACATCCGCCATCAGGGACGCGGCTCCAGCCAGGACATCCTCGCCGCCCTCAACACCTCCGGCGACGACGAAAAAGCCTACCGCAATCTGCTCCAGATCGGCCAGGCCGTCTACCAGCAGCGCATTGCCACCATCGACCGCGAAGTCAAAAAACTCGTGGCCGCCGGCATCCTCGGCCAGAACCGCTGGCCTTTCTAGAAACTCGCCCGCGGCAATTGACTCCCGCAATCGCCTCCCGCGGCCACCGCGACGGCTCTGCCCGGCAGTTCAACAGATCTTTACAATCCCTTTGCCCACGCGCCACCTCCTCACCTTAGGAACCACCGGCCCACCAAATCCGCCCATTTGCAGCATCCGAGTACTATATAAACCCCAAAAACCACTTACCTAGTACTTTTTCCAATCAAATACATTCTCCAATTTTCCATCCATACTTTTCCATAACTTACAGCACATAGTACCGCGCTTGGCATCAGCCCAGCCTCTGGTGTCAATAACGTATCCCATATTAAAATGTATGAAAAAGCAAACAAGAAAAATCAGGAGGATCACTTAGGTGAAGAATCAGTCATATCGATATGGGTTGCGGAGTGCGGTTCTGCTGGCGGCGCTCGCCACGGCGTCCCACGCGGCGCCCATCGTTTTTAACGCCACCGGCACAAATCCCGGTTCCGGCAACGCCCTCAGCGCCAGCGCTTCTTTCGATATTGTCGGCACCACCTTCACCGTTATCCTCACCAACAACAACCCCGCCTCGGTTCCCAGCGATGTGCTCATCGCCCTGTTCTGGGACATGGGGGACAACACCACCGCCCTCACCAATTTCGACGCCGATGTCACCGCCGGTTCCACGCCCCATCCGCAAGATCTCGACTCCAACGGCGGCAACGGCGAATGGAAATTCGCTTCCAACCTCGCCTCCGGACTCTCGGGCATTACCCAGCACTACGGCGTCGGTACCGCCGGACTCGGCATCTTCCCCGGCGGCGGCGGCCAGCAGTTCAATTGGGGATTGATCAACGGCAAATCGAACGCCAATCCAGCCGTCACCGGCGGCACATTCATCGATAACTCCGCCACCTTCACCTTCACCATCCCCGCCGGCTTTTCCGGAACCATCTCCAACGTCCGCTTCCAGTTCGGCACCTCGCTTTCCGAACCTTCCATCACCTGCTCGACGCCCACATGCACTCCGAACGACGACGTCCCCACGCCTGAGCCCGCCACCTTTGGACTCCTCGGCGCCGCCATGTCGGCGCTCTACGTCATCCGCCGCCGCGTTGGATAGCAGCCGGCCTGTGCCGTTCGTTGCCATGCCCCTTCCCGAAGGGTGCCGGCAGCCGCGCCGCCTATGGCTCGATGCAATCAGAGCCGGCATACTACCTCCTTCGCGCTTTTTCGCGCACGTGGGCCGGCAGCCCACCCACCGGACGCAGATGGTTGAACTCCTCGGCATAGCGCAAGCCGTGCGGCTGCGCCGTCGTCTCCGCAAGCTCCGTCACAAACGCCCGCACCAGTTCGCCCGCTTCCAGTTTGCGTCCACTGCGCGCGCTCAACTCCGCCGCCCATGCTTCATTGGCCGTCCGGAGTTGCAACACGGCCTCGATCTTCTTCTCCAACACCTCGCCGATATCGGTCTGCTTCATCGTGGCGTTCCCCTCGCCGCCTTCGCCCTTCCGATAAGGCCGGTACGGAACGAAGAAATAATACTGGCGCGCCGAAGCCCCGGGAAACCCCAGGTAACTCATCTCCTGCAAAAACAGGCTCGATCCCCCATAGGGCGACTCTTCCGCCATGCGGCCCGTACGGTACAAATCCTGATCGTCCTGATAGTGGACATACCAGTCCGGAAAGAAGAGGATCTCCGGCTTGTAGAGCCGCGTCAACGCCATCACCTGGTTGCGCAGTTCGCTTGAGGAAAGCATGCCCAGTTCCCCGCTCTTGTGGCCCAGGTTGATCACCTCCCGCACGCCCAGCATCTTCGCCGCCCGCTCGCCTTCCGCATTGTTGGCGATGCGCGTCTCGGCCGGACCCTGCCCCACCGAAAGCTTCTCCTCATTGCCGAAGACGGCGATGTAGACCGCCCGGCCTTCCCCCGCCATGCGCGCCAGTGTGCCTCCCGCCGCAAACAGCACATCGCGCATCGATGGCGTAATCGCCAGCACGTTGCCCGATGCCGTCTCCTGCCGCTTCGTGAACGGCTGCGGCGTCGCCGGTGTGCCCGCCGGCGCGACATGATTGAACTCCTCCGCGTACGCAACGCCATGCTTGGCGCCGATCGTCGCCGCCAGTTCCGTCAGAAACTCCCGCGCATGCCGCCGCGCCGAGGCATCGTCGGCCGCGCGCCCGCGCAGCGCCAGCCACGTCCGGTTCCGATTGTGCAGCAACTCCGCCGCGTGAATCTTGTGCTCCAGCTTCGCCCCGATATCCCGATGCACGAATCGCGCCCGCTCCGTCTCCCCGCCTTCGCCCTTCCGATACGGCCGGTAGGCTGAGTAGTAGAACACCTCCGGAGCCCCATACGGCGTCAGCCCCATGCGCGCCAGTTCATTCCCGAACGTCCCGCCGCCCGAATAGCCCCATGCTTCCTCGGCCATGTTCCCCGTGAAAATCGCATCTTGATCGTCCTGGTAGTGCACATAAGGATCGGGGATAAACAGCAGCCGCGGCTTGATCCCCCGAATCAGCGCGAAAAGTTGGTTCCGCATCTCCGTCGCCGACACCTGCCCCAGTTCGCCCGACTTCAGATCCATCCGAATCACATCCGTCACACCCAGTTGCTTGGCCGCCTCGCGCGCTTCCTGCATGTTCACCAGCCGGGTCTGCGCCGGGTTCAGCCCTTGCGACATCTTCTCGCCATTGGCGAAAATCGCCACATCGACACGCCAGCCGTCTTCAATGTATTGCGCCAGCGTTCCGCCCGCGGCATAGATATAATCTGCCGGTGAAGCCGTCACCACGAGAATACGGCGGCTGTCGTCTGCGATGATGAGAAACGGGATTAACGAAAAGAGACAGAGGAGACGCATCGGGATGGGGAAAGTGTACCACGCACTGGCGGCGCTGCTGGTGGCCTCCACGGGCCTCGCCGCCGCGGATGTGCCGCTCGGCCAGCCTCCGCCAGGCAAAACATTTCTCGTCATTTTGTCGCACCACGACGACCACACCTGGGAATGGGGCTTCGGCGGCTTCCTCGCCCGCCTCGTCGACAACGGCTGGACCGGCTATTACGTGCGCACCACCAATGACGAAAAAGACGGCCGCGAGTGGGGCCCCAACGACCAGGTCAACCACAAGGAATCCATCGCCGCCGTCAAGGCCCTCGGACTCAAGCAAGTCATCAGCCTCAACTGGCGCAACGACCACATGTCCTCCGTGCCTCTCAAGGAAGTGCGCGCCCAATACATCCTTCTGATCCGTAAATACCGGCCCGATGCCGTCATGTCCTGGAATCCCTGGGGCCATTACGACCGCAATCCCGATCACCGCCGCGTCGCCCGCGCCGCCGGCGAAGCCGTCTGGATGGCCGGCCTCGAAAACGTGCACCCCGAGCACCTCGCCGCCGGACTCAAACCCCACCGCGTCCCCGTCGTCTTCTACTCCCAGCGCGCCGACTACGGCCGCGGCCACACCCCCAACATCGCCATCGAATTCAACGAATCCCAGCTACAGCGCAAAATCGAGGCCTATTGGGCTCACCGCAACGTCCGCGGCATCCCCGCTTCCCCCGAAATCAAGCGCCGCGCAATGGAAGAGCCGAGCCTCGCCGCCGGCAAGCGCGCCGGCGTCAAATACGCCGAACTGTTCTACCGCATCGACGAGTGGGACCACCTCCCCGGACTCCGCGATTACCTCACCGAAAATGCGAGGGCCAAATGAAGCCCGCGCTGCTGTTCTGCTTCTGCGGGCTGCTCGCCGCCCAGAAGCTCCCCCTCGCCTCCATTCCTCCCGGCAAGGTGATGATGGTCATCCAGCCCCATCATGACGACCACACCACCGATTACGGCATGGGCGGCTTGATCGCCAAATTCACCGACGCCGGCTACGAATCCTGGTACGTGCGCGCCTCCAACGACGAGAAAGACGGCGCCCACGGCTATGCCCACAACGACATCTACAATCTGCGCGAATCCGAGGCCGGCACGAAAATCCTCGGAATGAAGGGCGTTTATAGCCTCAATTGGCGAAACGATTACATGGATGCCATTCCCCTCCTCGAACTGCGCGCCCAGATCATCCTCCTTATCCGCAAGCACCGCCCCGACGTCGTCCTCGGCCACGATCCCTGGGGCCACTATGACCGCAATCCCGATCACCGCAAAGTGTCCCGCGCGCTCGCCGAAGCCGTCTGGATGGCCGGCCTCGCCAACGTCCATCCCGAACACATGGAGCTGGGCCTTCAGCCCCACCGCGTCCCCTACCTCTTCCTCAAGGCCAGAGTCGATTACGGGCGCGGCCACCGCCCCAACGTCGCCGTCGAACTCACCGAAAGCCAGGTCAAACGCAAGGAAAAAGCCTACGTCGCGCACCGCAACGTCTACGCCAAGCCCGGCCTCGCCCAATCGGTGCGCGCCCTGTTGGCCGCCGAAAACCTTACCGTCCCGGAGTTTGAAGGCAAGACGGACGAGGACGCCGCCGTGCTCATCGAAGAGTGGTACATGAACTGGATCTCGCGCAAGCGCGGCGCCGAGAACGGCGTCAAATACGCCGAAGTCTACTGGTACCGCGATGAGTTCGATTATGTCCCCGGATTAACGGATTATTTGAAAGCAAATGTGGTAAGCCGATGAAAATTCTATTGCTCTTACTCTGTGTGCTCGCCTCGCATGCGAAAACCGTCCTCGTCATCACAGCCGATGCCCCCGACTTCATCCTCGCCGCCGGAGGAACCATCGCCTCCATGGCCGCCCAGGGCGATCGTATCGTGCTCGTCCGCGTCACCAACGACGACAAGGACTCCTGGAATCTATCCCCCGAAGAAACTGCCTCCCGCGTCAAAGAGGAAGTGGACCGCGCCGCCAAGACGCTCGGCATCGCCCAGGTGCATTCGCTCGGCTACCGCGCCGGCGAACTCGGCGGCGTTTCGCCCACCGAAATCCGCGACCGCCTCCTGTTCTACGTGCGCCTCGTCAAGCCCGACGCGATGCTGATCCCCAATCCGTACGCCGAATATGTCGAAGTACTCGACCGCCACTACACCGGCATGGCCGCCGAAGAGGCCCGCCGCATCGCGGCCCTCGCCAATCATCAGCCCCCGTTTGCCGAAGTGGGCCTCGCCACGCATGTCGTCAAAGAGCTTTATTACTACGCCCAGCCCTTCGATCCGCGCCGCCGCGAACCCGAGAGCACGGCCACCTTTACTCCACAGCCCAAAGTGGTCGACATCGCCGCATCGTTCGACAAAAAACTCCGCGCCGCGCAAGCCCTCCAAACCGTGAACTACAGCATGGCCATGCGCATTCGCAAGCGCCTCGATGAAAGCGGCCGCCGCCTCCCCCTGCTCGATGTCGTCAATGAAGAAGCCGTGCGCAAGCTCGTCGAAATCAATGTCCGCAAATTAGCCGAAATCGCCGCCAAGGACAGCCCCTATCAACTCGCCGAAGAGTTCCTGTACGCTGGCCCCGAATTCCAGGTGCCCGCGAAATTGAGGTAATCGCATGTTACGAATCCTATTGGCGTCCGCCATGGCCTGCGCCGCCATGGCCCAACCCGCCTTCGAAGCCGGCGCCGGAAAGCGCATCATCACCCCCGATCCCCTGCTCCCCATCAGCGGCGGCATGGGCGTCCCCGTCCCCGCCAAATCGAAGCGCGGCGAACTCACCGCCCGCGCCCTCGTCCTGCGCTCAGGCAACGAAACCGTGGCCCTCGTCAGCCTCGATCTGCTCGGCTTTCCCTCCGTCCTCGCCGACCGCGCCCGCGCCCTCGTTCCCCGACTCGCTCCAACCCGCATCGTCATCGGATCCACCCACACCCACAGCGCGCCCGATTGCTACGCCTATCCCGATGGCAAAGGCGGCCACACCGGCTCTCTCCCCTACATGGACTTCGTCGCCCGCCAAGCCGCCGCCGCCATCAACGATGCCCTCGACCGCATGCAACCCGCCGAACTGCGCGTCTCCTCCGGCATCGCCGAAGGCAAAATCGCCTACAATTACTACGCCCCCGATCTCTACGACCGCCGTGCTTCCGTCCTGCAAGTGCGCGCCAAGGATGGAACCACCATCGGCACGCTGGTCAACTACGCCGTCCATCCCGAAGTGCTCGGCAATGAACTCGGCATCCTCAGCCCCGACCTCGTGGGCCCGCTCTGCGACCGCATCGAAAAAGCCGCCGGCGGCATGGCCCTCTTCTTCAACGGCGCCCAAGGCGGCATGGTCACGGCCGACAATCGCCAGTTGGATCGGATCAAGGATCCGCTGCGCGCCTATTGGAACGATAGCCGCACGTGGGAGGAATGCCTCCGCATCGGCGAATTGCTCGCCTCCGAATCGTTGCGGATCGTCGGCAAGGCGCCCTGGCAGGCGCGCCCCGCACTCTCCATACGCTCGAAAACCGTCGCATTTCCCGTCGAATCCGACGATTTATGGGCCGTCGTCCTCGGCTCCCCACTCCAATATCCACACGGCGACCGCACCGTCTCCACGCGCATCGATCTCATCGAAGCCGGCAACGCCCGCCTCCTCACCATCCCCGGCGAGGCGCTCCCCAACATCGGCTTCTATCTCAAACGCAAAATCGGCGGCGAGCACCAGTTCCTCCTCGGCCTCACCAATGACGCCTTCGGATACATCCTCACCAAAGTCGATTTCTTGAGTTTTCCCCGCTACGGCTACGTCTCGCGCGTCTCCCTCGGCGAAATGACCGGCGAGATCCTCATCGAAAACGCACTCGATCTGGCCGCTTCCGCCGACGCCCGATAAGCCCGCACCCGGGCCGTTTGTTACAATCCAGGTTTTATGAAACCTGTTGTCTCCTTCGGCGAAATCATGTTACGGCTCGCGCCTCCCGGCTTCGAGCGTTTCCTCCAATCCCCCCAATTCCTGGCCACCTTCGGCGGTGGCGAAGCCAACGTCGCCGTCGCGCTTTCCGGATTCGGATACCCCGCGCGCTACGTCACCGTGCTCCCCCCCGATAACCCCATCTCCGACGCCTTCATCGGTGAAATGCGCCGCTTCGGCGTCGACACCTCCCACATCGTCCGCGGACCCGGCCGCTTCGGCATCTACTTCGTCGAACCCGGCGCCAACCAGCGCGGCTCGAAGGTGCTCTACGACCGCGCCCACAGTTCCATCTCGCTCGCCGCGCCCGGCGCCATCGATTGGAAAAAAGCATTCGATGGCGCGGGTTGGTTTCACGTCACCGGCATCACGCCCGCCATCAGCGCCACTTCCGCGGCTCTCGCCCTCGAAGCCGCCCAAGCCGCCAAGGACATGGGCCTCACCGTTTCCTGCGACCTCAATTTCCGCAAGAATTTGTGGAAATGGGGAAAGAAAGCGAGCGAAGTCATGCCCGATTTGTTCCGCCTCACCGATATCGGCATCGCCAACGAAGAGGATTGCCAGATGTCCCTCGGCATCGAAGCCGGCGTCGATGTCCATTCCGGAACGCTCGAGCGCGACGCCTACCGCGCCCTCACCGACAAGGTGCTCGCCGCCTATCCCAATCTCAAGGCCCTCGCCATCACCCTGCGCGAATCGAAGAGCGCCTCGCACAACGGCTGGTCCGCCTGCCTCAACAACCGCGGCGAATTCCTCCTCAGCCGCCATTACGAAATCACCCATATCGTCGACCGCGTCGGCGGCGGCGATTGCTTCGCCGGCGGCTTGATCTACGGCCTGCTCACCCAGCCCGACCACCAGGCGGCCCTCGAATTCGCCGTCGCCGCTTCCTGCCTCAAGCATTCCATCCCCGGCGATTTCAACCGCTTCACCACGTCCGAAGTGCTCGCCCTCATCAAGGGTGGCGGCTCCGGCCGCGTCCAGCGCTGACCGCAAATCCCGGCAGAGCCCGCCGGCCCGAATATAATGAAGATATGAGACGACGCCAACTGCTGGCGGGACTGGGCGCGCTGCCGTTGCTGGGCGCCGACGTCCCCCGCCCTTCCCCCGATTTCGAAGTTGCCTTGCCCGACGGCCGGAAGGTGAAACTCAGCTCCTATAAAGGCAAGGTGCTGGCGTTCGCCTGCATCCTCACCACTTGACCGCACTGCCAACAGCACGCCCAGGTCATGGGCGCATTCTACCGGCAGTACAAAGCAAAAGGGTTTGAGGCGCTGTTTGCCGCCGTCGACGCCAACGCCAACGTCGTGGCTTTCAGCAGGCAGTATCAGGTGCCGTTCCCCGTGGGCACCGCTCCCGATGCGCTCGCCCGCGAGTACATGCAGCACACCCTCGTCCGTCCGGCCTATGTGCCCTGGCTTGTCTTCATCGACAAGAAAGGCATCATCCGCGCGCAGTTCACCGGCGTCGACGCCATCTTCAATCAAGGCACCGCCGGCATCGCCCGCGAAGTCGACAAACTGCTCGCCGAGCCCGCCGCCCCCGCCACGAAGGGAGGCACGGGAAAGAAGAAGTAACACCCCATGACCACGACGGATCCATTCCTTGAAGCCGCCATCGAAGAAGCCCGCAAAGGCCTCGCCGCCGGCGGCATCCCCATTGGGTCCGTCCTGGTCATCGACAACCAAATCGTGGGGCGGGGGCACAATCAGCGCGTGCAGCGCAAAAGTCCCGTGCTCCACGCCGAAATGGATTGCCTCGAAAACGCCGGCCGCCTCACCCCCCGGCAATACCGCCGCGCCACCCTCTACTCCACGCTCTCCCCCTGCGATATGTGCAGCGGAGCCATCCTGCTCTACAAGATCCCCACCGTCATCGTCGGCGAAAACCGCACCTTCCGCGGTCCCGAAGAGTATCTCCGCTCCCGCGGCATCCACCTCACCGTCCGCGACGACGCCACTTGCATCGCCCTCATGCGCCAGTTCCAGCACGAGCATCCCGAACTCTGGAACGAAGATATCGGCGAAGTCCGCTAGCGCGTCGCCCGCAACAATCGCAGCCCGTTGAACGTCACCAGCAGCGTCCCGCCCATGTCCGCCGCAATCGCCATCCACAGCGTCGCCAAACCCATGAACGCCAGCACCAGAAACACCGCCTTCAGCCCCAGCGCCACCATCACGTTCTGACGAATCACCGCCGCCGCCCGGCGCGCATGCCGCAGCAGAAAGCGCAAGCTGCGCAAATCGTCGTTCATCAAAACAATGTCCGCCGTCTCCAGCGCCACATCCGTCGATCGCCGCCCCATCGCGATCCCCACCGTCGCGCTCGCCAGCGCCTGCGCATCGTTGATCCCGTCGCCCACCATCCCCACCGATCCGAATCGATCCCGCAGCCGCTGCACCGCTTTGGCCTTTTCATCGGGCAGCAACTCCGCCTGCACATCCGCAATGCCCAACAGGCGGCCCACCGCCTTCGCCGTCGGCGTGTTGTCGCCCGTCAGCATCGTCACATGCTCCACGCCTTCCCGCTGCAATTCGGCGATCGCCTCGCGCGCTTCGCTACGCAGCGGATCCGCCAGCCCCACCACCGCCCACACCACCTTCTCCGTGCCGCACAGAAACGCCGTGTGCCCGGCATCTTCCAAGTCATCCACCTGGCGGCACACCCAATCGTGCTCCAGCCCTTTTTCGTGCAGAAAGCGATGGCTCCCCGCCCAGAACTTCTCGTTCGCCACCAGAGCCTCCGCCCCGCGTCCCTGCACCGCGCGGAACTCCGTCACCGATGCCGGCTGTATGCCCTGCCGCCGCGCATAGCGCACAATCGCGTGCCCCACCGGATGTTCGCTGCGCTGCTCCAGCGCCACCAGGCGCCGCAACGCATCGGCCTCCGTCAGCCCGTCCATCGTGCGGATGGTCTGCACTTCCGGCGAACCCGTCGTCAGCACCCCCGTCTTATCGAAGGCCATCGCCTTCAAGCTCGCCGCCGCTTCCAGAAACACGCCGCCTTTGATCAGCACTCCACGCCGCGCCGCGCTCGCCAGCGCCGCAACCACGGTCACCGGCGTGGAAATCACCAGCGCGCACGGGCACGAAATCAGCAGAATCACCATCCCGTGATACGCGGACTCGCTCCACGACGCCCCGCGAAACAGCGGCGGAACCGTCGCCACCAGAATCGCCAGCACGAACATCACCGGCGTATACACCCGCGAGAACCGCTCCACGAACTGCTCGCTATGCGCCCGCCGGTGCTGCGCGCCTTCCAGCATCCGCAGCATGCGCGCCAGCAGCGTATCGGAGGCGGGCTTCGTTACGCGCACATCCAGCGTCCCGTCCCCGTTCATCGTCCCCGCATACACCGCCGCATCGCGCGTCTTGATCACCGGCACCGATTCCCCGGTAATCAACGCCTGATTGACATGCGACTCCCCCTCCTGCACCACCCCATCGCACGGAATCCGCTCGCCCGGCTTGATCCGCACCGTATCGCCCACCTTCACCTGATCGGCCGGCATGCGGTGTTCATGGTCGTGATGCAGCACCGAGGCTTCGCTCGGAGCCACTTCCAGCAGGCTCGATACCGCATTCCGCGCCCGCGTCATGCTCCAACTCTCCAGCAGCCCGGCTAGCGAGAACAGAAACGCCAGCGTCGCTCCTTCCATCCACTCGTTGAGAATCACCGCCCCCACAATGGATACCGCCACCAGCGCGTTCATCTCCGGCGTCAGCCGCCGCAGCGATTGAATCGCCTTCGGAGCCGCGTAGTACATGCCGCACAGAATGGCGACGAGAAACAGTCCGATGGCCACCGGCGAAAACGCTTCATGGTCATGCTCATGCACCAGCAGCGCGCGCAGAAAATCGGCGACCGACCCGGACTCCGCGATCGCGCCCGCCACCACCGCCAGTCCGCTCACGGCGGTTAGGATCGATCGCCCGTGCCGGTTCCACCACGGCTCATGCTGCGCCTGATCGCGGAACGGCTGGCACTTCATCCCCGTGCGCGCCACTGCCGCCGTGATGTTGCCCGCCGTGGTCTGCTTCGGATCGAAGTCCACCACCATCTTGGCCTTCATCACGTCAAACCGCAGATCGACAATGCCCGGCATGCCGTTCAACTCGCGGCGCAGCAGCGCCACTTCTTCGGCACAGTCCATTCCCTGGATACGAAATTCGGCCTGAGTGGGTATAACGGAGCTCCTCTTACCAAAATATCAAGGATGCACTGAGGAGCTAAAAAGTATCAGGGGAAGCGATTCCGCCTCCCCTTTCGTCGCTTGCGAACGTCAGCTCCCGATCACCAGGCTCCCCGACGACTTCGTCACTACAATCACCGACGGCTTCGCCGGAAGCCCGTTATCCGGGAACATACTGATCGAATCCGCCGCATTGTCCGTCCAGCGCCCGCCTTCCCCAGGATGCTGCACGGTCACGAACAATGCCGTATTATCCGGAGTCATCACCAGGCTCGCCGCCTCCGCGCCGGGCACCAGACCTACCCGTTGCTTCACGTTGCCGCGCTCCGGACCCTCCGTCGCCACCGCGTATATCCCATCGTTGATCCGCAGCGTTCCCGGCTGTCCGTCCGTCGAAATCCACAGGTTCCCTTTATTATCGAAAAGCAAATTGTCCGGATTCGC
>CAYOBO010000043.1:0-13011 GCA_964402295.1 uncultured Candidatus Solibacter sp. | reverse complement strand
GCTTCGGGTCGAAGCCCGCAAAGAACGTTCCATGCGCCGGGTTCTTGCCGTCCCCGCACAGCAAAAACACTTCCCATGTGAACTTCGTGCTCGTATGATCGCCGTCGTCCTCGGTGATTTCGATGATGTGTCCATAGCGGTTCACGGCGCGCGGATTCGCCTTGTTCACCTGCCGGTCCGTGCGCTGCGTGTTGTTCGTCAGCGCCACGTACACCTTCCCATTCACCGGATTCGCTTCAATGTCCTCCGGCCGGTCCATCTGCGTCGCACCCAGCAACGTCGCGGCCGTGCGCGTATTCACCGGCACGTCCGCCTGATCCCGGAAGCCGTTCGCCGCCGTCAGCGGGCCTTGCCCGTACACCAGCGGCAGCCACTCGCCCGCGCCGCTGTCATCGAGCCGCGCCACATACAGCACGCCTTCATCCAGCAGCCTATCGTTGGCCGCCCGATTGAACGCGTTATACGTGCCGTTGCTCACGTACTTGTAGATGAACTGGAACCGCTCATCGTCGCCCATGC
Organism: uncultured Candidatus Solibacter sp.; assembly: GCA_964402295.1. Taxonomy (GTDB): domain Bacteria; phylum Acidobacteriota; class Terriglobia; order Bryobacterales; family Bryobacteraceae; genus CADEFT01. The sequence goes on along the minus strand of CAYOBO010000043.1, from coordinate 12,492 downwards.
ATCCCGCCAACCGGCCGTTCCGCGCCACCTGCACCGCCACGCCTTCGTGCCGGAACCGCCCCAGCGCCGTGCGCTTCTTCGGCTGCGACTCCGGATCGTACGGATCGAATTCCACCACCCATCCAAAACGGTTCGCCTCGTTCGGGTGCTTGGCGATGTCAAAACGTTCGATGTGGCGCGCCCACGGATACTCCCCGTTCCCGGCCGGCAACCCGTAACGCGTGTGCATCGTCTTCAGCGGTCCATCCGGCAACGATCCGGCATTGGAAAAATACTGGTGGAAGTTCTCTTCTCCCGACAGTGCCGTGCCCCACGGCGTCTTGCCGCCCGCGCAATTGTTCAGCGTTCCGACCACGAAAGTCCCCGTCAAATCCTGCGCTGTTTTAAGCCACGGCGAACCCGCCGCCGGACCCGTCAATGTCATCGGCGCCGATAGCGCCGAGATGCGCCGGTTGTACGAGGAACCCTTGATCCAACGCCAGTTGCCGCTGCCATCGCGCATCACTTCCACAACGCTCAGCCCGTGTGCCGCCAGTTCCACCTCCGTCTGCTCGCGCGTCTGGTTGTTGAACCCGCCGTAGTTCTGGAACATCAGCTCCGGGTTCGTGTACTCGTGGTTCACCACCAGCAGGCCATGGCGGCTTGTCACGGCATCGTGGCTCGGCAGCGGGAAGAAATCCATCCAGTCGCAGATGTAGCCGAACTGCTGCTGTGCTTGTAGCCCGAAGCCAGTGTCACGGCATCGCGCGTATTCGCGGCGACCGAAGAAAATTGCAGCCGGAAATCGCGCACGGCTTCCCGTTCCCCATCCTTGCCCCCTGCCTCCGCACCGGTCTCTTCACCGCGCAGGTGCGAAGCAAAGGCCGCCAGCGGCAGCGCCTTCGCCAGCCCTCCAACCATTCGCCGGCGGGCGAACCGCCGTTCCAGTGTGCTTCCCAGTGTCTCGCTCATCTGTATTTGGCTCCCCTTGTTGTACCGGACCGTGCATTCGATGCTCGATCCAGCCAAGCCGCCATTTCACCAGCTCCCTGCAACAATGGAATAAAAATTCGATCATTTTTCCATAACCTTGATGACAACCGGGTGAATCCGCCCACGCGCCGCACTGAGGCATAATAGGAGCCATGTCCACCACCCGCCGCTCATTCGCCAAGGCCGGCTCGGCAGCCGTCGCTTACAATTTCGTGCAAACTTCCGCCGTGCAAAAAGCAGTGGCCGCCAACGATTCGCTCGGCTTTGGTTTCATCGGCATCGGCATCCGCGGCATGTATCTGCTTGAGGAGTTCCAAAAACTCTCCGGCGTCAAGCCCCTCATCGCCGCCGACGTCTACGACGGCCACATGACGCGAGCCAAGGAAGTCACCGGCGGAGCCATCGAAACCACCCGCGACTACACAAAGGTCATCGGCCGCAAGGATGTCGACGTTGTGGTCATCGCCACCCCCGACCACTGGCACAAGCAAATGGCCCTCGAGGCCCTCGCCGCCGGCAAGCACGTCTACCTCGAAAAGCCCATGTGCTGGAGCATCGAGCAGTGCATCGAAGTCGCCAAGGCCGCCGACGCCTCGGGCAAAATCATGCAAATCGGCAGCGGCGCCGGCACCGCCGCCCTCACCCAAAAGGCCCGCGAACTCATCAAATCCGGAGCGATCGGCAAGGTCAACCAGATCCGCATGGATACGCGGCGCAACAACGCCGAAGGAGCCTGGGTCTACGCCATCCCGCCCGATGCCTCTCCGCAAACCATCGACTGGCCGCGCTTCCTCGGTCCCGCCCCGCAACGCCCCTTCGACCCCAAGGTCTTCTTCCGCTGGCGCTGCTGGTGGGAGTACTCCGGCGGCGTCGCCACGGACCTGTTCGTGCACCTGCTCACCATGCTCCATCAGGCCCTCGACGTCGAAGCTCCCCAGTCCGTCGTCTCCCAGGGCGGCATCTACCGCTGGAACGACGGCCGCACCGTTCCCGATTTAATGGAATCCGTCTTCGATTACGGCGGCTTTTTAGCCAATATCAGTGTCAATCTCGGCAATTCCTACGGCAACCAGGGTGTCATGATCTTCGGCAGCGAAGGCACCCTCCAGATGAACTCCCGCGGCTCGCTCATCCACCACCGCGAGCCCGACTACGGCGACGTCCAGCGCTACGCCACCAACGCTTGGCCCAAGGCCATGCGCGATGCCTATTTCGCCTCCAAGGGCGCACCGCAGCGGCCGGCGCCGCCCGCCCCCAAAGAGGTCACCATCGAGCGCGGCGCCTCCCATCAGGAGATGTTCCTCAAGTCGATTCGCGAGAACAAGCCGAGCGGTGAAGGGCCATGGCACGGAGCCGCCGCCGCCGGCGCGGCCCACCTCGCCAACCTCTCCTACCGCCAGGGCCGCCGCATGAGTTGGGATTGGAAGACCGGCAAGATCTCTTAATCGGTGCTCCGCAATCTCCACGTAGCCGTGTTTCGCTAAAGACCGGAAATAGCCCGCAAAATCGAAATTCGCCGCGCCCAACTCCATCTGCGTGAGCCGCGCCACTTCCGCCAGCGTCCGCGTTCCGTCGCACCTGTGACAGCGCCAGCGTAGGGATGGAAGCCCATGCCTCGACGGATAGCTTTCCTGCTCGCTGCGCGGCAGATCGTCGAGCGGTATCGAGCCGAACCGCTTCCGCTTCACGATCCTCCGCGCCGCCGCGGCTTGCGTTCCGCATTCCCATCGTCCCCGCAGCCCGCTGCCGTTGCAGTTCCGCGCCTGCGATTCCCGGCTGTAGGAGTCCGTCCAGCGGACGGACCACTCTCCCTTGCCCGTGGCCGGCGAGTTCCCGCGGTACACCGCCGGCGTGGGTCCGCTGCGTTCCAACGCCGTTGACGGCGGCGCCAGATCCGCTCGAGCAGGTCAGTATTTGTACTCGCTCAGCATCTTCCGCAACTGTCCGGCGATGCGGCCGATGTCCTGCGACGCTTCGATCCCCTGGCCCGCTGCCTGCGTGGTGCTATGCGCTGCCGCGGCCACCGTGGAGATGTTCGAAGCGATATCCTCGGCGCCTTGCGCCGCCTTCGCGATGCTGACTCCGATTTCGTTGGTGGTTGCCGTTTGTTCCTCAATGGCCGCGGCGATGACGTTCGTGAAGTCGTCGATCTGGGTGATGAATGACCCGATCTCCTCGATGGCCTTCACCGCTGCTTTGGTGTCGGCTTGAATCGCCTCGATCTTCTGGCCGATCTCCTCGGTCGCATGGGCCGTCTTCTTGGCCAGTTCCTTGACCTCGTTGGCGACCACGGCAAACCCCTTGCCCGCTTCGCCGGCGCGCGCCGCTTCAATGGTCGCGTTGAGGGCCAGGAGATTGGTCTGCTGGGCGATCGAGGTCACCACCTTCACCACATTCCCAATCTCGCGGCTCGACTCGCCGAGTTTGCTCACCTTGACGTTCGTCTCCTTGGCAAAGCTCACGGCACTGCGCGCCACACGGGCAGCCTCGTTGGAGTTCTTCGAGATCTCGCGGATGGAGATCTGCATCTGCTCGGCGCCCGACGTCACAGCCGAGACGTTGCGCGAAACCTGATCGCTGGCCCCCCTTGCCGCCTGCGCCTGCGCCGCCGTCTCCTCCGCGTTGCTCACCAGAAGCCGGCTCACGCCGGACAGCGTGTCCGAAGCCAAGGCCAGCGCAGTGGCGCTCTCGCCGAAGGTGCGCAGCGGCTGCACAAAGGCTTCGAGCAATGCGTTGAGCCCTTCCACCAGCGTACGGAAATTACCCTTGAATTCATCCAAATTCCCCCGCGTGCTCAGATCGCCCGACCGGCCCGCGCTCACCAATCGCATGATCTCGCGCGACACGCGAATCTCCTCATGGGCCTCGTACATCACCTGGAAGCAGCCAATCACCGTGCGCCCGTCGTCGTCAAAACGCGGCGAACAGATGACCCGAACCGGCCAGTCCCGCCCGCGAACCTGGAAGTGGGCTTCGCCCACGGACACCTTCCCCGTACGCACCGCTTGTCCCGCCGCACATTTCTCTTCATGGCATGCCGGACTGTCGTAGAGCACCTCCCAGAACTTCTTGCCGACACAGTCTTCCGGCTCCATGCCGGCAACGGATGCGGCCATGCGGTTGATGTAGACAAGTGTGTGCGAAGTGTCCATCGCCACAACCGGTATGGGAAGCCAATCGAGGAAATGGGCTTTGTCGGTAACGGATGCGGGCCCAACAGAAGGTAGAGTGGTCGTCAATGCAATGCTCCTTGTATCGGAACGGACGTGCTGTCGCCCCTACACTGTAATATCGCTAGCAATTGGCTGCACTTTAGCTGATATCATCTCTAGCCATGAACTCTCATCGGCGTTCCTTCCTGAGCACCATGGCTGCCTGCGGCCTTGCCGCGCAAGGGAAGGCGCAAATCGAAGCCGCCGGCGCGGGCTATGCCAATCCCCGCAAAGTCCTGCTCTGGGAGGGCACACGCAAGGAGTTCCGCGAACTACAGGAAAGCGGAACGCTCAAAGCCGTCATCGTTCCCACCGGCAGCACCGAGCAGCACAACGAGCATCTGGCCATGATTCAGGACACGGCCAGCGTAACGCTGGTGGCGCAGAAGGCGGCGCTGCTGCACTATCCGAAGGTGATGGTGGCCACCCCTGTCCCGGTGGGCATTTCCCCGCACTGGATGGATCGCAAAGGCACGTTAACGTTGAAGAAGGAAACCTTCCTCGCCGTGGTCTTCGATATCTGCGAAAGCCTTCAGATCCACGGCGTCCGGAACATCCTCGTCCTCAACGGCCATGGCGGCAACGTGGCTCCGCTGCGCGGGGCCGTGCCGGGCTTCGCCAAGAAGCTCGGCATCCGCATCGAGTTCAACTCCTATTGGGACGCCTACACGCCGGAGATCGTACGCAGGTACATGGAGAGCGGCAAGGCGCCCGGCCATGCCGCCGAGTTCGAGACTTCCTTCGCCATGGCGGCCTTCCCCGAGCGTGTGCATTGGGAGGGCGTGAATTACGAGAAGATCAAGGAGCATTTGCATATTAAAGATCCGAAGTCGGCCGCGCAGGAAGAGGAGTTCGCGCGCGAAGCGAAACTCGCTTCCACGGCCAAGGGCGAGGCGATGATCGACATCGCCGTGAAGTGGACGGCGGAGCGGCTCCGCCAGATGCTGTGAGGTTGCAGATGAAGCGGCGCAGGCGCAGGCAGAGCCCAAGCGCGTGGCGGCCATCGTCACCATGTACACCAATGACGGACGGCGGAACACGCACGCCAACGTTGATCGTGGGCCGGCTGCTTGAAGGCTACTCGCCGAACGGCGTGTTCACCAAGCCGCGGGTGGTGTCGATGTATTTCGATCAGACGCCGCCGGCGGACTTGAGCCGCACGCTTGCCGGCAAGCATGGGCTCCGCGTGTTTCCCACCATCCGCGAGGCAATGCCTATGGGCGGCGGCGATCTGGCGGTGGACGCCGTCTGCTTCGTCGGCGAGCATGGCAACTATCCGGTGAACGGCCGCGGCCAGAAGATGTATCCGCGCTATGAACTGATAGAGCGCATTGTGGCTGATGGCCGGGCCGTAGATTCCGCTCGCCGTGCGCACGCCGCATGCCGAGGTTCCCTACGGAGCAGCGATGGAAAGCGCCGTGGTGCTCGGCTATGGGGACATGGACGCCTATGGCTTCCATGCGCTCGAATCGTTGCCGTGCATGGTGGAGCGGCACAAGGGCGGCGAGTCGGGAATACGGGCCGATTCGTGCTGGAGTATGGCGACGGGCTGAAGGCGGTGGCCTACATGTTGAACGGCCACTCGATCGGGTGGACCTTCGCCGGCAGGAGGAAGGGCGATGCGGCGCCGGTGGCGACGCACTTCGGATTGCCTCGCGAGGGGCGAGCATCGCGGCCTGGAGACGCCGGAACTGGCGATCGCCTACCTGACGCCGCCGGGCGCTTACTATCAGCGGAGTTAGGAAGCGGCGAGCAGTTCGGATTCGAAGAAGCGGTCCACCTGATCGAGGATCTCTTCGGGCTTGTGCGACGGGTAGATGGCGGCGCGCAGTTTCGAGCCGTTGCGGACTCCGTGGGTGAAGTAGGAAGCGAACTGCTTCATCTTGCCGACGGCGTCGGGGGCGTTCTTCTCATGCAGCATGGAGTAGTAGGTGCGCATGATCTCGTAGCGGTCGCGCTCGCTCGGCTTCCAGTAAGTGCCGGTGGCCATGTACTCTTCGATCTGGCGGAAGATCCATGGGTTCGAGGAAGCGGCGCGGCCGATCATCACCGCGTCGCAATTGGTCTCGCGGACCATGCGGGCGGCGTCCTCGGGCGAAAGGATGTCGCCGTTGCCGATGACGGGGATGCGCACATGCGCCTTGAGTTCGGCGATGCGCGTCCAATCGGAGATGCCGGAGTAGCCCTGCTCGCGGGTGCGTGGATGGAGGGCGATGGCTTGCAGGCCGCACTCCTCGGCGATGCGGCCCATCTTGAGGTAGACGAGTTCGCGGTCGTTCCATCCGGCGCGGAACTTCATGGTCAGCGGGATGCGGATGGCGGCGCGCACATGGCGCAGCAGCGTCTCGACGAGCGGCAGGTCGCGCAGCAGGCCGGAGCCACCGTTGCACTTGACCACCTTGTTGACGGGGCAGCCGAAGTTGATATCGACGGCATCGAAGCCGAGGTCTTCGCAGACGCGGGCGGCTTCGGCCATCACCACGGGATCGGAGCCGAATAGCTGGGCGCTGAGCGGGTGCTCTTCCGGCTCGTAATAGAGGTAGCGGAAAGCCTTGGTGGGCTTGCGCGCCTTGCGCAGGTTGACCACTCCGTGAGAGGAGGTGAACTCGGTCATCAATAGCCCGCAGCCGCCCTGGTTGCGGATGAGGCGGCGGAAGACAGTATCGGTCACGCCGGCCATGGGCGCGAGAACAGTGGCCGGGGCGATCGAAATCGAACCTATGGAAAACCGGGGCGGGACCATCGATACTTTCAGTTTCTCAGCCCAGACGCTGGTTGAGCAACTCAGTGAGCGTGGCGAGGGCTTCGGGGGTGGAGACGCTGCCCTGGGCGAGTTGGGGGTTGCCGCCGCCCCGGCCTCCGGCGGCCTGGAGGCATTGCTTGAGCAGATCGCCGGCGTTCACGCCGCTATCTTTCGATGCAGCCAGCAGCACGGCACGGGCCGGCTCGGAGATGGCGAGGAAGATGGAGCGCGAGCCGGCGGTGAAGCCTTGGGCGAGGGCTCGGACTTCGTCTCCGAGGACGGGTTCGTTGCGCCGGTGGCGGCGGAGTCCAGTGGCATCGGGAATGGCGGCTTCGTACAACTGGCGGCCTTGGAGCGAGGCAAGTTCAGTGGCCAGCTTGCGGTTCGCCTTTTCGATCGTGGCGGCTTTCGATTGCAGAGCGGCAACGAGTGCCGGGGTTTCCTCAGGGGCCGCGGACAGTGTGCGGGCGATGTCGTTCAAGCGCTCGTAGTCGCGGCGGGCGGCGCGCAGGGCGCGGGCGCCGCAGACGAACTCGAGGCGCACGTTGCCGCGGACTTTGTCGAGCTTGCGAAGCAGGACGGGGCCGATGGCGGAGGTGTGCGAGACGTGAGTGCCGCCGCAGGCGCTGCGGTCCATGGACTCGATGGTGACGATGCGCAGGATGCCGGGACGATCGGAGGGTTTGCGCAGGCCTTGGACCGTGGCGGCATCTTCGAACTCGACGGTGACGGGACGGTTGAGGGCGACAACCTCGTTGACGCGGGCTTCGATGGCATTGATCTGATCGGGGGTCAGGGTGGGGGCGCCAATCTCGATGTCGGAGACTTCCGCGCCCATGTGGAAGCTGAGGGTTGGGATGGAATACAGCTCTTCGAGCACTGCCGAGAGCAGGTGCTGGCCGGTGTGCTGCTGCATGTGGTCGTGGCGGCGGGTGCGGTCGACGATGCCTTCGACTGTCTGGGCGCTGAGCGGCGCGGCCAGGATGTGCGCAACGCGGCCGTCTTCATCGATGACATCGAGGACATCGATGCCGGCGAGGGTGCCGCGGTCGGAGGGCTGGCCTCCGGAGGCCGGGTAGAAGGCGCTGCGGTCGAGGTAGATGCGGCGCCCGTCTTCGGCGGCCTCGATGACTTGGGCCGTGAAGGTGGTGAGCGCCGCGTCGCGGTAGTAGAGGCGTTCGGTCATTCTAGTTAAGATTAGACTCAATGATGGATCTGGCGCTCGAACGGTTTCAACGAGACGGGTTTGCCGTCTTGCGGGGTTACCTCAGTCCCGATGAGGTGGAGCATCTGCGGGCGGGGTTCGCCCGGTTTGTGGCGGAGATCGCTCCGCGGCTCGATCGGCGGGCGGTGATGTATGAAGACTACGGGGACCGCTCGACAATCAAGCAGTCGCATGCATTGGACGAAGAACCGAGCCTGGCGGCCTGGAAGTCGCACGGCAAGATTCATGACCTGGCGGAAGCCATGCTGGGGCCGGTGCGGGCGCAGAACGTGGAGTACTTCGATAAGCCGGTGGGGCGGAATCATGCGACTCCGCCGCATCAGGACGGCTACTACTTTTGCCTGCGCCCGAATGAGGCATTGACGGTGTGGATCCCGCTGGAGCCGATCGACGAAGAGAATGGAGCGCTGGTGTATGTCAAGGGTTCGCACCGGTTCGGAGTGCGGGAACACGGGGCATCGAACATCCTCGGGTTCTCGCAAGGGTTGCTGGAAGACCCGTTGAACTTCGGCGAGCCCGTGGTGTGCACGGTATCGCCGGGCGACGTGCTGGTGCATCATTCGCTGACGGTGCACTATGCGGGGGCGAACCGCTCGACGCGGCGGCGGCCGGTGATCGCCTACACGTACTTCTCGAAGCGGGCAGAGCGCGACGAAGAAGCGAAGGCTCGCTATGAGGCGGCGCTGCTGAAGCAGCATGCGGCAAAGGGGCTGGTGGCTACTCCCGGATCGGGATCATGATGTTGTTGCTGCGGTAGCCGTCGCCTTCGATGCCGAGGAAGATGTCGCCGATGGGGACATCGAGGGGCAGTTCGACGTTCATCTGATAGAGGCCGACGAGCGACGGGGTGAGTCCGGCGAACAACGGTTCGAGGACGATGGTCCCCATGAAGGGGCTGCCAAGGATGACTTTCGGTTCGGGGGTGACGCGGGCAAGCGGTTCCGCGGCAGGAGCGGAAGTACCCGTGGCGACGACGGGATCGGTGACGCCCATGCCGACGAGGTAGATGGTGAGCACATCGCCGGGTTTGGCGGGACGGCCGGCGAAGTTGACCATGGAGCCGTCGCGGGCGTTGACGACGATGCCGTTGTTGCCGATGGTGATGATGCGCGGGGCGCGCTCAGCGATGGGAACAGCGACGCCGTTTCCGGCCGTGCCGTCGCGTTCGACTTTAATGACGGCCTCGCTGCCGGCGGGCGTGTTGATGGGCAACTGGAAGTTCACCTGGTTAGACGAGGTGTAGTAGATGGGCGCGGCCTGATCGTTGACCAGCACACGGACGCCGTTTAATTGCGTTTCCAGTGGAACGGCGGAAGCCGAGCCCGGCGGCTGCATGGAAAGCTGTTCGCCGAAGATGGCGGCGACGCTGCCGGGGGCGAGTCCGGCATCGAAGTTGGCGCTGTTGAGGATGCCACCGAAGGCGGCGGTGGGCGGTCCCTGGGCGACGACTTCGAGCCGTGCGGGAATACGCAGCGGACTATTGGCGGCGTTGGAGGCGATGGAGATGGAGCCGGTGTAGACTCCGGTGGAGAGTCCGGCGGGATCGGCTTTGACGGTGACGCGGTTGCCGTCGCGCTGGACGGTGAGCCATGAGCCTCCGGATGCGGCGCTAGCGGTGGCATCGGTGAGTTCAAGGGTGCCGAGTCCGCCGTTAAAGAGGTTGAGCGGCACTTCTTGGGCGGGAGCGCCTGCGGCGATGCGGAAGCTGAATTCGCGCTGGACGGAGCGGGCGATGGGCCGCGAGGTCACGTTCAGGCGCACCTGGATGGTCTTGTTCTCCGCGGCGACCTGCGAGTTGCTGACGGCGATGGTTCCGGAATACTGGCCTTCGGCCATCTCTTCAAGATGGCGGCCGATGACGCGATAGGGAAACACGAAACGGAAGCTGCCGCTGCCTTCGAGGGCGAGAGAAAGCCAGGAGCCACCGGAAGAAGTGTTGACGTTGGGGACGAGGACGCTGTTGGTGGTGAAGCGGACTTCGTCGCTGGACCCGTTGGGTGGGACGTAGAGGTTCACTTCACTGGGGACGCCTCCGCCGATTTGGACGGTGACGGTGATGTTTTGCGGAGCATCGAGCGCATTGGGGTCACTGAGCGTGACGGTGCCGGTGTAGGTTCCGGCTGCGAGTTCGTTGGTTCGAAACTGGAAGTTGACCGGCAGGCAGGAGCCTTCGCGCAGATTGCAGGGGCGCGAGCCACCGACGGAGGCGCTGACCCAGGCCACGGTTGAGGTGGCGGACAGATTTAGATTGCCGTCTCCGGCATTGTAGGCCTCGACGGTTTGGGCATTGGGGTTGGAGCCCTGAGTGACGGAAACCGGGCCGACGGTAGTGGTGACGAGACGAAGCTTCGGCGCGGCTTCGAGGCTTGCGCACAACAGGAGCGCAAGCGCGGCGTAGTAAAACATGAACCCTCCACTATGTTTGCAGTAGGGGACTGATCCCAGGCGCCGGGGAGATTGGAAGCCCACAACGGACGAAGGACTGCAACTGAGATCCCTATACGGTAAGACCCCCACAGACAAGGAACCTCTACAGGACGGTGCGCGGGCGGCGCCGTTTCCTTGCTGAATGCCCTTAGAATAGCATGCGGGTCAGGCGAGTTTGCGAACAATGGCAGCGGCCTGATCCATCTCTTCGAGGGAGTTATAGATGTGGGGCGAGAAGCGTAGGCCTTCGCTCTCGCCGGTGGCGGTTTGGGCAAGGGCGACGCGGTGTTTGGAGTAAAGCGTGCTGTATAAATCGTTTGTGGCGCGTCCCTTGACCTGGAACTTGATGACGCCGCCGCTGAGGGTGAAGTCGCGGCTGGTCTTCAAGTGCACTTGCGGAATGGCGGCAAGATTTTCCTTGAGGCGCGTGACCAGCTTTCCGAGGCGGGCTTCGACGGCGGGCATGCCGATCATCTGGATGAAGTCGACAGCGGCTTCAAAGGCGGCGATGCGCGGGTTGTCGCGCTGGCCGTAGACTTCGAACTTGCGTGCGCCTTTGAGGTTATCCTTCCAGCCGGCGGTGACGACGGATGGCCAGAGTGTGGGGATGCGCTCGGCGCGGACGTAGAGGACACCGGCTTCGAGGGGGCCCATGAACCATTTGTGGGCGGAGCCGGAGAAGGAGTCGCAGCCGATCTTGCTAACGGAGACATCGAGTGCGCCGAAGGTTTGCGCGCCATCGAGGTGATACCAGAGGTTGTGGCGGCGGGCGAGGCGGCCGATTTCCTCGGCGGGGTAGCGGTTGCCGGTGGTGCTGGTGACGTGAGTGACGGCGAGGACGCGGGTGCGCGGGGTGATGAGCTTCTCAATGGAGTCGATGAGTTGCTGGGCGCTGGTGGCGGGGATGGGTACGGGGGCTTCCTTGATGACGAGGCCATGGCGGCGGGCGCGGACTTTCCAGGAATCGTTGCTCGATGGATGGTTGTGGGAGGTGATGAGGACTTCGTCGCCGGCTTTGAGATCGATGCCGTTGACGATGATATTGGAGCCTTCGGAGGTGTTGCGGGTGATGGCGATTTCGTCGGAGGTGGCCTGGAGCATGCGGGCGAGCTTGGAGCGGAGGCTTTCCTGCATGGGCTCATATTTGTCGCGGTTCTGGAAGGAGGGGTCGGCGTGGAAGTCGCGGAGGAACTGCTGGTGGCGGTCGAGGACGGGACGGGAGGAGGGACAGACGTTGGCGGCGTTGAGGTAGATGAGGCCGTCGGCGAGCGGGAACTGGCTTTTGACGAGGGCCCAGTAGTCCTCGGCGGCGGGGGATGGAGCGGCGGCGAGGGAAGATTGCATGGCGAGCCAACTGGCGGGGAGGGATGCGCCGAGGCTTTGGAAGAAAGAGCGGCGGGAGTTGGAGTGGGTTGCCATTGGGGTAGTGTATCGCAGGTGCGGGAAGCGGAGGGATGTGTATTTTGTCATACAATCATAGGTACTTTTGTGGTAGGTTGTATTAGGACTTTCGCTTAAAAAGTACTCTCCCCGTAAAGTGAAGTACCGGACGCGACGATAGACGTTTGAGTTGCATTGGCTTTACAAGCCGTATCGTTTTATTGTCTCAACAACAGTTTCTCTCGAGGTCACTATGGATTTTGTGCAACGCGCGAAGGCGCTACTACGGTCAACAGCGAAGAGCGGGGCGCTGAAGATAATGCCCCTGGCCGCCGCGGCGGCGATGTCAATGGGGGCGGCGACGTTCGAGCCGAGCCAGGCATTTTCTTTATGTGATGGGGACACGATGCAGTTTCAGTCCACCGGCACGGTGGGTGGCGTGACAGGGATCAAGATCTTCAATTCGTCGGGCGGGAGTTGCTCGACGACGGGGTTTGGAAGCGCGTTTTTGTCGGCGGGTGCAGCCGGCTTTG
>CAYOBO010000042.1:0-45979 GCA_964402295.1 uncultured Candidatus Solibacter sp. | reverse complement strand
CTGCTGTTCGATGGGATGAGGATCTGGGTGGCGGACCGCTATAGCGCGATGTTGAAGCAGGTGCAGTAATCCGGTTGGTGTGCGTCCGCTGCGCCGTGACATACTTTACAGTTGACACGGCGCAGCGGAGAAGAACTTTGTGCATTATCTAACGTGGCTGGAACCGGTGATTGGGACGCGGCTGGCGGCGGGGATGATCGGGCCGGTGGTGTTTGTGCGGGCGAATCTGGAGTTCACGGCGGATCATGGGTTGCTGGTGCGAGTGGCGGCGTCGGGGATGGATAGCGTGGCGCGGTGGGTGGGTTCGGAGGTGAAGAACGTGTATGCGCAGGGGGGTGCGAAGGCGGGCTATGTGAGCGTGACGGTGGAGTTCGTGAACGGGGCGAGTGCGCTGGTGAGCGCGGAGGCGGCGCATGGCGAGCCGGCAATGCAACTGCTGATTGTGGGGCGCAACGGGACCATGCGCTACGACGATTTTCCGGCGCCCGATCCACTGCGGGAGACTCCGGTGGCACAGGAGGCTTCGGTGCGATGGATTGAGGAATCGCTTGGCGCGGGTGTGCCCGTGGCGCGGAGGAGGAATTAGCCATGGCGATCGGAGTGCTGCTGGTAACGGGTGGGATGACGCATCAGGAAGGCTATGCGGCGGGGTTTCGGGCCGATGCGCGGGCGCGCATTGTGGCGGTGACGGATGAAGCCTCGGTGGAGGAGGGCAGAGCGCGGGCGAATCGGAAGCTGGCGGCGGATCTTGGCGTGCCTTATATTGCGAATCTGGACGATGCGCTGGGGCGGACGGATGTGCAGGTAGTGTCGATCACGACGGAGCATCACCGGCAGGGGCGCGTTTCGATTCGCTGCGCGGAGGCGGGGAAACACGTTTATCTGGACAAGCCGCTGGCGGGCGATTTGGAGGAGGCGCGGCGGTTGGAGCAGATTGTGAAGCAGCGGGGATTGCGGAGCCAGATGTTCACGCAGGTGCTGTTTCCTCCGGCGCAGCGGGCGCGGCGGCTGCTCGAATCCGGGGCGATCGGGGAGTTGCGGGCCGTGCACGCGGATCTGCTGTTTGCCAAGGGCTTTGCGGACAACCGGCCGGTGGCGCCTCGGAAAGAACATACAGTGCCGAAAATGTTTTTGGCGCCGGATGCCAAGCGGGAGATGTTCAATATCGCCGTGTATTCGCTCGCGTTGGTGCGGTGGCTTTCGGGGCGAAAGGCGTTTCGGAGCGTGCGTTCGGTGACGGGGAACTATTTTCTGGCGGCGAACCGGGCGCGGGATTTCGAGGATTTCGGGGTTCTGGCGGTGAATCTGGATGGCGGGATGACGGCGACGATCTCGTCGGGGCGGACGGGGTGGCGGAGCCATGCCGGGCCGGGGCATATGCGCACGAAGCTGATTGGCTCGCGGGGGAATGTGTTTGTGGACGGGCAGGCGGCGCATGGAGAGTTGTGCTACGACGGGCAGGCGTATTGGCGCGTGCCGGCGGTGAATCCGGAGGATCCGCAGGGTTTCTGGGCGAGCACGGATCAGAAGAAGACGGGTGCTCCGGAGTGGTTTTTGCCGCCGCTTGCTCCGAACATCGATCAGTCGGCGTTCTTGGATTGCGTGGAGCAGGGGCGGGAGGCCGAGGTTACGGTGGCCGATGGCGTGCGGATTCTGGAGGCGCTGTTTGCGGGTTACCGCTCGGCGGCGAGTGGGGAGTTGGTGCGAATCCCGTAGGTGGCTTCGAGGCGCATGGACTCGCCGGGGGCGAGGGGCTTTTCCTCGGACCAGAGGCCGATGGTGACGCCGCCGCGGGACTTGGCGGTCCAGGTCGAGTAGGCGCGGCGGACCATGTGCCGTGGGAATTGCGTAAGGACGGCGGGTCCGGGTGTGGTTTGCAGGGCGATGGTTCCGGCGGGGACTTCGGCGTCCTTCCAGTCTTCGCGTCCGGTGGGTAGCCGGCCGTCCTCCATGAGGGTTTGGGTGACGGGTTGGCCGGTTGTGCGCGGGTAGGCGATGGCGGCTTTGTCGATGTCTCCGGGGGCGAGTTCGGCGCGGACTTGCAGGGCTACGGTGGTTGGCGTGGCGCCTTTGTTGGTGACGAGTGTTTCGGTGCGAAGGCCTTCGGGTTGTAGGGTGAGCGTTCGCGCGACGGTAAGGTTGCCGGCGCGGCCGTGGAGCGTGATGGTGTTGTTTTGGGGCTGGTCCGCGGTCCAGGCGATTTCGATGGGACGGGCGTGGTAGTCGGCGTGGAGCGTGGCGAGGAGGCCGCCGTTGTTGGGGTAGCCGCTTTCGCCGGGAGGGAATTGGCGAAGGAGGTCGCGGCCGGTGGATTTGTCGATCATGCGCACGGCGCGGCCGCTGAGATCGGGGACGATGTCGATGCGCCAGGCGGCGTTTTCGAGCGTGTAGGCGCGGAGGGGTTTCATGGCGGCCCAGGTTTCTTCGTCGCGGCTGAGGGGCTGGCCTTCGTGAATGCTTTCGATGCCGTGGGTGCGCATCTTCGCGAAGAGGGCGAGGGCGCGGGATTTGAGCAGGTCGAGCTGAGACGGGGTGTAGAAGCCGTCGCGGATGGAAAATTGCGAATCGCGGAGGAGTTGATAGTATTCGACGGGGATTCTGGCTTTGCGGATGCGCCGGCGGGTGGGCTCATCGGTGGCGAGCGTTTCGGCGCGGTCGAATAGCTGGTGGGCGCGGGGGAGGAATTGCGGGGAATAATCGGGGACATTGAAAATCCAGAGGTGCTTGCCGTTGGGGCCGCGCACTTCGGCGTGGAGGAGATCGAAGTACTCGCGCATGGGTTTGGCTGCTGCGCCGTAGACGCCTTCGAGGAACTCGTCGACGGTTTTACTGACGTTGGTTGCGGGATCCCAGAGCTGGCGGGCGAGAACGTAGGCGCGCAGTTCGGATTGTTCGCCACCGCCGCCCTTGGCGTAGGCGCCTTGCATGAACAATCCGACTACTCCCTGTTTTTTGTAGACGGGGATATCGGCGGCGAGTTCATCGAAGTCGGGGAAGGGGAGCGGGTAGTGGGAGAAGTTGGTGTTGTAGTGCCAGATGTAGAGCTGGTTGGTGATTTTGGACCAGGCTTCGAGATTGCGGCGAAAATAGGCACTGCGGGGGCAGGTGAGAAAGCTGTGGGAGACGCAGATGCCGATGGGGCAGAGGCGGATGCGGACGTTGGGAGCGGGCCGGACTTTGAGCGGCGGATTTTCGGTGTACCAGTAGGCGAGGGTGTCGATCAATTTGCCGGGGTGGCGCTTGCCGATGTCTTCGGCGACGGCGTTGACGAAGCGGAGGAGGGGGCCGGAATGCTCGCCGCCCTCTTCCTCTTCGATGCGGCGGCAGCGGTCGCATTCGCACCAGCCTTCCCAATCGTTTTGGGAGACGGAGAAGATGGTGGTGTCGGGGCGGTCCTGGATCCACTGTTCGACTTGCGCGGTGGCGATGCGGAGGACGTCGGGATTGGCGAGGCAGAGCTGGCCGCGCTCGTGGCGGCGCTTGCCGTCGATCAACGAATAGTATTCCGGGTGCTGTGCGAAGTATTTTTCGGGCGGGAGGAGTTCGTAGAAGGAATGAACGAAGGGGTAATATTTGAGCTTGCCGCCGGTGGATTCGTCGAGCTCGGTGTGATCGCCGTTGGTGCGATTGCGGGCGGCCCAGTCTTTGTCCCAGGCTTCGGTGAAGAAGGGCTCGCGGTTTTCGAAGGCGGGGCGGTGCGTTTCGTTGAGGGGGCCGGTTTCGATGTTTTTGCGTTTGGGAATGCGGCTGACTTCGCGGGTGAACCAGCGGCAGCCGAGCATATCGAGGAAGGTGTAGACGCCGTACATGGCGCCGCGGGGTTTGGCTCCCGTAATGACGAGGTGTTTGCCGTGGGTTTGGAGGACGAAGCCTTCCGTGCCGAGGGATTGGTAGGGGATGTTGGGGGCGAGGCGGCGAAGCGGGGCGCTGTCGCCGACGAAGATGAGGTTGGCGGAAGAGGGGGCATCGTCGCGGAGGATGGGGAGGCGGGCGCCGGACATTTCCTCGAGGAAGCGCTGCAATTCCTGGGCGGCGCGTTGTTCGGAGGGAATGGCTGTGGCTGAGATGAGGATACTGTAATCGGATTTTCCGTTCTTCACCAGTGGAACGGCATGAGCGAGGGACGTGGAAAGAGCCAATAGAAGGAGAGGTCTCACGGCGCTTCCAGTATACGACCGAGGGGCGGTGTCAGTAACGGATCACACGATCGAAGACATCGGGGAAGTCGCGCACCATTTTGAAGCCCTCCTGGACGCGGAGGGCCCACAGTTCGGCGAAGGATTTCTGGAGTCCACGCACGGCCTGGCCGGCGACGTCAGGGGTTTCGGCGGCGGCGAGGATGGTGATGTCGGATTCGAGGAGGCTGATGGTCCAGCCGTGGAAGGCTCGCAGTTCGTTGCGGAGGCGGATGACGTCGGCGGACTGGGAATTCTTGCCTTCGGCGGGTTTGGGGATGGTTCCGGCGCGGGCGGCGGCTTCCAGGCGGTGGACCGCAGCTTCGAGTCTGGCGACTTCGCGTTTGGCTTCCTCGATCTTCACGAGGATGAGTTTGAAGAAGGCTGCCTTGATATCGGCCGACTTCTGGTTGGAAATTTCTACTTTCCTGTTAATGGTGTCGAGGCTGTTGAACCAGCCCTCCTCGATGGCAATTTTGTTTGCTTCTTCCTTCGTCATACTTCCACCAACGGATCGGAGGAGGAAAAGCTGTCACGGGGAATCAGCGGTTGCGCGGCGGGCAGAGGGAGATGCATGGCGCCGGTGACGAAGGAGATGAATTCGCCAGAAGGGGGTCGGGCGCGGGTGGGGGTGTGGGCGACGGTAAGGATTGGGTGGGGGAAGAGGGCGGCGGCGGTGGCGGTACGCGCGGGTAGCGTGGCTACAGTATCATGGCACGAAGGCCATGATTCGATTCGTTGTCGCGCTCGCGCTTGGCGGCCTGCTGGCCGCGCAACAGAAGGTTACGCATGAAGGCACCGAAGGGCTGCTGTTTTCCAACGGAAAGGTGAAGCTGGTGGTGCTGCCGCACGGCGGGGCGTTCGCGAGCTTCACGCTGGATGAGGATGCCAAGCAGTTGAACACGATGTGGGATCCGGTGCGGATGGCGCGGGAGTTGGGAGGACGGCAGAATTTCGGTCCTTCGCGGGGACATTTTCTATGCGTGGATGGATTCGGTCCGGTGACGAAGGCGGAGCAGGCGGCGGGGCTTCCCGGGCACGGGGAAGCGAATAAACTGCCGTGGAAGGTGACGGCGTCGACGGACCGCGAGGCGACGTTCGAGGTACGGCTGCCGCTGGTGCAGGAGAAATTGACGCGGAAGATTTCGATGGGGGCGGGCGAGCAGGTGGTGCTGGTGGAATCGGAGTTGGAGAGTGAGGTGGCATTTGACCGGGTGATTCTGTGGGCGGAACATGCGACGGTGGGGGCTCCGTTTCTGAAGCTGGGGAAGATGGTGGTGGATCAATCGGCGAAGGATTGCCAGACGAAGCCGTACCGGGGGCAGAGCGGACCGCGGACGTTTCCTTCGGGGCAGAATTTCACGTGGCCGAATCTGCCGGGGCATGGGAATCTGCGTGTGTCGCCGGCGCAAAACGGGACGCTGAATCACATCGGGTGCCTGATGGATCCGTCGCGGGAACTGGAGTACGTTACGGCGCTCGATAAGGAATCGAATCTGCTGCTGGGGTATTTGTTTCCGCGGAAGGATTACGCGTGGGTGCAGCATTGGATGAATTATCCGGCGGGCGGGGCGTATTCGTGGGGGCTGGAATTCGGGATGCAGCCCTATGACATGAGCAAGGCGGAAATTCTGGCGTTGACGCCGATGTTCGGGACGCCGACGTTCCGCTGGTTGCCGGCGAAATCGAAGCTGGGGGCGCGGTTTGCGATGTTCGTGGCGAAGGCGCCGGAGGGCTTCGATGGAGTGGACGATGTGCGGCTGGAAGGCGGGTCGATTGTGATTGAGAATCGAAGGGCGGGCCGCGTGAGTCTCGCCTTCGCCAACCACTCACTGATAGAATGACGTTCTCTTACCAATACCGAGGTGCTAACCATGATCAAAGTTGTTCTCCTCACCACGGTCTGCGCGCTGGGAGTTTCGGCGCAGACTCTGAAGATTCTTGCGATGGGGGTTTCTCCGGAAGACCTGCGCGAATTCCAGGCCGTCAGCAACAAAGTGAAGATCGTTCCCGTGACGAAGGAGAACGTGATGCGCGAGATTGTCGACGCCGATGCGTTCATCGGGACGATTACTCCGGAGATGGTGCGCGCGGGCAAGAAGCTGCGCTGGACGGCGATTCGGAGCGCGGGCGTGGAGACGGTCTTGCACAAGTCGGGAAGCACGGCGCTGCGCGATTCGAACATTATTCTGACGAATAACCAGATTGTGCAAGGGCCGGAGATTGCGGATCACGCGATGGCGATGCTGCTGGCGTTGACGCGGAATATCCCGAAATTTATTCAGATGCGGGAATCGGGGAAATGGGTGGGAAGCCGGGAAGGGCTGCTGGAGTTGAAGGACAAGACGGCGGTGGTGATCGGCGTGGGCGGCATCGGATTGCAGATTGCGATCCGGGCGTGGGCGTTCGGGATGAAGGTAATCGGCGTGGATCCGGAAGATATGCCGATGAATCCGTTTGTGTCGCGTTACGTGAAGCCGGACCAGTTGAACGAAGTGATTCCAATGGCGGATGTGGTGTTTGTCTCGGCGCCGCACACGGAGAAGAGCCACAAGATGATGGGTCCGCAGCAGTTTGAATTGATGAAGAAGGATAGCTACTTTATTGCGGTGAGCCGGGGGAGTTTGTACGATCTGCCGTCGCTTGTGAAGGCGCTCGATTCGAAGAGGTTAGCGGGAGCGGGCGTGGACGTTACGGATCCGGAGCCGCTGCCGGAAGGCAACGCACTGTGGAAGTTTCCGAATGCGATCATCACGCCGCATATCGCGGGGCGGTCCGATCAGGACGCGGCGCGGATGACGAACACGATCAAGGAGAATATCCGCCGGTTCGCGGAAGGGCTGCCTTTGATCAACGTGGTGGACAAGCACAAGGGGTACTAATGTTGACGCGCCGCACCCTTCTTTCCACCTTCGCCGGGGCGCTGACGGCCTCGGCGCAGCGTTCCGGGCAACGGCCTAATTTCATCGTGATCAACATCGATGACATGGGCTATGCGGATATCGAGCCGTATCGCAAGGAGGTGAATTACACGCCGAACCTGGCGCGGATGGCGAAGGAAGGGCTGCGGTTCACGTCGTGGTATGCGGCTCCGGTGTGCTCGCCGTCGCGCTCGGCGTTGATGACGGGGTGTTATCCGAAGCGGGTGGGGTTGTCGTTCGGCTCGTGGCATGCGGTGCTGATGCCTGGGGACTGGCATGGGCTGAATCCATCGGAAGTGACGGTGGGGCGGCTGTTGCAGGCGGGCGGGTATGCGACGGCGTGCATCGGGAAGTGGCATTTGGGGGATCAGCCGGAGTTTCTGCCGACCAAGCACGGGTTCGATTATTACTACGGCATTCCGTATTCGAACGATATGCGGCCCGCGCCGAAGGCGAATGCGGTGCAGGACTATCCGCATCCGCCGCTGCCGATGTTGCGCAATGAGCAGGTGGTGCAGGAGGTGACGGATCAAGATTTTCTGACCGAGGCATACACGAAGGAAGCGGTGCAGTTTATCGAGAAGAACCGGAACAAACCGTTCTTTTTGTATCTGCCGCATTCGATGGTGCACGGGCCGCTGGCGGCGGGCAAGCAGTGGCAGGGGAAGACGGGTTTGGGGCTGTATGCGGACTCGGTGGCGGAAGTGGATTGGAGCGTGGGGGAGATTCTGCGGACGGTGGAGCGGCTGAAGATTGCCGGCAACACGCTGGTAATTTTCCTGAGCGATAACGGGGGGACTCCGCGTGGTGTGAACACGCCGCTGCGGGGGCACAAGGGAAGCACGTGGGAAGGCGGGATCCGCGTGCCGGCGATCGCGTGGTGGCCGGGGACGATTGGCAAGGGGCGTGTTTCGGACGAGATTGTATCGAACATGGATGTGCTGCCCACGCTGGCGAAGCTGGCCGGCTTGGGGCTGCCGCCGAACCGGGTGATCGACGGGCAGGATTTGACGCCGATGCTACGTGGCGAGGCGGGGGCCAAGTCGGCGTACAAGGCTTTTTATTACTACCATTCGAATCAACTGCGGGGGGTGCGGCAGGGGGACTGGAAACTGCATCTTTCGGGCGAGCTGTACAACTTGCGGACGGATATTTCGGAATCGAAGGATGTGGCGGCGGAGAATCCGCAGGTGGTGGCGAAGCTGAAGGGATTGATGGAGGAAGCGCGGGCGGATTTGGGGGATGGATCGCACGATGGGCCGCGGGTGCGGCCGTACGGGAAAGCGAAGGGGCCGCTGCGGTTCTGGATTCCGCGGCATCCGGAATCGGGATTTCCGCCGCATGCCCCGGTGAAGAAAGTGCCGGGGGCTCCTTACGTGTAGGCCATGCAGGCTACGATTTGAGGCCGAAGAGGGGGCGGAAGGGGCCCGTGCGGCGGGCGCATTCGACGAAAACAATACTGCCAAGAAATGTTCCGGCGATCGCCAGCAGGAGTTTGAGGTAGAGGCCGGCGGACCAATCGCGCATGGCGAAGACGAGCGCTACGGTGATGGTCTGATGAATGAGGTAGAGGGGGAAGACGCCTTCGGTCCAGTAGCGCAGGAATGGGCTGCCGGAACGGAAGATGGCGCGGGCGTAGCCGGTGAGGGCGAAGATCCAGAGCATGCCGAAGTAGCCGGAGGCGAGTTCGTAGGGGAAGCCGCCGATGCGATTCCAGCGGAGGGCGTAGAAGACGACGGCGACGAGGATGCCTCCGGTGAGGAACTCGCGGCGGCGGCGTTCGAGAATGCCGAGGAGGCGCGGTTCGGCGGCAAAAACGAATCCCCAGAGAAATGTGAGCCATGCGTTGGTGAGGTTGGCCCAGTCGCCGATCAAGGCGTGTGTGGTGGGGAAACGAGGGCCGAGGGTGAGTCCGACGAGCATGTTGGGGATGGATGTGAGATAAATTCTGGCGTTGCCGCCATCGAGCCATGTGGCGAGGCGGGCCAGGATGTGCCGGCCGGCTGGCTTGCGGAGGTAGGAGAAGAGCGGGATGGAGGCGAGGGCGTAGACCAGGATGTAGGCGACGAACCACATGTGATGCCAACTGGTGGCGCCTTTGGGGTAAGGGATGAATTGAAAGACGGTGCGCCAGAAATCGAAATAAGAGCCGTAGTGGCGGCCGCTGGCGAGGTGCTCAAAGTAGATCTGCGGCGGAACGATGAGGAACATGCCGGTGAGGAGTGGAGGGAGGAGGCGCGCGGTGCGTTCGCGGGCGAATTCGCTCAGGGTGCGGCGGCGGAGGGAGAAGGCGACGCCGGCGCCGGAGATGAAGAAGAGGAGGGGGAGACGCCAGCGGTTGGCGAAGATCATGAACTCCTCAAGGCCGGTGCTGAGGTGGTTGTTCTTGACGTGCCAACCCCAGGTGACGTAGCCCATGCCGGCGTGATAGAGGATGAGCACGCCGAAGGCAAAGATGCGGAGGAAGTCGAGTCCGTATTCGCGTTGCGACGGTGGTTGCATGGGTCTCCTGTTGGGTTGTGGCCGGCCGAGGTTCCGGCGGCCTTTCAAACCAGAGTACGATTTGCGGAACCGGCGTGTTCCCGCTTGCGTATGATAGGTGAAAGATGACCGGCTCACTTACATCCCTATCCGGATTGCTCGGGCTGTCGTTCGCCTCGGGAGTTAATCTGTATGCCGCGGTTCTGGTGGTGGGACTGGGGCTGCGCTATGAGTGGCTGACGGGGTTGCCGAAGGAACTTGCGCCCCTGGCGCATCCAGCCGTGCTGGGGACGGCGGCGGTGCTGTACTGTGTGGAGTTTTTCGCGGACAAGATTCCGTTTGTGAGCGCGGCGTGGGATACGCTGCACACGTTCGTGCGCCCGATTGGGGCGGCGGCGATGGCGCTGACGGCGGCTTCGCAATTGGGTCCGGTGGAGCAGACGCTGGTGGGGCTGACGGGTGGAGCGGTGGCGCTGACTTCGCATGCGACGAAGATGGGGCTGCGGTTGCTGGCGCACGGGACGGGCGAGCCGTTGACGCAAGCGGCGATGAGCACGGCCGAGGATGTGTTCGCCGTGACGCTGGTGCTGCTGGTATCGCAGTATCCGTATGTGGCGCTGGGGATTGTGGCGGTGCTGCTGATCGGGATCGCGATTCTGCTGCCGCTTGTGTGGAAGGCGCTGTCGGCGATATTCCGTGGGATCGCGAACCGGCTCCAGAAGTGGTTCGGACCGGGGGCGGAAGAAGCGCGTTACTGAAAACGCTCCATTCCGTGGTGAAGGGGAAAGAGGTGCGGATGCGCCGCGGCGGCGAGGATGCGGACGGTGTCGAGGATGCGCGGGCCGGGACGGTTGAAGAATTGATTGCCGTCGGCAAGGAAGACCGGGGCTTGGATGGTGCGCCATTCGGGGCGTTGGGTGAGCCAGTGCATCTCGGCGCGCGTGCGGGGGATGTCGAAGCCGCAGGGGGCGACGACGATGGCGTCAGGGGCTTCATTCCAAAGGACGGGTTGTGCGCCGGCGAGTGCGACGAGTTGGGGAGTCCAGTGGCCGGCGTGCATGAGCGGCTCAATCCATTCGATGACGGCGACGCGTTTGAGGGTTTGGACCCGGGCGGCGATTTGGTGGAGTTGCTGCTGGATTTCGCGGATGAGGGTTTCGGCGCGGGGCAGGACGGCGCAGGCTTCGCCGACGCGGCGCATGTCGGCCCAGATGTCTTCGAGAGTGTTGGGTTCGAGGGCGACGACGCGCGGGCGTGAGACGAAGCGCTCTCCCATGGCGCGTTCCACATCGTCGAGGCTGACGGCGCAGACGCGGCACTGGGTTTGGGTGAGGATGTGGGTGGGTTGGAGGCTGTCGAGCAATCGATCGAAGACTTCGTAGACGCTGCCGGCGTTGTGGAGCGTTTGGCGGACGAGCCGGTCGATTTCGGCGCTGGAGCCGTCGACGGGAAAGCGCGGGCGCGTACAGACGGGGAGCGCGGCGACGGTGTGCGGGTAATCGCACTCATGCGAGCGGCCGACCTGAAATTCGCCAAGCCCGAGGGCGTGGACGATTTCCGTGGCGCTGGCGATGAGGGAGACAATGCGCATCAGGCGTATTTCTTGCGCCAGGCCTCGAGCTCGCGGGTGAGGCGCTCCTTGACCTGGAGGAACTGCGGGTTGTCGTATTGGTTGGTGCGCTCGCGCGGGTCGGCGCGGAGGTCGTAGAGTTCGTTGGGGCCGGCTCCGTTGTGGCGGAGGACGATTTTGTAGCGGGCGTCGCGGGCCATTTCGGTATAGCGGAAATGGCCGAATAGAATATTGCGCCAGGGCTGATCGAGTTTGCGGTTGGTGGCGAGGTTGAGGTAGCTGCGGCCGCAGAGGTTGCGGTCGGCGGGTGGCTGCACGCCGGCCACTTCGCAGAGTGTGGGCAGCAGATCGTAAAAGCTGATGAGTTCGGGGCGTGTGGCTTCGGGGGGGACTTTGCCGAGCCAGTTCCAGATCATGGGAACCTGCATCACCTCTTCGTACATGTTGATGGGGTCCGAGGCGTGGCCCTTGCTCCAGAAGCCATGGC
This sequence comes from uncultured Candidatus Solibacter sp., assembly GCA_964402295.1. Lineage (GTDB taxonomy): Bacteria > Acidobacteriota > Terriglobia > Bryobacterales > Bryobacteraceae > CADEFT01. The sequence continues at coordinate 34,345 of CAYOBO010000042.1, read as the reverse complement.
GGCCGAGGAGGAATCCGTTGTCGCCGGTGAAGATGACGAGGGTGTTGCCGCGGAGGCCTTTTTCCTCAAGTTTCTTGAGCAGGACGGGGATCTGATCGTCAAGGGCAGTGACGGAGGCGGCATGTTTGCGATTGTTGCCGACGATGTCGGTGAGGTAGTTTTTCTCGCGCAGGGCGTTGGGTGCGGCGGGTTCCCATCCGATGGTTTCGAAGCTGGTGGACCGGTACATGTCGTAGTAGCGCTGGGGGTGGCCTTCGTAGGGGGTGTGGGGATTGAGATAAGCGACGGTGAGGAAGAAGGGCGAATCCTTCGTCTGCCGATCGAGGAATTCGGAAGCGCGCTTGGTCATGAGTTCGGTGAGGTAGCCCTGCTCTTTCACGATCTGGCCGTTGAGACTCATTTCCGGATCGGTGTAGGAGCGGCGGCCGCCGGAGAGGGTGTAGGTGTAGGAGTAGCCGTGGCCGGGCTTGGGGTCGTTGCCCATGTGCCATTTGCCGACGTAGCCGCAATTGTAGCCGGCCGCGGAGAGCAGATCGGAGATCATGATCTCCTGGGAGAAGGATGGTGGAACCTCTTTCTGGCCTTGTGGGGGCTTTTCGGCGGGAGTGGAGGTGAGGAAATCGTGGATGCCGTGCTGGCGGGGAACACGTCCGGTGAAGAGTGTGGCGCGGCTGGGCGAGCAGATGGGGGTGCAGACGTAGCTGTTGAGGAAACGGGTTCCGCCGCGCGCGAGCAGGTCGATGTTCGGGGTGCGGATTTCCTTGTTGCCATAGCAGCCGAGGACCCAGGCGGGGAGGTCATCGGCGAAGATGAGGAGGATATTGGGCCTGGCGGCGGGGGCTGCCTGTTCCTGCTTCTTGCGTTGCGCGAGTGCGGAGGTGGGGAGGCTTGCGAGGAAGCTCCGGCGTGTCCATTGCATGGTTATTCTTGCTCCAGGAAATGCAAACCCTCGGGAAGTTCTTCGGGTTGCTCGAAGATGTTGCCGTAGAAGAATTGTACCGGGCCGTTGGGGTCGAAGGTGCGGCCGGCGAGGAAGGCGGCCATTTGCGCCTGGACGGAGCCGGTGATGGGGAAGGCGACGCCAAGCAGGTTGGTGAGGTAGGTGTGGGGATTGCGGTCGAGGGCAGGGGAGCGTTGGCGGGCGATATCGTTGCGGTAGATCCAGGTGGAGGCTTTCATGCCGGCGTGACGCACGAGGGCGGTTTGGGTGGGGTTGGGAACCGTCATGTCGCCAAGAGCGTACTGCCAGAGGATCTGCTTTTCGGGAACGCCTTTGAGGGGCGAGGTTTTGAGATGGACGGCGTAGGAGAGCGGGTCGCCCTCGGCCTGAAGCCACTCGAGAGTCTCGAAGGTATTCTGAATGGCGATGGCCTCGTCGTCGCGTACGACCTTGACGGGTTGATTGCGGAGGACGTAGCTTTCGTCGAAATCGGCGCCGCGGTTGAGGAGGGCGGGCTTGCGCAGGGCAAGGTTCTGGATGGCTTGGGGGCGCTGCACGCGGCTCCAGCGGGAGATGTCAACCACGGACCCGCCGCCGGAGTTGAGGGCGGCGCGCTGAACGGTGGGATCGACAGCCATGAACATGGTTCCGTAGAGAGCGCCGAGGGACTGGCCGGCGTAGTAGATCTGATCCGGGTCGAAGTCGGGAGTGCCGTCGCCGTCGACGTCGAGGCCGGCGCGAAGGACGCGGACGAGTTGGAGGAGATCGACGGTGGTTTGGCGCAGGCAATCGCGGAGGCCGAAGGGCGTGGAGGGAGCGGCAGCGCAGCCTTCGGAGGCATCGATACGGCCGTTATTGTCAATATCGACACCTCTGCCGGGGAGGGGAATATCGCTTTGCGTGCCGTCGACCTCACGGGCCTGAAAGCGGCTGTTGGGGCCGTATCCGTGTCCGACGGCGGGAATGGAGATGACGCCGATACCTTGGTTGACCATCCCGAAGTTAATGGCCGCGGGACCGCCGAAGGGTCCGTCTCCCAAGCCGTGGCCGAAGATGACCACGGGGTATCCGTTTTCCGGTTTGCGGACGGAGGGGAGGTAGGCGACGAAGGGGACTTGCTCGACGGAGACGGGTTCGCGGGCCGGGGCGGCCGTACGATCTTCGCGAAGGTAGTTCGGGGAAGAATAGCTGCCGATGCCGATGCCGAGCACGGTTCCCTGGAGGAGAGTGACGGGAAGGATGTTTTGTTCGAGAGGGCCGGTGGTGCGGGTCTGGGCGAGCCAGGCGGCGGCGACCGTGCTGTTGACGGAGAAATAGCTCTTGCCGGCGGGGCGGCTGACGGTGGGGGCGGTGTTTTCGAGGGCGTCGCGCGCGGCTTCCAGCCATGCGGTGGCGCTCATCGTGGTGAAGACGGAGGACGAGACAATGGCGGCCCCTTCCACGGTTTTGGCGGCTTCGGCGAGCGCTTTGCAGTAGTCGTCGGGAGGAGTGTCGCCGGTGCAGCCGCGGTAGGTATCGGTGGCTTCGACGGGATCGCCTGCTTCGTCCTTGACGGCGCCGGTGACGACAAGGAGATAGCGGCGGTGCTGATCCATGGCCTGATCCGGCTTGCCGTAGGCGGTGAAGTTCTTGGCATCGTAGACGATTTGATTGAGGCGGATGCGGGTGCCGGTGGCGGTGGCTCCGGGTTCCTCGGCGGTGAGGTTCTCGCGGGCAACGAGGTAGATGCCCTCGGCCAGGGTTTGCGGGTCGATGGGCCCGCTGAAGCGCACGCGGACACGAGGCTGGAGGTTGAAGCCGTCGAAATCGTTCAACAGCCAGGCTTCCTGGCAGGCGTTGGGGTTGGCGGAACAATCCTCGGGGGCGGGCATGCGCACGCGTTTTCCGGTTTTCGCCGTAGTGGACGGAGCGGTGAGGTAGTCCGTGGGGAAGGGTCCGATGTCGGGTTGGGCCGGATCGAACATCGCCTGAATTCCAGCGCCCTGTGCAGGGATCGCGCATAGAACGGCAACGATGGACAAAAGACTTCTGAGGAGCATAGTTACAACACATCCGCGAAGCCGCGTTTCAGGTGGCGGAAGAAGAGTCCTCCGATGAAGAAGGATGCCACCGCGAACGCGGCGAGAATCGCAAGGTCCTGAAAGTAAGATTCGGGGAGACGGTAACTGAGCAAATGGGTGCGGTAGGCGCGCACCAGGAACGACATGGGGTTGTAGTGAACGATGGCCTGGAGGCGTTCGGGGACATCTTTTTCGGTGATGAAGATGGGGGTGGTCCAGAACCAGAGGGTGAGGATGACGGTGACCAGTTGGGCGGTATCGCGGAGGTAGACCTGAAGGCTGGCGGTGATCCAGCCGAGGCCGACAGCGAACAGGCCGTTGAGGAACATGTAGAGGGGAAGGATGACCACCATGCCGCTGACATAGCCGAGCCAGAGGATGGAGGCGACGATGACCATCGACATGGCCATGAGGTGGCTGACGAGGGCGGAGAGGAAGACGGAGATGGGGATGACTTCGGAGGGGAAGACGGTTTTGGTGATGAGGTTGGAATGATCGAGCAAACAGTTGGCGGAGCGGGCCATGGTTTCCTGGAAGAGCATCCAGGGGAGATAGCCGCAGAAGAGCCACATGGTGTAGTTCTGGGTGACTTCGTTGGGCGGGAGGGGGACTTTGAGGCACCACTGAAAGACGAAGGTCCAACTGAGGAGGAGGACGAGAGGATGGAGGACGCCCCAAAGCCAGCCGCCGGCGGAGCCGACGAAACGGCTTTCGAAATCGCGCCGCACCATCTGATACAACAACGTCCGCTGGGATACCAGATTGCGGATGAAATGCTGCCCAGGAAGCCTCAAACCGATAGGCTAGCATGTCTCGGGGCGGATGGGGATGCTTGAAAATTGAGCGATGGGTGTGCAATTTGCAAGGATGGTGGTATGGTTGTATTTTGAGTGGGGGTCGCTCAAAATACGAGGTAGATTGTTTATGGAACTGCTCCGGCATGAACTGGTTCACCGGGTGGCGATGACGCTGCGGGACTATCCGGTCACGGCGCTGCTGGGCCCGCGGCAGTGCGGGAAGACGACGATTGCGCGGGATTTCGCGCGGCGGCACCGGGCGGAGTATTTCGATCTGGAGGACCCGGTGAGCTTGCGGCGGCTGGCCGATCCGATGCGGGCGTTGTCGCACGTGCGGGGGCTGATTGTGATCGATGAGGTGCAACGGAGCCCGGAGTTGTTTCCGGTGCTGCGCGTGCTGGCGGACCGCAAGCCGCTGCCAGCGCGGTTTCTGGTGTTGGGAAGCGCGTCGCCGGAATTGCTGCGGCAATCTTCGGAGAGTCTGGCGGGGAGGATTGCGCACATCGAGATGGGCGGGTTCGACACGATTGAGGTGGGGGACCGGAATCGGAACCGGCTGTGGTGGCGGGGCGGGCTGCCCCGGGCGTATCTGGCGCGGAATGAGGAGGTGAGCCGGGACTGGCTGAACAACTTCATCGCAACGTTTCTGGAACGGGACATCCGGGAGTTTGGAGTGCAGATTGCAGCGCCATTGCTGCGGCGGTTCTGGAGCATGCTGGCGCACTACCACGGGCAGACGTGGAACGCCTCCGAGGTGGGGCGCAGCCTCGGGCAGGCGCATACGACGGTGCAGCGGTATTTGGATTTGTTGACGGCGGCGCTGGTGGTGCGGCAATTGCAGCCGTGGCATGAGAACATTTCCAAGCGGCAGGTGAAAAGCCCGAAGGTGTACGTGCGCGATTCGGGCGTGCTGCATGCGCTGCTGGAGGTGCCGTCGATGCGGATGCTCGAAGGGCATCCGAAGATCGGCGCTTCCTGGGAAGGATTTGTGATTGAGGAGTTGATTCGGGCGACGGAGGCGCGGCACTGCTATTTTTGGGGGACGCAATCGGGAGCCGAACTGGATTTGCTGCTGCAAGTGGGGGGCAAGCGGTACGGGGTGGAAGTGAAGATGAATGACGCTCCGGATCTGACGAAATCGATGCGCGTGGCGCTCGAGGACTTGGGGTTGGACTTGCTGTATGTGGTGTATCCGGGGAGGAAACACTACTGGCTGCACGACCGGGTGCAAGTGGTGTCCCTGGCCGACGCGCGTACGAAGCTGACGAAGGCGAAGGCGGGCGGGGCGTGAGCGGGCTTAGGACTCGGTTTCGGTTTTTTCGATGAACTTATCGACGACGACGGAGTAGATGGCGGGCTTGCCGTGGCGGTCGCTTTGGAAGTAGATGCGCTGGCTGGTGGGGGAGAAGACGGGGGCGACTTTTTCCGGTTCGGATGCTTTGTGTTCGCAGACGGCGAGTTCGCGTTTGACGGCGCGGACCATGATGAGGATGTAGGGCTGGGCCTTGCTGCGGCTGGCGGCGACGAATACGGTTCCATCGGCATTGCGGGCGATGTTGCCGTACTGGCTGGTGGCGGCGATACGGGTGTCCTGGCGGGTGTCGGGGGTGACTTCGCGCAGGGCGAGTCCGCGATCCAGATATTGGACTGTGCGCCCATCGGGCGACCAGATGGCTGCTCCGGGGCTGGGGGCGATGGAGGCGAGGGCGATGTTGTTCTGCCCGTCGTAGTTGATGAGGCAGAGATGGTCGTCGCGCTGGTAAAGGATGCTGGCCCGCCTGGGGCGTGTCTGGGGGTGGGCGAGTTCGCCTTCGTGCTCGATGACCGTGGTGGCGTTGCCTCTCGCCATGCCGACAAGGCGCAGGCGGCTGCGCTTGCCCTGCTTTTCGGCGATTACGGAGTAGATGCCGTCGCCGGAGACGCAGAATCCATTGCCGGGCTCCCAATCTTCGGGGGTGCGGTAGACCTCGCGCTCACGCAGTCCGGAGAAGGAAGCGACGTAGAGGGAGTGTCCGTCGATGTAGGCGAAGCCCCGGTCGTCGGGGAGGATATTCAGGGATTCCGGGCGCAGGTTTTTGGCCGCGGTCAATTGCTTCATCTGGCCGGTGCGGAGTTCATAGCGAAAAGCCTGGAGGCCTTCGCCGCGATCGGAGGAGAAAAGGAAAAATGCGCCTTTTTTGGCGATGGCGCGGGCGTAGGGATGGGGCCAATAGCTGGCGAATTTGGGACTGGTGAGGAGCTCGACGGGGAATTCGGTGGCGGGGTCGGCGTAACGGACGGCTTCGCTCGGAAGAGTTTGACCTTTGGTGTCGGCGAAGGTGACGCCGGCAAGGGGGAGAGCGAGGAATGCGCGGCGGGCGAACGTCATTTTACCGGGCATTCGCTTCTGCATAGGACCAATCTAGCATGCCCTTGCTGGGGGCAATCCGCGGAGCGTTTTATTGCTGCTTCGGGGTGGCCAGTTTGCGCATCAGTTCGATGGTGGATTTGGGGGCTTCGAATTCGGCGGCTTCGAGCGGCGTGCGGCCGAAGCGGTCCTTGAGGGTCAGGTCGGCGCCTTTTTCGACGAGCAATTGGACGATGTCGTTGGCTCCGAAGCGGATGGCGACTTGCAGCGGGGTGCGGCCGTCGGTGGATTTTTCGTTGGCATCGGCGCCGAGTTCGAGCATGCGCTTGACGGCATCGAGCTTGCGGCTGAAGGTGGCCATCATGAGTCCGCTGCTGCCTTCGGGCGTTTTGTCGAGGGGGTTGGCTCCGAGTTGGATGAGTTCGTTCATGAGGGGGACATTGCCGGCTTGCGCGGCCATGAGGAAGGCGGTCATGGCGCCGCTGCCGCGGAAGGGGCTGGGCGGGCCGGGAGTACGATCGGTTCGTGCGTGAATGTCCGCGCCGCGGGCGATCAGGTCGCGGACGAGTTCGATTTTGCCCTGTTGCGTGGCGACGTGAAGGGGCGTGTTGCCGGATTTGTCGCGCACGTTGACGTCGGCTCCGTGTTCGAGCATGAGGCGGGTGAAGGCTTCGTGGCCGCGGGAGAGCGCGACGAGGAAGGCGGTGCTGCCGTCGCTGCTTTTGTATTGGGGATCGGCTTTGGCGGCGAGCAGTGCTTTGGCTGCGGCGGCATCGCCTTTTTGGGCGGCGAAGAGAAGGGCGTTGTAGCCGGATTTGGAGGTAGCGTTGACGTTGGCGCCGCGCTCGATGAGGAGGGAGAGGATGGCGGTGCGGCCTTCGGCGGCGGCCCACATGAGGGGCGTCTGGCCGAGGCGGGATTCGGCGGCGTCGATTTCGGCTCCGCGGTCGAGCAGGAGGCGGGTGAGTTCGAGATTGCCGCTGCTGACCGCGCCGTGGAGCGGGGTTTCGCCGGTCCATCGGCGCGCGTTGACGTTTGCTTTGGCATCGACGAGCAGGCGGGCGATGGGGAGATTGCCGAGGAAGCAGGCGATGGTGAGCGGGGTTTCCTGGTTTTCGTCGGCGATATTCGGGTTGGCGCCGGCCTTAAGGAGGGCGGCGGCGATTTCGGCATCGTCGCGGTTGGCGGCCCAAGCGAGCGGGGTGGAACCATCGAGCCGTCTGGCGTTGACATCGACGCCTTTGGCGAGGAGCGCGAGCACCGCCTTTCGATCGCGGCGTTGCACGGCTTCGATGAGGCGCGTGTCCAGGGCGTGGAGGACGCCGGCGGAGGTGAGGAGGGATAATATGGCAGCAATCCTCAACATATCTGGATGATATAGTAACATCAGTGCCTGGGACGCCCGTCTTTTTTTCCGTGCTTCACATGTTTACCGGACTTGCAGCCGCAGCGGGCTTGTTGTGCGCGCAGACGGCGGTGACTCCCGCGGCCGCGGATGCGCTGCTCAAACGCAATTGCAGCGGCTGCCACAATGACCGGCTGAAATCGGGCGCGTTTTCGGTGCAGGGATTGGAAGCGGGCGAGGTGCCGCGGGATACGCGGGCGTGGGAGAAGATCCTGCGCAAGGTTCGCACGGGGGAGATGCCTCCGGTTGGGCTGCCGAGGCCGGATGCGGCGACGATGCACGCGTTCGTGCATTGGATGGAAGGGCAGTTGGACCGCCATGCGCTGGCGCGGCCGAACCCGGGGACTCCGGCGATTCACCGGCTGAACCGGGCGGAGTACACGAACGCGATTCGGGATCTGTTTGCGCTCGATCTGGATCACGGGGCGAGCTTGCCGGCGGACGATTCCGGCTACGGGTTCGACAATATCGGCGATGTACTGACGGTGAGTCCGCTGCACATGGAGAAATACCTGACGACGGCGCGGCGTGTGACGCGGTTGGCGATCGGGACGGCGAAGGCGAGTCCTGCGATTGAGCGCTACAATGTGCCGCGCGGGCAGAGCAACAACGATCTGGAAGGGCTGCCTCCGCATGTGCGGAGCGGGATTCTGGTGCGGCGGTATTTTCCGGTGGACGCGGAGTATTCGATTCTGGTGCGGGTGCGCGGGAATGCGGCTCCGAACATGCCCGCGCCGTATCTCGATATCCGGCTGGACGGGAAACGGGTGCAGTTGATCGAGGTGCGGGTGGACAGCGCGGAGGAGAAGCAGTATACGCGCAATCAGGAAGTGCGGCTGAAGATCGCGGCGGGGATGCACGAGGTGGGCGCGGGATTCCTGAATGAATATGCACGGCTGGAAGGCGGAGTGATCGGCGTGCGGCGCGGGGCGCCGGCTCCGCAATTCAGCCAGATGTCGATTGAGTACTTGCAGGTGGGCGGTCCGTTCAACCCGAGCGGTCCGGGAGAGACGGAGAGCCGCAAGCGTGTGTTTTTGTGCCGGCCCGGTGCAGGGGAGGCGGAAGAGCCGTGTGCGCGGAAGATTTTTTCCGCGCTGGCGCGGCTGGCCTACCGGCGTCCGGTGGGTGCGGCGGATCTCGATCCGCTGATGAAACTGTTCGCCGAAGGGCGCAAGGATGGCGGGACGTTTGAAGCGGGCGTGGAGCTTGGTTTGCGGGCGATGCTGGTCTCGCCGAATTTTCTGTACCGGTTGGAGCGCAGCCAGGGAGTGGCGGGAAGCGTGCACCGGGTTTCGGATTTGGAGCTGGCATCGCGGCTTTCGTTCTTCCTGTGGAGCAGCATTCCCGATGAGGAGTTGTTGCGGCTGGCCGAGCAGAACAAGCTGCGTCCGGCGCTGACGGCGCAGGTGAAGCGGATGCTGGCGGATGAGAAATCGAAGGCGCTGGTGGAGAATTTCGCCGGGCAGTGGCTGCATCTGCGCAACGTGCGCGATTGGAAGCCGGATCCGGATAAATATAAGGAATTCGATGAACCGCTGCGGGCGGCGTTGCAAAAGGAAACGGAGCTTTTCTTCGATTCCATCCTGCGCGAGGACCGGAGCATTCTGGAGTTTTTGAGCGCGGACTACACGTTCGTCAATGACCGGCTGGCGCGGCATTACGGATTGACCGGCGTGCGCGGGAACTACTACCGGCGCGTGGCGCTCCAGGATCCGAACCGCGGCGGCATTTTGACGCAAGGGGCGATTCTCACGGTGACTTCGTATCCGACGCGGACATCGCCGGTGTTGCGCGGGAAGTGGATTCTGGAGAATGTGCTGGGGGCGCCTCCGCCGCCTCCGCCGCCGGATGTGCCGACGCTCGAAGATAAGGCTGATTTTTCGGCGAAGGGGCTGCGGGCGGCGCTCGAGAAGCATCGCGAGAACGCGGCGTGCGCGTCGTGCCACGCGCGGCTGGATCCGCTGGGGTTTGCGCTGGAGAATTACGATGCAATCGGCAAGTTTCGGGCCGAGGAAGGCGGGGCGGCGATTGACGCCTCGGGCGCGATGCCGAACGGGAGCATTGTGAACGGGCCTGGAGATTTGAAGAAGATATTGTTGGAACGGCGGGACGATTTCGTCGAATGCCTGGCGGAGAAGATGCTGACGTATGCGATCGGCCGCGGTTTGCAGCACTTCGACTTGCCGGCGGTGCGGCAGATCCGGCGCGAGACGGCGCGGAACGAATACCGGTTTTCGGCGCTGGTGTCGGCGATTGTGAATAGTGTGCCATTTCAAATGAGGAGAACTCCGGACAAATGACAATCACGAGGAAGGCTCTTTCGCGGCGCGCGTTGCTGCGCGGTTTCGGCACGGCTGTGGCGTTGCCCGTGCTCGATGCCATGGTTCCGGCGCTGGCCGCGCCTGGGTCGAACCCGGTGGCGGCTGTACCGCGCATGGCGTTTCTGTATGTTCCGAACGGGATCATCATGAAGGACTGGACTCCGAAGGCGGAGGGGCGCGACTTCGAGTTCCCGAAGACGCTGCAACCGGTGGCGGGTTTTCGCGAGCGGATTGTGGTGATGTCCGGCCTGGACCACTACAACGGGCAGGCGCTCGGTGACGGGGCGGGCGATCATGCGCGGGCCGGGGCGACTTGGTTGACCGGCACGCATCCGAAGAAGACGGAAGGCGCCGATATTTACGCGGGGGTTTCGGCCGACCAGATAGCGGCGAAGGAGATCGGCAAGCAAACGACGTTTCCTTCGCTGGAGCTTGGCTTGGAAGACAACCGCATGGTGGGCGGCTGCGATTCCGGGTACAGTTGCGCCTACAGCAACACGATTTCGTGGAGTTCGCCGACTACGCCGCTGCCTCCGGAGATCAATCCGCGGGCGGTATTCGAACGGCTGTTCGGCGATGGCGAGACGACGGACCCGGCGGCGCGGGCCTTACAGGCGCGGCAGGACCGGAGCATTCTGGATTTTGTGCGGGAAGATGCGGCGCGGTTGGGTGCGGAGCTTGGGGCAAGCGACCGGCGGAAGCTGACGGAGTATCTGGATTCGGTGCGCGAGATCGAGCGGCGGATTCAGAAGGTCGAGGAACGGAATACGGACTCGGCGAAGCTGCCGGCGATTGACCGTCCGGCAGGCATACCGCCGACGTTCGAGGAGCATATCGACCTGATGTTCGATTTGATGACGGTGGCGTTTCAGGCCGATTTGACGCGGGTGATTACGCTGATGATCGGGCGGGAAGGCGGGAATCGCACCTACCGGTCGATCGGCGTGCCGGATGCGCACCACGGCTTGTCGCATCACTTCAACGATCCTTCGAAGATTGACCGGCTGCAACGGATCGATCAGCATCATGTGGAGATGCTGGCGCGGTTTTTGACGAAGTTGCAGAATACGAAAGACGGCGACGGGACGATGCTGGATCACGCGATGGTGGTGTACGGCAGCAGCTTGAGCGACGGGAACCGGCACGATCATCTGGACCTGCCGACGCTGTTCGCCGGCGGCGGAGCCAACCGGATCAAGGGTGGGCGGCACGTGCGTTACAAAAAGGGCACACCGATGACGAATCTGTTCGTTTCGATGCTGGACTTGTGCGGCGTGCGCACGGAGAAGTTGGGCGATAGCACGGGGAAGGTGGAATACCTGACCGATTTGGCGTAGGGAAGGAGCGTCTCATGAAACGGCTGCTGATTGCTCTGGCGGCGATGGCCTGCGCCGCGTTGGCGGGGGATTTGAACGGGACTTGGAAGGGGACGGTGGAGACTCCGAACGGGAGCGCGGAGCGGACGTTCGTGTTTCAAGTGGAAGGGGACAAACTCAGCGGCGAGACTACGAGCACGATGATGGGGAAGTCGCCGATCCGCAACGGGAAGGTCAGTGGGGATAACTTTTCCTTCACGATTCAACTGAATTTTGAGGGGAATGAGATGGAGGCGCAGTACAAGGGAAAGCTCGCCGGGGATGTGATCCAACTGACGGTGGAAGTGGCGGGACAGACGCTGGAGTATACGGCGAAGCGAGTGAAGTAAACGGGCGAGAGGACGCCGTCTCGCCCGGTCAGGAACACACTGTCTTAGGGCGCAGTGTTCCCCGCAATGCTCTTCCAGTAGGCGGGCAGGTTGGGCTTGGTATCGAGAAGGATCTCGAGGATGGCGCGGCGATCGGCGGCGGAGAGAGCGGCGAACTTCGGGCTCTTGTCGGCGCCGGTGAGGATGTCGTGGAGGCGGCGGTAGGTGCGATCGAGGACGATGGCGGGCATGCCGTCGAAAGCCTCGGTGTAGATCATGTAGCTGAGCGGGTATTTGAAGATGCGCTTCTTCAGATCGAAGTCGCGCAAGGAGCGTCCCTTGCGGTCGCGAGGGCCGCGCTGGGGGAATGTATTTTGATAGGTGCTGACGCCCGTTATCGGTTCGACGATGGGATCTTCATCGACGAACAGCATGTACTGGAGCATTTCTTCGATGGCAGAGTCAATGCGGCGGTTGGTGGAATCGCTCATCGCGGTGTCGGGCTGATTGAAGGCTTTGTTGATGCCGCTTTGGTAGTGGAGAGCCATGCGCGCTTCCCAACCGACGCGGGTGATGAGATTGGTCATGTGCGTCTGGTGTTCGAGGACGAGTAGGGCGACGATGTCGCTGTGCGGGCTGAGGTAGGCTCCGGTGTCGAACTTGGAGGCGAGGCTGGTGAGGTTCTGGGTGCCTTCTTTTTCCAGTTGGTCCGGATGTTCGCGGTCACGGATAAGGGCGTTGCCCATGTGGAACTGGCCGCCGTGTTTGCCGGAGACGTACCAGCCGCCCCAGCGCTCCTTGAGCGGGCTGCGGTGATCGGTGATGAAGGTGCCGGCCTGGAAGATGGGCATGCCGGAGGGCTCGGGATAGACGGAGCGGACGACGATGCCGGGAACGCCGAGGGTGCCGCCGGATTGATGGCATTGGAGGCACGCGTCGCGGCGGTCGAAGCGCGGTTTGGCGACGTCCTCGATGTCGAGGGTGTAGAAGATGACGCCCTGTTTGGGATCGAGGGCGGCGAGCTCAAGGACATCTCCGCCGCGGACCCAGCCGACCGAGACTTCGTCGTTGAAGTAGAGGGCGCGGGGCAGGCGCGGGGAGATGCGCGGAGCCTGGAAGCTGGTTTTAGAGAAGACGAAGACCTGGGAATCGACGTTGACATCGAGGTGCTTGAGCAGGGAGCGCAGGTGGCCCATGCCGTTGTCTTCGAAATCGAGTTTGACTTCGCCGCGGGCGATGCGCTGGCCGAGGCGATGGATGGGGTCGTCGGCTTGCGTTTTCGAGTAACGGATGGCCTCGTGGTCAATGGGGACGAGGTAGGATCCGCTGAGTTCCGCCAGCGCCCAGCCGGCCGTGAGAAGGAGTGCTACGACGAGGAGTTTAGTTCGCTTTGGCATGCAGGTGTACCATCGATTCGCAAAGTGGTTGAACGGGACCGGGAGAGTCGAGGATGTCGGATAAAGTTGTTTGGGAGAAGGCGTCTTCGACGAGAGCGAGGGCCGAGTCGAGGCGGCGGTGGAGGGCGCAGAGGCGGATGCCGTGGCTCTTGAGGCCGAGCGGGCAGTGGTGGATACGCTGGATGGGGTCGACGGAATTGATGACGTCGAGAATGGTGACGAGGGAGGCATCGCGGGTGAGAGTGAAGCCGCCGTGTTTGCCGCGCTGGGCGTGGACGAGGCCGGCGCGTCCGAGCGATTGCATGACCTTGAGGAGGTAGTCGGTGGGGAGTTTGGCTGCGGTGGCGATGGATTGAGCGGTTTGCGGGGAGTCCGGGTTTTGGGCCAGGACGACCATGGCGCGGAGGGCGTATTCCACGGTTTGGGAGAACATGCTTTGGGCATTATACCGATATGTGGATATGGATGTCCAGATGTTTGCTCGGCCGGAGCACGCCTGGAGCGCAAGCCGGCGAGCCGGATGAGAACACGCTTATTGTCCGGACGCTGTCATTTCCGCCGAGGCCGCCTGGATAGTGGCGGATGGTCCTTTGACTACCTGAAACCCCATTGCCGCAAAGTGTGCGTGATCGGCTTCGCTCCAGCGTTCATTTAAGGTCAGCGCCAGACCGCCGGTGGTGACGATGCGCGGAGCGGTGACGGCGGTAGGCAGCGGCAGCTTTTCCAGCAAATGGCTGGCGAGCACGTCGAATACGGCACTCGGGATGCGCTTGCCTCCCGTGCCGCCGATGGCGAGGATAGGACGGCGGCCGCGTGTGACGACGACGGGGCACATGTTATGGACCGGGCTCTTCCGTGGTCCGACGGCGTTCGGGTGTCCGGGCGTCCGCTCGAAGCGGGAAACGCCATGGCCGAGAATCAGCCCCAGCCCTGGGACCGTGACGCAAGCTCCGAATCCGTCTCCGTGTGTGAGGGTGATGGAACAGGCGTTGCCCTGCGCATCGAAGGCGGAAATGTGGATCGTGCCGGAAGAGGTGTACTTGTTCTCGGGCAGAGCCAGCGGTTGGCCGGCTTGCACCGCTGTTCGCACGCGGGCGGCGGAGATGACGGCGTAATCATCGGATAGAAGTTGCCGCATGGGCACATCCACGAAGCGCGGATCTCCGAACAGGCTCAGGCGATCCTGCCAGGCGAGACGGAGTGCCTCGATGCGGGCGTGGGATTTGCGGCGGCTTTCGTCGAAGGACAGTTGTTGGAGTGCGGCGAGGGCCTGCAACGCTGTGGCGCCGCCCGAGGCGAGCGGGGCGGTGAAGACGTCGTAGGCTCCCACTCGGACCTGCAAAGGTGTCACCTCACGGGCTTCGTAGGAGTTGAGATCCTTCTCGGAAAGTGCACCGCCGCCCTTGGCGAAAGCCTCGGCGATGCGGCGCGCGATCGGGCCGCGGTAGAAGGCATCGGTGGAATTGTCGCGGGCGGGGGATTCGAGCAATTTGGCCAACTCGGGATTGCGAAACGTGGCGCCCTCCCTTAGCGGCTGTCCGCCGGGCAGCAGCACCGCCGCGGAGCCAGGATCGGCCAGCAGGAGCTTCGAGTAGCGCTGGATGGAACCGGCAATTGCGGCAGTGACCGGAAAGCCGTCGGTGATGAGCCGGATGGCCGGTTGCAGGCACTGGCGCAAGGTGCGCGTGCCATAGCGGTGCAGCGCCAGATCGAGGCCGGCCAGTGTGCCGGGGGTTCCGGCGGAGAGCCATCCATGGTCCGGGGGATTGGCCGGCGGGTTCGCGGGAGCTTCGGTGTTGAAGTCAATCGAAGTGAGCTTGCCGGTGTGGAGGCCGATCACCATTGCTCCGCCATCGCCGCCGATGCCACAGGAAGGCAGCGCCACCACGCCGGCCACCAGCGCCGCGGTGACGGCCGCATCGACGGCGTTGCCGCCGCTTTGAAAGATCGCGGCGCCGGCCTCCATGCCTTCCCGTTGCCCGACGATGAATGAACCCGCCATTGGAGCATTATGGTGGCGGCGTAGGAGATCACGGCGGCGGGGTACGCCTACCGCGCAAACCGGGATGATGCGGAACCGGCGTTTGCGCAAGCTTTGCGCGGTGCGCGCTACGGTTTTGCTGGAAACATTGGAGTTTTGCGATGGCAGCGGTCATGCATTTTCGTTTGCGTATCGGAAAACCGATCGCGACAAAGGAGAACGAAAATGTTTCGGAGTCAGATTCTTGGACTGGTGATGGCGGCGGCGGCCTTTGCACAGGGAGGCCCCGGGACGCCGGTGGTTGTGGCGGCGGCGACGGCGGAGGAGGCAAAGCAACTCACCTTCATGCGCGAGGAGGAGAAGATGGCGCGGGATCTGTACCGGCGCTTTTTCGCGAAGTACAACGTGGCGATCTTCGACCGGATTGCCAAGAGCGAGCAGACGCACTTCGAAGCGGTCGGGCGGTTGCTGGAGCGGTACAATCTGGCCGATCCGGCGGCGGACTTGAAGGATGGCGAGTTTCGCAACGCGGATTTGCAGGCGCTGTATCAGCAATTGGCGGCCAAGGGCGATGCGTCTTTGGCGGATGCCTTGGCGGTAGGAGCGCTGGTGGAAAAGACGGACATCGCGGATCTGGAGAACTCATTGAAGGTGGTGGAGAAGTTCGATATCAAACGCGTGTTCCACAATCTGATGGCGGCATCCTACAGCCACCTGGAGGCATTTGAAGAATGCTGGCAGGTTAGCGCGCAATAGCCTTGCGGATGGCGGCCACGGTGATTTCGGCCCGATAGTCGACGATACGCTTGCCCCAGGCCACGGTCTTCTCGATCGGGGCCAGGGGCACTCCGTTTATGGAGAACTTGCCGGCGGCCATGCGCTCCATCATGCGGACGGTGGTGGGATCGATGACCATCATCTGGGCGGACATGGCGAAATCGTCGTGCATGCCTTCGTCGGTCTGGCGGACACCTTGCTTTTCGAGCCAGGATTTGACGCTCGCGTAGTCGTAGTATTCGGGGATGTGGTGAATGGAGGCGGTCCGGCCCCAGCGTCTGCTGAGCGCGGCGGCGACAGCGGCCATGCCTTTCGTGTTCCCGCCGCTGTCTCCGATGAGGATGACGTGCTGGAAGCCATGCTGTTTGAGGCTTTCGGCGATGTCGGTGAGAAGGCGCTCAAAGGTTTCCTCGCGCACGCTGATGGTGGAGGGATAGAGCATGTGGCCGGTGGGCGGAGAGATATCGCCTTCGGGGACGAAGGGGACGATGGGGGCGACAAGGGCATTGCCGAGCTTGCGGGCGATGGCTTCGCAGGTGGCGCGCAGCACGTAGTTGTGTTTGCCGGCTGCGAGGTAGGGACCGTTCTGCTCCACGCCGCCGGTGGAGACGATCGCCGTGCGCTTGCCGGACTTGAGAGCATCTCGCACTTCGATCCAGGTCATCTCTTCCATCCAGACGGTGTCGCGGGCGGCGATGGGCCGCGGCATGTTGGGATCGGGGCGCATGGGGTCGGCTTTTTGCGCGAGGCCCGCGGCGGCCAAAGAGAGAGAGCAGAGCACGGTTCTCAGGAACATATGCCTTATCTTATGCTGGTAGACGCATAACATGGGTACCCTTCGTGGAGCGATCGCCGGCTGCGGATTCTTCGGCAACATTCAGATAGAGGCATGGCGGCGGATGCCGGACGTGGAACTGGTGGCGGCGTGCGATCCGATGTTGGAGCGGGCACAGGCGGCGGCTCCGCGGGCATATACGGATGCCGCGGAGATGCTCGACCGGGAACGGCCGGACTTTGTGGACATCGCCACGCGGCCGGATACGCATTTGCCGCTGGTGCGCATGGCTGTGGAACGGGGCATCGCGGCGATTGTGCAGAAGCCGCTGGCGGAGAGTCTGGAGCAGGCTCGGGAAATAATCGCGCTGGTGGAGGGGGCGGGCGCGAGGGTGATGGTGCACGAAAACTGGCGGTGGCAGCCGTGGTATCGCGAAGTGAAGCGGCGCATCGAGGCAGGAGATATCGGCGAGCCGCTCACCTACATGTTCCGCATCCGGCAGAGGGACGGGCTGGGGGAGAATCCGTTTCCGAACCAGCCGTATTTTCGTGAAATGCCGCGGCTGCTGATTTATGAGACGCTGATTCACCCGATCGACACGGCGCGGTTTCTGTTTGGCGAGGTGGCTTCTTTGCAGGCCTTTGCCAAGCGGCACAATGCGCGGATTGCGGGCGAGGACCGGGCGGTGGTGTTGCTGAATCACGGGAGCGTGGACGGGGTGATTGACGGAAGCCGGTATACCAATCCGGAGCCCGCGGGTCCGGCGATGGGCGATTCGATGTTCGAGGGGACCGAAGGCGTGCTACGCGTGCTGGCCAACGGGGAGGTCTATGCGGGGGCGAGTCTGCTGACGAAGCACGCGACGGATGTGGGATACAAGGGCGACAGCGTGCGGGCGACACAGCAGCATTTCATCGATTGTCTGCGCACGGGGGCGAAGTTCGAGACGGGAGTGCGGGAGTATTTCGGCAGTTTCGCGGCGGTGGAGGCAGCCTATGTGAGCGCGGCGGAGGGAAGGGTAGTGGTTCCCTCGTAGGCAAAAAAATCGCCGCCGCTCCGAGGCGCCGGAGCAGCGGCTGTAGGGAAGAGTCTTACGGGCAAGTCAGGCGAAGAAAAGCTTCAGCGCACTTCGCGCACCTTGGGTGCGGCAAGGTAGCCGACGATGCTGTCCTTGCGGACTTCGTTGACAACGAGTTCGTAGGGCAGGCGGGCCTTGGCCACGTAGAACTGCACCGGCTCATTGATGCTGCGGTCTTTCTTTTCGACGCGCTTATCGTCGGCGATGAGTTCGATGGTGTAGCGGTTGCGGCGGCTGTCCATCTTCTTGAGCTGGACAGCGACGTCGCCGATGCGCTGCGGGGACTTGGTTTTGGAGAGCTGGAATTCAAAGTAGTTGCGCTCGCCCAAGGCGCGCAAGGCGGCCAGTTCCTTGGAGTTGGTGGCGATGAGGCCGCTCTGGATGCCCAAGTCGCCGCGCATCGTGCGGAGTTCGGCGATGGTCTTGTCGAGTTCGGACTTGGCGGAGGCGACATCGGACTTGACGGTGGTGACGTCGGTGGCGATGCCGTCGACCTTGGCGAAGGTCTGGGTGGAGGCATCCTTCATCTCGCCCAATTGGGCGGCGAGGGACTGGTGCTGGTCGGCGACCATTTTCTGCTGTTCGGCCAACTTTTTCGCCAAATCGTCGGAATATTTCTTGGCGGCGCTGTTGGCGCGGGAGGCGGCGGTGGCGGCCATGGCGGAACGTGCGCCGGTGTCTTCAATCTGTCTGCGGAGATCCTCGGTCACCTTGCCGTAGCTGTTGGTGCGGGCGGCGACCTCCTGCTGGACACTCACCAGTTCCGCTTTGAAGGCGGCCTTCAGCTCCGACACCTGGTTCTCCAGGCGGTCCGTGCGGACGAGCAGGTAGGCATTGCCGCCGGCGAGGACGAGGCCGAGGGCAAGAGCGGCGGCAGTGGGAATATTCCACCGGCTCGCCTGGATGGGCTGTGAAGACACAGGGGTGGTGTTCGGCATGATATGGTTCTCCTCTTTTTTTCGTTCTGGTTACCGGCGCAGGATGGCGCCGGAATGATTGAGAGGCGGCGTGCACGAAGACAGGCAAGCCACCTTGCATACTGCATTTCGCCGGGCGGCCTGCCTGCCTTTCTCCCCGTGCCCTCTAATTAGCAAATGCCGTGCCAAACCGATAAGGCATTTCTAATCAATGCGCATGGTTGGTTTCAAGGGATGAGGGAAGAATTCCTTACCGGACGGCCCCGAAGCGGGATGGAAGGAATTACCGTGCATCGGTTACGATGAAGATCGTGTCTCGCGTCCGAATACCATCGCTGGCGAAAATCAACCTCACACTGGATGTGATCGGGAAACGGGTGGATGGCTTCCACGAATTGCGGAGCATTTTTCAAACGATATCGCTGGGGGATTGGATGGAGGTGGAATGCGCGCGGGCGCCTCGCACGGAAGTGACGGTGGATTGCACGCCGGCGATTGCCGATAACATCATTCTGCGTGCGGCCGACGCTGTGCTGGGGGAGTTGGGCGTGCGTGCGACGGTGCGATTTCGAGTGAAGAAGAAGATACCGATGGGGGGCGGCTTGGGAGGGGGGTCAACGAATGCGGCTTCGGTGTTGCTGGCGCTGCCGGAGTTGTTGGGTAAGCATGTGGGGATGGACCGGTTGTTGCGGCTGGCGGCCGGGTTGGGGAGCGATGTTCCGTTTTTCCTGTTGGGAGGAACGGGTTTAGCGATGGGGCGGGGAGAGGAGTTGTATCCCTTTCCGGAGCCGAAGGCTTCCTGGGGGGTGTTGGTGGCTCCGGGGATTCACGTCTCGACGCCGGAAGCCTACCGGGCGCTGGGACGGGGTCCGTTGACCGGAGTCGAAACATCGCGTATCATAAATAGTTTCCAGTTACTTAGCTGGGAAATCGGGGAGGGACTTCCAGTATCATCCTGGCGCGGGCTGTGCCGCAACGATTTCGAACAAGTCGTATTCCGGCAACATCCGCCAATCCGGCAGTGGAAGAAGAAGCTTGAGGCTACGGGCGCGCCCGTTGTTTCGATGACCGGCAGCGGGTCGGCTGTGTTCGCTTTCTTCGACAGTCGGGAGGAAGCCAGGCATGCCGCCGGGTTGTTCCCCGCAACCACGACGTATTTATTCCACACGGTGAACCGTGCGCGGTATCGGGCCTTATGGCGGCGCAGCCTGGGTCTGGACGCGCGGGCAAGAACATGGCCGCCCCAAAGCTGGTACGTAGAATGACAATCGACCGCCTGAGAATCTTCACGGGAAATGCCAATGCGAAATTGGCTGAGGAGATTTGCCAGCATCTGGGATGCCCGCTGGGGGCGGCGAGCGTGAAGCAGTTCATGGATGGGGAAAACTACATCCAGATATTGGAAAACGTGCGTGGAATGGATGTGTTCGTGGTGCAACCGACGTGCACGCCGGTGGACCGGAACATCATGGAACTGCTGCTGATGATCGATGCCTTGAAGAGGGCGTCTGCAGACCGCATCACGGCAGTGCTACCCTATTATGGATACGCTCGTCAGGATCGGAAGGACAAGCCTCGCGTTCCCATTTCCGCAAAGCTGGTGGCCAGCTTGCTGGAGACGGCCGGGGCGGACCGGGTTCTGGCTCTTGACCTGCACGCCGCACCGATTCAGGGATTCTTCAGCGTTCCGGTGGACCATCTGTTCGCCACTCCCGTGATGATCGAGTACTGGATGAACGCTGACTTGCCGGACCTGGTGGTGGTGAGTCCCGATGCGGGCGGAGTGGAACGGGCGCGAGCGTTCGCCAAGAGATTGAATGCGCCGCTGGCTATTATCGACAAGCGGCGGGAAGAAGCCAATGTTGCCGAGGTGATGCATATCATCGGCGACGTGGAAGGACGGCACTGCTTGATGATCGACGACATCATCGACACGGCGGGCACCCTGGTAAAGGGCGCCGATGCGCTGTTGGCGCACGGGGCGGCATCTGTATCCGCCTGCGCGACGCATGCCGTTCTGTCCGGTCCCGCCGTGGACCGGATTGCCAGTTCCAACTTGCGGGAAGTGGTGTTTTCGAATTCCGTTCCGCTGCGGCCGGATGCCGAGCGGTGTTCCCGCATCAAGGTGTTGAGCGTCGCGCCGCTGCTGGCGCGGGCGATCGAATCGATCCATGAGGAGACGAGCGTCAGCACTTTGTTCGTATAGGTTTTTGTAAGCCGTCCGGCCGTCTTCCGGCGCGCCGTGGCGACATGCTAAGGAGTGAAGAATGCGTAAAGATATCACGGTCGCGGCGACCGCCCGCACGACGCGAGGCAAGAACGAAGCACGCCGCCTGCGGGCTCAGGCCCTCAGTCCCGCCGTTGTCTACGGAGCCGGCAAGGACCCGGTAGCCGTTGCCGTCAGCCCGAAGGAACTGAACAAGATCCTGCACAGCTCGAGCGGCCACAACACGATTTTCAACCTGGACATTCAGGGTGTGGAGAACACGCCCGTGATGATTGTCGACTGGCAGCGCGACCCGATCAAGTCGAACCTGCTGCATGCCGACCTGTTGCGCATCGATCTCACCAAGCGCATTCGCGTGAAGGTGCCGGTGCATCTGCACGGAGACCCGGTGGGCGTGAAGACATACGGCGGGCACCTGGAAGTGGTGAACCGCGAGATCTCGATCGAGTGCTTGCCGGACGATATTCCCGAGGCATTGCATGAGAATATTCAGCCGCTGATGATCGGGCAGGCGTTGCGCGCGGGCGATGTGACGTTATCGGGCTCGATGGTTCTTGTCGATCACGCCGACCTGGTGGTTGCCCATGTGGTGGGCACGAAGGCAGAGGCGACGGAGACCGCTGAAGGCGCGGCGGCCGAACCCGAAGTCATCAAGAAGGGCAAGAAGGAAGCCGAGGGCGAAGGCGACGCCAAGGCGAAGAAGAAGTAGTGTAGATGGAGAGTGCGGCGGAGCCCTGGTTGATTCTCGGTCTGGGAAATCCGGGACCGGAATACGAATGGACGCCGCACAATCTGGGTTTTCTCGCGGTGGACCGGCTGGCGGAGCGGAATTCGATTCGTATTTCGCGGCCGGATTCACAGGCGCTGGTGGGAATCGGCGCCATTTCCGGGAAACCGGTAGTTTTAGCCAAGCCGCAGACGTATATGAATTTGAGCGGCGGCTCGGCGAGGTTGCTGGCGGCCAAGCATGGCGCGCCGGTGAGCCGTTTGCTGGTGATATACGATGATTTGGACCTGCCCTTTCCGTCGGTGCGCATCCGGCAGAAGGGGTCGGCGGCGGGCCATAACGGCATGAAGTCGCTGGTGTCCAGTCTGGGTTCGCAGGATTTTCCGCGCGTACGGATCGGGGCGCACCCTGGACATCCGTTGTCGAGCGGGAAGGACTTTCTGCTGACGCCGATGAAAAAGGCGTGGCGGGAAGAAGTGGATTCGCTGCTGGATTATGTGAGTGAGGCAGTGGAATTCCTAATTGCCGAAGGCGTCGAGAAGGCCATGACGAGGTATAATCGTCGCGCCCAAGGCTTAAACGAAGAGGAAGAATGAGAATTTACGAAGAGTTGTACATCCTTCGGCCGGATGCCACCGAGGAAGATGTCGACGGCAGCGTGGAAATGATCCGTGGGATCGTGACCGGCTCCGGCGGCAGCATCGATAAAGTGGACAAGTGGGGCGTGCGGAAACTCGCCTACCGGCTCAAGAAATTGAATGAAGGCTACTATGTTCTGATCCAGTTTACGGCGAAGCCGGAAGTGGTGAAGGAACTGGAGCGCCGCCTGCGCGTCTCCGATGCCGTGGTGAAGTTCATCACGGTGCGCATTGACGAGAAGCTGAAGTGGCTGGAAAAGCGCAAGAAGATCCGCGAGAAGCGGGCCGCGCGCAAGCCGCCACCGGTGGTTGGACCGCCCGCCATGCAACCCATTCCGGCTGCTCCGCCTGTCGCGGCACCCGCGCCAGGCCTGCCCGCCGAGCCAGCAACCCCGGCGCCGGACGCGCCCCCCGCAACGGAGTAAGGAGGATATCGAAACATGGCTGAACAAAAAGGTGGAAGACCGATCAGCGCTTCGCAGAAGCCCACGGGCGGAGACAAGGCATTCGCGGCCGGCGGCAAGAAACAATATTTCCGGCGCAAGAAGGTTTGCCGTTTCTGCGTGGAAAAAGTCGATGACATTAACTATAAAGATGTGCGGATGCTGACGGCGTTCGTCAGCGAGCGGGGCAAGATCACGCCGCGGCGCATCTCGGGCGTGTGCGCGCCGCACCAGCGCCATCTGAGCGAAGCCATCAAGCAGGCGCGGAATATTGCGTTGCTGCCGTTTGCTGGCGCGAACGGCTGATAGGAGAAGGAAACGAACATGGAAGTCATTCTTCGCGAAGATATCGACAAACTGGGCGCACGCGGGCAGGTAGTGAAGGTGTCGCCCGGCTTTGCGCGCAATTTTCTCCTACCCCGCAAGATGGCGGTGGCCGCCACGGAGGCGAACAAGAAGATCGTCGAGCAGGAGCGCCAGGCGCACCTGCGCAAGGAAGCCAAGGCCGCCAGCGAGGCCGCCGAATTGGGCAAGATGATGTCGGGCGTGACGGTGGTCATCCGCCAGAAGGCCGGCGAGCACGATCAGTTGTTCGGCTCGGTTACGGCGCAGGACATCGCCGATGCCCTGGCCAAGGCGGGCTACACCATTGAGCGGAAGAAGATTCAGCTCGATGAACCCATCAAGCAGATCGGTGAGCACAAGGTGCCGCTTCGCCTGCACCGCGAAGTGACCGCCGAAATCACCGTACGAGTGGAGAAAGAAGAGTAGCCGGCAATGGCCTATTTCGATCTTTCCGGGCAGGTGGCCGTCGTCACGGGCGCGGCCACCGGCATCGGCGAAGCGATCGCGCGGCGTCTGGCGCAAGCCGGTGCGGCGGTGGCGATTGCCGATATCGACGAAGCAGGGGCGAAGGCAGTGGCCGGTTCGATGGGCGCTCCGCACTTTGCTTTGCCGCTGGATATTACTTCCGCCGCTTCGGTTGCGGCGGGGGTGGCCACGGTGCTGTCCCAAACCGGGCGGTTGGATATCTGGGTGAATAACGCGGGTATCGGTGGAAAGGCAGCGCCGATTTGGGAACAGACGGATGAGGATTGGGCGCGGATCGTCGCTATCAACCTCACCGGGGTTTTCCACTGTTGCCGGGCTGTGATTCCGCACATGCGCGAACGCAAGTACGGGCGGATTGTGAATATCGCTTCGATTGCCGGCAAGGAAGGCAATCCGAACATGACGGGCTATTCGGCGACGAAGGCCGGCGTGATCGGGTTGACGAAATCGGTGGCGAAAGAGGTGGCCAAGGAAGGCATCTGCGTGAACGCCGTGGCTCCCGCGGTGATTCGCACGAAGATCCTCGATCAACTGACCGAGGAGCAGGTGGCCTACATGACGGCGCGGATTCCCATGGGGCGCACGGGCACCACCGAAGAGATCGCGGCCGTGGTTCATTTCCTCGCCAGTCCGGACAGTTCCTTCGTCACTGGCCAGTGTTACGATGCCAGCGGTGGAAGGGCGACCTATTAACGTGATTATTACCGCCGATCAATATAAAAACACCCCGGTTTACGATCTGCTGGCCGCGGCTGCCAAGGGTCACATCGGGGTGGACCAACGCCTGTTGCACGCCATCGTGGACCGCGGGGAGGCGGCGGTGGACGACATCGTGCGCTTCGGGATGGAGAACCGCTTTGAGGACCGCATCAATCTCGATGAGGACCTGATTGCGATGATCCAGTATATCGGGTCGGCGAAGGCGCTGCCCTTTCTGATTGAGTACTTGCGGCATGAACCGGAGGATCCGGCGGAGGATCTGGTGCATGCATTCCTGCGGATCGGCGAGCCGGCGATCGGCCCGCTGCTCGATTTGTACCAGGAATTGGGGCCGGAAGCGGGGTCCGATATTGCTTTCGTGCTGGCGAGTTTCCGGCAGCGCGATCCGCGTATTTTGAAGATGCTGGCGGACCGGGCCGCCCACGATCCGGGCGATGCGGCGTTTCTGATGGGCGTGCACGGGGATCCGGCGGCGCGTCCGCTGCTCGAAAAGCTGTCGAACCAGGCTTTGGTGGATGAGAGGATGGCGCAGAAGCTCGGTTCGGAAGCCGAAGAAGCGATCGCGGCGATGGAGTTGGGAACGGGCGCGCCGGAGATTCCGGAGCCGGTTTCGCTGTGGGATTTGTATCCGGAATACATTGAGCCGGTGTTCGAGGTGATGAGCGTCGAGGAGCGCATCGAGTTCCTGCGGAGCAGTTCGGCGGAGATGCGCGCCGATGCGGCGACGAGCTTCATCGACCGGGAGATTCCCGAAGAAGTTGGGAAAATTTTGGTGGAATTAGCGGAAAAAGATCCGAACGTGGGCGTGCGTGCGGTTGCCTCGACGGCGCTGGGCGCCTTCGCGGAAGAAGAGCCCGTGTTCCGGCTGTTGGTGTCGAAGCTGGAGGACAAATCGAAGCCCGCCGCGGAGCGTTGCGGTGCGTTGCTGGGGGTTGCCTCGGTGGCCAAGCAGCATCCGGAACTGCGTGCGTACTTCGATGAGTTTTACTCCAATCCGGGGACATGCGCACGGGCGATCGAAGCGATGTGGCGCAGCATGGATACTTCGTTCTACGAGGTGTACAAGCGGCACATCGGCGATGCGGATATCGACATCCGGCGGCAGGCGATTAAAGGCGTGGGCTTTGCCGGAGTGGCGAGCGAAGCGCCGAAACTGGTGGAGATGTTCCGCGATGACGAATTCCGGCTAGACGCGCTGTTCAGCTATGCGATGTGCGTGCCGCTGAAACGGCTGAACCGCGGGGACATGCCGCAGGTATTGAAGAAGATCGAAGAAATTGCCGGCGGCCTGAGCGACGTGGAAGGCGAGGCCGTGGAAACGGCGCTGGACACGCGTTTGATCCTGAACGGGCAAGAGCCGGTGTTTCTGAATTACGGCGACGAGGACGAGGAACAGCAACCTCGTTAGGGAAGCGCGAAGGTGAAGATGGCGCTGCCGGCGGCCATGGTCACCATCTGCTTTCCATTCGCCGAATAGGTGATGGCGCTCGTTGACATATCCCCGCCCAGGTTAATGCGCCATAGCTCCTTGCCGGACTCGGCATCGAGGGCGTAGAACCAGGCTTCCATTTCCTGACGATCGCGAGTGATCCAACCGCCGCTGGCGGCGAAGACGAGTTTGCCTGCCGTGGAGAGCACTCCCGACCAGGGTTTGGTGTGCAGCTTGTGCTCCCAGACGCGCTCGCCGGTCTTGGGGTTGAGAGCGCGGATGGCGCCGTAGCCGGGCTCATCTTCGAGGTCGATTTTAGGCACGCTGCCGATGTAGCGGTTGCCGGCGATATATTCGGCGTCGCCTTTCCGGTAAAGCCCCTTATTTTCCCATGCCGTGAGATAGAACAGGCCGGTGAGCGGATTGTAGGAGGGGGAATACCAGTTGGTTGCGCCTTGCACGCCGGGCCAGACTTCGACGCCGTCGGGCGTGGGGTCGATGCCTTGCTTGCGAATGGGACGGCCATTCGGATCGAGGCCGTTGGCCCAGGTTTGCGTGGCGAAGGGCTTGCCGAGGAGGAATTTTCCGGTGACGCGGTCCAGCACGTAGTAGAAGCCACCGCGGTGGGCCCAATACACCAGCTTGCGCTGCTGCCCCTGGAACTCGGTGTCCACCAGAACCGGAACCTGCACGGCGTCCCAATCGTGGACATCGTGGGGGACGAATTGGAAATGCCATTTGAGCTTGCCGGTATCGGCATCGAGGGCGATGGCGCTATCGGTGTAGAGGTTGTCGCCGGGGCGCACATCGCCGTTCCAGTCGGGCGAGGGATTGCCGGTGCCCCAGATGACGAGGTTCTGCTGGGCGTCGTAGGAGCCGGTGACCCAGGTGGGTCCGCCGCCACGCTTCCAGGCGTCGCCGGACCAGGTTTCGTGGCCCTTTTCGCCCGGCGCCGGGATGGTGTAAAAGCGCCAGCGCCGCTGGCCGGTCTTCCGATCGTAGGCATCGAGGAAACCACGGATGCCGTACTCGCCGCCGGCGATGCCGCTGATGACCATGTCTTTGACGATGAGCGGAGCGCCGGTGACGCTGTAGCCCTGCTTGTGATCGGCCACTTCGACATCCCACAACACAGCGCCGGTTTTCGCGTTGAGGGCAACCAGGTGGGCGTCCACGGTGCCGATGAACACGCGGTCTTCGGCGACGGCGACGCCGCGATTCACCTGGCCGCAGCAGACGTTGATCTTCGAAGGCAGGCTGCGGCGGTAGCGCCAGTATTGCCTGCCGGTGGCGGCATCGAGGGCGACGACATTGGACGGGGGCTCGCTCAAGTACATGACGCCGTCAATGACAAGGGGCGTCGTTTCGACGCGGTGCGTGACGGGCATTTGGTAGACCCAGGCGAGTTTGAGGTCTTTCACGTTGCCCCGATGGATCTGGTTCAGGCCACTGTAGCGCCATCCTCGATAAGAACCGGAATAGGTGAGCCAGTTGTGGGGCTCGGCGTCGGCCTTCAGCAGCCGGTCAAAAGTGAGTTGCGCGAAGGCCGCGGATGCGAGGAGAAGGAAGGACAGCAGTTTCATCGGGAGCCCCCTTTGCGCTGGAGCGAGTAGAGATACGTTACGAGGTCTTCGAGTTCGCCGTCCTTGAGCTGGCGCGCGAAGGACGGCATGGTGGATGTCTTCTCCACGCTGAAGCGATTGAAATCGCGTTTGGCGAGCGATTGCAGCCCCTGTTGGAATTCGAGCATCTGGAGCGTGTGGGTGTCTTCGTTGAGGATGAAGCCGGTGTAGGTTTTCCCGCTTTCGAGCGTGACTTTGGCGACCCAGTGTTCGCGGAGGACTTTGGCGCCGGGCGCGACGATGGCGTCGCGCAGGTGCTCGGGCGAGCGCTGCGATCCGATGAGCGAAAGATCGGGGCCATTGACGCCGCCTTCTCCGCGCACGAGGTGGCAGCCGAAGCAACCTTTTTCGCGGAAGATTTTTTCCCCGCGCGCAATGTTGCCCCGCGGTGGTTGCGTCTTTGCCGCGCTGAGTGAGCGCACGTAAGAAACTAGTTGCCATACCTGGTCGGAGGAGAAGAAGACTCCAGGCATGGATGTGCCGGGGATTCCGTCGGTGATGTTGTTGAGCAGGTCTTCGTCGGTGGAGCCGTGATAGAAGACCCCGGTGGTGAGGCTGGGGCCGCGTCCGCCCTCCCCTTTGAGGCCGTGGCATTCGGCGCAGTGGCCGCGAAAGATTCTTGCTCCGGCGGCGACATCGGCGGGCGTGGTGTGAGGATTGCGCACTTCGCGGTGCTGGGCGAAGGCGGCCGCGGCCAGTAGCCACAGCGCGGACAACAGTGTCGAGCGCACCATCGGTTGACAGCTCCTGCTACGGAATTGACTTCGTAGCATTGTATGTCAAGCGAGCGTGGGGTGTGAGGCGGCGACGGTTTGGGCGAGGGAGTTGAGCGCGTGCTGCGCCTGAGGAATGGCGCCGGACATGGTGAGAAACGGATGAATCAGGCCGTCGTAGCGATGGAGCAGCACGGGGACTCCGGCGGCGCGGAGGCGTGCGGCGTAGGCTTCGGCTTCATCGCGCAGCGGGTCGCATTCGGCGGTGAGGATGAGCGCCGGAGGGAGTCCGGCGAGGTTCGAGGCGCGCAGCGGAGAGGCATGCGGATGCAAGCCGTCTTGCGGCGTGGCGAGGTAATGATCGCGGAACCAGACCATCAGCGCGCGCGTGAGGATGCAGCCTTCGGCGAACTCTTCGTAAGAAGGCGTGTCGATGGAGCCGAGATCGGTGACGGGATACACCAGCGCCTGGCAGGCGATGGATGGGCCGGCATGATCGCGCGCGAGCATTGACACGACCGTGGCGAGATTGCCTCCGGCGCTGTCTCCGCCGACGGTGAGGCGCGTGGGATCGATGGCGAGCCGTGCGGCGTTGGAGGCGACCCATTGCGTGGCGGCGAAAGAGTCTTCCACGGCGGCGGGGAATTTGTGCTCCGGGGCGAGACGATAATCGACGGAGACCACGGTGGAGGCGGAGCGGCGGGCAATGGCGCGGCAGATCACGTCGTGTGTATCGAGGCCGCAGACTACCCATCCGCCGCCGTGAAAGAAGACCATGCCCGGATTCGAGACGTGGGTCCCTCCCTTGTAGACGCGGATGGGGATCTCGCCCGCGGGTCCGGGGATGTGGAGATTCTCGATGGAGGCGACCGGCTCCGGCGTGCCACCGATGGCGGGATCGCGGTTGGCGGCCGCAATGCGCGCTTCGGCCGGCGAGAGTGTGTTCAAAGGCGGAGCGCCGAGCGCTTCGATTTGCTCCAGCAGGCGGCACACGCCCGCATCCAGTTTCGGGTTGCGCATCTTAGCTGAGTTCGCCCGATGGTGCGATGCGCTCACCGTTCAGGTAAGGGCGCAGGGCTTCGGGAATGAGGACGCTGCCGTCCTTTTGCTGGTAATTTTCGACGATGGCGACCCAGGTGCGGCCCACTGCCAGGCCACTGCCATTCAGCGTGTGCAGGGGTTCGGATTTCTTGCCCGTGCGGCAGCGGATGCCCGCGCGGCGGGCCTGGAACGCTTCGAAATTCGAGCAACTGGAGATTTCGCGGAAATCGTTCTGGCCGGGGAGCCACACTTCGATGTCGTAGGTCTTGGCGGAAGAGAAGCCCATGTCTCCGGTGCACAGTACAACGGTGCGATACGCAAGGCCGAGGCGCTGGAGGATGTCCTCGGCGTCGCGGGTGAGCTTTTCGAGTTCGTCATAGCTCTGCTCGGGCCGCGTGAACTTCACCAGTTCGACTTTCTGGAACTGATGCTGGCGGATAATGCCACGGACGTCTTTCCCGTACGAGCCGGCTTCGCTACGGAAGCAGGGCGTGTAAGCGCAAAGGCTGATGGGGAGTTTCTCGGCGTCGATGGTTTCCTCGCGGAACAGATTGGTGACGGGGACTTCGGCGGTGGGAGCGAGCCAGAAATCGAAGTTTTCGCATTTGAACAGATCGGCGGCGAACTTGGGCAACTGGCCGGTGCCGTAGAGGCTGGCCGAGTTGATCAGGAAGGGGGGAAGCACTTCGGTGTAGCCGTGCTCGCGGGTGTGGACATCGAGCATGAAGTTGATGAGAGCGCGCTCGAGTTTGGCGCCCATGCCCCAGTAGACGGCAAAGCGCGCGCCGGTGATTTTGGCGGCGCGTTCGAAATCGAGGATGCCGAGTTGCGGGCCGAGATCCCAGTGCGCCTTGGGTTCGAAGTCCATGGAAGGAGGCGTGCCGAAGCGGCGCACTTCAACGTTGTCTTCGGCGCCTTTCCCCGTGGGTACGCTTTCATGGGGCGTGTTGGGGATGGTCTTCATCAGATTCTGGAATTCTTCGTCGACGGCTTTGACGGATTCCTCGAGTGCGGCGATGCGGTCTCCGATGGCGCGGACTTTGGCCTGTTGCTCGGCGGTGTCCTGGCCCGCTTTCTTGAGCTTGGCGATCTCCTGGCTTTCCGAGTTGCGCTGCGCGCGCAGCGTTTCGGTTTCGGTGAGCGCGGCGCGGCGGCGCGCGTCGAGTTCGCGGAATTGAGCGACGTCCAGCGTCATGCCGCGCGTGGCCAGACGGGCCGCCACCGCATCGAGGTTATTGCGAAAGGAAGAAAGATCGTGCATGTTGTTGGGAAACTTCTATTGTAAGCAAGCCGCCACCTGTGTTTCTCTATACGATGTGACACCCGCCGTTCCCACCAGGCATCCACCCGGGCTTCTGACGCTCTTTTTCACGGAAATGTGGGAGCGATTCAGTTATTACGGGATGCGCGCGATTCTGGTGTTGTTCATGGTCGCGCCGGCGGCGGGCGGAGGACTCGGCTTCGATACAAAGGAAGCGGCGTCGCTGTACGGCACCTACACGATGATGGTGTACCTGCTGGCGGTGCCGGGCGGGCTGGTGGCGGACCGATACCTGGGCGCGTCGCGCGCGGTGGCGATCGGCGGCGTGGTGATTGCGCTCGGGCAGTTTGCACTGGCGGTGCATTCGCTCGCGTTCTTCTATGCCGGGTTGACGTTGATTGCCATCGGGACGGGCTTGCTGAAGCCGAATATCAGCACCATGGTGGGGAGCCTTTATGGGAAGGACGATCCGCGGCGCGACAGCGGATTTTCGATTTTCTACATGGGGATCAATGTGGGCGCGGTGCTGGCTCCGCTGGTGTGCGGATGGCTGGCCGAGAGCGCAACGTTTCAGGAGTTCCTGCGCGCGCGGGGATTCGATCCGGCGGGCAGTTGGCATTGGGGCTTTGCCTCCGCGGGCGTGGGCATGCTGCTGGGCCTGGGCGTGCTGATGCTGCGCTGGCGGACGCTGCCGGAATCCGGACACCGGCGCAACGGGGCGGGGAAGCAGAAGCAGCAGTACGCTCCCTGGAGTGCATCGGATACGCGGCGCGTCATGGCGATCGGGATTTTGTTCGCGTTCACGATCTTGTTTTGGGCGGCGTATGAACAGAAGGGTGCGAGTCTGAATCTGTTTGCCAAGCAACTGGTGCGGACCGAACTCGCCGGGTTTCGCTTTCCGGCAAGCTGGCTGCAATCGCTGACGCCGTTTTATGTGATTTTGTTGGCGCCGGTGTTTGCGCGGATGTGGATCCGGTTGGGCGACCGCCAGCCCCAGGGGCCGCGAAAGTTTGCCTTGGGGCTGCTGTCGATCGGCTGCGCGATGTGTTTGCTGGTGCCGGCATCGGCGATGACCGCCGATGGAAAGATCAGCCCGTTGTGGCTGGCGGGCGTCTATCTGCTGGATGTGATCGGGGAGATGTGTCTGAGTCCGGTGGGATTGAGCATGGTGACGAAGCTTTCCCCGCCGCAGGTGGTGGGCGTGATGATGGGAGCGTGGTTTTTCGCGACTTCGTTGGGCAATAAGCTGGCGGGGTTCATTTCGGGGTTTTTCGTGGCAACCGAACCGGGGACGTTGATGAGCCTGTATGGAAGCCTGGGGGCGTGTCTGCTGCTGGCGGCGGCGCTGCTGGGATGGCTGGGGCCGCGCATCGACCGCATGACGGGCCAGTGAGCTACGGCTTCAGTTTCGCCATCGCCTCTTCGGTCATTTTCACCTGGTAGGCGAACATTTGCGTGCCCGGATCCTGTTTTTCGAGGGAAGTGAAAATGTCCATCGCGCGCTGGTATTCGCGGCGCGCCGTGGCCAGGTCTCCGTGGACCAGGGCGATGTCTCCAAATCGGCGCACCACGAGGCCGATGTTGAAGTGGAAGAAGCGGTTTTTCGAGCCTTTGGCGATAAAACCCTCCCAGATGGCGATGCTGCGGCGGCCGGCTTGGAGAGCGTTGTCGTAATTCTTGCGATAGAACTCGGCGGTGGCGATTTCGGCTCCGTAATAGGCTATGTCCAACTGCGAGGGGGCATCGGCGGCGTGCGGGGAGGCTTCGGTCATGGCGAGCGCTTGCGAGAAGATGCGCGCCGCGGGCTCCCATTCATCGCGCGAGGCATGGGCGCGGGCGAGGGCCGCGACGGCGCGGATGTAATCGCGCTGCGCGGTGTGATTGCCGGTATCTTTTTCGGCGACACGCTTGCTGACTTCCACTTGCTCAGCGGCGAGACGCAAGGCTTCCCCGGTGTTGCGATGCGAGCCGGCGGCGCGGTCGAGGTAGGCGCTCGAAAGGGCGCGGAGGGCGAGGCCCAAGGAACGGGCGTGGCCCATGTTGTTGGGATCGCGGCTGGTGAGCTCGCGCAGTTGGGCAACGCTCTTTTGCAGGGCAGGCAAGCCTTCGGGATACCTTCCGGCGCGGCAGAGTTGTTCGCCGAGGTGCATGCGCACGAGCGCGAGGGAGCGGGCCGCTTCGATGTTGGCAGGTTGCTGGGCGACCACGGGGACTAGGAGTGTTTCGGCCTGTGCGTAGTCGTGAATGGAGTCCTTGCCCTGCTGTAGGACGGAGCGAAGTTCGGCGCGCTGGTTGTAGAGATTGGCGGCGGCGATGCGCACACGGGGATGCGCGATGTCCGGCCCTGCGAAGTAGCGCAGGCCGTCGGCGAAGGCCGCGGCCGATTCGGGGCGCTGTTCGAGGTTCCTGTAGACGGTGCCGATGAAGGCGTGGAGGTCGATGAGTTCGGCGCGGGCCTCGGGGGAATCGATGCCGAGTTGCCGGCGGATGCGGAGAGCCTTCTTGTAGGAAGCGAGAGCGGCGGGGAAGTCGTTGAGACTGGGGCGGGCCGGGCTGCCTTGCAGTTCGGCGACACGCTCGTAGGCGAGGGCGAGATCGCGCAGGATGCTGCGGTCGGGCAATCCGTCCTTGGTCATGCCATCGAGGTATTCGAGGGCCGTATTGGCCACGACGCGGCGCGCGGCGCTGGTTCCCGGAACGTCCTGCACGGCTTTGTCGATGTCGAAGAGGAAGCGCTGGATGAGTGTGCGCACCTGGTGAAACCGCTCGTCGGCGCGGGATTTTTGGGCGAGCGCCTCAGCGGCATTGCGCTGTGCGGCGGCGCGTTGCTCGGTGGCCTCCCGCATGGCGTTGAGGGCGCGGGTGCGCTCCTGTTCGGCGCGCAGGCGCATGCGTTCGGCGATTTCGGCCTGTCGAAGGGCGAGAATGACACCCACCGCCAGGGAGACGATGGTGAGGCTGACGGCAGTGACCGGAATCCAGTTGCGGATGAGAAATTTTCGAGCCCGGTAGACGGGCGAGTTGCCGCGCGCCAGTACGGGGAGATGGTCGAGGTGGCGCCGGACGTCTTCCGCCAGTTGCTCGGCGGAGTGGTAGCGGTCGCGCGGCTCCTTGGCCATGGCTTTACGGACGATGTTTTCGAGGTCGGCGGGAATGCGTTCCTGGGCGACGCTGCCGACGCTGGGGATTTCCTGTTCGCAGATGACGCGGACGAGTTCGGTGGCCGAGTAGTTGCTGAACTTATGGGCCGGTTTGCCGGCGAGCAGTTCGAAGAGAATAGCGCCAAGCGAGTAGACATCGACCGAAGTGCTGGCGGGCAAGCCACGGACCTGCTCCGGGCTGGCGTATTCGGGTGTCATCATGCCGACGGCGGCGCGCGTCATGGCGTCGGTGGCGCCATCGCCGAGGAGCTTGGCAATGCCGAAATCGAGGAGTTTGGGATTGCCTTCGGTGGTGACGAGAATATTGGCCGGTTTGAGATCGCGGTGCACGATGAGGTTCTGATGGGCATAGGCGACCGCATCGCATACTTTGAGGAAGAGGCGGCAGCGGGCAGGGATGCTGAGCTGATGTTTGCGGCAGTAAGCATCGATGGTCACGCCTTCGACGTAGTCGAGGATGAGGTAGGGACGGCCGTCGGGGGCAGCGCCTCCGTCGAGCAGGCGGGCGATGTTGGGGTGGTCGAGATTGGCGAGGATCTGGCGCTCCTGGAGGAAGCGCTCGACGGTGCCCGCGAAGGCCATGCCGCGATGCATCACTTTGACGGCAACCTGCTTGCGGTACTGGTCATCGTCGCGGGTGGCGAGGTAGACGGCGCCCATGCCGCCGGCGCCGAGTTCGCGTTCGATGCGATAGGGGCCGAGGCGCTTGGGGATGTCGGACTTCGCGCCGTGGATGGCGATTTTGGCTGCCTGTTGGAGGGCGACGTCGATGTGGCCGAGGTTGGCGGCGGAGTCCTGGTCGGCTTCGATCATCTCGCGGACCATGGCGGCCAATTCGAGGTCGGATCCGCAGGATCGCGCGAGGAACGCTTCGCGCTCGGCGGGGGGGATGGCCAGCGCGGCATGGAAGGTCTCTTCCACTTTTTGCCAGCGCGTGGGGGTCATGCTCTTTATTTTGATCAAAAACCGGTTGTGTGTGCCGATGAGGCGGGGGAGGAGCATGGTCGGCCCGATCTCATCGCAAGCGTTGCGCGGCGCGGCAACAGCGCCGAT
>CAYOBO010000041.1:0-46244 GCA_964402295.1 uncultured Candidatus Solibacter sp. | reverse complement strand
TCCGATGGATCTGCGGCTGGGGTATGTGGAGTTGGGATACGGAGAGGGCGCGGTGCAGTTTCGGGGCGGGCGGCAGGGTTGGGCGTTTGGGGAGGGGCGGCTGCTGGCGGATCCGAACTGGTCCAATGTCGGGCGTTCGTTCGATGGGGCGCGGGTGTCGTTGCGGAGCGGTGCGCGGAGGCTGGATCTGTTTGGGGGGATCATGGTGAAGCCGGATGCGGCGCAGTTTGACCGGACGGTGCCGGGGGAACATTTTTATGGGGCCTACGGCTCGCTGGGGAAGCTGGTAAAAGGGGCCATGATCGAGCCGTATATGATGTGGCGGCTGGAGCATGGGGTGCGCTGCGAGCGGGGGGTGGTGGGCCATTGGAATGAGCGAATCATCGGGTTCCGTTGGGTGGGCCGGTTGCCAATGGGGTTCGACTACGGCGGGGAATTGGCGGGGCAGATGGGGTCGTATTCGAGCGACCGGATCCGGGCGATGGCGGGGCATTGGGCGATTGGGCACACGCTCGCGAATGCGCGGGTGAAGCCGCGGGTGTTCGCCGAGTGGAACCATGCTTCGGGAGACGGCAGGCCGGGCGATGGGGTACATGGCGGGTTTGATCCGCTGTTTCCGAGCACGCATGACAAGCTGGGGCTGACGGATTTGTTCACGTGGATCAACCTGCGCCATTGGCGGAGTGGATTTGAGCATACGATCTTCCGGCGGGTGCGGGTGGCGGTGGCCTATAACTCGTTCTGGCTGGCGGAGGCGCGCGATGGGATTTATGTGGCGGGGAGGATGGTGGCGCGGTCCGCGGATGGAACCGCGGGGCGGCATGTGGGGCATCAGGGGGATATACAAGCGACGTGGAGTCCGACGCGGACGATGCAGGTGAATGCCGGGTATGGGCATTTGCTGCCGGGGCAGTTTTTGCGGCGGACGACGGCGCATGTGCCGTATCGAATCGTGTTCTGTAATCTGGCGCAACGTTTCTAAGGGTATGCAAAATCAGCATATCGACCCACCTTCACGTTCCGATAGGCGCGCCGATATGCAACATGAGAGCTGTTCGGCAAGGCGAAGGAGAGAAAGCAAGACATGGAATCGACAGTATTGGAGAGAGAACCGGCGGCGGGGAAGGCCGATGACAGGGCGGGGAAGGCCGATGACAGGGCGGGGAAGTACTTGGTGTTCCAGTTGGCGAGCGAAGAGTTTGGGATCCGGGTGCTGAAGGTGCGGGAGATCATGGGGATGCAGGATATCACGGCGGTGCCGCAGACTCCTTCGTATGTGAAGGGCGTGATCAATCTGCGGGGGAAGGTGATTCCGGTAGTGGATTTGCGGTTGAAGTTCAGCCTGCCTCCGGCTGAATACACGCAGCGCACATGCATCATTGTGGTGCAGGTGCAGGGGGAAGCGGGGCCCATGTTGATGGGAATCGTGGTTGACGGCGTGGCCGAGGTTGCGAATCTGGCGGCCGCCGACATTGAAGATACTCCGGCATTCACGGCATCGGGCGAGAAGTCGTACCTGCTGGGGATGGCGAAGGTGAAGGGCAGAGTCAAAATTCTGCTGGACATCGATGAGGCGCTCGGCAGCCAGGAAGTGCACAGTCTGGAAGGGTTGGCCGGGGTGCGTTGAGATGGCTGAGGAATGCAGAGATTTTCATGTTGAATTGAAGGAGTAATAATGCCGTGTTATCGCAAATGACAATTGGAAAGAAGCTCACTTCCGCATTTGGCGCGATGGTGTTGCTCGTGTTGGGGCTGGGATACGCCGCGTTCTGGAGCGTGGGCAGCCTGGGGAGATCCTTGGAAGAAGCAGTGAATGTCACCGCGAAGAAGCTGGATCTGGTGAATGCCACCAGGGCCAGGGTGCAGGAGGCGGTGGGCGCCATGCGGGGAGGGCAGTTGGCGCACATCAACAATGACCCGGAGCGCGTGCGCTCGAACAAACAGAAGATGGACGCGGCGGCGGCGCGGGTTGCCGAGCAGATTGCCGAGATGCGGCCGCTGCTGAAAACGGAAGCGGGGAAGGCCGCGCTGCATGCGATCGAGACGAATTTTGGGAACTGGAAGCCGCTGAGCGAACAATATCTGGAACTGGCGAGCCAGAAGAAAACCGCCGAGGCGCATCAGTTGATGAATCAGAGAGTGATGCCGGCGATAACGGAGATGGAGAAAGCGGCGCAGGATCTGATCGAGCAGCAGCGGGAGTTTCTGGCGGCATCGGCAGCGCAGGCGGAAGCCGACGTATTGCGCGCGCGCTGGCTGGTGCTGGCGTTTATCGGATTGTCGCTGGCGGTGGGTGCGGCGGTGATTGCCACGGTGCGGCAGATCAGCCGGCGCCTGCGGGATGCGGTGACGGAGTTATCGGAGGGGGCCGAGCAGACGGCGAGCGCGGCATCGCAGGTGTCGTCGTCGTCGCAGGTGTTGGCGCAGGGCTCCTCCGAGCAGGCGGCATCGCTTGAGGAGACGTCGGCGTCGAGCGAGGAGATCAACTCGATGGCGCGGAAGAATACGGAAAACAGCCGCTTGGCGGCGGAACTGGTGTCGTCGTCGCAACAGAAGTTCGGCGAGGCAAACCGGGCGCTCGATGGGATGGTGGTAGCCATGGGCGAAATCAATTCGCAAAGCGACAAGATTTCGCGGATCATCAAGACGATCGATGAGATTGCTTTCCAGACGAACATTCTGGCGCTGAACGCGGCGGTGGAAGCGGCGCGGGCCGGGGAAGCGGGGATGGGGTTCGCGGTGGTGGCCGATGAAGTGCGGAACCTGGCGCAGCGCTGCGCGCAGGCGGCCAAGGACACGGCGGCGATGATCGAGGAGTCGATTGCGAAGTCGAATGACGGCAAGGTGAAGGTGGACCAGGTAGCGGCGGCGATCCGGGCGGTGACGGAAGAGGCCGGGCGCATCAAGATGCTGGTGGACGAGGTGAGTCTGAGCAGCCAGGAGCAGGCGCGAGGGATCGACCAGATCGGGAAGGCGATCGCGCAAATGGAACAGGTGACGCAACGCAACGCGGCGAGCGCGGAAGAAAGCGCGGCGGCGGCCGAGGAACTGAACGCGCAATCGGAGACGATGCGCGGGGTGGTGGAGCGGCTGACGAGTATGGTGGGCGGCGGAGGCAACGGGGTGGCGCGTCATCGCCCGCAGCGTAGCCTAGCGAAAGCGGGACGGGCCGTGGTTTTGGCGGCCAAGCCGGCGCCAAAGGCAAAACCCGTGCCTGCGGCGGAGCCGGTGGCGGCGGGGAAAGCGGCGGGGCATGCTATTCCGCTCGATGAAGAGTTCACGGAGTTCTAGCCGGGCGCGGGCGGGCCGATCGAAGGAAGCACTCATGTCTGATTCAGTACACAAGCCGGATTCGGGCGCTGGCCTGGTGCAGCGTGTCGATGAAATCGCCGCGCAGATCATACTTGGCGAAGGGGGCGGGGCGGAGGAAGTGCCGGCCGCGCTCGCGCTCCTTGCCGATCGGGCGCGGGAGGCGGGCTACGGGGAGGCGGCGGAGATCGCCGCTTCCCTGTTTGCCCGGTCGCAAGAGCAGGAAACGAAGGCCGGACGGGAGCGGGTTCTGGTGGAAGGGTTGGCGCGGTTGCAGGCGATGTTGCGCGGGGGCGCGGCGGTGGCGGCGCCGGCGCCGGCAGCGAATGCGATTGCGCAGGATCCGGAGTTGCTGGGCGATTTTGTGATGGAGTCGCGGGAGCATCTGGGCAACGTGGAGACGCATCTGCTGACACTGGAGCAGAACCCGGCCGATGCCGAGGCGCTGAATGCGACGTTCCGGGGGTTCCATACGATCAAGGGGCTGGCGGGATTTCTGGAATTGGGGACGATTCGCGAGGTGGCGCACCAGGTGGAGACGGTGCTCGATCTGGCGCGCAACGGGGCGCTGGCGATCACGCCGGCGGTGATCGACGTCGTGCTGCAAAGCGGGGATTTTCTGCGCGAGTGCATCCAAGCGGTGGAAGACAGTCTGGCGGGCGGGGGGAAGCCCGAGTTCGGCGATCCGGGGCCATTGCTGGCGGCGGTGAATGCACTGGCGGTGTCCCAGCCACAGGGGGTGGCGGGGAGTGCGGCGGAGGTTCCGGTGGTGGAGGCAACGGCGGCGGAGGCAGCGGCGGTGGAGGCGCCGGCGGCGCGGGTGGCTCCGAAGGCGCAGGCGATGGAGGCGTTCAAGGTGCGTGTGGACGCGGCCAAACTCGACTATCTGATGGATATGGTGGGGGAGATGGTGATTGCGCAGTCGATGATCCGGCATCATCCGAGCCTGAGCGGGTTGCAGGATTCGCGGCTGACGGGCAATCTGGCGCAGCTTTCGCGCATCACGGGAGAAGTGCAGCGCACGGCGATGGCGTTACGGATGATTCCCGTGGGTCAACTGTTTCAGCGCACGGCGCGGGTTGTGCGCGACCTGGCGCGCAAGGCGGGCAAGCTGGTGGAGTTGGAGACATCGGGCGAGGACACGGAACTGGACAAGTCCATCGCGGAGGAGCTTTCCGATCCGTTGCTGCACATGGTACGTAATGCGGTGGACCATGGCATCGAGCCGCCGGAGGAGCGCCGGAAAGCGGGCAAGGAACCGACGGCGCGGTTGCGGCTGGCGGCTTACCATCAGGCGGGGACGATCGTGGTGGAAGTGGCCGACGACGGGCGCGGCCTGGACCGGGCGAAGATCCTGAAGAAGGCGCGGGAGCGCGGACTGGTGGATGCGAATGCGCATCTGAGCGACCAGGAGGTGGCGAACCTCATCTTCGAGGCTGGTTTTTCGACGGCTGAACAGGTGACGGACGTTTCCGGACGCGGAGTTGGGATGGATGTGGTGCGCAAGCAGATACAGAAGTTGCGCGGGCGGGTGGACATTGAAACGCGGGCCGGGCACGGCACGACGTTCCAGATGAAGATGCCGTTGACGCTGGCCATCATTGACGGGTTGGCGGTAAGCGTCGGTTCGCAGAGCTTCATCGTGCCCATCTTTTCCGTGCGCGAGATGTTTCGTCCACAACCGGGGCAGATCTCGACGGTGCAGGGACGCGACGAAATGGCGCTGGTGCGAAACCGGCTGCTGCCGATTGTGCGCTTGCACAAGCGATTCGGCATCGCGCCGCGCTGTTCGGATCCGGCCGAGGCGCTGCTGATCGTGGCGGAGGCCGAGGGCCGTCCGTTTTGCCTGATGGTGGATGAACTGATCGGCAAACAGGAGGTAGTGATCAAGAGCCTGGGCGAAATTTTCCGGGGAGTGCCGGGTATTGCGGGCGGTGCGATTTTGGGCGATGGGAAGGTGGGATTGATTCTGGACGTAGCGGGCTTGCGCGGAGGCGGCGCGGGATGAAGAAAGCGATGGAGCCGGGCGAGACGGCGGGCTTGGCGGCCGGGCCGGAGATGAGCGCGAGCGAGTTCCGGCAGATCAGCCGGATGGCGTATGAATACGCGGGGCTCGATTTGGGGGACAACAAGGCGCAACTGGTGGCGACGCGGCTGGGCAAGAAGCTGCGGCAGATGCAATTAGGCTCCTATGGAGAGTACTGCCGGCTTGTGATGGAAGACGGAACGGGGGAAGCGTTGATCGGGATGATCGATGCGCTGACGACGAACCACACGAGTTTTCTGCGGGAGCAGGCGCATTTCGATTTTCTGGTGCGAGAGGTGTTGCCGCCGCTTGCCGTGGGGCGGCGGGTGGCGATCTGGAGCGCGGCCTGCTCGACGGGGGAGGAACCGTACTCGATCGCCTTTTCGGTATTGGAGGCGATGGGGACGGAAGGGGCGAGCCGGGTGAAGATTCTGGCCACGGACATCTCGACGAAGGCGCTGGCGACGGCGGCGCAGGGGATCTATCCGATGGACCGGACGCGCGGAATCCCGCGGGAGTGGCTGTCGCGGTACTTGTTGCGTGGGAACGGGCGATGGGAGGGGCAGTGCCAAGTGAAGCGGCCGGTGCGGGAACTGGTGGAGTTCCGGCGCCAGAACCTGATGGAGAGCTTTGCGCATCTGGGTCCGTTCGATGTGATCTTCTGCCGCAACGTGATGATCTATTTCGACCAGAGGACGCAGCAGGATCTGGTGCGGCGGATGGCGGCGCGGCTGGAGCCGGGCGGGTATCTGTTCACGGGCCATGCGGAAAGCCTGAACGGGCTGGATCATCCGCTGCGTTATGTGAAACCGGCGATCTACCGCAGGGCGATGGAGGACGGGACGGCCGCGTCCCGCGGGAAGCGATGAGCGTCGAAGTGGTGGGCATTGGGGAGGCGCTGGTGAGCCGGGATCCGGAGAGCGTACTGGTGACGTACGCGCTGGGCTCG
Organism: uncultured Candidatus Solibacter sp.; assembly: GCA_964402295.1. Classification (GTDB taxonomy): domain Bacteria; phylum Acidobacteriota; class Terriglobia; order Bryobacterales; family Bryobacteraceae; genus CADEFT01. Next base: position 39,960 of record CAYOBO010000041.1, on the reverse strand, counting down.
TGCGTGGCGGTGGCGATTTACGATCCGCAGGCCCGGGTGGGAGGGCTGTTGCACTTCATGCTGCCGGAATCGAAGGGATATCGCGGCGAGGCGGCGGCGCCGTACAGATTTGCGGACACGGGGATCCCGTTGTTGTTTCACGAGGCATACCGGTTGGGGGCGGAGAAGAACCGGATGGTGGTGCGGGTAGCGGGCGGGGCGCAGGTTTTGGACGCAAACGGGGTATTCAATATTGGGAAACGGAACCTGGTGGCCATGCGGAAAATTCTGTGGCGGGCGGGGGTGATGATCGAGAGTGAAGCCGTAGGCGGGGTGGTGTCGCGCACGGTGGGCCTGGAAGTGGGGACCGGCAAATACTGGCTAAGGGAACCCGGCGGGGAAGGCCGGGCGAGGGGAGGTGCGGAATGGCTTACCGGTTTTTGATTGTGGACGATTCGCCGGCGATGCGGGCGGTGGTGCACCGCGTACTGACCATGACGGGTTTGCCGGTGGCGGGCTGCTGGGAAGCGGGCAACGGGCGGGAAGCGCTGGAGGTGCTGTCCGGAGAACGGGTAGACGTGATCCTGACGGACATCAACATGCCGGAGATGGACGGGGAGCACTTTGTGGCACAGTTGCAGGCGAGTGAGGGATTGCGGGGGATTCCGGTGGTGGTGGTATCGAGCGCGCAGACCCAGATGCGGGCGATGCGGATGATGGCGTTGGGGGCGCGGGGTTTTGTCAAGAAGCCGTTTCTGCCCGAGACGTTGCGGGAACAAGTGCTGGAAGTATTAGGGGTGAGCCATGCCGGTGAATGAAAAGACCGCGGCGGATTTGGGCGAGAGCCTGCGCCAGATTACGGTGGATGTGCTGGAGACGATGTTCTATCTGTTTCCGGAAGAGGATGTGGTGGAGGAGGGCGAAGGGCCATGGGTTGGCGCATTGTTCCGCTTTGAGGGGGAGGTGTCGGGTGTGGTGACGGTTGTGGTTACCGAGGCGGCGGCGCGGACGGCGGCGGCGAATTTTCTGGCGGTCGAGGAAGAGGAAGCGGCGCCGGAGCAGGTGGCTGAGGTAGTGTGCGAACTGGTGAACATGATCGGCGGATCGCTGCTTGGTTCGATGGAGCATGAATCGCCGCTGGAGCCGTTTCCACCGGAAGAGATGGAGGCGAGGGCATTCGAGGGGCGCGAGGCAGCGGCGCGGCATGTATTTCCGGTGGAGAACGGGACGTTGACGGTGTCGTTGTATTGGGAGTAACGGCGATGTATGCGGGCGCCAGGACGAAGGTTCTCATTGTGGATGACTCGGCGATTGTGCGCCGCCTGCTGAGCGACGCGCTGGCGGAGTGTGAAGATATCGAGGTGGTGGGGACTGCGCCCGATCCTTACATTGCGCGGGACAAGATTCTGGCGCTGAAGCCGGATGTGTTGACGCTGGACATTGAGATGCCGCGGATGGACGGGCTGACGTTTCTGAAGAAGCTGATGCGGCATCATCCGCTGCCGGTGATCGTGATCAGTTCGTTGGGGCAGTCGGGGTCAAGGCAGGCAATGGAGGCGTTGGAATCGGGGGCGGTGGAAGTGCTGGCGAAACCGGGTGGGCCGTACTCGGTGGGGGAATTGCGGGACAATCTGGCGGGGAAGATCCGGGCAGCGGCGGCGGCGCGAATCCGGAAACCGGGGGTTGAGGTTGCGGCGCGTCCGGCGGTGGTTCCGGCGGTGGTGCAAGGGCCGGCGGATCCGGCCGATGCGGAGACGGTAATCGCGATTGGAGCATCGACGGGGGGAACGGAAGCGATTCACGAAGTGCTGATGGGAATGCCCGCCAACGGGCCGGGGATTGTGATTACGCAGCATATTCCGCCGGTATTTTCGCGGGCGTTTGCCAATCGGATGAACGAACTCTGTCCGATGCGGGTGAAGGAAGCCGAGAACGGGGACTCCGTGCTGCCGGGAACGGCGCTGGTGGCTCCGGGCGATTACCATCTGGTGTTGCGGAAGTCGGCAACGGGCTACCGGGTGGAGGTAAAGGAAGGGCCGCGGGTGTGCTATCAGCGACCGTCGGTGGACGTACTGTTCCGGTCGGTGGCTGCGGCGGCGGGGCGCAAGGCGGTGGGGGTGATTCTGACGGGGATGGGGGCGGACGGGGCCGAGGGGATGTTAAAGATGCGGGAAGCCGGGGCGGTGACGATTGCGCAAGATGAGGCGTCGTGCGTGGTGTTTGGCATGCCGCGGGAGGCGATACGGGTGGGGGCGGTGGCGAAGGTGACGCCGCTGCACCGGATTGCGAGGGAGATCGGCGTGGCGGTGCGGGCGGTGCGTTGATTCCATTGTCCCAGCGGGGGCGTGCCTTGTCCCAGCGGCGGCGGTGCCTTGGATGGGAAGGTGCTAGATTAGAAAAGAGCACCCCTACAGCCGCGCGCTTCGCGTGATTCCAGGGAAACATGTCCAGTTCCGAACCGACTCCAGGCCGCCGTTTCGATCAACTTGTCGAGATAATGGCGAAGCTGCGCGCGCCGGATGGGTGTCCGTGGGACCGGGAGCAGACGTTCGATTCGATCAAGCCGTACACGCTCGAAGAGACATACGAAGTGCTGCAAGCCATAGACGACCGGGACTGGCGGGGACTGGCGGAGGAGCTTGGGGATTTCATGCTACAGGCGGTGTTTTTCGCGCAGATGGCGCGCGAGGCGGGGCACTTCACAATTGACGATTCGCTGCGCGCGATCAACGAAAAGCTGATCCGGCGGCATCCGCATATTTTTTCCGATGCGCAGGCCGATACGGCGGCCGATGTGAAGGTGCGCTGGGAGGCGATCAAGGAAGAGGAAAAAAAAGCGCGCGGGGAAGCACCGCGGGGATTGTTGGACGGCATTCCGCGGGCGATGCCGGCGCTGGTGGAGGCGCAGCAGATCAGTTCGAAGGCAGCCGGCGCGGGGTTCGATTGGGAGAATATTCACCAAGTGGCGGACAAGGTGCGGGAGGAGTTGGCGGAGTTGGAAGAGGCTCGGGCCGGGGAGCGGCAGGAGGAGATCGAAGGGGAAGTGGGCGATTTACTGTTCACGATCGTCAACCTGGCGCGGTTTCTGAAAGTGGATCCGGAGCAGGCGCTGCGGCGCACGAACGCGAAGTTCCGCAAGCGGTTTGCGCATGTGGAGCAGGGGCTGGCGGGGCAGGGAAAGACGTTGCGGGAAGCGAATCTTCAGGAAATGGAGGAACTGTGGCAGCAGGCGAAAACTCAGGGATCGCATTGAGGGCGCTTACCACGATCGCGGAGTTTGAAGAAGCGGTGGAATTGCAGAAGACGATCTGGGGGTTTGCGGACATCGAGTTGCTGCCGCGGCGGCTGTTCGTGGTGGCGAACAAGATCGGCGGGCAGACGCTGGGGGCGTTCGACGGATCGAAAATGGTGGCGTTTCTGATTGCGATTCCGGGAGTGAAAGCGAACGGGAGCCACTATTTGCACAGCCACATGCTGGGGACGCTGCGGGAATACCGGGACCGCGGGCTGGGGCGGCAATTGAAGCTGATGCAAAGGGAAGACGCCTTGCAGCGGGGCTTTCGACTGGTGGAGTGGACCTTCGATCCGCTGGAAATCAAGAACGCGTTTTTTAACATAGAGCGGTTGGGCGCCATTGTGCGGCGTTTCGTGCCGAATCAGTACGGCACGACGTCGAGCCATTTGCACGGCGGGCTGCCGACGGACCGGTGCGTGGCCGAATGGTGGATCGACTCACCGCGCGTGCACGCGCTGCTGGCGGGCAGGCCGGAAGCAGGGCCGGCGGTGGAGGCTCGCATTCGCGTGCCGGCGCATATCGCCGATTTGCGCACGAGCGATCCGAAGCAGGCGCGGGCGGTACAGCAGGAAATCAGCGATCAGTTCCAGTTGCACTTCCGCGCGGGGCTGGCCGTGGTTGGCTTTGAAAAGACCCCGGAGGCGGGGACGTATTTATTGGGAAGATATGCCGTTTCAGATTGAACAAATCGTACTGCGCCAGATTCGCATGCCGCTGGTGCATTTTTTCGAGACCAGCTTCGGGAGGACGTATGAGCGTTCGATGGTGCTGGTGGAGGCGGTGTGCGGCGGGGTATCGGGTTGGGGGGAAGTGACCTGCGGCGAGAATCCGTTCTACAACGAAGAGTGGACGGATTCGGCGTGGCTGATTGTGCGGGATTTCGTGGCTCCGCGGGTGCTGCGGCACACGTTCGCTTCGGCGGCGGAAGTGGGTGCGCGATCGGCACACATTCGCGGCCACAACATGGCTCGCGGGGGCGTGGAGGTGGCGTGCTGGGATCTGGAAGCGCGGCTGAACGGAGTGCCGCTGTGGAAACAGATCGGCGGGGGGGCGCGGCGGGAGATTCCGTGCGGCGTGTCGATCGGGATACAGGACACGGTGCCGCAACTGCTGAAGAAGATCGAAACGGAAGTGAACGACGGCTACCAGCGGATCAAGATCAAGATCAAGCCGGGTTGGGACGTTGACGTGATTCGCGAGGTGCGCAAGGAGTTTCCGCGGATCAAGCTAATGGCGGACGCCAACAGCGCCTACACGTTGCAGGATATCGACCGGCTGCGGCAACTGGATGAATTTTATCTGATGATGATCGAGCAGCCGCTGGCGCACGATGAAATTATCGACCATGTGCGGTTGCAGGCAGCGCTGCAAACGCCGATTTGCCTGGATGAGTGTATCCGCTCGGCGCATCAGGCCGAGCAGGCGATTCGCATGAAGGCATGCGGGATCATCAATATCAAACTGGGGCGAGTGGGCGGATTCGCCGAGGCCAAACGCGTGCACGACGTGTGTATGGCGAACAATATTCCGGTGTGGTGCGGCGGGATGCTGGAGGCAGGGATCGGGCGTGCGCACAATATCGCACTGGCGACGTTGCCGAATTTCGTGCTGCCGGGGGATGTGTCGGCGAGCAAGCGCTACTGGAAGCGGGACATTATTGCCCCGTGGGTGGAGACGACGCCGCAAGGGACGATTGCGATTCGCGAGGAGGCCGGGTTCGGTTATGAGCTTGACCGCGACTTTCTGCGGGAGATTACAGTGCGGGAGGAACGGATCGCTTGAGCGAAGGTGGCAGTAGTAGGGCGCCCGCCGGCCGCCTCTACGCGTTGCTCACGCTGATGGTCTTTTTCTGGGCGCTGAATTTTGTCATCGCCCGCATCGCACTGCGCGAATTGCCGAGTTTGCTGGCGGCGAGCCTGCGCGCCTGCCTGGCGGGTGTGTTGTTGCTGCCGGTGTATTTCTGGAAGGGCCGGCAATACGATCAGGAACCGTGGACTCGGGCCGATGTACCCAAGCTGCTGTTGCTTGGGGTGGTGGGGGTGACGCTGAATCAAACGCTGTTTCTGATGGGGCTGGAGCGGACGAGCACGCCGCATGCGGCGATCATAGCGGGGATGCTGCCGATTCAGGTGCTGGCGATCTCTTCGTTTCTGGGGCTGGAGATGTTGAGCCTGCGGCGGCTGCTGGGGATGGGGATCGCGCTTTCGGGGGTAGGCGTGTTGCAATTGACGCGGGAGACGGGCGGGCATCCGGCGACGTTTCTGGGGGATCTGCTGGTGTTGCTGTCGGGGACGGCGTTCGCATTGTTCGCGGTGTTCGGGAAGAAGATGACGGCGCGGCATGGAGCGCTGACGGTGAATACGTTCGCTTTTATTGGCGGCGGTGCGTTGCTGATTCCGGTGATTGTGTGGCTGAGCGCGGGGTTCGATTATGGGCGCGTATCGAACGGCGCCTGGCTGAGCCTGTTGTATATGGCGATTTTTCCGTCGATTGTTGCGTATTTGATTTTCTATTACGCGCTCACGAAGATTGCGGCGTCGCGCGTGTCGACGTTCGGCTATTTGCAGCCGTTGATGGCCACGTTGCTGGGCTTGTGGCTGCTGGGCGATCCGATTACGGGGACGTTGGTGGCCGGCGGGGGCCTGGTGCTGGCCGGCGTGTTTCTGACGGAGCGTGGGTAGATGGCGGGTTTCGTAGGGCTGCTCAAAGAGAACCGCAACTATCGCTACACGTGGTTGGGGCAGGTGGTGAGCGAGATTGGGGACCACTTCAACAACATCGCGGTGTTCAGCCTGGCGGTGCAGTATGCGGGCGGGGGCATGGTGGTGACGGGAGTACTGCTGTCGCGGGCTATTCCGGCGATTCTGGCGGGGCCGCTGGCGGGCGTGCTGCTGGACCGGATGGACCGGAAGAAGATCATGATCGCGAGCGATCTGATTCGCGGCGTGGTGGCGCTGGCGTTCATGGCGGCAATCCCTTCGCCAAGCGCGAAGATGCTGTATCTGCTGAGCGCGCTGCTGATGCTGGCATCGCCGTTTTTCACGTCGGGGCGGGCGTCGATCCTGCCGACGATCACGACGCGGGAACAGTTGCACACGGCGAATTCGCTGACGCAAACCACGCAGTGGACGACGCTGACGATCGGGACGATGGCGGGTGGGCTGAGCGTATCGCATCTGGGGTATGAATGGGCGTTTTTCCTGAATGCTATGTCGTTCTACGTTTCGGCGTGGTGTATTTCGCGCCTGCATGTGTCCGGCGGCGGGTTTGTGGCGAAGCGCAAGGCGCTGACGGAGAATGAAATCGCGCGGCCGTGGCACGAGTACGTGGAAGGGCTGCGGTACATGCGCAGCGTGCCGCTGCTGGCCGGGATTGCGATGCTGGCGGTGGGATGGGCCACGGGGGGCGGGGCGGCGCAGATCCTGTTCAGCCTATTCGGGGAGCAGGTGTTTCACCGTGGGGCGGCGGGGATCGGGATTATCTGGAGTTGCGCGGGAGTCGGGTTGCTGATTGGCGGCGTGATCGCACACAAGGTGGGACCAATGCTGTCGTTTACGGGTTATAAGCGCACGGTGGCGGTGTGCTACTTGATCCATGGAGGCGCTTACGTGGTGTTCAGCCAGATGCGCAGCTTTGGATGGGCGCTGGTGTTCATTGCGATTTCGCGGGCGGCGGTGGCTGTGAGCTCCGTGCTGAATTTCGGGCAGTTGCTGCGGCATGTGTCGGACACGTACCGGGGGCGGGTGTTTTCCACCCTGGAGACACTGACGTGGGGGACAATGATGGTGTCGATGACGGGCGCGGGAATTGCGAGTGAAACGCAGAGTCCGCGGACGATCGGCGCCTGGAGCGGCGTGCTGAGTTCGCTGACAGCGCTGTACTGGCTGGCACTGGAATGGAAGGGGCGGCTGCCGGAACCGCCGGTGGAGGGGGTTGATCCGGACGAGGTGGAAGTGCATGAACCAACGGTCTGATCTGAATGGGCAAGTGATACTGGTGACCGGCGCGGCAAAGCGCATCGGGCGTGGGATCGCGCTGCGGCTGGGGGAAGAGGGTGCGCGGGTGATTGTGCACTACCACGAATCGCAGGAGGAGGCGCGGCAGACGGCGGCCGATTGCGGGGCGGCGGCGGTGGTGCGGGCGAACCTGGAAAAGGTGGCGGAGATTGAGGCGATGTTTCATGAGGTGCAGCGGCAATTTGGACGGCTGGATGGACTGGTGAATAATGCGGCGCGATTTACGCGATTTCATCCGTTGGAGTTGACCGAGGCGGACTGGGATTTCATTCACTCCGTGAATTTGAAGGCGACGTTTTTCTGCTGCCAGCAGGCGGCGCGGCTGATGCGGCACAACGGGGGCGGGCATATCGTGAATATCAGTTCGCTGGGGGGGCTGCGGCCGTGGGCGGAGCACGCCCACTACTGTGCGTCGAAAGCCGGGGTGATCATGCTGACAAAGGCGCTGGCGAAGGCGTTTGCTCCGGATATTGCGGTGAATTCGGTTGCTCCGGGAGTGATCCGGTTCGGGGAACTGGATGAGCGGGCGGAGGCGATGGTGAAGGCGACGCCGGCGGGGCGGCACGGGACGGCGGCGGAGATTGCCGAAGCGGTGGTGGGCTTTCTGAAATGCAGCAACTTCACGACAGGGCAGACGGTAGCGGTGGACGGTGGATTATCGCTGCGGTGAGTTAGTGGGGCTGCACGTTCAAATAACGCTGGATATCGGGGAATAGGAGCTCTTTGATTTCGGGGTTTTCGAGGATTTGCGGGGTGATGAGAGTGGCTCCGGAATCGACGGCGGCGGGGGGCTTTTCGCCCCTGAGGTGCATGCCGATGGCCTTGGTGGATTCGTAGCCCATTTTGAAGGGGTTCTGGACGACGATGGAGTCGATCCAGCCGGCTTTCATGTCGGCGATTAATTGTTCGGAGGCGTCGAAGGCGACCATTTTGACGCCCTTGGCGTTGCGGGATTTGAGGGCCTGGACGGCTCCGGCGGAACTGGACTCGTTGTCGGCGAAGAGGCCGGCGAGGTCGGGGTGGGCGGTGAGGACGTTTTCGGTAACGGCGAGGGCCTTGGCGCGGTCGGCCATGCCGAACTGGAGTCCGACGATGTTGACATCGGGAAATTTGGTGCGCATTTCGTCCTGGAAGCCGTGTTCGCGTTCCATGGTGGAGGCGCTGCCGGGCATGAAGCCGATGACGACGACTTTGCCCTTGCCTTGGATGACTTCGCCGAGGCGGCGTGCGGCCATGCGTCCACCTTCTTCGTTATTGGTGGCGACGAAGGAGATGCGTTGCTGGGTGTCGATGCCGGAATCGAAGATGGAGACGGGGACGCCGGTTTTTGCGGCCCGCTCGACGACGGCGACGAGGGCTTTCTTGTCGACGGGGGCGAGGACGATGCCGGCGAGTTTGCGATTGACCATGGAATCGACGATTTCGATCTGGCGGCTGGAGTCGATTTCGAGGGTAGGGGCATTCCATTCGATTTCGAAGCCGTATTCCTGGGCGGCTTTGATGGCTCCGGCGTGGACGGTTTGCCAGAAGATGTGGTTGGCGCCCTTGGGGACGACGCCGACGATGGTCTTTTGTTCGCGGGCGCAGGAGGAAAGGAGGATGGTGCCGATCAAAAGGGGCAGAACAGGGCGCATGGTAGGTTAATTGTAGTATGGCTTTTCGTCCGGTCTGTACTGTGGGCCAGTTGCCTCCGGGAACGCTCACGGAGATTCTGATCGAAGATAAATCGATCGCCCTTTGTAATGTCGATGGCGTGTTTCATGCGATAGACGGAGTATGCCCGCATCGCAACGGCCCGTTGGGGCAGGGGGCGCTGCATGGAAAGATGGTGGTATGCCCGTGGCACGCGTGGGAGTTCGATTGCACCACGGGACAGCACGACTATAATCCGAGTATCGCGGTGGCGACGTATCCGGTGAAGGTGGAGGGGGAAGATATTTTGGTCGATCTCGATTAAGTGCCGGAATTACCCGAAGTAGAGACGATCGTGCGGGACCTTGCGCCGCGCCTGGCGGGGCGCGTGGTGACGAGTGTGGAGGTGGTGGCTGGGCTGGTGGTGAAGACGGGTCTTTTGGGATTGGAAGGGGAACGGATCGCGGGCGTACGGCGGCATGGGAAGAGTGTGGTGGTGGAGTGTGCGGGCGGTGTGTTGACAGTGCATTTGGGGATGACGGGGAAGTTGCTGGTGAATGGGGTTCGCACGGCGTACACGCGGGTGGTGTTTGCTCTGGATGACGGGGTGTTGTTGTATGACGATATCCGGCAGTTTGGGCGGGTGGAGTGGGGCCGGGCGCTGCCTGCGCGGCTGGCGGCGTTGGGTCCGGACCCGCTGGAAATCGGGCTCGATGAGTTTCTGGCGCGGTTGCGGGGGCGGCGGGGGATGATCAAGCCGGCGCTGCTGGATCAGAAGTTCCTACGCGGGTTGGGAAACATTTATGTGGATGAATGTTTGTTTCGCTGCGGGGTGCATCCGAAGGCGGTGGCTGCGCGATTGAGCCGTGCGCGGGGCGCGGCGTTGTGGACGGCGATTCGAGAGACGCTGGAACTGGCGATTGCGCACCGGGGTTCGTCGATTTCGGATTATGTGGATGCATCGGGGGAGAGGGGCGGGTTTCAATTGCTGCACCAGGTGTACGGCAAAGAGGGCGAGCCGTGCCGGGTGTGCGGGACGGCGATCCGGCGGATGGCGATGGCACAGCGGGGGACGCATTTCTGCCCGCGGTGCCAGCGGTAGTTGATAGAGTAGTGGCGTTGCCATGAACCGACGCCAAGCAATGAGTCTGATGGCCGCGCCCGCTGTGATGGGGGCTCCGCGGCGGCCGAATATTCTGTACGTGATGACGGACGATCATGTTCCGCGGGCGATGTCTTGCTATGGGAACACGATCCTGCGGACGCCGAATTTCGACCGGCTGGCGAAGGAGGGGTGCCGCTTCGACAATGCCTTCTGCACGAACTCGCTGTGCGCGCCGAGCCGGGCTTCGGTGCTGACGGGGACGTATTCGCACATCAACGGGATTATCGGGAATTCGGAGGGTGCGGACAATATCGAGAAGATCGATGCGAGGCTGCCGACGTATCCGCAGGTGCTGCGGGAGAACGGATACCGGACGGCGATGATCGGGAAGTGGCATTTATCGCATGATCCAGTGGGTTTCGATTATTCGTGCATTCTGCCGGGGCAGGGATTGTATTTCGACCCGGTGTTTATTGAGCAGGGGCGGAAGAAGCAGATGAAAGGGTACTGCACGGATATCACGACGGATATCGCGTTGCGGTGGCTGGAGGAGAAGGATACGAAGCCGTGGTGCCTGGTGTACCAGCACAAATCGCCGCACCGGCCGTTTCAGCCGGCGGCGCGGCACGCAAAGCTGCTGAGCGATGTGACGCTGCCGCATCCGGCGACGTACGATGACGACTACGCGACGCGGAAGTTGTCGAAGGAAGCGGAGGACATGAAGTTCGATATCAGCCTGGAGGGGGATTACAAGGATCTGCCGAAGGGGCTGAGTGCGAAGGAAAAGAAGGAGTGGATTTATCAGCGGTTCGTGAAGGATTATTACCGGGCTGCGTACGGGGTGGATGAGAATTTGGGGCGGGTGCTGGAGTTTCTGGACCGGACGGGACAGGCGGAGAATACGGTGGTGATCTATTCCTCGGATAACGGGTTCTTTTTGGGGGAGTATGGCTGGTACGACAAACGGTTCATGTACGAGCCGTCGTTGCGGATTCCGCTGCTGATCCGTTATCCGGCGCTGTTCAGCGGAGGGAAGGTAGAGAAGCGGTTTGCGCTGAATATCGACTATGCGCCGACGATTCTGGATCTGGCGGGTGTGAAGGTTCCGGGGACGATGCAGGGGCGGAGTTTGAAGCCGCTGCTGGAAGGGAAGGCTCCGGCGAACTGGCGGAAATCGATGTATTACACCTATTACGAGGATTCGTGGCGGCTGCGGGGGAAGGGGAAAGAGGCGATGGCGGATCCGTCGTTTCAATATTTCACGCCGCACCGGGTGAGTCCGCATCGCGGGGTGCGGACGGAGAAGCACAAGCTGATTCATTATTTCCGCGAGGATAACTATTGGGAGCTTTTCGATCTGGAGAAGGATCCGAATGAATTGCGGAATGTGTATGAGGATAAGGCGTATGCGGGGGTGAGGGCGGAGTTGACGAAGGAACTGGCGCGGTTGCGGAAGGAGTTTCGGAACTTGTGATGGAGATGACGCGGCGTGTGATGCTTGCTTCGCTGGCTGTACCGGCTCTGGCGGGAACGGCGAATTTTCGTTTTGTGCATGTGACGGATTTGCATATTCAGCCGGAGCTACGGGCGGCGGAAGGCGTGCGGCAGTGCTTTGCGGCGATCAACGCGGCGCGGCCGGATTTTGTGATTGCGGGCGGGGATCTGGTGTTCGATGCGCTGGCGGTGGGACATACGCGGGCGCGGATGCTGTTCGATTTGTATCGCGAGACGGCGAAGCGGCTGGATGCTCCGTTGCACAACACGTTGGGGAATCACGATGTGTTCGGGCTGTATGCGAAGAGCGGCGTGGCGGAGACGCATGCGCAGTACGGCAAGCGGATGTATGAGGAGTTGATCGGGCCGCGGTATTATTCGTTCGATTTCGCGGGATGGCACTTCGTTGTGCTGGATTCGATCGGGTTTACCACGCAGCGGACGTATATCGGGTACGTCGACGAGGCGCAATTCGCCTGGCTGGAGAGCGATCTGGCTAAAGTGGGGAAGACAAGGCCGGTGGTGGCGGTGACGCATGTGCCGTTGTCGACGGGGTTTCTACAGTGGATGACACCAAGGCACGACGCGACGATGATTGTGGTGCAGAACGCGGCTCCGGTTTTGGAGTTGCTGCATCAGTACAACGTGAAGGCGGTGCTGCAAGGGCATACGCATATTTGCGAGAGGCTGGAGTATCGCGGGTGCCAGTACATTACATCGGGGTCCGTGTGCGGGCAATCGTGGCGGGGGCCGAAGCTGGGGGTGCACAAAGAGGGATTTGGGATTGTGACGGTGAAGAACGGCGAGTTGAGCTATCGCTATCAGCCGTACGGATTTCAAGCGGTGTCTGATACGCTGAACCAATGAACCGGCGCACCTTTCTGGCTTCGACCACCGCACTGGCGGCATCGGCGCAATCTTCCACTCCGAAGAAGATCGCGGCGATCATTACGGAGTATCGTCCGAATTCGCATGCGGATGTGATTGTGGGGAAGTACCTGGAGGGTTTCAATCAGGACCGGCAGCCGCCGTATCCGGCGAACAAGATTGTCTCGATGTTTACCGAGCAGGTTCCGATGACGGACATGAGCCGGGATATGGCGCGGCGTTACAATGTGCCGATTTACCGAACGGTGTACGAGGCGCTGACGCTCGGCGGATCGCGGCTGGCGGTGGACGGCGTGCTGCTGATTGGCGAGCACGGCGATTATCCGATGAATGACAAGGAGCAGAAGCTTTATCCGCGGTTTGAGATGTTTCTGAAGATCACGGATGTGTTTCGCGAAAGCGGACGGTCCGTTCCGGTGTTCAACGATAAGCATCTGTCGTGGAACTGGCATCAGGCGAAGCGCATGGTGGAGATTTCGCGGGAATTGAAGTTCCCGATGCTGGCGGGTTCGTCGGCTCCGGTGGCGTGGCGGATTCCGGCGGTGGATGCACCGTTTGGGGCGGAGCAAGCGCACGCGGTGGCGATTTCGTACAGCGGGCTGGATATCTATGGGTTTCACGTGCTGGAATCGCTGCAATGCATGACGGAGCGGCGCAAGGGCGGCGAGACGGGCGTACGCGCGGTGCAGTGTCTGGAAGGCGATGGTTGCTGGGGTTTCATTGAACAGAACGGGTGGGTGAAGCGGCTGTTTGACAAGGCGCTGACGCATAGCAAGACGCGCAAGACGGGCGACGCGAAGCAACTGGTGAAGAAGCCGGCGGTGTTTGTGGTGGATTACAACGATGGATTGAAGGCCGCTGCTTTTCTGCTGACGGGATTGGTGGAGGATTTCACGGTTGCGGTGGATGTGAAGGGGCAAGCCGAGCCGGTTTCGACGCTGATGCATTTACAGCCGGGGCGGCCGCATCATCACTTTGGCTGCCTGGTGAAGAACATTGAGATTCTGTTCACGACGGGGAAGGCGCCGTATCCGGTGGAGCGAACGATGTTGACCAGCGGGATTCTGGATTTCGCGCTGGAATCGCGCATTCAGGGGTACAAGAAGCTGGACACTCCGGAACTGGCCAAGGTGCGGTATCAGGCGGCGAATGCGTCGCACTTCTGCACGAAGGGCTGGGGTCCGGATGGGAAGCGGCTGGATTAGCCGCCGGCTCCGGTGCGCGGGCCAGTGGCGGGGAGGGTCCAGGGTGGGCCGGATGCTCCTTTGGCTTCCTTGACCAACTCCGCGCAGCGGCGGCGCATGGTGGCCATGAGGGCGCGGCGATCGCTGGCGAGGTTGTGTTTTTCGTGTGGGTCCTCGCGGAGGTTGTAGAGCTCTTCGTAGACGGGTTGCTCGCCTTGGATGGAGGCTTCGAGGGTGGCGGCGTAGGGATAGGGCGAGGCAGTGCCTTCCGGGGAACGGCGGAAATAACGGATGTACTTCCACTCGCGATTGCGGACGCATTCGGCGCGCGGGTACTCCTGATCGGTGAAAAGATTTTCGCAGAAGACGTCTTTGCGCCAGCCGGCGGACTCGCCGCGCAGCAAGCCGGCCATGCTGCGTCCTTGCATGGAGGCGGGGACACGTTCGCCGCAGAGGGATAGGATGGTGGGCGCGATGTCGGCGGGGACGACGAACTCGTGGGATTCGCGGACCTGGGTTTTGAGGCGCGGGTCGTGGACGATCATCGGGATGTGAATGGATTCCTCATAGAGGAGGGCTTTGCCACCGAGGCCGTGTTCGCCATGGAAGAGGCCGTGATCGGAGGAAAACAAAATGACCGTGTTTTGTTCCAGGCCGAGGCGGCGCAACTGTTCGACGAGCGAGCCCACTACGTTGTCGATGCCGGTGACAGTCTGGCAGGTGCGGATCTGCATTTCTCGCATGGTTTCAGGGGTTTTGACGTAGTTGTAGGAGGGGATGAACTGGCCGCTGTAGACGTGGCGGGGGATCTTCGGCGTGGCGATATCCTTGGCGGCGATGTAGGTTTCGGGGAGGCGCATTTGGGAGGCGCGATCGCGGTAGGCGGTGCGGTATAGCTCGGGATCGCCGGGGAGCTGGCGCATGGAGTTGGTGCTGGCCGAATGCGGGAGATTGAAGCACAACGTCAATGCGAACGGCACATCGGCGGGGCGGCGGCGGAGGAATTCGCCGGCGGCGAGGAACTGATCATCGGGGGTGAGGAAGTTGGAGGCGCCTTCGAGGAGGACTTCGGGCTGGGTGGTTGCGCGGGAGTTGCGGTAGATCGGGTGGCGGTCCTTGGGGTAGAACTGGATGTGGCCGTGGTTGCCGTACCAGAAGTCGAATTGGCGTTCGATGTAGCCGCTGGCGTAACCGCCTTTGGCGACGGGTGAATGGTTCTTGCCGACGTAGCCGGTGAAATAGCCGGCCTTTCGGAGCAAGGCGGGATAGGAAAGAGCAAAGGCATCGGGGTGGACGGTGGATCGGGAATTGAAGTTGATGCCGTGCTTGCGTTCCCATTGTCCGAGGAAATAGCAGACGCGGCTGGGGGTGCAGATGGGGCTGGTGGCGAAGGCATTGCGGAATAGCGTGCCGCGGGCGGCGAGCGAGTCGATGTGGGGTGTCTTGACGATGGGATGTCCCATGCAGCCGAGGTAATCGGCGCGGTGATCGTCGGTGAGGACGAACAGGACATTGGGCCTCTTGCCGGCGATGGCCGCGGCTGCGGCGCCAAGGAACGTTCTTCGCAACATGGTTGCATGATAACGCTCTCGGGCGGGGAGGGCGTACTTCACCGAACTTTCGCCAGAATTTCATGAAATCGTAAGGGCGTGAGTGGACACTCGAAGCAGACGAGTGCTTCTCCATGATGCAGCAGAGCATACTCTCGTTCATCGAAAGCCGTGACATACGGATCATGAAGCGCGTGCACCGTTGGAAAGCGCCGCTCTGGGTGAGGCAATGGATGATCTGCGCCACGCGCGGCGGAGATGGATGGTTGTGGTACACGATCTCGATCGCCATTCTTATATTCGGAGGAACCGCCGGCCGATATGCGGTGGCGGAATCATCCTTTGCCGCCACTTTGGGAATTTTCCTGTTCTTGTGGCTGAAGCGGGCCACGGGACGCAAGCGGCCGTGCGCGATTGAGCCGCACTGCTGGGCATCGCTGCTGCCGCCGGACCACTTTTCGTTTCCTTCCGGACACACGATCACGGCGTTTGCGGTGTCGGTGCCGCTGATGATGCACTTTCCGGAGTTGACTGTGGCGCTGTTGTTTTGCGCGTTGAGTATCGCGGTTTCGCGGGTGATGCTGGGGATGCACTTTCTGAGCGATGTGCTGGCCGGCGCACTGCTGGGGATTCTACTGGGGTACGGGGCGCATGCGCTGGCTGCGTGATATGGCAGCGGAACAAACGGATTCTTTCTTTCTACTTCCTCATCGATTTCACAACCTGCCGGTTGCCGCACGGCGGTCCATTGCGAAGTTGCTGCGGATCGATGCGCTGCGGGAGATTTCCGAGAACGCCGAGGCCGCAGCCGGGGATGCCTGCCAGTATGCGCGGCGCATGCTGGAGCAACTGGGCGTGGAACTGGTGGTGAGCCCGAGTGACGTGGAGCGCATTCCGAAGACGGGGCCGGTTCTGATTGTGGCGAATCATCCGTTCGGGCTGCTGGAAGGACTGGTGCTGAGCGCGGTGCTGGGTCCGGTGCGGGACGACTATCGCTTTCTGGCCAACGACGCATTGCGGTCGGTGAGGGCCGTCCGTGACCGCGTGATTGGGGTGGACGTGCATGCGGGGGCGAGCATGCAGAATGCACGTGCGTTTCGCGAGGCGGCGCGGTGGCTGAAGTCAGGGGGCGCAATGGCTGTATTTCCGAGCGGGGAAGTGTCGAGTTGGGTGTGGCGGCAGGGGAAAGTGGCGGATCCGGAATGGAAGGAGAGCGCGGCGCGGCTGGCGACGATGGCGGGGGCGGACGTGCTGCCGATGTTTTTCCAGGGTGGGAACAGCCTGACCTTCCATTTGGCCGGAGTGATTCATCCGGCGATTCGCACGGCGCGGCTGCCGGCAGAACTGCTGTCGAAGCGGGGATTCAGCGTGCATCTGCGGATTGGAAACCCGATTCCGGCGGAGGAACTGGCGGAGTTTGGAGAGCCGCGCCATCAGATTGAGCATCTGCGGTTGCGCACGTATTCGCTGGCGTATCGGGCGGCGGCTTCGGGACCGGCGCCTGCTCCCGTGGCGCAAGCGATTCGGGAAAACCGCGCGATTCAGGATGAGATCGCGGCGTTGCGGGAACGGCGCCTGGAGGCGATCGGGGATTTCGAAGTCTATGTGGCCCGTGCGCGGGCGATTCCGGCGGTACTAACGGAGATTGGGCGGTTGCGGGAGGAGACGTTTCGCGGGGCGGGGGAAGGGACTGGGAGATCGAGCGATATCGACACATTCGATGCCTATTACGACCACCTGTTTGTTTGGAATGCACGGGCGAAGGCGATTGCGGGAGCGTACCGGGTAGCTCCGGTGCAGGAGGTGCTGCGGCGTTTCGGCGTGCAGGGCCTGTACACGGCGTCGCTATTTCAATTTCTGCCGCCGTTCTTCGAGCGGCTGGGTCCGGCACTGGAATTGGGACGGTCGTTTATACGGGCTGAATACCAGCGCGAGTATGCTCCGCTGTATCTATTGTGGCGGGGGATTGCGCGGTATTTGGCGGCGCGGCCGGAGATCAAAATGCTGTTTGGGGCGGTGAGCATTTCGAACCGGTATACGGAGGCGTCGCGGCAACTGATTGCGGAGTTCGTGAGTTGCCGGACGGCGCACCCGTTGGGGGCGCTGGTGCGGCCGCGGAATCCCTACCGGCCGGCGATGGCGGGGATCGCCGAATTGCGGCGGCTGGCGCATTCGACGCAATCGCTCGATTCATTGTCACGCGTGCTGCGCGACTTGGAGCCGCATTTGGACGGGGTGCCGGTACTGCTGAGGCAGTACGAGAAGCTGGGGGGCACGGTGCTGGCGTTGAATGTAGACACGAACTTTTCCGAAGTGTTGGATTGCCTGCTGCTGGTGGATTTGACGGCGGCCCATCATCCGCTGTTGCGGCGATTGTTCCGGAGGGAACCATGAAATGCGATCTCCATGTGCACACCAAACATTCCGGCATGTGTACGGTGCCCGTGCTGCGGCACGTTTGCCGCGAAAGCTACACCGAGCCCGGTGATTTGTACGAGCAGTTGAAGCGGCGTGGGATGGATTTGGTTACCGTGACGGACCACGATTCCATCGATGCGGCGGAAGAGCTGCGGCGCCATGCGGATTTCTTTCTGAGCGAGGAGGTGACTTGCACGTTACCTTCAGGAAACGAAATGCATTTGGGCGTGTATGGCATCGAGGAGTGGCATCACACGGAGTTGCAGCGGCGGCGGACGGACTTCTATTCGCTGCTGGCGTTTCTTCGCGAGCATCGTCTGTTTGCGAGCGTGAATCACGCATTCAGCGCGCTGACGGGGCGGCGGGAATTGGGAGATTTCGCGTTGTTTGAAGAGATGGGGCTGGCGCTGGAGATTCGCAACGGGGCGGTTCCGGAGGTGTGCAACACGGCTGCGGCGGCCTTTGCGGCGGGGGTTGCGGGTTGCGGGGGCAGCGATGCTCATACGCTCGATAACGCGGGGCGGGTTTGGACGGAAGTGAGCGAGGCTCGGACGGCGAGTGAGTTTCTGGAGGGGTTGCGCAGCCGGCGGGCGAGTGTGCATGGGGCGCACGGGTCGTATTGGAAACTGACCCGGGATGTGCTGTCGATTGGAGCATCAGGGATGATGGACAATCCGTGGCTGATGCTGTTGCTTCCGTTGCTGCCGCTGGCGCCCGTGATCACGTTGGGGAACTATGCCAAGGAGCATGTGTTTGCGTGGCGCTGGACGAGGCGCTGGGTGCCGGAGGATCGGCGGGTGGAAAATCCGATCTGAAAACCTTATGTAACCGCGCCATCGTGTCGAAGTCGATGGCCGTTCTGTTCATGGTTGTGTCCGCGTATGGGCAAACCACATCCACTGAGATTTCGGGTGATGAACCTCCGCGGATGGCGGATATCCGGAGTCTGCGGTTGCCGATGCGGATTCTACAGTTTGGGATGAAGCTGTACTCTTGAGGGACATGGGTCGTCGATGGTGGATCAGGGACGATGGGGTTGGTGCGGATGAGAGGACTTGAACCTCCACTCCCTTGCGAGAACTAGAACCTGAATCTAGCGCGTCTGCCAGTTCCGCCACATCCGCACGTGAATGTGAGGGCGAACAACTCTATTCTCCGCAACCTGCCCCTCGTCTGTCAATTCCCGTTTGCCGCCACTTCTTGCGCAATTGGCGCAGTTCGAGGATGAGATTCATTACCAGGCGCTCGATTTCGTCGGCGGCTTCGCGGTAGGCCTGTTCCTTGCCCCCCATGGGATCCTTCACTTTCCAATCCCGCACCGGCGCCCGCAATTCCTTGGGCGCGGGCAATCCGCTGAGGTTGACCACCAGATCGAACGCATCGGCCTGATGGTCGGTGACCGATTTGGGCAGCACGTCGCCAAGATCGATGTTGCGATCGGCCATTACCTTGCGGGTCAGGGGCATGATATGCGTAGTGGGATTCAGGCCGGCGCTCTTGGCAACGATTACATCGCTGCCGTAACAGCGAGCAAAGCCTTCCGCCATCTGGCTGCGGATGGCGTTGCCGATACAGAGAAACAAAACGCGGATGGGGCGGTCCATGGCGGGCGAAACTATCCTTGGCTCACCTTAGCAAGGAACAGGCGGTGAACGGAAACATCGGAGGACAGCTCGGGGTGGAACGTTGCGATGAGGTGGCGGCCTTGTTCCACCAGTACGGGATCGTTGCCGTAGCGCGCCAGCACGCGAACGTTTTTCCCGGTGCGGCGGATGATGGGCGCGCGGATGAAGACGGCCTCCAGGTTCTCCGGCAAGCCGGCATCTCGCTCCGGGTGCAAGGTGACAATACGGCTGTCGATCTGGCGGCCGTAGGCATTGCGCTCCACGGACAGATCCACCAGGCCCAGCGATTCCTGGCTTGGGGACATTACCTCGCTGGCGAGGAGGATGGCTCCGGCGCAGGTGCCGAACACGGGCTTTTTCGCGCCGAATGCGGCGAGCGGGGCGAACAGATTCTCCATATGCAGGAGCTTGAGCATGGTGGTGCTTTCGCCGCCGGGGATGACGAGAGCATCGACGTCATCCAAGCCAGCGGCGGTGCGCACTTCCACTGCTTCAGCCCCGGCGCGTTCGAGCGCGATGCGGTGCGCTTCGAAGTCGCCTTGCAGGGCAAGCACTCCGACCTTTGGCATGCTACCAGCCACGGGTCTGAAGGAGTTCGGATTCGGGTAGCTTGGCCACATCGAGGCCGAACATGCCGACTCCCAACTCTTCACTCGCCTCGAGCAACTTGGCCGGGTCTTTGTAGTAAGTCGCCGCTTTCACAATCGCCTTGGCGCGGGCCTCGGGATCATTCGACTTAAAGATGCCGCTCCCCACGAAGACGGCTTCGGCGCCCAATTGCATGACGAGCGCGGCGTCGGCGGGGGTGGCGATGCCGCCGGCGGAGAAGTTCGGAACGGGGAGTTTGCCGTGCTCGGCAACGTATTCCACTAGTTCGAGCGGGGCTTGCAGTTTCTTCGATTCGGCCACCAGTTCCTCATGGCCGAGCACGGTGAGCTGCTTCATCTCCTTGACGATGGTGCGGATGTGGCGGACGGCTTCGACAATGTTGCCGGACCCGGCTTCGCCCTTGGTGCGGATCATGGCGGCGCCTTCGGCAATGCGGCGGAGCGCCTCGCCGAGATTGCGCGCACCGCAGACAAAGGGCGTTTTGAAGGCGCGCTTGTCGATGTGGTGCTCTTCGTCGGCGGGGGTGAGCACTTCGCTCTCGTCGATGTAGTCGACCTTGAGCGCTTCGAGCACCTGGGCTTCCATGAAGTGGCCGATGCGTGCTTTGGCCATGACGGGGATGGACACGGCGGCCATGATCTCACGGATCTTGCTGATTGGGGCCATGCGGGCCACACCGCCTTCCTTGCGGATATCGGCGGGGACACGCTCGAGAGCCATGACGGCAGCGGCGCCGGCCTTTTCGGCGATGACGGCCTGTTCGGCGTTAGTAACGTCCATGATGACGCCACCCTTCAACATTTCGGCGAGGCCGGTTTTGAGACGAAACGCTTCATCGAGGAAACGCATAGTGTTGTTACTCCCTCCCAATGGAAAAATTCTCAAACCAGAGCGGGCATGGGCGCGGCGCGGCGATTGGCACGCACGCGCTCCAGTTCCGTTCGAAAAATCGAGCCGAGTTGCGCTACGCCCTGATGGATACGGGCGGGCGATAGCCCGGCAAAAGACAATCGGAGCGCACCCGGTTCGGTGCGCGAGATAGCGAAATACTTGCCCGGCAAATAATTCACGTTGGCCGCTTCGGCGCGGGGTAAAAGATCGGCGGAATCGAGCGGCTCGGGAAGCCGCACCCACAGGTTCATGCCACCTTGCGGATGCGTCCAGCGGCTGCCGGCGGGCAGATGCCGCTTGCATGCGGCGAGGACCGCGCTAAGGCGCTCGGCGCCGGCGGCGAGCACTTTCTTGCGATGCTCGGCGAGGCGGCCGGATTCGGCGAAGCGGAACATAACGGCCTGCGAAAGCTGGTCACTGTGCAGGTCGCACCATTGCTTGGCTTCCTGAAGGCGGGCGATGAGCAGGTGCGGAGCGATGACCCAGCCGACGCGCAATCCGGGAAATGCCACTTTCGAGAAACTGCCGATGGAGATGACATCGCCGGAGGGATCCAGTTGTTTGAGAGACGGCGCGGGCTCGCCCTCATAGCGAAGGGCGCCATAGATGTCGTTTTCCACGAGCATGACGCCGTATTCGCCGGCCAGTTGCAGAATGGCTTGCCGGGTGGAGAGGGGTATGGTTGCACCGGTGGGGTTCTGGAAATTCGGAGTGACCACCAGCAGGCGCGGGCGTTCGCGCTCGAACACGGTGCGAAGCGTGGATGGCTCGATGCCGTTGACGCCGACGGGCACTCCCGCCAATCGCGCGCCGGCGGCCAGGAATAGGCCGCGTAGTCCGGGATACACGGGATCTTCGAGCGCCACCGTATCGCCGGGGCGAATCAGCACACGCTGTAGCAGGTCGAGCGCCTGCTGGCAGCCGCTTGTGATGAGAATGTCATCGGACTCGCGCGCGGAGGCATCGCGCCTTGCTTCGGCGAGCAGGTAGGAACGCAGGGGCGGATAGCCGGAAGGGGAGCCTAATTGCAGAATCGAATCGGCATCGCGGCCACGAATGACTTCTTCGCAAGTGGCCCGGAATTCGTCCATCGGGAACAGATCGCCGGCGGGCCGGGAGGAGGCAAAGCTGATGCCATCGGCGGACAGGGACAAGTGCGGCAGAGGCTCCGAGGCAGGAGACAGGCCTGTCCAGGATGTGCGGGGCTGGGGTTGCGCCTCACCTTCGACAAAGCTGCCGCGTCCGACGTGGCCTTTCATCAAGCCTTCGTTTTCGAGCAGTTCATAGGCCGCGGCGACGGTGGCGCGATTCAGGCCAAGTAGGCCAGCCAATTCGCGCGTTGCGGGGAGCCGTTGCCCCTTGCCGATGCGTCCTGAATGAATATGCGACCGTAGTTGATCGTACAACTGGCGGTACAGCGGGGCATCCGAATTGGAATCCAGCCGGATTGGCGGTAGCATCCTGTTGGCCTTCAGGCTAGCACGATTGGACTGGTCCAAGCAAGCCAATTGGCTGGTTTGGGATCTGGCCAGCCTGGGGGCAACATTCGATGCGGGCATCGGAAAAAACCCCGAGACCTCCGCATTCTGCTATCATTTGAAGTTCTTCCCCATATGACCACAGCGGATGTAAGCGAGATTGTCTGCGCCCATAGCCCGGACTCCGACGATGCATACATGTTCTACGGGCTTGCCACGAAGAAGGTCCGCTCGCGGCGGATCACGTTGCGGCATGTTCTGGAGGATATCGAGTCCTTGAACCGCAAGGCGCTGGAGGGCGTGTATGAGATGACGGCCATCTCATACCATGCCTATCCCTATGTTGCGGATAAATACGTTTTGACGGCAGCGGGTTCCAGCATCGGAGATGGATACGGCCCGTTGCTGGCGGCGATGCGCCCGTATGCGCCGGAGGAGATCAAAGGGAAGCGGATCGGCATTCCTGGAACGATGACAACGGCGTACCTGACGCTGAAGTTGTTCGAACCCGATTTCGAAACCGTGGTCATTCCCTTCGATAAGATTCTCGACGCAGTGAAAGACCACACCGTGGATCTGGGGTTGGTGATTCACGAGGGACAGTTGACCTATTCGAAGGAAGGCTTCCACAATGTGCTCGACTTGGGGCGCTGGTGGAAGACGAAGTACAATCTGCCGCTGCCGCTGGGCGCCAATGCCATTCTGCGGTCGCTGGCGCCGGATGTGCAATCGGAATGCTGCCGGCTGTTGAGCGAGAGCATCAAGTACGCGCTCGACAACAGCGAAGAAGCGATCAACTATGCGCTACAGTTTGCGCGCGACATGGACGTCGCCATGGCGCAGAAGTTCGTCGGCATGTACGTGAACCATTACACGGTGGATTGCGGCGAGCAGGTTCCGCTGGCCGCGCAGAAGTTGCTCGATATGGGCTACGAGGCTGGGATCATCACGAAACAGGTGAAACTGGAGTTCGTTCGCTAAGCGTCTAAATAGAGATGCGGCTCGTCATCTTTTGCATCGCCGCGGCGAATCTGCTGCCCGCGTGGCAGGAAGCCAGCGTGAAAGACCGGGTGCGAGGCGTGCGCGATATCGCCAAGCAGGGTACGGGAGCCATTCCACGCCTGGAGCCTTATCTCGACGATGCGGACTCCGAGGTGCGATGGGAGGCCGTGAAAGCGATCGCCGAACTGGGCACGCCGCGCGCGCTGGATCCCTTGCTGAAAGCCACGCGCGACGCCGAGGCGGGAATTCAAATCCGGGCCGTCGACGGCATTGTCAATTTCTATCTTCCCGGTTATCTCAAGACAGGGCTGAGCGGCTCTCTGAAGCGAGCCACTTCCTCGTTGAAAAGCCGGTTTACGGACACCAACACCGAGATTGTGGATGCGCATGTCACCGTCCGCCCCGAGGTAATTACGGCACTGGGGCAGATGGTGCGGCAGGGCCCGAACCTGCAAGCGCGGGCCAACGCGGCGAGGGCCATCGGCATTCTGCGCGGGCATGCAGCGCTCGAAGATTTGTACGAAGCGCTGCGGTCGAAGGACAGCCTGCTGATGTACGAATCGCTGATCGCGATACAGAAGATCCGCGATCCGGAATCCGGCCCGAAGATACAGTATCTGCTGCGCGACCTGCATGACGCGGTGCAGATTGCGGCGATTGAAACCACCGGTATACTGCGCAACCGTGCCGCGATCGGCGATTTGCGTGAACTGGTGGAACGGGCCCGGAATGTGAAGATTCAACGGGCGGTGATCACGGCGCTGGCGATGATGCCCGATGAGCAGAACCGCGAGCTGTATTTGAAGTACTTCGAGGAAAAGGACGACGGCCTGCGCGCAGCGGCGGCCGAGGGATTGGGCCGGTTGAAGAACATTGCCGATGTACCGTTGCTCGAACGAGCCTTCGAACAAGAGAAGAAGATGGGGCCGCGGTTGTCGATGGCCTTCGCGCTGGTGCTGCTGGGGCGCACGGAGCTATCCGAATTCAGCCCGCTGCAATACCTGGTGAACACGCTCAATTCGCGATCCTATCAGAACGCCGCCGAACCGTTGCTGGTGGAACTGGCGCGGGATGAGGCGGTGCGCAAGGCGCTGTATCCGGCGGTGCGGCAATTGCAGGCGACGAAAGATGAGAAGATTCGGCTGGCCCGGGTGTTCGGACAGACGGGGGACAAAGAAACCCTGGAAGTGCTGGAAACGTTGAAACAGGATACGGACACGGAGGTAGCAGCCGAAGGAAGCAAGGCAGCGAGCAACATCGTTGCCCGGCTGCCCTGAAATCCGTCGCGAAGGAAAGATTACTTCGCCTTCTTTTGCTTCTGCTGACCGACGCGAACCTTGAACTGCTTGCTTTGCGCTTCCTGCCACGCTTTCCAGTCAAACCGCTTGGCCGCATCCGCAACATAGGCGTCCTGGTCGGCGCCTTTGGGCAGAACGGCCATAATGGTCGCCCATGCCCCACTTTCCGGATTCTGGATCCGGAACCGCTTTACGTTGGGAATAGACATAACGTATCTATGCTAGCAGAATCGCGGCGATTGCCGCGCGATAGGGGCAGTTGCTATGGTCGATTCGATGGGTTCTCAAAGCAGTTCGCACCGGCGCGCGGTGCGTGTGAAGCGCGTGGATGAGTGCCGGAACCTGGAGGAGATATTTCTCCACGGCCTGCCGGCGTTCGGCGGGGCCTTCCTGCGGCGGATCTACACGCTGCTCGATGCCGCCATTGGGATGGATTGCCCGTTGACGGTTTCCATTTCCGGGCCGGTGACCGTGTCTGGGCAACACCAGGCGTGGCTGATTCCGCTTCTCGAAACGGGCTGGGTGGCGTATTTGAGCACGACGGACGCGGTCTGTTATCACGACGGGCACCGTTCGCTGCGCCGCCACACGAAAGATCCGATTTTCGAGGTGCCGATTTTCGGCGACGATGGCGCGCTGCGCGATGAGGGCACCATCCGCGTTACGGATATGGCGTTCGATGAGCAGGTGCTGCTCGATCAGGATTCGTTCCTGTCGGAGATTCTGCGCCGGCCGGAGTTGCAGCGCAAGATGACCGGCACGGAGATGCGCTATCTGCTGGGGCGTTTCTATGGCGAGCAGGAACGGGCGCTCGGTGTGGATCGCGGGCTGCTGGCTACCTGTTACGAACGGGCGATTCCCGTGCTGGTGGGCGCGCCGGCCGACGGCAGCGTGTTTCTCAATTCGATGAAGCTGTGGGCGATGCGCAATGCGGGATTGATTCCGGACTACGCCTTCGAGATCGATCTGCACGCGGAGGTGTTCGAGGCCTGTGCCTATCACCGCTGGGGATTGTTCGATCATCCGGTGGGCAAGCTGGGAACGCTGATTCTCGGCGGCGGCGTGCCGAAAAATTACAACCTTCAGCCGGAGCCCGCCTTGGGGCAGGTGCTGGGTTTGCCGGATATTCGCGGCTATCATTTCGATGTGCAGATTGTCAGTGCGCCGGTGACCGACGGTTCGTTGTCGTCGTGCCCTCCGGCGGAAGCGGTGACGTGGGGCAAGGTGGATAAAGACAGCTATCGGAAGACCACCGAGAGCATGCAGGCCGATTACAGCATCGTGATGCCGTTTCTGATCAAGGCGCTACTCGACAAGCGGGCGCGCTTTGCCGCTCTTTGCGAGGAATTGGGCGAGGAGGCGCTGTTTGCGCGGCATCCGGAGGCACGCGGGTATTTGCGCGATGCGCGGGGATACCGGCTATTCGAGCAACGCGACGCACTGTGCGGAAAGCTGCTCCAGGATGTTGCTTCGAACCGCGAGTGGTTGCTTCAGTCGATTCAGAGCGCGTAGGCGTCAATCGTTGTCGAACAGTTCGGCGATCGGGACTTCGATGGTGGGGCTGGCCGTGCGGAGAATCCCGTCCTTGGCTTCGCGGATCGCGTCCGGCGTGTAGATCCAGCCGCGCCGCAACTTCGGGCTGATCACCCATACGTAGGGAACTCCGAAGGCGAGGTAATCGTCGATCCGTTCCTGCATCGCATCGAGCGAGTCGGAAGGAGATAGGATCTCGATGCAGAGGAACGGTGGCGTACGAAGGACCTGCTCGCGTGGCTTAGAGCCGGCCACTACACAAATGTCTGGAATCCGGTATCGGTTTGGCCTGACTTGGACACGGAGCTCAGGGAAGGCGAGTATCCCGAGACTGCGTTCTCGCTGGAGCAGATAGCCATAAACCAAGCCCTGCATCCTGCTATGGTCCAATTCGCCGACGTTCCTCTCCTCAATGACGCCATCCACGTAATCGCGGTCCGGATCGTAATGGCTGGCGAGATACTCTTCCACTGAGATCAGCGTGGAGGACTGCATACTCAAATCGTAGCACTTGGTTCTTCGTCCACCGAATCGAGTATCATGAGCAGCGATGTCCTTTACACTCGATGGAAAAGTGGCGCTGGTGACCGGTGGCGGCAGGGGGATTGGGAAGGCGATCGCGAAACGGTTTGCGGCGGCCGGGGCGCATGTGGCGATCGCCAGCCGCAAGATGGAGAACCTGGAGGCCACGGCTGCCGAATGTGCCGGGATGCCGGGGCGGGTGATTCCGATACAGTGCCACGTGGGCAAGATGGATCAATTGCAGAAGCTCGTCGCCGAGACGGAGAAGCAGGCCGGCGCCATCGACATCCTGGTGAATAACAGCGCGACGAACATCGGCCAGGGGCCGGCGCTCGAGGTGACCGACGAGGCGCTTCTCAAGACGATGGAAGTGAACGTACTCGCCGCGCACCGGCTGATCCGCATGACGGTGCCGAAGATGATGGCGCGTGGAGAAGGCGGTTCGATCATCAACATTGCCTCGATCGCCGGATTGCGGCCGCAGCCGCAAGGCTTGGTGTACAGCTCCACGAAAGCCGCGCTGATTATGATGACGCGCATTTGGGCGATTGAATTCGGGCCGCACCGCATTCGCGTCAATGCCATCTGTCCCGGGCTGATTCAGACCGATTTCAGCGAGTATTTCTGGAAGAACGAAGCGCACATGGAAAAACTGAAGGCGACACAACCGCTGCCCTACCTGGGCCAGCCGGAAGAGATCGCGGGTATGGCATTGTATCTGGCAAGCGACGAATCGACCTACGTTACCGGAAGCACGATGGTGGTGGATGGCGGGGCCACGGCGCGGTAGCTGCTTCGGCAAGGCGGTAGCTGCTTCAACGAAGAGAAGCAACGGGGGCAGGCGGAGCGGCAAGGGGATTTTTCCTCAAGTTTCTGGAGGTGCGCCCGAAATGGAGCATATGTCGAAGCTGTTCGATTTTCCAGAGACGGCGCATCCTTCTGAAAGAAAGGGTGGCCCAAGCGCTGTCAGCGTACTACTCGTGGAAGACAGTGAAGATGAGGCATTGCTGGTGGAAACGATGCTGAGCAGCGCCGGTCCGTTTCGCTTGCGAAGGGCGGCCGATCTTTCCACCGGACTCCGGCAGGTTTCCGCAGGAGGTGTGGATGTTGTTCTGCTGGACCTTGGGTTGCCGGACGGCAAGGGTGCGGATTCGTTTTACCGCATGAGCCGGGCGGCGCGTGACGTGCCGATTGTGGTTCTCACCGGGGACAATAACCCGGATACGGAGCTGGCCGTGCGGGGGCGTGGCGCGGAGGATGTTCTGGTCAAGCAGGAGATCGGGACGGACGATCTGGTGCGTGCCCTACTGGCGGCTTCGCGCGGCAAGCGGTGGAAGGGACACGGAGCGAGCCTGGGAAGGGTGATTGGCTTCGTGGGTGCAAAAGGGGGCGTGGGCGCTACCAGCTTGGTGTTGAACGTCGCGGCGGCCATGGCGCAGATGAAGCATCGTACGGTGGCTGTGGAACTGCCGGATGCCGCCAGCGGTTTTGCGCTGCACCTGGGGCGTCCGTTTGCCCGGCTGCCGCAGCGTTGGAGCGAGGTGCCGCTCGACAAAATGAATCCGGAAGTGCTGCGCCACCACTTGGTGCGCATGCCCTTCGGGGCCGAGATCCTGTTCGGTCCCCAGACCGCGGATGCCAATTCGGTAGAGGGCATGGGGCGTATGGCTGCTGCTTTGTGGGCTGCTTCGGAAAGCGCGGACTTCGTCCTGGCTGACATCGGCCCGGCGCCGACAAACACGGCGTGGGAAGCGATTACCTGCTGCGATTTCCTGGTTCTTGTTGCCGATCGCGAGCCGACGTCCATTCATGCCGCCAAGCGGTGGCTGCAATGGTTCCGCTTGAAGGGTATTCCCACGGATACGGTGGGCACGGTTGTGGTGAATCGTTCGGGACTTCCCACCAGTACATCGATGCAGCAGGTAGCGCGGGAGATCGGCTGCCCGCTGGTGGGCGTCATCCCCTCAGCCGGCGAACACATGGCGCATGCCTGCACACGGCAGGAGATCCTGCTGCAATGGAAGCCGGACAATCTCTCCTCGGTGAGCCTGATGGATACCGCGGTTCGCCTTTCGGCAAGGCGGGTGGAGCCGATTGCGCACTGACTACTTCTGCCGCCAGTCGATGAGGCCGCGAGACAGGCGCTGCACGACACCCCTCCGCACGTAGTCGAGAGCCTGCACATTTCCCTGGACATAGCCGTCCAGAAACGCCAGCACCACAGAGTGCATACAGTGCGCCACAACGCGCGAATCGAGTGGGCGAAACGGAAGAAACGATTTTCCTCGCGCGGGTGTAACAAGCCGCTCGCCCGATCCCTCCTATTCATGCAACAATTCAAAAAGGAAGTGCCCGCGCCCAGGCCTCACAGGCTGATCCCGAAAGCCTGCTTCCGTTTTGAGGCAACCACAGAAACATGTTGTTTGGAGGAGACAACCCATGAAGAAGTTCATCGGTACCGCGCAAGCCGCTTTTTGGTGCGCCGCCTTGACCGTTCCATTGCAAGCCCAATTGCTATTGACCGGGCCCAACGCAATGACTTTCACCGCCACGGCGGGAGGCGCGAACCCGGCTGCGCAATCGCTGCTGGTGCGCCATACAGGCGATACCGCGAAGGCCTTCACCGTGGCCGTTTCCACGATTACGGGCGGCAACTGGCTGAGCGCCTCGGCCGGCAACGGCGCAACGCCGGCACGACTGAATATTTTGGCGACGCCCCAGGGGCTCGGGCCTGGCGTATATAGCGGTACGGTTCTGATCAACTCGGCGGGAGTGCCTTCGGCGCGCGTCGATGTCACGCTCAACGTGGTCAGCGCCGCCCAGCTTTCGGCATCGCCCAGCACGCTCTCGTTCCTGCGCCAACTCGGCTCCGATGCCGGCGTGACGGAGCAACTGATTTTTGTGAACAGTTCCGGTTCCCCCGCGACTTTGTCGGTGACCCCATCTACGACGGACGGCGGCTCGTGGCTACAGGCGAGCGCGACGGCATCCACCACGCCCGGCGTAGTGGCGGTACGCATCAACCCGGCGGGACTGGCCGCGGGCAGCTACAACGGGTCGGTGGCCATCGCGGCGCAAGGTCTGGCGACGCTGACCGTGCCTGTTTCGCTGACGGTGAGCAGCTCGCCTTTCCTGCAATTGGATCAGCCGTCGCTGAGTCTGGCGGCGGTGCGCACGGGGGCGGCGGTGACACAGTCCATCGCACTGACTCCCAGCACGGGAGCGCTTCCATTTACAGTGAACGTATCCACCGCGAGCGGAGGCAACTGGCTGATCGTGACGCCGTTGAACGGCGCCGCGCCGGGGAATCTCGACGTCTCGGCCAATCCAAGCGGTCTGCCGCCGGGACTGTATTCCGGCACCATTCAACTCAGCGTACCGGGAGCGGCCAACCCCACTATCAACATTCCCGTTACGTTCACTGTAACGGATTTTCCGGTGGTCAGCGTCAACCAGCGGTCCTTGACGGCGACGGTCTCGATTGACCCGACCAGACCGGCTGCTATCCAGGAACTGACTCCGATTCAGGTTTCTGCCACGACATCCGGGACGACCTTCACGGTGTCCACCACAACACAGAACGGCGGCGCATGGCTTGCCGCGGGTCCGGCGAGTGGAGCGACAAACGGCACCATCACCGCGGTGGTGGATACCACTGGGCTTGCTTCCGGCACATACCGCGGAGCGATTCAGGTGAATGGCGCCGGCAACAGTGTCGTCGTTCCCGTGACGCTCACCGTCACCAGCAGTGCGCAACTGGTGGTGGATCCGCCCACGGTTACCTTCAATTTGCAGAAGGGCCAGACACCGCCATCGAATCAGGTGATTACCGTCAACAGCACGGGCGCGGCGTTCGCCTTCCAATCGGCAGTCACTTCGATAACGCCCGCGGGAGCCACCTGGCTGAGCGGCGGCGTCACCACCGGGACGACACCATCCGCGCTGACGCTGGGGGTGAACTCCGCTGCCGCGGCCGCTCTGGCCAACGGCACATACAATGCCACGCTGACGTTCAGCGGACAGCCCGGCGTAAATCCGGCGCCGCCCACCAATCCCACGGTCAATGTGGTGTTGAATGTTTCCGACAATCCGCTATTCAACGTCAGCCCGCAGACGCTCGATTTCGTGGTGCCGGTGAACAGCGCTCCCCCGGCGATCCGTCCGGTTGCGGTTACCGCCACGGACAACAGTTCGCGCGCGTTCACCGCCAATGCCACAACCTCTTCGGGAGGCAACTGGCTGCTGGTGGGACCCACGGCCGGCAACACGCCCACGAATCTGAATGTGCAGGTGGCGCCGCTCGGCCTTGGGGTTGGTGTGTATGAAGGCACCATTCAGGTAAGTGTACCGGCGCTATCGCCGAATCCGCAGAGCGTGCGCGTGCGGTTGATCGTGCAGCCGGCGGCCACCATCGCGGCCGCGCCCGCATCGCTCTCCTTCACGCAAGCGAGCGGCGGAGCGCCTCCCGCCGCGCAGACCATCAACGTCACCAGCACGGGTACGGCGAACTTCCAGGTCACTACATCTACCGCTAGTGGCGGGGCATGGCTCAGTGTGAATCCCACGGGTGGTTCGGCGCCGGGGACGTTGAGCGTGTCGGTGAATGGCAGCTCGCTCGCCGCGGGCACCTACACAGGCTCCATCGGTATTTCGTCGTCGGACGTGAACAATGGGCCGGTGGTCATTCCGGTCACCTTCACGGTCACCGCTCCCGCGTTGACCCTTACTCCGGCCTCCGTCACACTGCTTGCGCCTCCGGGATCGACCACGCCCGTAACGCAGCAGGTGGCCGTGGCGGCCGGCACATCGGCATTCGTGGCGCAGGCCAGCACCACCAGCGGCGGTAGCTGGCTCAGCGTGACGCCGCAGACCGGCACGGCTCCGGCCAATGTCACGGTTTCGGCGAATCCCACGGGACTGCCCGCGGGAACGTATCAAGGCTTCGTCACCTTTACGGCGGCCGGTGTGGCCAACAGCCCGCAGACGCTTCCGGTCACGCTGAACGTCGCTACCGCGCCGCCTCCGGGACGACAGGTACTGAGCCAGATTGCGGACGGCCAAGGGTGGAAGACCACCATCACGCTGGTCAACCTGGACACGGTGCCGGCTACTTTCACGCTGAACTTCTTCGCCGGCGATGGCAGCATTCTGCGGTTGCCGATTGAAGGCGAGACCGGGCGGCTCGAATCCATCACACGCATCATCCCCGTGGGTGGATCGCGCACCATCGTCACCGCCGGCACCGACAATGCGCTCTCGCAGGGTTGGGCCGAACTGAGCAGTTCGCAGCAGGTGAGCGGACTCGGCGTATTCCGCCAGCGTGTCGCCGGGCGTCCCGATCAGGAAGCCGGCGTCCCCGTCACCACACCGGCATCGCGCTTTGTTCTGCCCTACGACAACACGCAGGGCTTCGTCTCCTCGATGGCCCTGGTGAACACCAATGGCTCGCTGTCGCGCGCCATCAGCGCCACGCCTCGCGAAGAAGCAGGCAACACGCTGCTTGGCGATAGCGTCAACCTGCCGGCGCGCGGCCACACGGCGTTTGAAATGGCGCAGCGCTTCCCCTCGATGTCGGGACGCCGTGGCTCGGCCGAGTTTGTCTCCGCGGGTGCGGATTTCTCCGCGCTTGGGCTGCGCTTCAATCCCGGCGGCGCGTTTACATCCTTGCCCACACTCGATGTTCCGCAAGCTGCTAGTGGAGCGCAGACCACGCAGGTGATCTCGCAGATCGCCGATGGTGGCGGCGAATGGAAGACCACGGTGACCCTGGTCAATCTCGACACCGTGCCCGCTCCGTTCACGCTGCGCTTCTGGCGCCCGCAGGGGACCAGCCTCACCGTTCCAATCGCCGGCGGCAGCGCCACGGACGTGATCGAAGGCACTATCCCCGTAGGCGGCACGCGCGTCATCGAAACGCAAGGTGGCGCAACGCCTCTTGTGCAGGGCTGGGCGGAACTCACCACCACTCGCCACATCGGCGGACTGGCTGTGTTCCGCCAGAGCGGCTCGGGCCGACCCGATCAGGAAGCCGCGGTTACGCTCACTTCCCTCGGCACACGCTTTGTGCTGCCCTTCGACAACACCGACAACTTCGTCACCTCGATGGCACTGGTGAATGCCAGCGCCACCATCGGGGCCGCGGTCAATGTCGTCATCCGCGATGAAGCCGGTCAACAGATCGGCACGGATACCATTTCGCTCCCCGGACGCGGGCACATTGCCTTCGAACTGCGCGAGCGGATGGCGTCCACGCGCAACCGCCGCGGCACGGCCGAGTTCACCTCCACCTCGCAGATCACAGGCCTGGGCCTGCGGTTCAATCCGGGTGGGGCGTTTACTTCGTTCCCCGTGCTGAAGCGGTAACCGAGTCCTTCTTCCAGAACCGGGCGGGCCAATGTGCCCGCCCATTTTTCCGGTGTGCCGAGCACGTTCGGCGACGAGTGGGGTGCAAGTCCCCATCCCAACCTGATGGAGGTGAAGGGTAGCGAAGCGCAAGGGCGTCGCCGCGAGGCGGGGTCTGAAGGAAGAGTGAAGCAATAGCGCGAGCCGATGAATGAAAAGCGGCCTACGGTGCCGGTATGCGCGTGCTGGATATCGGCTGCGGAACCGGTTCCATCACAGCAGGCATCGCACGCCTTGCCGGAGCCGGCGGCGAGGCGATCGGCGTCGGCCGCGCTGCACCGCTCCTTCGATATTGCCCGCAAGGAACACGCCGGTCTTCCCGGCCTCTGCTTTGAAGAGCAGGATTTCTTCGATCTCCCTTACGAAAATCACTTCGGCATCGCCACCGCGGCGCGCCTGCTGCAATGGATCGACGATCCGCTCGAAGCGCTGCGGCGCATGAAGACCGTGGCGCGATGCGGAGTCCACGGCCGGCAAGACGTCCTACTACTACGTGCGCGGCGAGCAGGAGGATGGGGAAGTGTTTTGGGTGTCGCCCATTTGGGTGACATGCAATCAGCCGGACCGCGGCTTACGGCGCCGCCGAAACCTCGGCTTGCTTTTCGTCTTTGTAGAGAAGCCTCTGGATGGCGTTCTGTAGTTCCACCAAGCCCACCGGCTTGGAGATGTAGTCGTCCATTCCGGCATCGAGGCATTTCTCGCGATCGCCTACCATGGCATTCGCCGTCAGCGCGCAGATCATCGTATGCCGGTTCTTGCCCTCGCGCCTCCGGATCTCGGCGGTAGCTTCAAAACCGTCCATCTCCGGCATCTGGCAATCCATGAGAATCAGGTCGTAGGCGGTGCGCTCCATCGCCGCCAGCGCTTCCTTCCCGTTGTTGGCGACGTCGGCCGTCAATCCCAGTTTCTGTAGCATGCGGAGGGCGATGCGCTGGTTGATGATGTTGTCTTCCGCCAGCAGTACCGTGGGATTGCCGTCCGGCTTTTTCTTCTCCGGCAGGACGTGGCGCGTGATCAAAGGAGGAGGCGGCTCAAGCGGTGTGCTCTTTGCCTGGTTGCGCATGGCCTGTAGCATTGTCTCCTGCAAATGGGGGGCGAGAACCGGCTTCGTGAGATAAGCGGCGTAACCGGACTCCCGCAACACAATCCCATCGCCGCGTATAGGGGAGGCGGTCAGTGCCACGAGAATCGTATCGCGGATGCTCTTTTCGTACTTCACGGCCGCGGCCAAAGCCCCGCTGTCCACGCCGTGCAAGTCCATGTCGATGAGTGCGAAACGGAACGGATTTCCAGCCTTGGCCGCTTCCTCCAACTTGTGTGTCAAATCCGCCGGGGCCTCGATACGTTCCACGCGGCAACCCCAGCTTTCCAGCAGTTGCATGGTTGCCGCCGCGCTCTGTTTCGCGCTGAGCAGGAGAACTTTTACCTCCTGGAGTAGACGCTCGCCGTCAAGTGACGCGGGTTGTTCCACCATTGCCGCCACAGACGAAGGCGCCCGCTCAAACACAATGGTGAAAAAGAAAGTGCTTCCCCTGCCGCGTTCGCTGTTGAAGCCGATCTCGCCGCCCATCATCTCCACCAGTTGTTTGCTGATGGCTAAGCCCAACCCCGTGCCGCCGTACTTGCGGGTGGTGGAATTGTCGCCTTGCACGAAGCTCTGAAACAGTCTGTCTTTATGCTCGTTGGCGATCCCGATTCCGGTGTCCTGAACCAGGAAGCGGATGGTCACGGTCTCGCTCGACTCCCCGATGAGTTCGGTGAACAGGCTCACTTTGCCCCGTTCGGTGAACTTGATGGCATTACCCAGAAGATTGTTCAACACTTGGCGCAGGCGCCCCGGATCGCCGACCACGAGATGGGGAATGTCCTCCGTCGAGGCGCAGGTGAACTCCAGGCCCTTGGCGCGCGCGCGAATGGCGCTCATCGCCGCTACATCCTCCACGGCCAAGCCGAGGTCGAACGGCAGACGCTCCAGGCGCATCTTTCCCGCCTCGATCTTGGAAATGTCCAGGATGTCGTTAATCAACGTCAGCAGCGCGTCGGCGGACGATTTCACCGCTGTCGCGTACTCCCGCTGTTCCGGCGTGAGCTGTGTCGCGATCAGGAATTCCGTCATACCGAGGATGCCGTTCATCGGCGTGCGGATTTCGTGGCTCATGTTGGCCAGGAAGCGGCTCTTCATTTCGGTGGCTTCCCGGGCGTTGGCCAGCGCCTCGGCCAACTCCTCATTCTTCTGCTCCAGTTGCTGTGCGTATTGCTCTAGCCGTTCTTCACTGCGCCGTCTTTCCGTGATCTGGCGGATGACGACAATCGACTCGCCGCGGTAATTGGGGCAGAAGCGGGCTTCGTAGATTTCCGTCTTATCCCGCTGCTTCAGGTTGATCTCCACCATCACCATGGCGTGATTCGTCTTCAGCCGGCTGAGCGCCTGCGCGACTTTGATGCCCTCCTCGGGCGGCAGTTGTTCCGGGAGGCGCTTGCCGAGCAGGGCGGAGGGAGGTGCGATGCACTCGCTCGGTTGTCCGGCGCGCGCGTCCAGCACTCTGCCGTCCGCGTCCAGGCGGATCAACATATCCGGCAGCGCCTGGAAGAGAGCCTTCAATTCAGTGGTTGTGCGGAAAACCTCCTCCTGGTCCTTTTGCTGGCTGGTGATGTCCGTGGACGCCAACAGCATTCCTGTCGTGCGGCCACTGGAATCGTGGAGCAGACTTTCATGGACTTCCGTGGTGACCTGCTCGCCATCCGGACGGAGGATCAGCCGCCGCACCGGAATCATCGTCGCCCCGCCGGCCAGCTTGCGCAGGATCTCATCCTTCAACCGCGGCCGGTCTTCCTCCGGGGCCAGATCCCAGTACGCTTTCCCGAGGGCATCCTTCGCTGTGATTTGCCGCAGTGCGAGTTCCCGCCGGTTGATGCGAACCACCTTCCCGCGCGCATCCAACTCCAGATAACCCAGCGGGCTGTTGTCGAACAGGAAGCTCGAATCATAGGTTCCGGTGGTGGCGGACACCTCGCCCTGCTGCGCCGCCGCATCGGGCGGGGTGGACATGAGCTTGTACAGGACAATCGTCAAGACGATCGCCAGCACAACCATCGCCGGCCAGAACACTTGAGTGGGCTCCAATCGCTTTCGTTAGAAGCTATAAGCGATCTATCGGCATTCCACCTAGCCGTCTTTAATGTCCGGTGGTATCACCAGGGGCTACCTCTTGTGCCGGCGCTAGCTTACAGCCCTTTCATAGGCTGCGGCCAGCCGGAACATGCCGGCTTCGTCGAAGTGCCGGGTCAGGATCTGCATGCCGATGGGGAGACCCTCCGCTGTGGTTCCACACGGCACGCTCATGCAGGGTATTCCTGCTAAGTCCCCCGTAATCGTGTAGATATCGGAAAGATACATCTGCAATGGATCGGACAGTTTCTCCCCAAGCCGGAAGGCCGGAAACGGGGATACTGGAGTGATCAGCGCATCCACCTGCTCAAACGCGGCCTGGAAATCCTTGGCGATGAGATGGCGTACTTTCTGCGCCTTCAGGTAGTAGGCATCGTAGTAGCCGTGGCTCAAAACGTAGGTGCCAAGCATGATGCGCCGTTTGCATTCGGCTCCGAATCCCGCGCCGCGGGTATCCCGGTACATCCCGATGAGCGAATCCGAAGCAGCCCGGCTCGTGTAACGCACACCATCGTAGCGCGCCAGGTTGGAACTCGCCTCGGCCGTGCAGATGATGTAATAGGCCGAGATGGCGTATTCGGTGTGCGGCAGCGATACGTCCACCACTTGGCAGCCTTGCTTCTGCAAGGTATCCACCGCCTTTGCGATTCGATCGGCGGTCTCGCTGGCGAGCCCGGCGAAGTACTCCTTCGGCAGGCCGATTTTCAACCCCCGGACATCCTGGGTCATGGCTGCGGCATAATCGCCAACCGGAGCGGCGGCGGATGTCGCATCCATTTCGTCACGACCGGCAATGGCCCGCAGCAATTCCGCCGCATCCGCCACGTTGCGTCCAAAGGGTCCGATGTGGTCCAGCGAACTGGCGAAAGCCACCAACCCGTAGCGCGATACGCGTCCGTAGGTGGGCGTGACGCCCACACATCCGCAAAAAGCGGCCGGCTGGCGGATGGATCCTCCCGTATCCGACCCCAGGGAAACCACCGCCGTGCCTTGCGCCACCACTGCCGCCGACCCGCCGCTGGATCCGCCCGGCACACGATCGAGCGCCACTGGATTCCGCACCGGCCCAAACGCCGAATTCTCGTTCGAGGAGCCCATGGCGAACTCATCGCAGTTGGCCTTGCCGAGAATCACTCCGCCCGCCTGCTCCAGCCGGATCACGGCCGTGGCATCGTAGGGCGGGATATAGTTTTCCAGCAGTTTCGAGCCGCAGGTGGTACGGACACCTTTCGTGACGATGACATCCTTCACCGCCACCGGAACGCCGCCCAGTGCGCCCGGATCTTCGCCCCGGGCCAGCTTTTCGTCCACCTTTCTGGCTGCCGCTAGCGCCCGGTCCTCGCAGAAATGAATGTAAGCGTTCGTCTTTGGATTTTCGGCTTGTGCGAAACGTAACGCCTCGGTGGCTAGCTCAACGGCGCTGAATTGCTTCTCCGCCAGTCCCTTACGAACGGAGGCAATGGTGAGATCGGGAATGGAAAGGCTCATTTTTCGATGACCCGTGGAACCTTGAAGTAGCCGGAGCCGGAAAGCGGGGCGCAGGCGAGCGCCTCTTCATTCGACAACGAGGGCCGTTCTATGTCCTCGCGCAAGGTGTCGCGCTCACCGGCTTCGTAGAGCACTTGGGCCATCGGTTCCACGCCACTCGTGTCGAGTTCGTTCAACTTGTCCATGTGGGTCAGGATCTCGTCCAGATCGTGCGCCATGCGGGCCACTTCGTCCTCGCTCAGCGTCAGATTGGCCAGATCGGCCACATATCGCACCTGATCGATTGTGATTTTCAAGCTTTCGCCTTCCTTCGCGCCGTCCGATACACCCGGCGCATGACGGGATCGGCAATCTCCACCGACTCATCCGCGGAGGCGGTGGCGCGTGGCGAAGCGGCCATGGCCGCCTGCCGCCGCGGCGGAGTGAGCCGGAACTCGATCCGGTCAATCAAGCCGGCCCCGACGATTTTTTCGATGCGGGGTAGAATCGACGGTTCCAGCGTCCGCAGTTGCGCCTGCCAGACCGCATCCTCCACGTCCACCGTCAGCCTTCCGTTTTCGAGAAATGCGGGCCGCGCGTGCGAGGCGATCTTCTTTCCCACCGCCGCCGCCCATGCTCCCGGCGCAAGGTGGTAGTTCTTCACGCCCGCTACTTCCACCGGCTTGATATGCAACTTTCCGAGGATGCGGCTGGCCCGTTCCATGTTTGGGGAAAGGTTTATTCTAGCAAGCCGGCCAAGGGCGCGGCAGCGCAGGCAATCAGTGCCGTCCGCCCCTCACTTTGAGGGCCGTGACAACCAGCCCCAGCCCCAGCAGCGTCAGCGTCGAAGGCTCCGGTATATCCACGATCGAGTTGATCCAATCCGCATGCAGCGAGATCCGCGTCGCGCCGGCAATCTCGCCGAACGTGGAATTGGCCACATTCTGGTCGCAACTGGTGTCGAAGTCAATCGATGCCGGACTGGGGCACCCTCCCACGACGTTCACTCCCACAATCCGGTATACGCCCGCGGTCAGGATAAATGCAGGCCCGCCGGAATCTCCCGGCGCCGTGTTCACTTCGTTGGTTCCCAGGCCGAGCGAGCCAAAAACGTTCTCCGCCGCGTTTCCACTGTCGAAGTCGAACAACAGCAGTCCTGCCCCGCTGTCTACCGCCTCGATTTCATTTTGCCCCGCCCGTTTCACCGTCCCCGACGTTCCCGGAACGGATCCCGTCGTACCCGTGCCGTTGCGTCCGTATCCGACCAGGTATGTCAGGCCGCCCTCCGGCCCCGAGTGCAGATCGTAGCGCTGCGCCAGCGGGTCCACGACTTGGCCAAGTTGCAGGATCGCCAGGTCGCCGAAGTAGCTGGGACCGAGTGGCACATAGCTAGGGTTTACGAACAGGCTGCTGCCCGTGTAGGTCTGCGAACCGCCCGGTAGATCGAACCGGATCGTAATCGAACTCGCCGCGAACGGATTCGTGGTTCCGCTTTGCGTTACGCAGTGCGCTGCCGTCAGCACATGAATTCCCGAAGAGAGCAGCGTTCCCGTGCAGTTGCCCAACGGGCTGACCAGTGCGCCCACCCCGTCGAACACCGAGCCCGCACCCACCACGTGCAGCGACGGATCATCGGCGGTAACGATCGCCATTGCGGGTGCGGCACACAGCACCGCCGCGGCCAACAGTCTTTGCATAAAGCCTCCAGGAACGAACGGACAGACGCAGAGTCGAGTGGTTTCATTATAAGGCTTCAACCTCGGGAGTTACCATTAGGTTTTATGCTGATTTTGGCCAGTAGTTCCCCACGGCGTCAGGAGATTCTCCGTGGCGCGGGTCTTCCGTTCACGGTTCGCAAAGTGCATGTAGAGGAGATCCGCCATCCTTCGGAGTCTCCTCGCGAATATGTGCTTCGCCTGGCGCGCGAGAAGGCTGCCATGGCCGGCCTCGATTCGGGCGAGATGGTTCTTGCCGCCGACACCACGGTGGTGTTGGGCGATACCGTGCTCGAAAAGCCATCCTCCCCTGCGGATGCGGCCCGCATGCTCCGGCTCCTTTCCGGCCAGTGCCACGAAGTGCTCACCGGCATCTGCCTGCGCTCGGAATCCGGCGAGTGGACGGAGGTGGAAGCCACCAAGGTTTGGTTCGCCGAACTCACCGAGGAGGAAATCCAAAGCTATGCGGCTTCCGGTGAACCGATGGACAAGGCGGGCGCCTACGCCATTCAAGGCCTTGCGTCAAAGTTCATCCACCGCATTGAAGGATGTTACTTTAACGTCGTCGGATTGCCCGTTTCCCGTGTTTACCGGCTTCTCAAACAGTGTGGCCTGCCCATGCCCGGGCAACGGGTGGCTTGACGGAGCCAAAAATCGGTTCATACAATGGAAGTGACGATTTGAAGGA
>CAYOBO010000040.1:4507-46266 GCA_964402295.1 uncultured Candidatus Solibacter sp. | reverse complement strand
TCACCGGCGCACATTCACCTGGAACCTGCCGCCGTAGCGCTGTGCGTCTCCATCCAGCTCCACACGCTCGAACCGTCCGCTCGCATTCAAATACACGCGCCCCCGCCCCGATGCCGCATCCCCACCCACGCTCGTCACGGTTACCTCCAGCGGACTCCCGCTCCCCGTCCATCTCCCCGCCATCTGCACTACTTCATTCCCATACACCGTGAACTCCGCATTCCCATCGCTGCGCAGATTCGCCCGCATCCGCCGCACACCTTGATCCTGATTGTTCACCCGCAATGTCCCACTCGCCGAAAACGTCTCATCCAGCCCCTTGAACTTCGGTTGCAACACACTCTGCGATCCGCCCCCCAATCCCAGATTCGGCAGTATCCCTCCACCGCTCGAACCCGGCGTCGTCTGCTCGAAAACACCTCCAATGGACGACACCGGAGCCGCCCCAGGATCGGCCGTCCAACTCAACTCGAACGTATACCCCTCATCCCCGCCCTTCTTATCGCGAATGGCCACAATCGCCGTCCAGCCATTTCCCAGCCGCGGCTCCTGCACCAGTCGCACCTCGCCCCGCCCATCGATCCCCCGAAACGCAAATTTCGAAAACCCGCCCGCCGGCAGCGGCTGGCTGCACTCCGACCCATCGTCCCGCCCCGGACGCCCGGTCAGCGTGCGCAGCAGAACCCGGTCCCCGCGCAGCTCTACATCGCTTTCATCGTCGATGCGCACACGAATAATACACCGCCCATCCGCCGCCCGCGGATTGTAATCGCGCATCTGCTTGGGCCGGAACACCGGATCCTGCTGCGCGCACAACACCGCGCAGCCCAGCCACAACATCCGTCGAAACATACCGATTCCTCCTATTCGCATCATGCCAGGAATAAAGACCCACGCGCGGGAGGAATCGTTTCAAAACGCTTACGTCGCGTCCGTCAACCCCACCTTCCGCCCTTTGAGCAACGCCTGATTCGCCAGATGCGGCCCCGCCACGGCTTGCGCCGCAATCTCCACCGTGCAATTCGGGTCCTTGCGCGACTTGATGCAGTCCAGAAAGTTCTGCACATGCGATTCCACCGGCACCGGCGCCTGCTCCTGGTAAATCGGAGCATTCGTCTTCTTCCACGGCTCCGCGTACACCACAAACCCGGCATCGTCCAGAATCATCGTCCCCTTGTCGCCCATAAACGTAATCGACCACCCGTTCTGATACGAATTGGCGTAGTCGAGCGTCCACGTCACCATCATCTCCGGATACTCAAAAATCGCCGAAAACACATCCGGATGCTCCGCCCCGGTCATCTTCGCCACATACCCGTGGCAAAGCGCCGACTTCGGCGGCCCGTTCTTCGTGAACCACTGCACCACGTCCATCAGATGCGTTCCCTGGTCCGTCATATTCCCGCCCGCGTAATCCCAGAAGTAGCGCCACTTGCGAAACCGCATCGGCTCCAGTTCCCGTTTCTTCGCGCTCCCCAGAAAGCGCTTCCAATCGAGCTTGCCCGGCAGCGGCGAATTATCCAGCGGCCCGGCGATATTCCAATGCCACTGTGGCTTCACCAGCGTCACCCGCCCCAACACCCCATCTTCCACCAGTTTCTTCGCCTTCATGATCGATTCCGCGCTGCGGCGCTGCATCCCGATCTGCACCACCTGCTTCGATTTCCGCACCGCCTGAATCATCTTCGTGCTTTCTTCGAGAGACTTCGACAGCGGCTTCTCCAGATACACATCCTTGCCCGCCGCGAGCGATGCCAGCAACATCGGGCAATGCTGATGATCGGGCGACGCGATCACCACGCAATCCACATTCTTGTCACCCAGCAGATCCTGGTAATCCAAATAGGGCTTCGCCTCCGGCGATTCCTTCTGCGCCAGTTCGAGATTCGGTTCGTACACATCGCACAGCGCCGTGCACTCGAAACCGAGCTTGTTGAATATGCGCTGTAGATAGCGTCCCCGTCCACCCGTGGCGATCAAGCCATAGCGGACGCGATCGTTGGCGCCAATTGCGGATTGCGGCAGAAACATCGGAGCCGCGGCCAGGGAAGTAATAAAATTGCGGCGGTCGGAAGACATAACGAAAAATCTCCTTGTCCGCATCCTATCACCGCCGCGCCTCTAAATCTTCTGCAACTTCCACTTCCCTCGCCGGAACACCCACAACCCCACCACCGCCAGAATCGACTCGGCCACCGTAATCGCCAGATACACCCCCGTCGCGCCTAGCCCCGCCGGATACGACAGCACCCAAGCAAACGGAATCTGAAACGCCCACTGGCACGCCAGATTGATGATCGTCGGCGTCATCGTATCCCCCGCCCCGTTGAACGCCTGCACCGTCACCATCCCCCACGCATAAAACCCATACCCGTAGCAGATATACCGCAGGCATTTCGAACCCTGCTCGATCACCCGCGGATCATGGCTGAATATCCGCAGCAACGGCTCCGCGAATACGATGAACCCCACCGCCAGCGAACCCAGAAACAGCATGTTGTACACGCCCGCCCGGTACACCGATTGCTCCGCCCGCTCCGGCTTCCCCGCCCCCAGATTCTGCCCCACCAGCGTCGCCGCCGCGTTGCTCAATCCCCACGCCGGCAGAATCGCGAAAATAATCAGCCGGATCGCGATCATATATCCCGCCAGCGCCGTGCTCCCAAAGCTCGCCACCAGCCGCACCACGCCCAGCCACGAGGTCGTGGTCACCAGCACCTGTGCAATCCCCGTCCCCGACACACGCAGCAACCCCCACAGCACATCCCACCGTACATGCATCTGATGCCACGCCACCTTGATCCGCGACATCCCCCCGAACAGCACCCAAAATTGAAACGCCACGCCCGTCCCCCGCCCGATCGACGACGCCACCGCCGACCCCAACAACCCCAGCTTCGGAAACGGACCCAGCCCCAGAATCAAACACGGATTCAGCACGATGTTGATGATGTTCGCCAGCCACAGCACACGCATCGCGATCGCCGCATCGCCCGCCCCGCGAAAGATGGCATTATTCAAAAACAGCAGAAAGATGAACACGCAAGTCCCGAAAATCGTGCGCGTGAAATTCTTCCCCGCCGCGATCACCGCCGGCTCGCCGCCCATCAGCGCCAGCAACTCCGGCGCGAAAATCACTCCCATCGCCGCAATCGGCAGCGAACAGAAAATTCCCACAAACACCGCTTGCGCCGCCGCCACCGACGCCCCCTCCGCATCCTTTTCCCCAATCCGCCGCGCCACCATCGCCGTCGCCGCCATGCTTAACCCGATCGCCACTCCGAACAGTATGCTCAGCAGCGATTCCGTCAGCGCCACCGCCGCCACGGCCTCCGTCCCCAGGCTCGCCACGAAAAACGCATCCACCACGCCAAACAACGACTCCATCGCCATCTCCAAAATCATCGGAACAGCGAGCAGCAGTATGGCGCGGTCCAGCGTCCCTTCGGTGTAATCCTGATGCGATCCGCGCAGCGACTCAACGATGGACGCCCAGATCCCCGAACGTTGCGCGGAAGGCTGTGCAGCCTCCATCTATTTAGAGTAGCTGACATCTTACCCCCGCACCCGCATATGATGGGGAAGCAAATGACCCGCAGAACCTTTCTCGGAACGCTGGCCGCCTCCGCCGCCCCCACGCAATCCTCCCCCCGCCCCAACATCGTCCTCATCGTCACCGACGATCAAGGCTGGTGGGACATCGCCTCCCACGGCAACCCTTACATCCGCACCCCCAACATGGACAAACTGGCCGCCGAGAGCGTCAACT
Source organism: uncultured Candidatus Solibacter sp. (assembly GCA_964402295.1). Classification (GTDB taxonomy): domain Bacteria; phylum Acidobacteriota; class Terriglobia; order Bryobacterales; family Bryobacteraceae; genus CADEFT01. The sequence goes on along the minus strand of CAYOBO010000040.1, from coordinate 42,497 downwards.
TCACCCGCTTCTACGTCTGCCCCGTCTGCGCCCCCACCCGCGCCGGACTCATGACCGGCCGTTACTACCTGCGCACCGGCGTCTACAACACCCGCTTCGGCGGCGACAACCTCAACCCCCGCGAAACCACTCTCCCCCAGGTGCTCCAGAAAGCCGGCTACCGCACCGGCATCTTCGGCAAATGGCATCTCGGCCGTTACGCCTCCCATCACCCCATGAACCGCGGCTTTGACGAAACCCTCATCTTCACCCAGGGCCACACCGAGCGCTATTTCTACCCCGACCAACTCGAGCACAACCGCAAGCCCGTCGCCGCCCGAGGCTACATCACCGACGTCCTCACCGACGCCGCCATCCAATTCATCGGCTCGCGCGGCGCCAAGCCCTTCTTCCTCTATCTCCCATACAACGCTCCCCACTCCCCCAATTACGTCCCCAGCCGCTACACCGAACGCTATATGAAAATGGGTGTCCCCATCGGCGACGCCGAAATCTACGGCATGGTCGAGCGCATCGATGAAAACATCGGCCGCCTCCTCGCCACCCTCGAAAGCGAGGGCCTCCGCGACAACACCATCGTCCTCTTCATGAGCGACAACGGCGGCGTCAGCAAGCATTTCCGCGCCCACCTCCGCGGCGCCAAAGCCTCCGTCTTCGAAGGCGGCGTCATCTCCCCGCTCTTCATCCGCTGGCCCGGCAAGTTCCCCGCCGCCAAAGTCAACGCCATGGTCAAGGAGTTCGACATCTTCCCCACCCTCTGCGACCTGCTCAACATCCCCATTCCCCAAACCCTCCCCCTCGACGGAAAAAGTTTCCGCACTCTCCTCGAAACTGGCCGTGGCCAAAGCCCCCACCAATTCCTCTGCCACTACTGGGACCGTTTCCAGCCCACCAAACAGCGCGGCTGGTCCATCTGCGGTCAGCGCTTCAAGCTCGCCGGCAACCAACTCTTCGATCTCCACAACGACCCAAGCGAAAAAACCGACGTCTCCGCCCAATTCCCCGAGGAAAAGCAGCGCCTCCGCATCCAATTCGACAAATGGTTCGACGACGTCACCCGTGGCCAGAGCTTCGAGCCGCCCCCCATCGAAATCGGCCGCCCGGACGAAAACCCCGTCGATCTCGAACCCAGTTGGGCCCACGTCAACGGCACCCACACCACCTGGGCTTCCCCCGGCGACGCGGAAACCTCCGCCCCAGCCCCCATCCCCGGCCGCCGCGAACCGTCCACCGTCAACTACACCTTCGCCGGCTATGAATGGGACTCCATTGACTCCTGGCGTACCCCCGGCGAAACCGTCCACTGGAACATCGACGTCCTCCATCCCGGCCGCTACGAAATCACCCTCAGCTACGGCTGCGACCCCGCCGACGCCGGAGGCCGCTATCGCCTCAAAATCGGCTCCGCTTCCCTCGAAGGCACGGTCGAACCCACCGCCGGCCGCGCCCTCTTCGAAAAGCACCCCGCCGGCACGCTCACCCTCGCCAAAGGCCCCGCCAAACTCGAGTTCACCGCCCTCGCCATCAAAGGCAAGGAACTCATGGCCCTCAACCGCATCTGGCTCCGCAAGGTGTAAACCGCACATCCCCCGTTCGCTATCATGAAAGGAAGATGCGAACCTACCTCCTCCTGCCACTTCTCTCGGGCTTCCTCTTCGCTGGCGCCGAAGAGGACAAACGCCTCGAAAACGCAGCCATCATGTTCGAAGAGGTCATGGGCGCCAAGGACAAGGAAATCCCCCAGGATCTCCTCGACAAAGCCTCCTGCGCCGTCTTTGTCCCCGGCCTCAAGAAGGGAGCTTTCGTTTTCGGCGCCAAGTACGGCCGCGGATTCGTATCCTGCCGCAAGAAAGACGGCCCCGGCTGGTCCGCCCCAGGTGCCATCCGCGTTGAAGGCGGCAGCTTCGGCCTTCAGATCGGCGGCTCGGAAACCGACGTCATCATGCTCGTCATGAACGACAAAGGCGCTTCCCGCCTCATGAGCAGCAAGTTCACTCTCGGTGGCGATGCCTCCGCCGCCGCCGGACCCGTCGGCCGCACCGCCTCCGCCGAAACCGACGCTACCATGCGCGCCGAAATCCTCACCTGGTCCCGCGCCCGCGGCGTCTTCGCCGGCATCTCCCTCCAAGGAGCTACCCTCCGCCCCGACAAGGACGCCATCAAAGGCCTCTACGGCAAGGAACTCGAAAACAAAGACATTGTCTTCGGCAATACCGCGCCTCCTCCCGCCGCCGCCAAGCTACTCGGCCTCCTCAACAAATACAGCGGACGCAAGTAAAATAGATTCTTCATGTATCTCCGCGCCTTCCGCGTGGAAAACTTCCGCGGAATCGTCTTCGCCTCGCTCAGCTTCGATAAAACCACAATCCTCATCGGTGAGAACGACTGCGGCAAATCGAGCATCCTCGAAGCGCTTGCCATCGCCCTCGGCGTCGGCGCCGACGGTCATGCCTTCGCCTTCGAAAAACACCATGCCCACCTCGATGGCGGCGAACCCGCTCCCGTCCGTATCTCTCTCACCCTCGAAGAAGACGCCCCCGGACAGTGGAACTCCACCCTCCCCAGGAAAGTCAAACTCTGGACCAACCGCTTCTCCGCTCCCCGCACCCTCTACGTCGAAGTCCAGGCCGCCTGGGCCGGACCCGATGGCGCACCCATCGTCACTTGGGGAGCACGCACCCGCCGCGACGGCCCTCTCCTTTGCATCAACAGCCCCGACCTCATCCAGTGGGTCCGCCGCATCAGCCCCTTGCTCTGGCTCCGGGGTGGCATCGTCTCCTCCACTCCCGCGCCACATAACAACATCGCCTCCAGCGGCAACATCGAAACCGATCGATGGATCGAGGCCGTCGAGGAACACTACCGCGCCATCGTCGCCGGCGCCGGCGCCGATCCCGCCGAACTCGAAAAAGGGTTCGCCGCCGCCCGATCCCTCCTCGAACAATCCGGCAGCACCGTCACATCCACCTGGGGCCGCCTCGGACCCGCCCTCGAAGAGATCACCGGCAAACAGCGGGTCCCCACCACCGCCACCCCCGGCCCTCCTCGGTATCACGGCGGTGCTGCCCAAAAAATCGGCCTGCTCCTCCTCGTCGGCGCCGCCCTCCGCAGCGGCTATCTCGTCGCCCCAGGCACCGCCCCCATCATCCTCATCGAAGACCCGGAAGCCCACCTTCATCCCATGACCCTCGCCTCCGTCTGGGGTATCCTCGAACAGATCCGCTGGCAGAAAATCGTTACCACCCATTCCGGTACTCTCCTCTCCGCCGCCCCCCTCTCCTCCATCCGCCGCCTCCTCCGCGAAAAAGGCGTTGTCCTCGAATTCTCCATCCCCCAAGGCAAGCTCACCAGCGAAGAACTCCGCCGCTGGAGCTACCACATCCGCAGCCGCCGCGCCTCCGCCATGTTCGCCCGCTGCTGGCTCCTCGTCGAGGGAGAAACCGAGTTCTGGATCCTCCCCGAACTCGCCCGCATCCTCGGCTACGATTTCGCCGTCGAAGGTGTCGCCTGCGTCGAGTTCGCCCAAAGCGGCCTCACCGCCCTCATCAAGGTCGCCCAAAACCTCGGCATCGAATGGCACCTGCTCTCCGATGGCGACGAAGCCGGCTTTCATTACCGCGAAATGGCCCGCCCCTACTTCGACCCCGAAGAGCAACCCCGCCGCATCACCATCCTCGCCGAACGCGACATCGAGCATTGCTTCTACCAGCACGGCTACGCGCACATCTACCGCAAAGCCGCCTTCCCCAACGCCAAAACACAGCCCAAAAGCAATCCCAAAGCCACCATCCTCCAGGCCGTCGGCCGCACTTCAAAGCCGTTCCTCGCCCTCCAAGTCCTCGAAGCCGCCGCCGAAGCCGGCCCCTCCCGCGTCCCCGCCGTCCTCCGCCGCGCCATCGAAACCGCCATCGATCTCGCAAGACATTCCGCCTAAATTTGTCTAAGATATTTCATATATAGAGCGGGATGCCGTGAAGCCGCCCCGCTGCTCGCTTTGGAAAGGAAGTATGCCATGTCGCTCCATGTCATTTCCCCATCGCGCCTCGCGCTGGGTCTCCTCCTCTTGTCTCTTCCGGTCTCCGCGCAAATCGGCGGAGCCGGCGCCATCAAGGGTTCCATCGCCGATCCCACCGGCGCCATGATTCCTGCCGCCACCGTCATCGCCACCAACCTCGCCACCGGAGTCGAAACCCGCCGCGAAACCACCGCCGCCGGCCTCTTCGTCATTGCTCCTCTCCCCGCCGGTGTCTACAAAGTCTCCGCCTCCGCCCAAGGCTTCCGCACCCTCGTCCAGGACCAGATTGTCGTCGACGCGCTCACCACCGTCGAACTCAACCTCAAACTCGAGGTCGGCGCCACCGCCGAAAGCATTACCGTCTCCGCCACTCCGCCCGAACTCAACACCGCCGATGCCCGCATGGGCCAGACCATGCGCAACGACATGTACACTGCCCTCCCGCTCTCCATGGGCAACGGCAGCCCCCGCAATCCCGCCTCCTTCATCTATCTCATGCCCGGCGTCCAGGAAGGCGGCACCTTCGGCTTTATCAACGGCGGCCAGAGCTTCTCCAAGGACGTCTACATCGAAGGCCTCCCCATCACGGACGCCGTCCGCCAGGGCGAAAGCCGCGCTCTGCAATTCGCCGTCTCCGTCGAATCCGTCGAGCAATTCCAGGTCGAAACCAGCGGACAATCCGTCGAATTCAACGGCCAGGGCTCGGAAAACTACACCATCAAATCCGGTACCAATGACCTCCACGGCTCCCTCTACGAATATCTCCGCAACACCAAACTCGACGCCCGCGGTTTCTTCGCCCCCACCCGCACCCAACAGAACCAGAACCAGTTCGGCTTCACCGTCGGCGGTCCCGTCAAACGCAACAAGCTCTTCTTCTTCGGCGCCTATGACGGCTACCGCTACCGCGTCGCCACACCCTTCCAATTCGTCACCATACCTACCTTGCGCATGCGCAACGGCGATTTCGGCGAGCTCCCCGTCAACATCTTCGATCCCGCTACCACCAATTGCCCCAACGGCGCCAACTGCTCCCGCCAGCCCTTCCCCAACCGCATCATCCCCGCCAACCGCATCTCCTCCGCCTCGCGATTCTTCCAGGAACCGCTCCCTGCCCCCACCCGCGACGGAATCGCCGCCAATTTCCTCAACAACAACCCCGGCGTCGGATTCAACAATCAAAATGGCACTGCCAAAGTCGACTACAACCACTCCGATGCCCACCGCTTCAGCGTCATGTTTTCCCGCGGCTCACACGAACAGAGCAGCCCCATCCGCGGCAATCCCGTACCCTTGCCTCTCCCCTACACCGTCACCCGTGTCGTCAGCGAAGTCCCCACTGTCGGACAAGTCAAACATACCTGGGTCATCAACGCCTCCATGATGAACCAGATCAATATCGGCGCGTCCCGCCTCTGGGTTCCCATCACCAACCCCACCATCGACGGCAATTGGGTCGAGAGGGCGGGAATCAGAGGACTCCCCAAAGGCGACGCCACGCAATCGTTCCCCGAAACCTCCTTCGCCGGCCCCAACTCACCCGCCGGATGGCGTGGCACCGATGCCCGCCCCTTCCTCGATGCCCTCAATAACTACACCTTGCAGGACAGCTTCCAGTGGCTCAAATCCAACCACTCCCTCAAGGCCGGTTTCCAGCACCAGCGGCTCCAGGACAACTACCGCGCCCGTTGGGACGGCACTCTCTTCATCGCCGCTTTCAGTAATGTCCAAACCGCCGGCTTCAACAACGGCACCTTGCAAAACACCACCGGCAACTCCTACGCCAGCTACCTCCTCGGCACTCTCAATTCCGCCACCGTAAACGAGGATTCCGTCGTTACCTCCGGGGCGCGCTATCGCAACTACGCATGGTGGATCGGCGACGACTGGAAAATCACCCGCAACTTGACACTCAACCTCGGCATGCGCCACGACATCATGCTCCCCTATGTCGAAGTGCTGGACCGCGTTTCCTGGTTCAACCCCGATATCCCCAACCCCGCCGTGGAAGGCTTCCGCGGCGCCCTCCAATTCGGCGGCAAAGGCCAATCCCCGCTCTACTGCAATTGCCGCACGCGCATCAAAACCCATTGGAACAACTGGGGCCCGCGCCTCGGCTTCGCCTGGCGTCTGGGCGGCAGCACCGTCGTTCGCGCCGCCTACGGCATTATGTACACGCGCCACGGCGCCGTCGGCGGACGCGATGGCGCCCGCGAAGGCACCGGCAAACTCGGCTTCACCGCCTCCCCAGGCTTCCCCTCCCCGGATGGCTTCAGCCCCGCCTTCGACTGGGACGACGGTGTCCCCCCCTACCAGCGCCCGCCTTTCTTCGACGCCACTCTCAACACCGGCTTCTACACCACCCGCCCCACCGCGGGTTCGGTCAGCTACGATAACCCCGAAGAAGGCGCCCGCCCGCCCCGCTACCAGAACTGGAACTTCTCCATCCAGCGCGCCATCACTCCCAGCATGACGCTCACCGCGGGCTATGCCGGCGGCAATGGCAAGTTGCTCCGCGGCGGCGGACGCGGCATCTGGTCCGGCCAAATCCACCCCCGCTACCTCGCCCTCGGCAACCTCCTTACCTCCCAGGTCAACCCGACAACCCTGGCCCAAGCCCGCGCCATCATCCCCGATATCGCGCTCCCCTACTCCACCTTCCGCGGCACCTTCGCTCAAATGCTCCGACCCTTCCCCCAGTACGCCGGCGTCACCGCCAGCTTCGTCAACCTCGCCAGTTCCAACTACAACTCCCTGCAAATCACCCTGCAAAAGCGCATGTCCAGCGGCCTCACCTTCAACATCAATCACACCTGGAGCAAGACACTCTCCGATGCCGGCGCAAGCCGCACTGAGTATTTCTTTGAAACGGAAAAGCGCCACGGCGAAAGCGACCGCCGCCACGTCTTTAACGCCATGGTGGTCTACCAGCTCCCCTTCGGCCCGGGCCGTGCCTGGAATCCCGTCAACCCCCTTGTCCGCGGCCTCCTCGAAGGTTGGCGCATCTCCAGCATCACCCGCCTTCGCTCCGGCAACCCCTATGGCATCATCGGCGCCGCCTGCCAGTTGCCCAACGCCGGTGGCTGCCGAGCCTCCTACAACCCCGCCTTCAACGGCTCGGTCCGCATCAACGGCGAATGGGGCAGCGGCGATCTGCTCGGCGCCCGGCCCCAATTCCTCGACCGCAACGCCTTCATCAACCCCGCCCCCTACACCTACGGCGACACCCCCGGCGCCGGTGCCTACGGCCTCTATGCACCCGGCTTTTGGAACGAGGACCTCAGCGTCAACCGCCAGTTCCGCATCACCGAACGCTTCAAGCTCGACTTCGCCGCCGAAGCCTTCAACATCGCCAACACCGTCATCTTCAACGGCCCCGCTTCGCTCGATATCAACAACGCCAACTTCGGCCGTATCACCAGCCAGCAAAACAGCCCGCGCTCCCTTCAGCTAGGCTTGAAATTGCAATTCTGATCGTCACGGAGGTAGCCATGCACCGCATTCTCTTCGGCCTCGCCTTGGCCGTCACCGTCCTCGCCCAGGAACCTCCCGTCTCCTGGATCGACCCCGACACCGGCCATCGCGTCATCCGCCTCACCAAGGAAAAAGGTAGCGCCAGCCTCTACTTCAACCAGAACGGCTACACCGCCGACGGTAAACGCCTCGTCTATACCACGCCCGACGGCATCTCCGTTCTCGATCTCGAAACGAAAACCGCCCGCCAGGTCGTCTCCGGCCGCGTCCGCATGATCGACGCCGGACGCCGCCACCAGCGCGTCTACTACCTCCGCGATGGAGCGGCCTTCTGGACCGACGTCGACTCCGGCCAAACCCACAAAATCGGCGACCTCCCCCGCCGCGGCGGTATCTCCACCGTCAACGCCGACGAAACCCTCCTCGCCGGCACCTACATCGAGGGCGACGGCCGCGACTACAACAACGCCCGCCCCGCCTCGGGAGCACAAACCCAGCAGCAGCAGGGCCACTCCCTCGATCAGCCCCGCAACAAAGGCCAGATGATGGAGGAGCGCTGGGCCGCCAAGCTCCCCATGGGCCTATTCACCATGAACATCCAGACCGGCGAAGTCAGAACCATCCACCGCGACAACAACTGGCTCAACCACCTGCTGTTCTCCCCCACCGATCCGACAATGCTCATGTTCTGCCACGAAGGCCCCTGGCACAAGGTCGATCGCATCTGGCTCATGCGCACCACCGGGGGCCCGCCCAAAAAGATCCACACCCGCACCATGGCCATGGAAATCTGGGGCCACGAGTTCTGGAGCGCCGACGGCAAAACCATCTGGTACGACCTCCAAACTCCGCGCGGCGAAGATTTTTGGCTCGCCTCCTACAACGTCGAGACCGAAGCCCGCCAGTGGTTCCATCTCCAGCGTGACGAATGGTCCATTCACTTCAACGTTACCCGCGACGGCAAACTCTTCGCCGGCGACGGCGGCGATCCCGGCCAGGTAGCCCGCGCCAAAAACGGCCAGTGGATCTACCTCTTCCGCCCCGAACTCATCCCCAACCGCGGCATCGACGACAAATCCTTCGTCCAACCCGGTGTCCTCCGCTCCGAACGCCTCGTCAACATGTCCAAACACCAATACCGGCTCGAACCCAACGTCAGCTTCACCCCCGATCGGAAATGGGTCGTCTTCCGGTCCAACATGTTCGGCGACACCTACGTCTTCGCCGTCGAAGTCGCCAAATCTCCGGTTGAATCGAACTGACGTCAGGCCAATTCGCCCACGTCCGCAACTCTCAATCTACTGCAACTCCTCTAACACCCCCCGCCACCCCTTTCTCCACTTCTCCATCAACTCCCGCACCAGCCCCGCATTCTCCCCCGCCACATTCACATTCTCCTGCGGGTCCACCTGATGGTCATACAACTCCACCGCCTCCACCTTCGAATGATCCCCCCGGTCCACCCACACCGTGAACCGGTACCGGTCCGTCCGCATCGAATACCCCATCGCTTTCCCGCGCGGATACTGGCTGAACGCCGCGCTCTTCCACTTCCGCTCCGCATTCTCCAGCACGGGCTGGAAACTCTTCCCCTCCAAGTGCCCCGGCAGCCCCAACCCCGCCAATTCCGCCAATGTCGGGTAAATATCCACAAATTCCACCAACGCCCGCGTCCGCTTGCCCGCCTCCTTCATCCCCGGCACAGACACCACCAGCGGAGCATTCGTATCGTTCTCCACATTGCTGTGCTTGCACCACTCCCCATGCTCGCCCAGCTTCCACCCATGATCCCCCCACAATACGACAATCGTATTCTTCCGCAATCCCAGCCGCTCCAATTCATCCAGCACCTTCCCCAACTGCGCGTCCATATAGCTCGTCGCCGCATAATAGCCATGCTTCAGCTTCCGGGCCAGCTCATCCGGCATCGGACCCTCCGCCGGAATCCCCACATAATTCCGCAACTCACCGCTGTTCGTCAACGCATACGCGGGAGCACCCTTCGGATGATACGGATTCGAAGCCAGCCGGATCTCCCGCGGATCGTACATGTCCCAATATTTCTTCGGAGCAATAAACGGCAAATGCGGCTTTGAAAATCCAACAGCCAGGAAAAACGGCTGTGATTTCTTGCTCAATTCCCGCAGCGTCGCCACGGCCAGTTCCGCCGTCTTCCCATCCCGGAACGTATTGTCCGGCACGTCCGCGCCCTCGTACGCCGGACCCCGCGGCGCCTTCCCCTGCTTCGCCCGCCCCACCGCATCGGCATTCCGCTCACTCGCCGCCGACGCATAGGTCACCGCCTGCGGCGTCTGCCACGGCACCGACCACGACCGCGGATCGTCATACCCGCCATGGTAAATCTTCCCCATCCCCTGCACGAAATACCCGTTGTTCTTGAAGTGCTCCGCCACCGTCGGCTGCGTCGGCATCGCATCGCGAAAATGCGTCACCAGATCCCATACCTTCGTCGTGTCCGGCCGCGCTCCCGTCATCAAACTCGACCGCGACGGCGAGCACACCGCCTGCTGGCAATACGCCCGCAGAAACACCATCCCCTCTTTCGCAATCCGGTCGATATTCGGCGTCAGAATCGTCTTATGTCCATAGCAGCCCAACTCCGGCCGCAGATCGTCCACCGCCACAAACAGCACATTCGGCTTCTTCCGCCCTTGTGCCGTCCCCATCCCCGCCAACCCCATCAGTCCGCCCAAAACCATCCGCCGCCGCGATATCATTGTGTTCCTCTCACCGGCTATCCTACCGCACTGCTCCAGCAAGTGCCGGGGACGCGAATCCCGAACCCTTGCTTCACGGAAAATACACTCCTCAATTAGCCCCCCAATTAGCCCCAACGGCGCAGTCCGTTCACACTCCTTCGAGAAAAAGTTGCTCCGCTCGCAACTCCCCCGCCCTGAATCACTTCCACTCCTCTGCCGGCCCCGCCCTGCTTTTCCGCAACCCGTTTTCCGGCGCCCTGCCCAATACACTCAAAAACGGGAGGACATTCCGCATGTCTCGCAGACTCTCGCGCTCCGAGCAATCTCGTGTCAATGGCCGCCGCTCACGGGGGCCTGTTACCGATAGTGGCCGCGCCCGCTCCGCCCTCAACCGTACATCCCATGGCATGTACTCCGTCCGTGTCGTTCTCGAAGGCGAGTCTCAGGAAATCTTCAACCTGCTCGCCTCCCGTTACCACGAGCTCTTTGCACCCCAGGACCAGTTCGAAATCGATCTCCTCGAAAATATGATCAACGCCCGCTGGAAGATCCGCCGCCTCGAAGCCGCTCTTTCCGCCGAAATGAATCTCGCCGCGGCCGAACACCGCGTCGACGTCAAATATAAGTTCGGCGAAATCGACCCCGCCACCCAGGCAGCCCTTGCCTATCGCAGCAACGCCAAACACATCGATGTCCTCGAAGAGCACCTCGAGCGTCAGCAGCGCACTTTCCTGCGCAGCTTCCGCGCACTGCGCGCCTACCGCAACGGCGTCATGCCGCCTCAGGAAAAAATCGCCCAGCTCGAATCCCAGCTCCCGGCCAACGATAACCCCGAGCCAACTGCTGCTTCTTCTCAAAATCGAGGGTTCGAACCCAGCGCGCTCGGCCCGATCCGCAAAATCGCCATCGTCATTGTGCTATTGCTCTCCGCAATCGCTTCCACCTTCCATTGGAACCAGACCGAATCCCCGGAAAGGAGCTCTCCACCCACTCATGCCGCCCTATAATTTCCCCATCGAGATCCTGCGCCCGGCCAGTACTCTGCCTCTGCGCCCCAGTTTCTCATCGCCGTTCTTTGAGCGCGATCCCCATAACCCTACCGGGCACTGGCCCCCTGAGGTCATGTACGTCCTCGACACCTATCCCCACATCAAGCGCCAGCTCATCGAAGTGCTCTCCGCCGAACGCGAGAAGGGCAACCTCAGGTGACCCACTCTGGCGGAACGCCTCCGCTTCGTGTAACGTATCCCTTTACAGGAGTGATCTTCGGTATGCCGTTCTGCACACATTGCGGTGTCCCCATCGGCGAGCGCGACATGTTCTGCGCCGCCTGTGGCGCACCCCAGACGCCTGCCGGTGCTCCACCCCCGCAATCCGATTTCCTCGGCAAAGTCGACGCCCGCACCGCATCCTTGCTCTGCTACATCCCCATCGTCGGCTGGATTGCCTCCATCTTTGTCCTTGCTTCCTCCAAGTTCCATTCCGATCGGAACACCCGCTTTCATGCCTTCCAGGGCCTCTACCTCTTCGTCGCCTGGCTCCTCGCCGATTGGGTCCTCAAACCTTTCTTCCGCTCCTTCGGCTGGCCCATCCATTTCTTCCCCATCGTGGCCACCGCCAAGACCGCCATCTTCATCGCCTGGATCTGGATGCTCGTCAAAGTCGCCCAGAGCCAGTTCTTCAAACTCCCCCTCGTCGGCGAACTCGCCGAGCGCTCTGTCGCCGAACAGCGCTGATGGTATAATTATTCATAAGGATGAATATTTAATCACTATGCCCTTCCGTGCCGGTATCGTCGGTTTCCGCGGCTACAGCGGCCATGAACTGCTCACCATCCTCTCCCGCCACGCCGCCGTGGACCCCTTCCTCATCGAACATCGTGCCGATTCGCACGACCGCCATCGCCCCATCGGCTATCAGTCCCCACCGCGCATTCCATGCACCCCGGAAGCCGTCGCCGCCGAAAAACTCGATGTCGTCTTCCTCGCCACTCCTCCCGAGGTCTCCATGGAACTCACCCCCTGGCTACTCGATGCCGGCGCCAAAGTCGTCGACCTCAGCGGCGCGTTTCGCCTCCGCACCGTCGACAACTATAAGCGCTGGTACAAGGAAGACCATACCCAGGAAGCCTTGCTCCACGAAGCCGTCTACGGACTCCCCGAGTTCTACCGCCATCTCGTCCCCGGAGCCCGGCTGATCTCCAACCCCGGCTGCTACCCCACGGCCGCAAACCTTGCCCTGCGCCCGCTGGTTGCCGCGGGAGTCATCGACCGCGCCGCCGGGATCGTCTGCGACGCCAAATCCGGCGTCAGCGGAGCCGGCCGTAAGCCAAGTCTCAAAACTAGTTTTTGCGAAGTTACCGAAAACTTTTCAGCATATTCGATTCTCGATCATCGTCATGTTCCCGAAGTGCTCATGAATACAGAACTGAATGAATCAGAATTCAGTTTTACTGCACATCTGCTTCCTCTGCACCGCGGTATCCTGGAAACCATCTACCTCCGCACCCTGAATGTCCACGCCGCTCACGACCTGATCGATATCTATCAACGTTTCTATAAGGATAGCCCCTTCGTTCGCATCTACCCCGCGGGCCACGTCCCCGACCTTCACGCTGTCCAGCACACCAACTTTTGCGATATTGGCCTGAAATGGGACCCCATTTCCCATCGAACGGTAATTGTAAGTGTTATCGATAATCTCGGAAAAGGCGCCGCCGGCCAAGCCGTCCAAAATATGAACCTCCTCCTCGCTCTCCCCGAAACGGAGGGCCTTCTGTGAAAATCCTCGTTAAGCTCGGCGGCACGCTCCTCGATTCTCCCTCCAGCCGCGATCGCCTCGCAGCCGAACTCGCCGCGGTCGCGAAATCCAACCAAACGGTCATCGTCCACGGCGGCGGCAAGCAGATGACCCGATTCCTCACCGAACGCGGCGTCGAAAGCCGCTTCGTTGACGGACTCCGGGTCACCACCCCAGAAGTAGTGGATGCCGTCCTCAAAGTCTTCGCCGGCACTGTCAACCATGAACTCGTCGCCTCCTTCGTCAAAGCCGGCGCCCGCGCCGTGGGACTCACCGGCATCGACGCCAACATCGCTGTCGCACGCCAATTGCGTGAAGACCTCGGCGCTGTCGGCCAGGTTGTGCAATCCAACGGGGATCTCCTGAACCTCTTGTCTTCCAATGCTTTTCTTCCCGTGGTCGCCTGCGTCGCCGGCGACGGGCAAGGCAACATCTATAACGTGAATGCCGACCAGATGGCCGTCGCCTGTGCCGCCGCCTTCGCCGCCGACCGCCTCTTCTTCCTTACCGATGTCGATGGCGTCAAAGGCCCGAACGGACTCATCCCCGTCCTCACACCCTCCGCCTGCCGCCAACTCATCGCCGACGGCATCGCCACCGGCGGCATGCAGGCCAAGCTCAACGCCGCTTGCGACGGCCTCGCCAGCGGCGTCGGCGAAGTCATCATCGTTCCCGGAGCCCGTCCCGGAGTCGTTGCGGCTCTCCTCAATGGCGAATCCATCGGAACCCGTCTAGTACTGGAGCCATCGAAGTAATGGAAAAATCTCCACAATTCCTACACAGGAAGGCAAAACTATCCGACATACCTCATCTTTTGCGTCTAATTAACGGCTTCGCCGCCCGCGGCATCATGCTCCCTCGCACGGAGCTCGAAATGGCCGAGAACATTCGGGATTTCACGCTCATCACGCTCGAATCTTCGATCGTCGCCTGTGGTGCTTTGCACATCTACACGACACAAGCCGCCGAGGTGCGCTCGCTCGCCGTCGATCCCGCGCATCAAAAACACGGCGTCGGAGCACACATCATGGCGGCTCTCGAACAGGAAGCTACGAGCTTCGATATTCGAGCCATCTTTGCGTTCACCTATGTCCCCGGCTTCTTTCGCAAGATGGGCTACCGCGAGGTCGATCGCGGCGAACTCCCCCTAAAGGCTTGGAAAGATTGCCTGAAATGCCCGAAGTTCCAAGCCTGCGACGAGATCGCCATGCTCAAAGCCCTCCATCCCGCCTTCGATCTCACGGCCGCCGCAGCGGTCTCGGAACTTGTCCCGCTCCCCGTTTTGAAGCATTGAACCCCTGTTTCAAGAAAAAATTGCCTCGAAGTGAGAAAAATCTCTCTCCCAAACAACTAAAGTTAGTGTATTACTATCACAGGGCCTCTCGATGGAGTGGTTCCTGCAAGGGGAGTCAGGATTCATGAAGGCACAAACCGTTGACGTCAGGGAGTCGATGGGACGTATCTTGTGCTGCACGATCTTTCGCCCGGGCGGTAAGAAGCTTTTGGCCAAGGGTCATGTCCTCAGCGAAGAAGATGTCCGTCTGCTCGCCAACGAGGGGATGGAACAGGTTTGGGTGACCGAATTGGAGGATGGCGAAGTCTCCGAAGACAGCGCCGTCACAATGGTTGCCGGTGAGCTGGGTTGCGGCAGTCTGGAAATCCGCCTCGCCGCCGGTGGCCGCGCGAATCTGTTCGCTACTCAGGATTGCTGCGTGCTTGTCGACGACGAATTACTCAAGCAGATCAACTGCACGGCGAGCATCGTCATCAGCACGCTAGCCAATTTCAGTTATGCTAAAGCCGGCCAGAGGATCTGCACCGTCAAGAGCGCTCCCTTCGCCATCCCTAACGCCCAACTCGATGCCGTCATCTCCATCCTCAAGGAACGTGGCCCCATTCTACAGGCGCGCCCCATTCGTGAGCCTTCCGTCGCTGTCCTCTACAGTGACCCCATCTGTGCCGACCGCGCCAAACAGCTTTTTGACAGCATCATGCGCCAGCGCCTGGAGCGGTTCGGCATCCATCCCGCCTTTGCCCTTTCCACCATCGAGGACGAGGCCAATGTGTCTCGCTCCCTCCTTCACCTGCTGCGCTCGAAACCAACCGGAATTCTGATCGCTTCCACGACTGCTCCGGCCGGCCCCGAAGATACCATCGGCCGCGCCATGGCCAAAATCGGCTGCCACCTGGAGCGCTTTCTCGCCCCAGTGGAGCCTGGCAACCTATTTCTGCTAGGATATAAGGAGGACGTCCCGATCATTTCGGCACCGGGATGCTTCCGTTCGGCGAAACCGAATGTAGTGGATATGGTGTTGCCGCCCGTGCTCGCCCGTTATCGGGTTTCAGGCTGGGAGATCGCCTGTTTAGGACACGGTGGCCTGTTGGCCTAGTCGTTCTCCTCCACTACCACAAGCCGTTACCTCCGAGCGGCTTGTGGGTGCTCCTCAGCCGGGCGCCCGACCAGCGCCCGGCATTTTTTCTTGCCCGCCGCCGGGCCTTACGCGTCGACGTGATCGGCGAAGAAGCGGTCCAACTCCAGCTTCGCCAGCTTCAAATCTCCGGCCAGCGACTGCATCTCCTTCTTCGATAGCGGTTGGAAGGCCTTCGCCACGCGGACATTCTCGTCCAGATGCTCGAGCTTCGGCATCCCCAACACGGCGCTGGCCACCGGCAACGTCAGCGAGTAGCGGATCAGCTTCTCCACCGATGCCTTGCCCACCAACCCATCCTGTCCGAAGATCTTCATGGCCGTCACGCCCATCTTCTTCTTATGAGCCACCGGCAGGGCGATCAGCTCGAAGCTGTCCTTCATGGCATCGTTGATCTCCATGCCCCGTTTGCCGTTGCGCATCCCGACGCGCGCCGCGTTCAGCGCCATCTGCGTGCAGTCGAAGTCATGCCGTTCGAGCGCCGTTTTCAGTACCACCGGATCGGAGTGGCAGGTCACCCCGATGAACCGTGCCATCTTCGCCTCGCGCGCTTTGTACAGCGCCTTCAGTGCGCCTGCTTCCGCCTTGGCCAGATCCTCCGCATCGCCCAATGCATGAATATGCAGCAGGTCCACCTGATCCGTCTGCAACCGCTTGAGGCTGCCTTCGATGATGCGCATCGCGCCGTCATAGCTGCGGTCCTGCACCTTGGTGGCCAGCCACACCTCTTTGCGCCGCGTCCGCATCACCTTGCCCACCCGTTCCTCGCTGCGGCCGTTGCCGTAGCTGAACGCCGTGTCGATGTAGGTGATCCCAAGGTCCAGGGCTTTGTTCAGCGCCTCCAGCGCCTTGTCCTCTTCCTGATACATAAGGAACCGGCTGCCGCACCCGAAGGCCACGGCGGAAACCCGAGCCCCTGTCTTCCCCAGAATGCGCGTCGGCATTCCGGTCTTCGCGTCTACGGCCGCGCCCAGCGCCATCGGGCTCACTGCGGCGGTTTCCAGGAATCGTCTGCGGGAAAGGGACATGGAAAAGCTCCTTCTCTCGATTGTAATCGAACCCGCACCGAGATCACTCATTGCCAAGTGGCTATTTCAGGGCGATAATGAGAGCGTAGAGATGCAGAACCGGGTTGGGCCTGTGCGCCCGTGGGAGTCATGCCAGTGAAACGTACTACTTCTGACGATACGCTTCGATGTTCGTTTTGCCACAAAAGTCAGGATGTAGTCGGAAAGCTGATCTCTTCTCCCAGCGATTATCCGCGCGCTTACATCTGCGATGAATGCATCGCCGTATGCAATTCCATCCTCGAGGATGACCGTCAGGATCATTCGCACGGCGCGCCTCACAAACTCCCCAAGCCGCTCGAGCTGAAGGAGTATCTCGACCAGTATGTGGTCGGACAGGACGCCACCAAGAAGAAGCTCGCCGTGGCCGTCTATAACCACTACAA
The DNA here is from genome assembly GCA_964402295.1 of uncultured Candidatus Solibacter sp. Taxonomy (GTDB): domain Bacteria; phylum Acidobacteriota; class Terriglobia; order Bryobacterales; family Bryobacteraceae; genus CADEFT01. The sequence goes on along the minus strand of CAYOBO010000040.1, from coordinate 25,607 downwards.
GCGCATTCAGATGAACAAGCAGCGTTCCTCTGAAGTCGAACTGGCCAAGTCGAACATCGTGCTCATCGGGCCAACGGGGACGGGCAAGACGCTGCTGGCGCAGACCCTTGCCAAGATCCTCGACGTACCTTTCGCCATTGTCGATGCCACGACGCTCACCGAAGCGGGCTACGTCGGCGAGGATGTCGAGAACATCATCCTCCGCCTGCTACAGAACGCCGATTGGGACGTGCAGCGCGCGCAGCAGGGCATCATCTATATCGACGAGATCGACAAGATCGGCCGCAAGGACGAAAACCCGTCCATCACGCGCGACGTCTCGGGCGAGGGCGTGCAGCAGGCGCTGCTGAAGATCCTCGAAGGCACGATCGCCAATGTGCCGCCGCAGGGCGGACGCAAGCATCCGCATCAGGAGTTCACGCCCGTCGACACGACGAACATCCTCTTTATCTGCGGAGGCGCTTTCGTAGGCCTGGAGAAGATCATCTCGCGCCGCGTCGGCCGCCGCTCCATCGGATTCAAGGATGGCGAAGAGACCGACAAGAAGATTCCCAGCACCCATTCCGGACGCCGCGACCTGAATTTGCTCGAACAGATTCAGCCCATCGATCTCATCAAGTTCGGTTTCATTCCCGAGTTCATCGGCCGGCTGCCCGTGGTGGGCGTGCTTGAGGATCTCAGCAAGGAAGCGCTCATTCAGATTCTCACCAAACCGAAGAACGCCGTGACGCGGCAATATCAGAAGCTCTTCGAATACGAGAACGTGCGGCTGAAGTTCACCGACGAGGCGATGGAGGCAATCGCCACGCTCGCTCTCGAACGCAAGGTGGGCGCTCGAGGCCTGCGCATGATTCTCGAAGAGCTGATGCTCGATCTGATGTACTACGTTCCTTCGTACAAGAAGATCCGCGAGTTCGTGGTCACCAAGGAAATGGTGCTGTCGCAGAAGATCAACCTGGCGTTGCTCGAAAAGGCCGGCTAGTTTCTCTTCGCCGTTGCCGCCAGCAGCTCTTCCGAGCGAGCAATCTGATGGGCAGTGCCGCGCACGCAGATGGCGCTGGGGGCGTTATAGATAAACAATCTTCGCACCTGGGCCGCGGTGCGCACCTCGACGGCCAGCTTCTGGAGTCCGGCGACGGACTTTGCATGCGGCACAAAGAACACCTTGACGAAACCTTCCGCGGCCGCGTCGGGCACCACATACTGCGGCGAGGCCGCATACTCCGCGCGCGGCTTCTGATCCAATTCCCCCAACAGCCACTCGGCCAGCTTCAGTTCTTCCTCGGTTCCGCGCGCGATGATCGCCGCCTTGCGGCTGTAGGTGAACAATCTGCGGATCTCCACCAGCGCCCGTGTGCAGGTGGCCAGCTCCTGGAGTTGCTGGACGGTCTGCACCGAACGCGGATAGAAGATACGGAAGTACCCCTCGCCCCGCGCATCCGTCATCGGGCGCTCGCGAGGCACCGCGAAGCCCGGTTTCGCCGGCGTATCGAGCTGCTGTAAGAGCCAATCGGCCGCAGCCACCTGCTCCTCGGTGCCGCGTACGACGATGATCCGCGGCTCGGAATAGGTAAACAGCCTCCGTACTTCGGCGATAGCGCGCACCGCGGTGGCCAGTTCCTGCACATCCTGGACGGAGAGTGTCTGGGCCAGAGCAAAGACGCGGATGTGGCCCTCGTTCTTCGGATCGGGCATTTTGTAGACGCGAGCCGAATCCGGGGCAGGCGCGCCCGCCGGCCGATCGAGTTCGAGGAACACCCACTCCGCGGCGGCGATCTGTTCCGGCGAGCCCTCGATCTTCATCGTTCGCGCCTCTGCATCGGCCCACAGCTTGACCTCGGCGATAGCCCGCACAACCGTCGCCACCTCCATCCTGTTCTGCTCGCTGCTGGTGTGTGCGAAGCGCAACACCTTCTCCGGTGACTGCGCCATCGCGCAGGAAACGGCCGCCCACGCGGCAAAATGAAGCATCTGCATAAGCCGGTCACAAGCTCCTTGCAAAATGTGACGCGGGGCGAAGTCCAAGCGTGGAAGCACCTGAGCGAAGTGTTAAGGCAAACGGGATGCTAGGAATCGTCACGGAAGTGTTAGACTGTAGGTGTCGGGGAGGACTCTGGAACGGCGCCTCCCTCCGGGCACTCGTGACAGGAGGTCCGGCATCACATCGAAGTCGGCATCTTTTTGAAGCTGCCATTCATCCAAAAGGGTATTCCCCCAATGCTCACCTCGAAGGAAAAATCCGATACTCGCCGGTTGCCGATGATGCCCATCCGCGACGTGGTCATCTTCCCGTATATGATGACCCCGTTTGTGGTGGGGCGTGAATCGAGCGTCCGTGCACTCGAAGAAGCGCTATCGGGCGACAAGAAAATCTTTCTTGCCACCCAGCACGATGCCTCCGTGGATGAGCCCCGGCCGGACGAAATCTACTCGGTCGGTACCATCGCCAACATCGTCCAGAGCCTGAAGCTGCCCGACGGCAACATCAAGGTTCTGGTGGAAGGCGTCGAGCGCGCGAAAATCGTCACCGTCAGCGAAGAAGAAGGCTTCTTCCGCGCGGTGGTGAAAACCATGAGTTACAAGGTCGGCACGGGCACGCAACTCGATGCCCTCATCAGCCGCGTCACCGCCCTCTTTGAGCAGTACGTCAAGCTGAGCCAGAACCTGAACTACGAGACGATGATCGCCGCCATCCGCGTGGATGAGCCGGGCAAGCTCGCCGATACGGTGGGCGCGAATCTGCAACTCACCATCGAGGAGAAGCAGGAACTGCTCGAAATCTTCGATCCGGTGGACCGCCTGACGCGCGTTGCCGAGATGCTCGATATCGAGATTGAGAAGCTCAACATGGACCGCACCATTCAGGGACGCGTGAAGCGGCAGATGGAAAAGGCCCAGAAAGAGTACTACCTCAACGAGAAAATCAAGGCCATTCAAAAGGAATTGGGCCGCGGCGAAAAGAGCGAGATCGATGAGCTGAAGAAGAAGATCGAGGCCGCGGGCATGACGCCCGACGCGCAGGAAAAGGCCATGGCCGAACTGAAGCGGCTGGAGAACATGCCGCCGATGTCGGCCGAATCCACCGTATCGCGCAACTACCTGGATTGGATGCTGGCGGTGCCGTGGAAGAAGAAGACGAAGGAAATCCGCGATCTCACCTTCGCGCAATCGGTGCTCGAAGGCGATCACTACGGCCTGGAAAAGATCAAGGAGCGCATCCTGGAATTTCTCGCCGTACGCCAGTTGGTGAAGGATCCCAAGGGCTCCATCCTTTGCTTTGTCGGGCCTCCGGGCGTGGGCAAGACATCGCTCGGCATGTCGATCGCCAAGGCGACGGGCCGCAAGTTTGTCCGCCTCTCGCTCGGCGGCGTGCGCGATGAAGCCGAGATCCGCGGGCACCGCCGCACCTATATCGGAGCGTTGCCGGGCCAGATTTTGCAGATGATGAAGAAGGCGGGCACGAAGAATCCGGTGTTCATGCTGGATGAAATCGACAAGATGTCCACCGATTTCCGCGGCGACCCGTCGGCGGCGCTGCTCGAGGTGCTGGATCCGGAACAGAACTACATGTTCATGGATCACTACCTCGATGTGGAATACGATCTAAGCCAGGTGTTCTTCATCGCCACGGCGAACGTGCTGCACACGATTCCGCCGGCATTGCAGGATCGCATGGAAGTGATCCGCCTTTCCGGTTATACGGAACTGGAAAAGATGGAGATCGCCAAGCGTTTTCTGGTGCCGAAACAAATGGCGCAGGCGGGGCTGGGCGATACGGCCATCGAGTTTCAGGATGAAGGCCTGCAAGAGCTGGTGCACTACTACACGCGCGAGGCCGGCGTTCGCAACCTGGAGCGCGAAGTAGGCAACGTCTGCCGCAAGATCGCCCGCAAGGTGGTCGTGGCCAAGACAAAGAAAGAGAAGATGGAGAAGGTCATCGTGAAGCCGGCAACGGTAAACGAGTTGCTGGGGCCGCAGAAGTTCCGCGATCTCTCGACGGAGAAGAAGAACGAAATCGGGGCCACGATGGGGCTGGCATGGACCGAAGTCGGCGGATCGCTGCTGACCACGGAAGCGACGATCATGGAAGGCCGGGGCAAGCTCACGACGACCGGCAAGCTCGGCGACGTGATGCAGGAGTCGGCGCAGGCGGCGATGAGCTATGTGCGCTCGCGGGCGCATGCGCTGGGGCTGGCGCGCGATTTCTACCGCCATCTGGATATCCATCTGCACGTTCCGGAAGGAGCGATTCCGAAGGACGGGCCGTCGGCGGGGATCACCATCGCCACCAGCATCACAAGCGCGCTGACATCCATTCCGGTGCGTGGCGACATCGCCATGACGGGAGAGATCACCGTGCGCGGCAAGGTGCTGGCGATCGGCGGCTTGAAGGAAAAACTGCTGGCGGCGCATCGTCACGGCATTCTCGAGATCGTCTTGCCCAAGGATAACGAGAAGGATCTGCCGGACATTCCCGAATACATCCGCAAGGACATGAAGCTGCACTTCGTGGAAAGTATGGACGAAGTGTTGAAGGTGGCCCTGGAGCGGGAGATTGAACCGCTGCCGATCGCGCCGGCCACACCCGGCGCGGAGATCGTGCGGGCCGAAGACAAGCTGACGCACTAATGAGAACCAAGCGCGGGGATGGACAACATCCCCCGCGCCGGAATATGAGTACCCCACATGATTGCCGCTGAGTTTATAATAGGGGCAGAAACGCCGGATCTGTTTCCGGCCAGCAGCCTCCCCGAAGTGGCGTTCCTGGGGCGCAGCAATGTCGGGAAATCCAGTCTGATCAACCGTCTGGTGGATCGAAAGGGTCTGGCGCGAACCAGTTCCAAGCCGGGCTGTACGCAGGCGATCCAGTTCTACCGGGTTGGGACGGATTGGCAATTTGTAGACTTGCCGGGGTATGGATACGCAAAAGTCTCCCGTGAACAATCGGGCCAGTGGAAACATCTCATCGAGAGTTATCTCACGGAGAGAAAGCAGTTGCGCCTGTGCCTGTTGTTACTGGATGCACGGCGGGGCTGGATGGAAAGCGATCTGGAATTGAAGCAGTGGCTGGAGCATTGGGGAAAACCCTATCTGGCCGTGGCGACAAAGGTAGACAAGTTGAAAACACAGCGCGAACGAGCGCAATCGAAAGCGGCCTTGACTGAGCCGGAGCTCAAGCAGGAACCGCTGGCTTTCTCGGCCGTAACCGGCCAGGGAGTGAGGGAAATTTGGCAAGCGATCACGAACACAAAGAACAACCACCCGTAACGGGTCCCACCGAAGAGAAAATGGCCGACCCACCCACCGAGGCCAAAGCTGCCGAGAAAGCGGAAACCAAAGCCGCCAACGGCAAAACAGAAACCAAGGGCGAGGGTAGAGGCGAAGGCGCGCCGGCTGTGACGCGGAAGCGTTCGGCGGTGTCGGCGGAGAAGTCCGCTGCCCCGCCTGCCGCGCCGCCCGCCGCCGACCCGCCTGCCGCGGCGGAAGCTCCCAAGGCAACCGAGGCTCCCAAGGCGGTGGAAGCCCCAAGGCCGGCGATCGAGACGCCGAAACCGGCCATCGAGCCACCGGCCAAGGCGCCGGATCCACACCCACAGGGGATTACCAGCGCGCGTCCGGACCGCCCGACAAAGAATGGCGCGCCGACGCTCGACCTGGTGGAACTGAAGGACATGTCGATCCAGAAGCTCAATCAGATCGCCAAGGATCTGGGCGTGCTGGGTGTGGCGGGATTGCGCAAGCAGGAGCTGATTTTCAAGATTCTCCAGACGCAGGCCGAAAAATCAGGGTTGATTTTCTCCGAAGGCGTTTTGGAATGTCTGCCGGACGGCTTCGGCTTCCTGCGCGCGCCGGAGTACAACTATCTGCCGGGTCCGGACGATGTTTATGTTTCGCCGTCGCAGATCCGCCGTTTTGACCTGCGCACGGGCGATACGATTTCGGGGCAGATCCGCCCGCCGAAGGAAGGGGAGCGCTACTTTGCTCTCATCAAGGTGGACGCGATCAACTTCGAGCCGCCGGAGGAATCGCGCAACAAGATCTTTTTCGACAACCTCACGCCGCTGTATCCGAATTCGCGGCTGAAGCTGGAAACGACGCGCGAGAATTTCTCGGGGCGCGTGATGGATCTGCTGACGCCGATCGGCAAGGGGCAGCGCGGATTGATCGTGGCGCCGCCGCGCACCGGAAAGACGATGCTGTTGCAGAACATCGCCAATTCGGTGACGACGAACCATCCGGAAGTCGTGCTCATCGTGTTGCTGATTGACGAGCGTCCGGAAGAAGTCACCGACATGCAGCGCAGCGTGCGCGGCGAAGTGATCAGTTCGACGTTCGACGAACCGGCCGCGCGCCACGTGCAAGTGGCGGAGATGGTGATCGAGAAGGCGAAGCGGCTTGTGGAGCACAAGCGCGACGTGGTGATTCTGCTCGATTCGATTACACGCTTGGCGCGCGCTTACAACACCGTGGTGCCGCCATCGGGCAAGGTGCTTTCGGGCGGCGTCGATTCGAACGCCTTGCAGCGTCCGAAGCGCTTCTTCGGCGCGGCGCGCAATATCGAAGAAGGCGGATCGCTGACGATTGTGGCGACGGCGCTGATCGACACCGGCAGCCGCATGGACGATGTGATTTTCGAAGAGTTCAAGGGTACGGGCAACATGGAAATTCACCTGGACCGCAAGCTCGTCGACAAGCGCGTCTTCCCGGCCATCGACATCAACAAGAGCGGCACGCGTAAGGAAGAGTTGTTGATGCCGCGCGAGGAACTGAACCGCGTGTGGGTATTGCGCAAGGTGCTGAACCCGTTATCGCCCACCGAGTCGATGGAATTGCTGCTCGACAAACTGAACAAGACGCGCAGTAATGCGGAATTCCTGGCGTCGATGAGCGGGTAGCGGTTAGCGCGGCAGCCGCAGGGCAGCCCGGATGTCGGTCCACTGGGCGAGGATGAAATTGCGGCGGCTGTCGTTCATGGCCACGAACAATCCGTTGGGAGCGATATCGATGCCGTCGGTGGTGTCTGAGCCGAGGCGGAAAATGCCCAACTCGCCGAGGGTATTGCGGTCGAAGACGTGGAACTCGCTCACCGGATGCTGCTGATCGGTGGCAACGATGTAATCGCCGTGGACGGCGATGCCCTCGCGGTCGCCTTTCCAGCCCGATTGGGCGAATAGCGCCAGTTCGCGCGCCGCTTCCGGATGCGCAGGGTCGGCGTGATATTTGCGGATTCCCGCGCCTTCATCGGAGTAATAGACGAAGCCGTGCGCGGAGTCGGCGGCGACGGCTTCAATTTCCTTCGTGCCGCTGAAGATGCCGAAGGAGCGCACCTTGACGGCGCGCAATGCGCCGGTGGAGGTGTCGAAGCGGTATTGCCAGAGGTAGCTGCCCGAGGGTCCGCTCTTGCGGCTGACGATGGCAAAGATCGCTCCATCGTTGGGGCGGCGGTAGAGGGCGATGCCCATGGGTTGGGCGGCGGGTCCGGTTTGTCCCTCGAAGACGGGCAGCGCGGCGAGATCCTTCAGGCCTTTGCCGGGGAGGATTTCGAACACGCGCAGCCGGGCTTTGTTGCGTTCGGTGGCGACGGCGATGTCGATGGAGCGGCCGCCGAGTGGGAGGCCGTAGGCGACATCGATGTTGTTGGGACGGTCGACGCCTTCGATGCGCATGAGGCGGGTTCCGTCCTGGCGGTAGACGGCGATGGCGCCATCGGGCGCGGCCATCTTCACGGTACCGAAGATGAGCACGTCCGATGGATTCCGCGGGTTGATCCAAATGGCCGGATCGTCGGTCTGGTGCGGCTCGGATGGGGTTTCCCGCAAGGGGGCCACGTCCACGGCGGGCGCCAGAAGGAGAGCCGGGAGAAGCAGCCGGTGCATCGAGAAAAGCAGCCGGTGCATCAGAAGTTCAACCGTAGCATGAACTGCAACTGGCGCGAGGTGCCGGCTCCGGTGGCGCCGTCGTTGGCGGTGGTGAGGATACGGCCGAAGGTGGAGTTGTTGCGTGCGTTGACGGGATTGCCGTATTGCGCGCGGTTGAAGAGGTTGAATGCCTCGGTGCGGAAGTTGAGGGCCACGCGTTCGGTGAGGCGGAAAGCCTTGGAAAGGCCGAGATCTGCCTGCCAGAGCGCCGGTCCACGGAAGCGGTTGCGGCCGGAGTTGCCGTACGTACCGTTGGCGGGCAGCGCGAAGGCGGCGGGATTGAGCCAGAGGCCGGGCCCCTTATTGGCGGCATAGGCATCGCCGCCGAGGAAATCGGCGCGTTGATTCTGTGTCTGGCCGGAGGGAACGGTGGCGGCGGAACGAGTGATGGTCACGCTGAACGGGGATCCGGTGCGGGCGGTGAACAGGCCGCTGAGATCCCAGCCGCCGTACCAGCGCGAACGGGCGAAGGGAAGTTGATAGACGCTGTTGAGGGTGAGGGTTTGGCGGATGTCGTAATCGGCATCCCCTCGGTCGCAGGCGCGGCAGGCGACGTTTTGGATCTGGCCGCCTTCGCCGGAGCCGGCGTTATCGCTGATGGCGTGGCCCCACAGATATTGCGTTTGCAAGAGGAAGCCCTTCGAGAAGGAGCGGGTAAGCGAAGCCTGCAAACCGTTGAAGTGGGTGTTGCCGTCGAAGCGCTTCTCATCGATTTGCCCGAAGGTGGAAAGCGGGCGGCGGCGTGTTACGGGATCGAGCGTGTTGACGTAGGTGCGGGTCAACTGATTGCGGCCGACGTTGCCGACATAGGCAATCTGCCCGACCATGGCGCCAGGCAGCTCGTGTTGGATGGAGAACGTCCACATGTGCGATTCGGGTTCTTTGCGGTCGCGCTGCACGCTGCGCGGCGTCTGGCCGGAGGAGCGCAGTTGATTGAGGAAGGACGACGGCGGATAGCTGAGCCCTGGCGCATCGGCGGCAGTGAGCGAGAAGTTCTCGGGCAGGCTGTCGATGGCGGCGGTGACATCGTCATTCTGGCCGGGACCGAAGTAACGGCCGTAGCCCGTGCGGATGACGGTTTTGCCGCCAAGGCTCTTGGGCGCCCAGGCGAGAGAGATACGCGGCGCGATGTTGTCGTTATCTCCGAAGAACCAGGGTGTTCCGGGGGCGCAGAAGCCTTGGCAACGCACGATATCGAAGACGCGGCCGCGGCCGTAAACGTCCTTGGAGACGGTGTATTGCTCGTAGCGGAGGCCGAGGTTGAGCGTGAGTTGCGCGCTGAGGCGGATCTCGTCCTGGAAGTAGACGGAATGGAACGTGCGGCGCACGCCGACGGTATCGAGGCGGCTGCCGACGGAGACGCTGTTCAGCGAATTGCGCAGGAAGGCATCGAGGTTGGCGAAGGCCACGCTGGTGGCTGGGCCGTTGCCGACGTTCAAATGGATGCGGCGGATCTCGCCACCCATTTTGATGGTGTGGCGGCCGCGGATCCAGGAGAAGTTGTCGACGATAGAATAGGCGCTCGGCTTTTCGATGATGTAGGTGTCGGGCTGAGTGGTGGTGAAGCCGGGGATGGCGACGCCTTCGGGGAAGAGTCCCTCGTCGTTGCGAGTCAGGGCGGAGCGGTTGAAGCCGAGCTTCAGTTCGTTCACCGTGGTGGGGCTCCAGATCTGCTGCCACTGGGCGGTGACGTTGGAAGGACGGATGAGGGACTCACGCCGCTCGAGCAGGCCGTTGCGGATGGCGCTGATGGTTCCGTCGGTCATGGCGAAGCGGAAGAAGAGGCTATGCTTCTCATTGATACGCTGATCGAGGCGGGCCATGCCGCTGTGCTCGTCGCGGCGTTCGGGGGTCTGGGCGATGAGGCGGTCGACGTCGGCGTTGGCGCCGGGAGCGTTGCCGATGGGATAGCCGTTAATGAGGCTTTGGAGTGCGGCGGGAGTGCGCTGGCGGAAGGAGGCGCTGGGCACGAGTCCATCGGCGCGCGAGATGGTAAGGCGCTGCGTCAGGCCTTCGTAGTTGGCGTAGAAGAAGGTGCGATCCTTGACGATGGGGCCGCCGAGATTGGCGCCGTATTGATTGAGGCGGAAGGGAGGCGGGGAGGCGCCGTCGAAGGGCCGGCGGGCATCGAGGGCGCTGTTGCGAAGGAATTCATAGGCGGAGCCGTGGAAATTGTTGGTGCCGGTTTTGGAGACAAGGTTCACTTGCGCGCCGCCGCCGACGCCTCCCTCGGCGGTGAAGGGGAGGGAGTTGACGCGGAACTCGGCGATGGAGTCGGTGGAGATGACAAGGCGGAGGTTTCCTTCCTGGCGCGGATCCTTGATTCCGGTGGCGTCGACGCCATCGAAGGTCCAGTTGTTGTCATCGCGGGGGCGGCCGAAGAATCGGATGGAATTCTGATTCCCTTCGCCGACGTTGACCGCGCCGGGGGCGAGTTGCATCAAGGAGGCCCAGTGGCGGCCGTTGAGGGGGATGTTGCGGATTTGCTGTTCGGCGATGACGGCGCCGATTTCGGCGTTGGTCTGATCGAGCGGGGTGGCTTGGGCGGCGACTTCGATGGAGGAGTTGACTGCACCGACGGAGAGTTGCACGTCGAGGGTGCGGGTTTGGCCAACCGTGAGGGTGACGTTTTCGAATTTCGCCGCGCGGAACCCTTCCTTGGCGAAGGTGACGGTATAGCTGCCAACGGGCAAGCCGGGAAGCTGATAGGCGCCCGAAGCCGCGGATGTGGATTCGCGGCGGAAGCCGGTGGCGGGTGACTCGACGGTAATGGTGGCTGCGGAGACCTGGGCTCCGGATGGATCGGTGAGGACACCGCTGAGCGTGGCGCGATCGACCTGCCCCCAGGCTTCGAGACACACCAATAGCGCAAGCGGTTTGAGTACGGATACCATATGAAGTCATCGTACGTGGGGGAATGGAAACAGAATATGAATATGGAGTATCGATTGCGTTACAGCGGGCAGGAGCGCCTGTTTTCGCTCGACGCCTTTCGCGGCTTTACGATGATCTGGATGTTCTCGATGGCGTTCGGCCTGCATCACATCAAAGACCAGACGCTGTTGGGGATACCGCTGAGCGGACTGGAGCGGCAGTTCACGCACGCCGACTGGCACGGCATGTATGCTTGGGATCTGATCCAGCCGTTCTTCATGTTCATCGTCGGGGTGGCGATGCCGTTTTCGATCGCCAAGCGTCGCAAGGAGGGCGCGGACAAGCGGGCCGAGTTGCTGCACGTGCTGAAGCGGTGCGCGCTGTTGCTGCTGTTGGGTACGATGGCGCGGTCGATCTCGGCGGGCAAGCCGACCTTCGACGTCATCAACGTGCTGGGGCAGCTTTCGTTCACGTATCTGGCGGCATATCTGGTGCTGGACCGGGGATGGAAGGTGCAGGCGCTGGCGGCGGCGGGTCTGCTGGCGGCGCATACGGCGTTCTATTTGTCGGTGAGCGCTCCGGGTGTGACGGGGCCTTGGGATAAGAACGCCAATATCGGATGGTGGCTGGATGGCGCGGTGCTCGGCAAGCATTGGGGCGGCGGCTATGCAACGATCAACTGCGTCTCTTCGGCGGCGAATACGATCTTCGGGGTGATGGCCGGATTCTGGCTGTTGAGCGGGAAGCCGGCGGGTGTATTGTTGCGGCGGTTTGTGATTCTTGGCGTTGCGGGGATTGCGGCGGGACTGGCGATGGATCTGGCCGTGCCTTCGATCAAGAAGATCTGGACGGCTTCGTTCGCGGTGTATTCCACGGGATATACGCTGCTGGCGCTGGCGTTGTTCTATTGGGTGCTGGACGTGAAGATGTGGCGCGGCAAATGGGTAAATCCGCTGATTTGGGTGGGAATGAACTCGATCTTTATTTACCTGTTCCACGAAATTCTCTACCGCTGGCTGCGGCAGACGGGGTTGGTGTTCACGGGGTGGGCCGTGAACTGGTGGGGCGCCTGGGGGCAGGCGCTGAATGAATGCGCGGTGGTGGCATTCCAGATCTATGTGTGCCGGTGGCTGTATCAACGGCGGATCTTCTTCAAACTGTAAACCCGCTGCGCTAGTTGTCATCTTCGGTTCACATAGTTTGCGATATCCTGAGATTGAGGAAAAGTTTTGCTTCGGGAAGCCGGCGGTGGGATTGGACTCCCCGCCCTTTGAGTCCACCTGTTTGCCCGTCGCCCGAAAAAAGGGAGCCTACCATCATGAGACAACGCCTGCTGGCGATCATAGGACTACTTGTGTTTTCTGTTGCGGGCTATGGGCAAGCAACAGCGGGTTTCGGTGCTGTTTCGGGTGTGGTGCGGGATGCGACCGGCTCAGTGGTGGCCGGGGCGCAGGTGGAAGTGGTGAATGAATCGAGAGGGATCCGGCGCAGCATGGTGACCAACGAATCCGGGCTGTTCAATGCCCCGGCGCTGGTGCCGGCGGAAGGCTACACGGTGTCGGTGACGCGCGACGGATTCAGCCCGTACAAGCTGGAATCGATTACGATTCAAGTGGGGCAGACGGTGAGTCTGAACGTGGAACTGGCGGTGGCGGGAACGGCGACGTCGGTGAACGTGACGGACGTGGCGCCGATCATCGAGCAGGGCAAGACCGGCAATTCGATGATTGTGGACAGCAGCAAGATCATGAATCTGCCGATTAACGGGCGGCGAGTGGATTCCTTTGTCCTGATGGCGCCGGCAGTGGTTGCCGATGGCACATTCGGATTGCTGAGCTTTCGCGGGATCGCGGGCGGCAACTCGTTTTTGACCGACGGCAACGACACGACGAATCAGTATTACAACGAGAACGCCGGACGCACGCGTATTTCGACGCAGATCTCGCAGGATGCGGTGCAGGAGTTCCAGGTGCTGTCGAATGGGTATTCGGCCGAGTTCGGGCGCGCCTCCGGCGGCGTGGTGAACACGGTAACGCGGAGCGGCAGCAACGATCTGCACGGAACGGCCTATTGGTTCTACCGCAACCAGGATTTCGGGGCGCGCGACCGATACGCGACGTATTCGGTGGCTCCGGAGGAGACGCGGAATCAGTTTGGCGGCTCGATCGGCGGTCCGATCAAGAAGGACAAGCTGTTCTACTTTTTCAATACGGAATTGGTAAGGCGCAATTTCCCGCTGGATGCCTCGATTCGCGGCGGGAACCTGTTCAATGCGGCGGGAACCTTCGTCGGGCAGTGCAATGCTCCGGCGACTCCGGCGCAGTGCGCGGCGGCGCGCGATTTCATCGTCAACCGGCATTTCCAGGTGGTGCCGCGCACGGCGGATAGCGACTTGGGGTTTGCCAAGCTCGATTGGCGGCCGGTGGACCGGCACAGCTTTTCGTTTTCGTTCAATTACCTGAAATGGATTTCGCCGAACGGGATTCAGACCGCGGCATCGCTGACCAATGGTGGAGGCGTCGGGAACAATGGTTTGTCGACGGTGCGGACGCGCTACGGGCGCGCATCGTGGACGGCGATTCCGAGCGCGACCGTGGTGAACGAAGTTCGCTACGGCTGGTTCAAGGACCGGCTGTTCGACGATTTGAACCCGGAATATATTCCGTCCACCGGGCGCGTGTCGATCTCGGTACAAGGACAGGCCAATCTAGGGGTGGCGAACTTCCTCCCGCGGTTAAACCCATCGGAGAACCGGCACCAGATTGCGGATAACCTGACCTGGACGGTGGGCAAGCACACGGTGAAGTTCGGCGGCGACATCATGCACACGCAGGACTACTACGACCAGTTGTTCAATGGACGCGGATCGTACGTGTACGCGAATTTCACGAATTTCGCGCTGGACTTCAGCGGAAATACGTCGGGTGCAAAGCGCTGGCAGACGTTCTCGCAGGCGTTCGGCAACCCGGTGGTGGACACCTTTACGCGCGATTACTCGTGGTACGTGCAGGATCAGTTCCGGGCGACGAAGCGCCTGACGCTGAACGTGGGCTTGCGTTATGAATACTCGCAGTTCAAGCAGCCCACGATTTCCAACCCGGCGTATCCGTTGACGGCGACGATCCGGCAGCCCGGCAAGAACTTTGCTCCGCGCATCGGGCTGGCGTACGCGTTGAACAACAACAAGACCGTGATCCGCACGGGGTACGGCATTTTCTATGCGCGGTTCCCGGGGTCGATGATCAACACCTTCCATCAGACGAACGGGATTTACACGCGGAACCTGACGTTGAATGGCGCGGTGGCGGCGGACCTGGCGTTGGGTCCGGTCTTCCCGAATCCGCTGCCGGGGCTGGACCGGACTCCGCCTCCGGGGACGGTGGACATCACGTTCGCGGCGCGGGATTTCCGCAATCCCTACACACAGCAGGGCGACTTCGCGGTACAGCACGCGGTGACGTCGAACATGAGTCTGGATGTTTCCTACGTGTGGAGCCGCGGAGCACGGCTGTTCACGTTCCGGGATTTGAACATCGGGCCGCTGGGCGATCCGGTGACCTACCGGATCCTGGACAGCACGGGAGCAGTGGCGGGCACGTACACGACGCCGACCTACCGCATCGCCAACCGCGTGGATCCGGCTTGGCGGCGCGTGAATCAGATCGACAACGGCGGGAACAGCTACTATAACGCGATGGTGGTGCAGTTGAACCAGCGGGCGTACAAGGGCCATCAGTTCAGCCTGTCGTACACGTGGTCGCACGCGATCGATAACAATCAGGGCGGTGGCGCGGACAATCTGTTCTTCAACACGAACGGGCCACGGTCGTTGTTCAACGGCGATTTCAAGGGGGACAAGTCGAGTTCGTCCTTGGATCAGCGGCACCGGATGGTGATCAGCTCACAGCATCAGCCGACGTTTGTGAAGTCGAACGGAAAGCTGGCGAAGTACCTGATCAACAACTGGCAGCTCAGCCAGATTTCGACGTTTGCCTCGACGCAGCCGGCGACGCCGACGATCTTCGTTTCGGGGTCGCCGTTCCCGGGGGCGCCGATTACGTCGACGATTAACGGCTTCGGGGGATCGAACCGTGTGCCGTTCCTGCCGGCGGCGAGCCTGCCGATCGATCAGATCTACCGCACGGATGCGCGGCTAACGAAGGTTCTGCCGTTCGGTGAGCGGTATAACCTGATGGTGAACTTCGAGGCGTTCAACCTGTTCAACGTGATTTCGAACACGACGATCAATACGCAGGCCTATACGGCGACGAGCGCCAATGGCGGAACTTTGACGCCGTTTGCGCGGTACCGGGAAGCGACAGCTTCGGGAGGGTTCCCGGATGGGACCAACGCGCGGCGCACGCAAGTTAGCATCCGGTTCACGTTCTAAAGCCGGGCGATTGTTACACGGACGGGGTGAAGATCGCTTCGGCGGTAGCACCCCGTACGGCTTGCCAGGGGAGGCGGCGGTCAAAGGTGAGGAGGCGTCCGCCGTGGTGGAGTGCGAGGGCGATGAGGTAGGCGCCGGTGATTTGGTTGGGGCCGGCGAGGCGTTCGGCGTAGAACATGTTTTCACGGGTGATGGAGAGGCCATCCCAGAACTGATGGCGGGCTGCATGCTCTCTTTTTAGCTCGCGGAGATTCGCAATGGACACGTCTGGCGTGGCGCCTCTGCCAGGATACTTCGATAGAGCCAAGACGCGAACGAACCCGTTTTCCGTAATCGGGGTAGTTGCCCAAATCTCCTGCGAACTGGCGTCAAACCAGTTCAGCATGGCAGGGTGATTCAGATGGGTGGGATCGACGAGGGCGATCAGCGCGTTCACATCCAAAAGGAAAGGCAAAGCTAGCAGTCCTCTTCCTCAAGAAGGCGTTTCACATCCTCCAATGTGACCAAGCGGGCGCCGGGGCGAGGAGGGAGCATGGGGACACCTTTAACCATCTCGAACTGAATGGGCTCAGGACTGAGGCCTTTGCGGGCAAGTTCGGAGAGGACTTTACCGATGGATTTGTCCTGGAGCGAAGCGAGGTCTTTGGCAACGCGGAGGATGTCTTCATCGATGTCGACAGTGGTTCTCACGGCCACAGCTTAGCGCGGGAGTGCAACGATGTCAAGATGCCGTGATGTCATGATGCGCTACTCTTTCTTCTTGCGGCCGCCGAGCATGTCGAGCAGTGCTCCGCCTACGCCTTTGCCGCCGCCGGTTTTGCCGGCTTCGATGACGCCCTGGATGCCGCCGGCGATACCGGCGGGGCTGGCGAGGTGCTGGACTTTGAGGCGGGCGAACTCGGCGGGGTCGGGTGTGAAGATGGGTTTGCCGGTGGTGCCGGATAAGAGGCAGGGGATGATGAGCTCGCCTTTGGCGTTGGCCAGGGCGGTGTTGAGATAGCCTCCGATTTTGTTGCCGCCGAACTGATCGCCGACCTGTTTGGCGAGGGTGGAGATGAGCTTCATTTTGAGGGTGTTGTCGGCGAGTCCGATGTCGCCCTGAGCGGCGAGCGAGCCTCCATCGTAGGCGAGGGTGAGGTTGTCGGTGGAGGCGACGCCGTTGGAGATGTTGACGGTGCCGGCGAGGGCGAGGATGTTGGTAACGAGTTCGGATTTGGGGGAATAGCCGAGAAATTGGCCGATTTTTGCCATTTCGTTGAGGATGCTGACTCCGGTGAGTTTCCCGTTGTTGAGGTTGAACTGGAGGGTGCCGTTGAGGGCGCGGGCGAAATCGGCGCCGGGCTTGGGGGCGAAGTTGAGATTGGCTTCGGCGGCCATCAAGCCGTAGAGGAGGTTCTTGAGGTTGGTGGTGGCGCTGACGAGGTCGTTGGCTTGCACCTTTTCGAGCTTCGTCTGGATGCCGTAGGTGGCGTGTTCGCCACGCATGTCGACGGTAATGGCGCCTTTTTGCTGGCCACCGAAGAGGTCGGCGGTGATGGGGTCGAGGCGGAGGATGCCTTTATCGAGGGAGGCTTGGGAGCGGACGTTGTTGAGGGCGATGGCGTTGTAGAGGATTTTGCCGACGGCGAGGGCGCCATTGGCTCGCATTTTTTGGAATGGGCTGGGGCCGGCGGATCTCGATTCCGCTTTGGCGGGGGTGGCGGCGAGTTGCTGCAACTCGGTGAGGTTGAGCTGGTTGACCTTGGCGTTGAAGTCGATGTCGGGGGTGGTGAAGTTCTTGAGTTGGAGCGTGCCGTCGAGGGTGGTGGAACCGAGCGAGGCGTGGAGGTTGTCGAGCACGGCGCGATCGCCATCGAAGCGGAGGTTGGTGGAGCTGATTTGCAGCGGTTTGGTGAGAGACGGGAGCTTGAGGGTGGCGTTCTCGAGTGCGCCGCTGCCTGCGTAAGTGAGATTGGCAGGAGCTCCGGCGAGTTTGACGTCGAGCGTGATCGTGCCTTCGGCATCGACACCGGAGACGGCGGAGATGCCATAGGCTTCGGCGACGCGGAGGAGTTCGGCGAGGTTGGCCTGGCGCGTGCCGATGGCGGCGTTGAGTTTGGGCTTGCCCGCGTAGTCATCGACGGCGAGCGAGGCATGGAGGCGCGTGTTGCCGGATTCGACGGCGAAGGTGTTGGAACGCAGAGTGGACGGGGTGAACTGGACTTTGGCGTCGGAGATGCGGACGGGCTGCTTCCAGCCGGAGCGGTTCACTTCGACGCGGGCGAGGGCGATGTCGCCGCCGATGCGCGGGGCGTTCGATGGGCCGGCGAGGCGGAGATTGGCGTTGAGGTTACCGGACACTTTCATGTCTTTGGAGAAAGCTTGGCCGAATGCCGCTGCGACCTGGGCGAGTTCGGTGATGGAGGCGTTGCCGGTGGAGAGTTGGAAGTCGAGGGCAGGAGGATCGGGTTTGGTGAGGAGATAGCCTTTGCCGGTGAGGTTCATGCCGCCGAGTTTGGCGGTGAGCCGGCTGACGTCGAGCTTGCCGGCGTCCTTGTTGTAGAGGGCGTTGAGGGCGGCGGTGGCGTCGAGATTTTCGGGGAGGTGAACGGTGAGATTGAGGGTGAAAGGCTTGCCTGGGGCGAAGTCGCGCAGGGCGATGTCGATGTTGTCGTATTGGGCGCGGGGCTTGCGGTCCTGGAGGTTGGTGAGTCCAATGCGGCCGTTGTTGAGATCGAGTTGGGCGAGGGAGAAGGGCTGGCTGGAGGACGATGACGTGGAGGATTGGCCGATGGAGGCGAAATTCCATTTGCCTTTGGCATTCTTGATGAGCTCGACGGTGGGTTCTTCGATGAGTACGGAGTTGACGTTCACCTCTTTTTTGAGGAGGGGCATGAGTTCGACGCGGACGGCGATCTGGCGGGCGGTGAGGAAGGGTTTGGCGGAGAAAGCGGGGTCATCGGAGATGGTGACCCGATCGACGCGGATGGCGAGCGGGGAGAGGGAGAGACCCATATCGCCGAGCGTGACGTTGCGGGCGAGGGCCGTTTCCATCTGGGATTGAATCATGGGCCGAAATTGATTGACGTCGATGAGGAAGAAGGCAGCGGCGGAGGCGCAGATGAGGACGAGAAGAAGCGCGGCGCCGATTTTCAGGGCCTTGGGCATTGGGACCTCCCAGGGTTTTATGATAGCGCCTACGGCTTCTTCGGTTCGGGTTTCGGTTCGTCGAAGGTGACTGTGGATTCGGTGGTGGAGATGGTGGATTCGGTGGTGAATTTGCGGTAATTGCGGAATTCAGTTTCGTTCTTGACACAGGTGGAAGTGGAGCGCTGGCAGGCGAGGCTGGCAGTATAGCTGGGGAGTGTGTAAAACTTGTCGCCGATTTTCTTGGGACCATATTCGACGATGGTTTCGGCGTGATCGATGGGGTAGGCAATGGGGAGGTTGAGGGCTTCCATTTCGATGCGCAGGACCATGAATTCCTTGGGGTCGATCCAGATGGCGCCGCGGTATTTGGGTTTGACGGTGGAGCCGCCGAAGGTGAGCTTCCAGTGGGAGTTGGCCTGCTCGACGGCGAGGTCCCAGACTTCGGTTTCGATGCCGGCGATGGTGTCCTTCTTGCGGAAGGTGAATTTGGCGTCTGTGGAGGGATGGAGAATATCGCGGAGGATGGTGCCGTATTCGCCGGTGGAGTAGGTGCCGGATTGCTGGATATCGCCGAAGTCCTTGAGCGGGCGGCCGTTGCGTTTGGCGTTTTTGTATTCTTCGACGCCATCGACGTAGGCGACGTCGACGGTGATGGTGTCCTTGAGTCCGAACTTGCCGCGGAGGCCGCCGGATTGGAGGCGGCGGATAAGTTGTTCGCAGATGAAGTTGGGGAGCGCCTCGGTGTATTCGAAGGCGCGGGCGCGGACGCGGTCGAGGGGGCCGGGGAGAACTTTTACGGCGGGACGTTCCTCATCGGGGTCGGATTGCGGCAGGCGGGCGGCTCCGATGGGGGTGGGCGGGGGTTCGCAATCGGCGGGTTTGCGGTCCGCGGGTTTGCCGCGCTTGAGGCGGGGAGGGCCGGTTTCCTCTTCCCCGGCGGGACACGGACGCGGTTTGGCGGGTTCGTTTTGTGCGTAGGCCGTGATTGCCAGCAGAAGGAGGATTGCTTTCATGGGCCTTTCTTTCATGGACGCGGGTTGGACGCGGCCGGTTGCGCGGCGATCTTGCGGTAGACGGCGAGGGCGTCTTCGAAGAGATCGACCATGGCTTTGCGGTGCGTGGCGGAGCGGAAGCGGGTTTCGGCGCGGTACATGGCGGCTTCGCGCTCGAGCCATTGGATGAAGTAGCGCGCGTCTTCGGGATTCACGGCGGATTGGCCGGGCTTGGTGAGATAGATGGGGCTCGATTGCGCGTAGCGCGGGGAGGGGGTGTTCTTCTCGAAGGCGCGGGCGGCGATCCATCCGGGGGTGTCGGCGGCGAATTCGAAGGAGAAGGAGTGATTGGAGGTGTTGACGATGCGGCCGTTGTGGATGAGTTCGATGCGGTCGAGTGTGCCGGTGGTTTCGACGTCGATGCGGCCGGCGAGTTTCCTGCCGGTGGCGAGGGCTATGGTGTCGCCGGGGTGTTTGCCGTCGAGAGTGAGGAAGAGCATCGGGCCGTTGGTGGCGAAGCTGCGGCCCTGTTTCATGGCGGCGAGGAATGCGGGGACGGTGAACGGCTTGTCGAGGTGGGCATAGACGCGGTTGTAGCCGATGGGGGAGGGCATGACTCCGGAGGCGCTGCCGGCGGAAACGGGGAGATGGAAGCCGCAGTTAAGGAGGCGGTAGTAGATGTCGAGGGTCCAGAGGGCCATGCCTTCGGGCGTGCGGTATTCGGGCTTGTCCTTGGGCGCCATGCCCCAGCGGCCGGTTTCGAGGAGGACGGCGTGGCGATTGAAATGATTGTGGACGACGCCGGCGAAATCGATGTGGCCGAGGGCGGCGAGGGCGGGGACATCGCGCCACATGATCTTTTCGGCATCGACGTAAGCGCCTTGCTTGTGGGCGAGCGCGGCGAAGTGGCTGTTGGGCGGGTAGAGCCAGTCGCCTTCGAAGGGGATGGTGGCTTTGAGGCCGATGAGGTCGATGGCGCCGGGGCCGTGCATGAGGCGCTCGATCTCCTTATCGATGGTGGTGAAGAAATGGGTGGCGTCGATGCGTTGGATAGGCGCGAGATTGGCCGGGGGCGTGGAGTTGGGGCGGCCTTCCCAGATCCAGTCTGTGAGCGTGGGGGCGAAGTTGAGATCCTCGGTGAGGAG
The DNA here is from genome assembly GCA_964402295.1 of uncultured Candidatus Solibacter sp. Classification (GTDB taxonomy): domain Bacteria; phylum Acidobacteriota; class Terriglobia; order Bryobacterales; family Bryobacteraceae; genus CADEFT01. The sequence continues at coordinate 5,158 of CAYOBO010000040.1, read as the reverse complement.
GATGAGCGGCATGTCTTCGAGCTTGCGGTGGTTGTGGAGATCGGCGGAATACCAGCCGCGGCGGTTCATGGGGATGCGGTGGGGGAGAATGGGTTCGATGGTATGGGTCTGGCTTTCGGCGAGGGTGAATCGGGTGGTGAAGGGCTGGTATTCGGGGCCTTTTTCGGCGGTGAGCGTGTATGGGCCGGGAGGGAGTTCGATGGTGAAGGTTCGGGCGATGGAGAAGTGCTCTTCCTTGCCTTTCTTGTAGACGGCGGAGTCGGCGGGGATGTGCAGTTCGCCTTTGGCGTTGGTGAGGTAGATGCGGGTGGGGGAGGTGAGACGGACCTCCAGGGTGGCCGCGGGGAGGGTGGCGAAGATGCAGGAGAGGAGGAACAGCATGCTTCGAGAAAGATTGTACACTGGCTGCATGTCTGTCATGGATGTGAATCAACTTCATGCTGCCTTTGTGGCGGCTTTCAATGCGCGGGATGTGGAGGCGGTGTTGGGAATGTATGAAGAGGGCGCGGTGTTTGTGGCGCGTCCGGGGATGGTGGTGAGCGACGTTGGGGGATTGCGGCAGGCGGTGGAGGGGTTTGTGGGATCGGGGTTCGATCTGGTTTTGGAGACGAAGGATGTGCTGGTGAAGGGGGATGTGGCGTTGCTGCGGGC
>CAYOBO010000040.1:0-4407 GCA_964402295.1 uncultured Candidatus Solibacter sp. | reverse complement strand
CCGCGTGGAAGAAATCGAACGGAAGGTGCAGGGGCTGAATGAAGAGGAACTGCGCGCGTTTCGGGCGTGGTTTGCGGAATACCCAAAAAAGGGCAGTCTTCGGAGTTGTGATCCGTCGAGCGGCACCGGACTTCTGGGCGCGGTGCAAGGCGTTGCCCGCGAAATGACATCGAGGCAACAAAGATGCGCCGGCACAGATGTTGCATCGGAAGTTTATTCCGGTAGGGGTGCGACCGCGGGGGCGGGGGATTCGTTGACTTTGAGCTGGAAGATGTCGGGGCGGGCGTAGTGGCCGGTGGTATCGAGGTCGAATTTGCCTTCGGCGATTTCGTTGCGGTTCAGGTCGGCGACGAGGACGGTTTCTTCGCCGTAGACGGGTCCGGCGAGAACTTGGCCGAGCGGATTCACGATGATGCTGCCGCCGCGGATCCTGTCGGTTTGCTGAACGGCGGAGAGTACGAAACAGCGGCCCTCACAGGCGATGTGGCGCATGGAGATGGCCCAGGTGTCACGGTCATCGACGGTGGGGGCGCAGTAGAGTTCGATGCCTTTGGCATACATCGCCATGCGCAGAGCAGGCATGTAGTTTTCCCAGCAGATGACGGCTCCGAGTTTTCCGATTGGGGTATCGAGCACGGTGAGCGTGCTGCCGTCGCCGTAGCCCCAGATGAGGCGCTCCATGGCAGTGGGCATAACTTTGCGGTGCTTGCCGGCGAGGGCGCCGTCGGGTGAGAAGAAGAGTACAGTGCAGTAGAGGGTGCCGCCGCCGCGCTCGATGACGCCGACGGCGATCCAGGCGTTGTAGCGGCGGGCGGCATCGGCGATTTGCGCGGTTTCGGGACCGGGGACGTCGATGGCGGATTCGAAGTAGCGGCGGAATTGGGCGCGGCCTTCGGGGGTGCGATGGCCGACGACGGCTCCGAAGTCCATGCCCTTTGGATAACCTCCGAGGAAGGCTTCGGGGAAGACGATGAGTTGGGCGCCCTGGATGGCGGCTTCGGCGAGGCGCTGTTCGAGTTTGGCGAGCGTGGCGGGGGTGTCGAAGAGGACCGAGCCCGCTTGTACGACGGCTGCTCTAGTAACTCTTGGTGAATCCATTGCGGGAGTTGGTGACGCTGAATTTGCCGTTCGATTGCGCGGTCACGGAGATATAGTTGCCGGGGTCTTCACCCTTGAGATTGGCGATCAGCTTTTCGCCGGTGTTGTTTTCGGCGCCGCCGGCGGCGGAGAAGTGGAGTTGCCAGAGATCCTTGAGGCCGGGGGAGGAACGGATGACTTTCCAGGCAGGGGGAGCGCCGCCTTTCTTTTCGCCGTTGTTCATGATGGCGACGGTGGGAGCGATGGCGTGGACGAGGGCGGCGGGTCCGCTGGCATCCATGCCGTGGTGGGTAGTGAGGTATAAATCAATTTTGCCGAGTTTGTTTTGGGGGCAGACGAGTTCGAGTTCCTTGTTCCAGGTCAGATCGCCGAGGTTGAGGAAGCGGAACTTGCCGTAGGAGAGGATCACGCCCACGGATTGGCCGTTGTCGGTGGGGTCGTCTGCTTTCTTTTCGGCGGCCGGGCAGAGCGGGTTGGGCTTGCCGGAGCGCGTGGTGGCAGCGCCGTGGGCGGCGACGACTTCGACGTTGAGTCCCTTGATGGGAAGCTTATCGCCGGGCTTGACGGTGATGCGTTTGGCTTTGGCGGCGACGGCTTCATAGGCGGCGTAGAGTTTCTGGGCGTTGGCGTTGGACTCGACGGTCTGGCCGTGATCGACGACGTTGACGATGGGCATTTTGGCGGCGAGTTGGGTGAGTCCGCCGACGTGGTCGGTGTGGAAGTGGGTGATGACCAGGTAGTCGATTTTGGAGATACCGGCTTTCTGGGCGGCGGCGGCGATGCGGTTGGCGTCGCGGTTTTCAAAGCCGGGCCAGCCGGTGTCGAAGAGGATGGATTCGCCTTCAGGGGATTTGACGAGGGTGGCTTGGCCGCCTTCGACATCGACGAAGTAGATTTCGAGGTTTTTGGCGGCGAACGCGGGCAAGGCTAGCGCCAGCAGGGCGAGAAATAGGGGCTTCACGGTAGTGATGGTATCACAGGGAACCAACGATCATGGACGCGAGGCGCTCGCGGTGGAAGACGTTGTCGCCGAGCATGGTTTCACCGGCTTTGGCGCGGCGGTAGTAGAGGTGGACGTCGTTTTCCCAAGTGAAGCCCATGCCGCCGTGGATCTGGATGGCGCGGTTGCCGATTTCGCGGTAGGCGTCGGCGGCGTAGACTTTGGCGACGGAGAGGGCGGAGGCGGCTTCGGGGAGATTCTTGTCGAGGGCGTAGGCGGCGTAGTAGACGGCGGACTTGGTGCTTTCGCTCCAGAGGTACATGTCGGCGCACATGTGCTGGACGGCCTGGAATTTTCCGATGGGGGTGTCGAACTGCTTGCGGGCTTTGGCGTATTCGACGGCGAGTTCGAGGACGCGGGCCATGCCTCCGGCCATTTCGGCGGTGAGGGCGAGGGTGGCGATTTGGAGTGCGCGGGCGATGGCTTGTTCGGCGGCGGGTCCGGTAAGGATTGGCTCGGTGGGAGTGTTATGGAAGCGGACTTCGTAGAGGCGGCGGGTGAGGTCGATGGATTTGAGGGGGATGATTTCGAGACCCGGAGCATCAGGCTCGATGCGGTAGATGCCGAGGTTGCCGTTATCGCGGGCGGCGGCAATCAGGAAGGAAGCCTGGGCGGCGTCGGGGACGAACATCTTCGCGCCGGTGAGATGGTGCTTGACGGCGGGGAGTTGCCAGGTGGCGGGGTTCCAATCGGCGTCGGCTTCGATGAGGGCGGCGGTGGCGGTTTGCGTGCCTTCGCAGAGGGGCGCGAGTTGAGCGGCGGTTTGGAGGAGCGGGGCGGCGAGGGCGACGGTGGAGAAGAAGGCTCCGGGGACGAGGGCGCGGCCGAGTTGTTCGAAGGTGGCGGCGAGTTCGATCATGCCGAGTCCCATGCCGCCTTGTGCTTCGGGGATGGCGATGCCGGTCCAGCCTTGATCGGCCATTTTGCGGTGGAGTGCGGAGTCGTGCGCGGTGGGGGTTTCCATGATGCGGCGCACTTCGGCGATGGGGCACTCGGCGGCGAGGAACTGGCGGGCGGTCTTGGCCAGCAGTTGCTGGGTTTCGGAGAGTTCGAATTGCATGGTTAGTAGCTCTTGGGGAGGCCGAGGACGAAGTGGCCGATGATGTTGCGTTGGATTTCGCTGGTGCCGGCTTCGATGGTGTTGCCGCGGGCGCGGAGGAAGCCGTAGCTCCAGGCGCCGTCATCGATGGCGTGTGGCGAGCCTTCTTCGAGCATGCCGTAGGGGCCAAGGATTTCCTGGGCGGTTTGCTGGAAGCGCTGGTTGAACTCGCTCCAGAAGATCTTGAGGATGGAGCCTTCGGGACCGGGGACTCCGGTTGCGGTGACGCGGGAGACGGCGCGCATTTGGTTGAGGCGGAAGACTTCGAGTTCGGTGTAGGCTTGGGCGAGTTTTTGGCGGGTGATGGGATCATCGCAGAGCGGGCGGCCGTTGCGGCGGATCTGGCGGGTGAGTTCGACGAGGCGGTCGAAGGAACGGCGGTAGAGGATGGTGATGGATGCGCCGAGGGTGGCGCGTTCGTGCATGAGGGTGCCGAGGGCGACATTCCAGCCGTCGTTGATTTGGCCGAGGACGTTGGCGGCGGGGACTCGGACGTCTTTGAAGAAGAGTTCGGCGAATTCGCTTTCGCCGGAGATCTGGCGGATGGGGCGGACTTCGACGCCGGGGGATTTCATATCGACGAGGATGTAGGTGAGGCCTTTGTGTTTGGCGGCGGAGGGATCGGTGCGGACGACGAGGGCGCACCAATCGGCGACCCAGCCGTAGCTGTTCCAGACCTTGTGGCCGTTGATGACGAAACGATCGCCGTCGAGGCGGGCTTCGGTGCGGATGGCGGCGACGTCGGAGCCGGCGTTGGGTTCGGAGAAGCCCTGGCACCAGATCTCTTCGGCGCTGAGGATTTTGGGGAGGAACCGGCGTTTTTGCTCTTCGGTGCCGAAGTGGATGATGGTGGGGCCGATGAGTCCGAGGCCGAGAGTGTTGGCCATGGGCGGGGCTTGGGCGCGGGCCATTTCTTCGAGGAAGATGACTTGTTCGAGGAGGGAAGCGCCGCGGCCGCCGTAGGCTTTGGGCCAGGCGACACCGGCCCATCCGGCCTCGTGAAGCCGGCGCTGCCATGCGCGGAGTTTTTCGAAGCGCTGGGGGAGGGGTTCGCCGGCGGTGCGGGCGATGGGCGATGGGGCGTTGGCGGCGAGCCAGGCGCGGAGTTCGTCGCGGAAGGCGATTTGTGTGGGGGAGAGGGTGAGGTCCATGGGTTGTTGAGTGGTGGTAGATAGAGGTTGTGGTGGGCTGTGTTTTATCTTACGTCAAG
>CAYOBO010000039.1:0-46355 GCA_964402295.1 uncultured Candidatus Solibacter sp. | reverse complement strand
AAACATCCTTGCCGGCGTTGAGGGCATCGATGGCCGTGCCTTTATGCCAGTGATCGGGCGTGGCGATGAGGACGGCGTCGATTTCCTTCAGGGCAAGTAGCTTTTGGTGCTCGCGGAAACCCTGAGCCCGCGGGGCGCGCTGTTGGGCGCGGTCGACGCGTTCGCCGTAGACATCGCAGACGGCACGAACATCGACGTCGGAATGCTTCTGGAAACTGCCGAGGACTCCGAGTCCGCGATTTCCGGCTCCGATGAGGCCGAGGCCGATGCGGTCGTTGGCGCCGTGGATGCGGGAGTAGGAAAGCGCGGTGATGGCGGCCGCGGCTTGACGGCGGGTCATGGCAACTCCTTGATGGCGACATTGCGGAAGCGGTGGAAGCCGCCTTCGGGGCGCCAGCGGGGATTCTTGCCCTTGGGGTCGGAACGATGGGCTTGGAGGGCGATCATGCCGGACGTTGCGTTGTTGGGAAGGAAGTTTCTGGCGGCGGTCCAATCGACGATTTGCGTGCCATTCAGCCAGACCTGGATATGCGGGGCATCCCCTTCGATGCGGGCGCGGATGTGGTTCCAGGTATCCGGCTTCCAATACTTCCGCCATTCGCGATCGACCTTCTTGCCGGAGCCGGCTTCGGGCTTGTTGGCCTCGGGGAGGCGCTCCCCGTAGATGCCGCCGATGTTGCCGCCCTCGAGGAAATCGAGCATGACCTGATAGGCTTCGCCTTTTTCCGTGGAGCGAAGGAAAAGGCCGCCGTCGCAGCCAAAATCGGGATTGACTTCGAGGGAGATTTCGAAGTTTTTGTAGGTTTTATCGGTAAGCAGGATACCGCCATTGCCGGGCGGGTTCTGGGTTACGGTGAGGACGCCGTTCTGGATCTTCCAGGCTTTGGTGTTGCCGTGGTGATTGACCTCGCTGATGTGCCAGCCCTGGAGCGTGTCTCCGTGGAATAGCGGCTGGAAGCCCTGGGGAATGGACTGGGCGTATGCAAACAGCGCGGGAATTATAAATAGAGATAAGCGCATGGATGTCTCGAATCGCTCTCATTCTACACCCGCGCTGTGCTGTCTCAGTAAAGGAATGCGCGATTGACGAAGACGGACATCTGGCCGCGGGTGACGAGATTTTCCGGGCAGAAACTGGTGGCCGTGCAGCCGCTGGTGATGCCGGTTTCCTTCATCTTCTGGACAAAGGGGAAGAAGAGGTGTGAGGTCGGCACATCGGTAAAGTAGGCGCCGGGCGCATGCGGAAAGGGCGTGCCTTGCGTCACGCTCAGGCGGGCGCGGATGAGGAAGGCCGCCATCTGGCCGCGCGAGACCTGGCCATCGGGGCAATAGGTGGTCTCCGTGCAGCCGATGGTGATTCCCTGATCGCGCATTTTCTGGATGTATTTGAAATAGGGATGAGACGCGGGGACGTCGGTGAAGTACGGCGTCGGTGTGTAGCTGAAGCTTTCGCCGAACAGGGCGCGAATGATGAATGCGGCCATTTCCGTGCGCAGCATCGGCTCTTCGGGGCAATAGCCGGTGGCGTTGCAGCCGGGAGTAATGCCGTTCAGTTTGAGCAGATTGATGTAGTCGACGAAAAGGTAGCTGGAGGGAACGTCCGTGAACAGCGGCGCGGTGAGCGAGCCCTGTTGTAGGATCTGGAGGTGCTGCCCGCCGACGGTGACGACGCCAAGGCGCGCGGCGGGGTTGGAGTTCGCGGCAAGAGTGACGTTGATGGTTCCGGAGCCGGATCCGGAGGCGGGTGTCGCCGACAGGAAGGAAGGATAGGCGGAAACGGTCCACTGGCACGCCGGCTGCGTGGAAATGGCGACCGAGAAGTTCGTGGCCGATGCGGGCAGCGCGGTGAGCGGGCCGGATAGAGTAAAGCTGCACGAAGCGGCGGATTGCGAGACGGTGAAGGTTAGCCCGGCGATGGTCAGCGTGCCGGTGCGCGCGGCGCCCGTATTTTCGGCAACGCTGAAGCGGATGCTGCCGTTGCCGGCGCCGAATGCTCCGCTGAGGATGCTGATCCAGTTGGCGTTCGAGGTAGCGCTCCAGGAGCACGCCGAGGATGTCGCGAGATGGATCTGGCGCAAATCGCCGGCGGCAAGCACGGAAGCGGAGGTTTGCGAGAGCGCGAAGCTGCACAGGGATGTGGCGTTGAAGTTGGCCGTGTAGGTGGATATGGCGGGGCTTGCGGTGATGGAGTGCGCGGGCGAACCGCCATCGCTCCAACTGGAGAATGTGTACTGGATGCCGGCCGCCTCTTGCGGCGACGGGGCTTCGATGAGATGGAGGCTGCCGGAGGTCCATTGGAAGAATGCGGGAGCGGTGTAGGTGACGCCATCGACGACGATGGTACGGCCGGAAGGATTCGAGGTCACGGTGATCCCGGTTTGCGAAACAAAATTGGCAGTGATTGTTTTTTGCCCGTCCATGGTGAGACTGACGGGGTTGGATGCGGTGGACGCGGCACCGCTCCAGTTGGAGAAGACGAAGCCCGCCGCGGGTGTGGCAGTGATGGACACTCCAGCGCCGGCGTTATAGTAACCGTCCGCCGAACTCGGGGAGATGGAAGTGCTGCCGCCGTTGGCCGGTGAGAGAGTACGGGTGAGTAGGTATTGCGTCTGGAACGTGGCAGTGTAGGTCGTGGCGGATGCCGGGGCCGTAATGGTGTGCGAGGCCGCGCCGCCATCGCTCCATGTAAGGAAGCTGTAGCGCGTGCCCGTACCTTGCGTGGCGGCGCTCACGGTGTGCGAAGAACCCGGGCTCCAGGAAAAGGTTTGCGGTGTAACGATGGTGACGCCGTCGACCTGAATGCCCAAGCCCACGGGATTCGACGTGATGGTAATTGTGGCGCCAGGTGCGGCATTTTGCCAAACCGGAAAATTCTGGCCGGCGATGGTAAGAGATCCGTTGCGCGCCGCGCCGGCATTCGCGCTGACCGTGTAGGCTACGCTGCCGTTGCCGGAACCGCTGAGTCCCGCGGTGACCTGAAGCCAGGAACTGTTGGAGGACGCCGTCCAGGCGCACCCTGTGCCGGCGGTGACGGTCACCGATCCCGTACTGCTGCTGGAATCGAAACTGGCGCTGGTGGGATTGAGGGAGTAGGTACACGATCCGGCGTTTTGATTAATGGTGAACGTCAGCCCGGCTGCGGTAATGGTGCCGGTGCGCGCGGCGCCGGTGTTGGGTTGAACAGAGTAGCTGACAGCGCCGCTGCCGGTGCCGTTGGCGCCTCCAGTGATAAGGATCCAGGCGTTGTTGGACGTGGCAGTCCAGGCGCAACCGGAGTTTGTGGTGACGTTAAAGCTCGCGGATACTCCGCTGGCCGATGTGGTGGCGCTAGTGGGATTCAGCGAATAGGTGCAGCCTGAGGAGGCGGCACGGAAGGCGGCGGCCACGGATCCCGTATTGTTGAGGCTCTGGGCATTGTCGGCGGAATTGGGGAGATTGCTGGCGATGCCGGTGGGAACGCCGAGGTAGTTGACGGAGGGGTTCGACCAATAGTTGATGCGTGGGCAACTGCGGTCGGAGCAGGAGTAGGCCATGATGCTGCGGAACGTGGGCCCCTGATAGCCATAGGAGTAGCTATAGGCGCCGCCGGTGCTCGAATTGGCGCGATCGTGCGCGCAGCCGAGGTTGTGGCCGAGTTCATGGGCGAGGGTGTAGTTGGGGCCGGTGGCGTAGGCTTGTTCGGTGACGCTGAACGCCCAACTGGCGAAGTAGGAACCGACCGATTGCATGACGAAGGCCTGACCGACGATGCCGCTGGAGGCGCGCTGAATGAGCAAGGCAACAAGGTCGGCGCCGTATTGATCGCGGAGCGCGTGCACGTTGTCCATGAAGCCATCCGAGGTTCCGCGGAGGTTGTCGAGATCCTCGGAGATGTCAGCGCCCTCTGTGTAGCTGACCTCGACGGCGGCGGCGAGTTGGACGGTGATGGAGACGGCACTGTTGACGAAGCTCTGGTTCATCTCGGCAATGGCGAGATTGATCTTGTTGACAATGGCGGAGGTTCCGCCGGCGGCGTTGCGTGCGGCGGGGGTATAGACGACCAGCACATCGATGGAAGCGGCGGCGCCGCGCTCCGCCGTGGCGAGACGTTCGGGGGTGCGATGTTTTTCGGCGAGGACGGATGCCTCGATGCCATGCGGGAGGACCGCGTCATCCTCTTCCGGCGCGGCGATGGGTTCCACCTGCTGTACCGTGTGCAGTTCGCCATCGACTTGGCGGAGCCAGTAAAAATCGCCGGTGGCGGTGACAATGTTGGCGGAGACGATATCGCCGGTGATGGCGACCACCGCGTCGCCCCTTATATCGCCGGCGAGTTTGCCCGTCCACAGGAATGTGGATTGGTCCTTGCTCCACCAGGCTCGGGATTCGTCGACGTCGAACGCCGTGCCGGGGAAAAGATCGAGATGAATGCGGCGGGCCTGATCGGATGGAGCCAGGATCGCATCGCGGTTGACCTCGACGAAGCGCTGGCGGCTGACGGCTAAGCCGGGAGGTGGCAGGGCAGGGCGCGCGGCGCGGGCAAGCGCGGGATCGGCCGGCTTGAGAAGCGATGGCCACGGCTGAGCGCCGAGCAGCGAGGTCCAGAATAGTATGAGAGCGAGGCGGGAGAACCCACTTCCGAGAGACATGAGAATACACCTGACTTCGATCTACTGATCGTCCAAAAGTTCTCGGGGAGTGAGCTTTTCCGTTCATTATAGGCTACAGACTGGAGGTACTGTCTAGTGTTTCCCGCGGGGTGGACATAGAGGAAAGTACCAGGTTCGATCCGCTATACTCGCAATTTCGTGCGCCGATTGCTGCCAAGCCTGCTGTGTCTGCTGTGCGCCTGCTCGTCCGAGCCGGAGTGGAGCGTGCTGCCGATGCAGCGCGTCTTCGATCCGAATGCGGAGCCCAAGGTGGTGGGGGCTATCGTCTCGATGGATTCGCCGCACGTGGACAACTACATCTTGAGCGGGGTAATCACGCGGGAACCGGGCGCCTCCTGGCGATGGGCGAATGAGAAAGCGGTGCTGCGGTTTGCCTTGAGCGAGACGGCGCGGATGAAGTTCATTGCGGATTTTGTGATTGCGGAGGATACGCTGAAAGAGACCGGGCCGGTGACGATGCAATTCGCGATCGATGGGAAGGTGGTGGGGCGGCAGCGGTACGACCAGCCGGGCGAGAAACACTATGAGACGGAAGTGGCGGAAGGGTTGTTGCGCACGGATGGTCCGATGACGGTGACGGCGGAAGTGGACAAGTACTACCAATCGCCGGTCGACGGAGTGAAACTGGGCTTCCTGCTGATCCGGATGGGATTCCGGCAATAGATGCCGCAAGCGTTCTACATCTTGCTGGGCTGCGGGCTGACGCTGGCGTGCAGCTATGCATTGGGGCGGATTCTGTTTTCCTTCTACCGCGTGAAGCTGTACCGGGAAGAGGAGCATTTGCTGGGTTTCCTGTGCGGGGCAGCGTGCCTGCACTGGATTGTGTTCGCGATGATGAGCACGCATACGGCGCGCAAGGGCGTGTTCGGCGCGGTGGCGGCGGTGGTGTTGCTGTGGGGCTGGAAGCGCGGCGTGTTCCGGCGGCCGGCGGGAGAATCTCTGCCGCGGTTGGGCCGTGGATGGACGTGGCTGCTGCGCGTCGTGATGGTGGCTTACGGGGTGCTGTATTGGAGCAACGCGATGGCGCCGGAGATGAGTCCAGACGGCAGTTCCTACCATTTGGGTTACGTGGCGCGGTATCTACGGGATCACGGATTCACGCGCATTACAAACGATATGTACGCGAACTTGTCGCAAGGGACGGAAATGCTGTACGCGTTCGCGTTCGTCTATGGGAGACATTCGGCGGCGGCAATGGTGCATTGCGCGTTCACAATGGCGATGCCGTTTCTGATGCTGATGCACGCGCGGCGATTTGGATTTGGCGAGGCGGGGGTGGGAGGGGGCCTACTGTTTTTGTGCGCGCCGGTGGTGGGTGTATCGGGGACGACGGCCTACAATGATGTGGCGGCGGCGGCGGTGCTGTTCGGCGTCTATAGTCTACTGCGCATTTGGATGGCGGAGCGGGAAGACGCTTTGCTGGTTCCGCTGGGGCTGTTGGGCGGATTCTGCTATGCAATGAAATATACGGCGGGGCTGGCGATTCCATTTGTGGCGGCGTTGTTGTTCTGGAAATGCGTGCGGACAAAACGGGCGTGGCTGCGTCCACTCGCGGTGTTTGGGGCGTGCGCCGCTGTGATGGTTCTGCCGTGGATGTTAAAGAACTGGATCATTGTGGACAATCCGCTGTCGCCGTTTTTCAATAAGTGGTTTCCCAACGAGTATGTGCATATTTCGTTCGAGGAAGAGTATGTGCAGCGGATGCGCAATTACGGGGAGCCGAAGTCGCTGGCGGAGATTCCGCTGGACCTGACGCTGCATGGCGCGATGTTTGCGGGGATGCTGGGTCCGGTGTTTCTGCTTGCCCCGCTGGCGCTGCTATCGTTGCGATTCGCGGAAGGGCGCTGGCTGATGCTGGCGGCGTCTGTGTTTGTGCTGCCGTATTTCAACAATATTGGGACACGGTTTCTGTTGCCGGCGCTGCCGTTCGTTTCGCTGGCGATGGCTTTGGCGGTGGTGCGTACACGGTACGTCCTGCCCATGCTGGTGATGCTGCACGCGGTGCTTTCGTGGCCGCATGTGCTGAAGAAATACTGCTCGCCCTATGCGTGGCGTCTGGACCGTATTCCGGTTGCGGCGGCGTTGCGGCTGACGCCGGAGGAAAAATACTTGACGGAGCGCTTCCCGGGCTATGTAGTCGCGCGCATGGTGGAGGATTTCGTGCCGCCGGGAGGGAAGGTATTCACCTTCGGCACGCTGGCCGAAGCCTACACGCGGCGGGAGATTCTGACGGCGTACAAGAGCGCATCGAACAATGTGCTGGGTGAGATTCTGTGGGCAGCTCTGTTTGATGAGGCGGCGCCGACGCATCGGGCCGAATACCGGTTCCCGGAGACTCCGCTGCGGCGGCTGCGGGTGTATCAGACGAAGACGGGTACGGACCAATGCAGCGTTTCCGAGTTTCGTGTGATGCATATGGGCAAGGAAGTGCGCCGCGAGCCGGACTGGCGGGTGCGGGCGTGGCCGAAGCCTTCGGACGCGCCGCTGGCGTTCGATAATTCGCCGGTGACGCGGTGGCGATCGTGGCAGGCGATCCGTCCGGGGTTTTTCCTGGAGGTGGACTTGGGAGCCGAACGGCCGGTGGACGCGGTGGTGCTGGAGCAGACGAAAGATCAGTATCAGGCCGGCTTCGTATTGTATGGACAGACAGACAAAGGGCACTGGCGTTTGCTTTCGGAAACGCCCGTGGAATCGGATACAGCGAAGATGCGCGGGTTGCGGCGCGCGGCGATGGAGGAATTGCGTGCGCGGGGGATCCACTATATTGTGGCGATGCCAGAGGATCCCGGGGCGGAGGATTACCTGGCGAATCCACGGCTGTGGGGAATACAGGTGCTGGCGGAGCGCGGCGGAGCGCGGCTCTACCGGATAGAAGCGAATCGACAATGAGCATGTATTTTCTTGGTGTGGATGGCGGGCAATCGTCGACCACGGCGATGTTGGGGGACGAGCGCGGGCACGTGATCGGGTATGGACGCGGCGGGCCTTGCAATCACGTGAAGACGGGCGATGGCCGGAAGAAGTTTCTCAGTGCGATGGATGCCTGTCTGGGCGCGGCGCTGGCCGAGGCGGGGCTGGATGGGGCGGCGGTGCGGTACCGCGCGGCGTGTTTAGGATTCAGCGGCGGGCCCACGGATAAAGAGGCGCTGTTGGCCGAGATGCTGCGCGCGGATGAGATGCTGGTGACGCACGATGGTCTGATCGCATTGAGTGGCGCGACGGCGGGTGCGCCGGGAATTATCACGATTGCGGGGACCGGGCAGTTCTGCTTTGGGCGCAACGCGGCTGGCGTGACGGCGCGCGCGGGCGGATGGGGATTTGCGTTCGGCGATGAAGGCGGCGGATACGATTTGACACGGCAGGCTCTGCGGGCGGCCTTGCGGATGGAAGAAGGCTGGGGACCGGAAACTTCGCTGCGCGCCCGCTTACTGGATGCCACGGGGGCCGCGAGCGCGAACGATTTACTGCACCGCTTCTACACCGATGAGTATCCGCGTCCAAGAATCGCCTCGTTTTCCAAGCTTGTGGATGAGGCGGCACGGGAAGGCGATGCAGTGGCGCGGGAGTTGTTGCAGCAGGCGGCACGGCAACTGGCGATGTATACGGCCGCCGTACGGCAGCGGTTGTTTGCGCCGGGCGACGATGTCGCGGTGGCTTACATTGGCGGCGTGTTCCGGTCCGATTTGCTGCGGGAGCGTTTCCGGGCGCTGGTGGAACTGGAGGATGGCTGTCATGTGGGGCCTCCCGTGTACGGTCCGGCGGCGGGCGCACTGCTCGAGGCCTACCGCATGGCGGGGTTACGCGTGGCATTGCAGAACGTGCCGGAGCAGGAGAAATGAAACATTCGTGGCTGGTCTTGTTGGGGACTGCGCTGCTGGGCGCGGAGCCGGATTGGAACGCCGTGGAGACGCGCGCGCTGGAATTTCTGCAGAAATATATCCGTATCCGTTCCGTCAATCCGCCGGCCGATACGCGGGAAGCGGCTGCCCTGTTTCGCGCTGAGTTGGAGAAAAACGGTTTGGCTCCCAAGGTGTATCAGACAACTCCGGAAGGGAAGACGAATCTGATTGTGCGATTGCCGGGACGTGACCGCACGAAGAAGCCGCTGTTGTTGCTGCATCATTTCGATGTCGTGCCGGTCGATGAGAAGGCATGGAGCGTGGATCCGTTTGGGGGGATTATCAAGGACGGTTATATCTGGGGCCGCGGGGCGATGGATATGAAGGGCACGGGCGCCATCCACTTGTTCGCGATGCTGACGCTGAAGCAGATGGGTATTGTGCCGGCGCGGGATATTGTGATGCTGGTCACTCCGGATGAGGAGACGAGCGGCCCGGATGGCGTGGAAGCCATGATCCGCGACCGCTGGCCGGAAATCGAAGCCGAGTATGTGCTGGACGAAGGCGGATTCGGGAGTCGTGATCTGTTTTCGCCGGGGAAGCTGGTGTTCGGCGTGGCTGTAGGCGAAAAGCAAGTGTTGTGGCTGCGCATGCGCGCCAAGGGGATTGCGGCGCACGGCTCGCAGCCGATTGCCGAGAACGCGAATATGATTCTGCTGGATGCGATCGGCAAGGCCCTGGCATTGCCGGAAGGGGGGCGTTCGAACGAGGCCGTGGAGGCGATGCGGCGGAATCTACGCGGCGAGATTGCGCGGAACAAATTCACGAGCGCGATTCAGAAGAACACGATTTCGCTGACGACGCTGACGGCGGGAGTAGGATCGCCGGTGAAGGTGAACGTGATTCCGTCATCGTCGGAGGCCACGCTCGATTGCCGCCTGCTGCCGGGGGTCAACGCAGAGGAGTTTGTGAGCGAGATGAAGGCGCGGGTGAACGATCCGCGCGTCACGATCGAGCGGATTACCAATCCGAACGATCCGGGGATCAGCCCCATGGAATCGCCGTTGTTCAGCGCGGTGCGGGCGGCGATTCTGAAATTTCATCCCGAGGCGGTGGTCACTCCGATCCTGATTCCCTTCGGGACCGATTCGGTGAAGCTGCGCAAGAAGGGCGTGACGGCATACGGATTCACGCCGATGGTGCTGGATGCGGCAACGGTGGCGACGATGCACAGCGACGAGGAGCGGATTCCCGTGGCCGAGTTCCGCAAAGGAATTCGCATCTTCTACGAGTTGCTAAAATCAGAGTTTTAACAAGCTATGAAATTGTCCATCCGTGATTTGGCACTCAAAGACAAAGTTGTCTTCATTCGTGTAGACTTCAACGTCCCTCTGGCGAAGAATGAGCAGGGGGAAATTGTCATAACTTCGGATAAGCGCATTCGCGCATCCCTACCCACCATTCAGTACGCGCTGGAGCAAGGCGCGGGACTGATTCTTGCCTCGCACCTCGGGCGGCCGAAGGGCAAGGTGAACCCGGATGAGAGTTTGAAGCCGGTGGCTGCAAAACTGGCCGAGTTGTTGGGACGGCCCGTGAAGATGGCCCCGGATTGCGTGGGCCCCGAAGTCGAAGCGATGCGTCCGGCGCCGGGCGAAGTGCTGCTGCTCGAGAATCTGCGGTTCCACATCGGGGAGGAGAAGAATCACCCCGAATTCGCGCAGCAACTCGCCAAGCTGGCCGACGTGTATGTGAACGACGCATTCGGTTCGGCGCACCGTGCCCATGCGTCGACGGAAGGCATGATCAAATTCATGCCGCAGGCGGCGGCGGGCTTGCTGATGGATCGGGAACTGGAGTACCTGGGAAAGGTGACTACCGATCCGCCTCGGCCGTGCGTGGCGATTCTGGGCGGAGCGAAAGTGTCGGACAAGATTCAGGTGATCGAGAACCTGATGAAGTTCGTGGACCGGATTCTGATCGGTGGCGCGATGGCCTACACATTCCTGAAGGCCAAGGGCGAGCCGACGGGCAAGTCGCTGGTGGAAGATGACAAGCTTGACTTGGCCAAGAAGTTGATGGCCGATGCCGGAGACAAGCTGCTGCTGCCGGTGGATCACGTGGTGGCTGCGGAGTTGAAGGAAGGCGCGGAGAATCAGACCGTGGAAACGATTCCCGACGGGATGATGGGCCTGGACATCGGCGCAAAGACGGTGGAGTTGTACCAGGGCGTCATCGCCGGCGCGAAGAGCATCATCTGGAATGGGCCGATGGGTGTGTTTGAAAAGCCCCCGTTCGACAAGGGTACGGTGGCTGTGGCGAAGGCTGTCGCCGACAGCGGCGTGCTGAGCGTTGTCGGCGGCGGCGATTCGGAAAAGGCGATCAAGGCCGCCGGTGTGTCGAGCAAGATTTCGCACATCTCCACGGGCGGCGGCGCTTCGCTGGAGTTTCTCGCCGGCGATGTGCTGCCCGGCGTGGCGGCGTTGACCGACAAGTAGACTCTTTCGCTTCCGGGGTGCATTCGTGATAGATTGCACCCCATGGTCCCTTTTCTCGCGATTTTTCTTGCATTCGCTTCCGGCGCCTCGGCCCAGGTGTTCCAATTCACACGCGAACAGTTGGTGCAGTATACGGCGAAAAACCCGTACGAACGGTTCGCCGATGGACGGCCGAAGGTGCCCGATTCGTTGCTCGAAAAGGTGAAGGCGCTGGCGGCGGAAGATATTTTCGGTGTGCTGCCGGGCGCGGGGTATCCGAACCAGTGGGAAGGCGGTTTCCGGATTCTGCATCCGGGGACGAAGCTGGTGGGGCGCGCGGTGACAGCGCAATTTATGCCGGCCCGGCCGGATGTCGGAGATGTGTCGGAAGGTCAGGCGAAGCAGAAGGGGTTGGCGCGCAATGCAAATCAGCGTGTCATCGATATGCTGCAACCGGGCGATGTGATCGTGGTGGATTTATTCGGCAAGGTGGAAGGCGGCACGTTTGTGGGAGATAACTTGGCCGCGGCGGTGTATGCGAAGACCAAGACCGGCATGGTGGTGGATGGGGCGATTCGAGATTTGGAAGGGATTTTCGAACTCCCGATGCAGGCCTACTTCCGCGATGTGCATCCGTCTTTCCTGACGAATGTAATGCTGACGGCGGTGAATGTTCCGGTGCGGATTGGCGATGCGACGGTGATGCCTGGGGACGTGGTATTCGGCGACCGCGAGGGGGTGTACTTCATTCCACCCCATCTGGTGGAGCCGGTGGTGAAGAAGGCAATCACGACGAAGATCCACGACGAATGGACGAAGGCAAAGTTCATGACGGGGAAATATAAATCGAGCGACCTGTATCCTTCGCCGACGGTGCCGGAGTTGAAGAAGGAATACGAGGAGTACTTGAAGAAGAGGCTGGCGGAGCAGCAGTAGTTACTCTTTGATCCAGATATTGCGGAATTGCACGATGCTGAACTGATCGTGGAGTTGCAGGCCTATGGGGCCGCGCGTGGGGCGCTTGGGGTCGGCCTTGATGTCGGAGACCAGCTTGCCGTTGAGCTTGACGCGGATCATGCCGTTGCGCGCTTCGATGTCGAAGGTGTTCCAGTCGTCTTCCTTCATGGCTTCTTTCGGAGCTTTGGTGAAGGTGTAGATGCTGCCGGTAGGTGTGGGATCGGGGTACTGATTGTTGATCTGGATTTCGTAGCCGATCTTGGATGGGGTGCGGTTGAAGTCGGCAGGCTTGGAGATGCCATATTCGGCGCGTGAGGTGTCGCGGATGGAGATGCCGCTGTTGCCTTCGGTCTTGGTCCAGAATTCGACGTGGAGGTCGAAGTCGCCGAATTCGGCCTTCGTGTACAGCCAAGCCTGGTTGTTGAGCCAGTCGCGGTAGGATTTGTCGTCTTTGAACGGAGTCTTTCCAGGGGAGAGGAAGAGGCGATCCCAGGTGCGCTGTCCGGTGAGGGTGCCGTCGGCAAGCACGGTCCACTTGCCGTCGCCGCGCGATTCCCAGCCATCGAGATTCTTGCCGTTGAACAAGGCGCGGTAGCCTTTGGGCATTTTCGATTGCTGGGCCGTGGCGGGGAGGGCGGCGATCAGGCCGAGGGCGAGAAAGATGTAGCGCATGTCAGTTACTCGAAGACGATGGAGTCGTAAATGTCGCGCAGCGGGAGTTCACAGGAGCCGGCGGCGAGTGGCACGGCGGCGTCAAGACCTTCGTGGTAGGAGAGAGTCCATTTCCCGCCGGGGGCGCGTTCAAAGCGTTCGACCAGGGGCTTGTCCTGCGAAACCAGGAAGTATTCACGGAGACTTGGCATGGTCTGGTAGCTGCGGAATTTCGCTCCGCGGTCGTGGCGTTCCGTGGCGGGGGATAGGACTTCGAATATCGCCACGGGGTTGGCAATCGATTCGTTTGCTCCAGCCGTCTTTTCTATCTTGCCGCAGACGATGGAGACATCCGGGTAGGCGTAGTGTTCCTGCATATTCACAGCAATGCGGGTGTCGGAGTTGTAGGGCATGCAGCCGGTTCCGCGCAACAGAATACGCAAGGTGTGGTAGAGATTACCGCCAATGGCGGAGTGGTTGATCGAACCACCGGCCATCGAGTACATCTCGCCGTAGAAGAACTCGCTCTTGTACTCGGCCTTGCTCTCGATCTCCATGTACTCAGCGGCGGTCAACCGGTGCTTGGGTTGCGATGCCATCGTCGTCCTTCCATTCTACCGTCCACGCGCGGGGCGCATGCTATGTTGATTCCATGGTGGAGGCCAATCCCTTTCACGATCCACTGCGCTTTGAGCGGAGGGCGCCTCCTTGCGCGGTGGTAATCTTCGGCGCGAACGGCGATTTGACGAAGCGGAAGCTGTTGCCCGCCTTGTACCGGCTCGCTTATGAACGGCGGTTGCCGGCGGGATACGTAATCTACGGCAATTCGCGCACGCCGATGACGGACGAGGATTACCGCGGGCGGATGAAATCGGCGGTGATGCAGTTTCTCGAAGAGAGTCCCTTCGATGAGGCGTTGTGGGAAGAGTTCGCCAGAGCTTTGCATTATATTCCCGGCGATTTGCAAGATGCGGATTTCTACCAGACGCTGGCGGAGCGGCTGGCACGGCATGAAGGGCAAACCGGCGGAAATATTCTGTTCTATCTCTCCACCCAGCCGAGTCATTATGAACCCGTGGTGCAGGGTCTGGACGCGGCTGGGCTGGCTCGCGGCAAAGGATGGCGGCGCGTGGTGGTGGAGAAGCCCTTCGGTTACGACCTGGACAGCGCGCGGCAGTTGAACCGGAAATTGCAGCAGGTTTTCCCGGAACAGGAGATCTACCGCATCGATCATTACCTGGGTAAGGAAACCGTGCAGAACGTGCTGGCGTTTCGTTTCGCTAACGGGATCTTTGAGCCGCTATGGAACCGGCGCTATGTGAATCATGTGCAGATCACGGCGGCGGAGTCGATTGGAGTCGAGGGTCGCGGGGCGTACTATCAGGGATCGGGCGCTCTGCGCGACATGATTCAGAACCATCTGCTTCAGGTGATGGCTACCATCGCCATGGAGCCGTCGGCCATATTTGAACCGAACGCCGTGCGCGACGAGCGGGCGAAGTTGCTGCGCTCCATCCGGCCGTTGAAGGAAGAAGAACTCTGCACGCACGCCGTGAAAGGGCAATACGGTCCGGGACGAGTGGGAGGGCAGGATTTGCCGGGCTTCCGGCAGGAGCCGGGCGTCGATCCCGAAGCACAGACGGATACCTACGCGGCGGTGACGTTCTTCGTCGATAACTGGCGCTGGGCGGGCGTGCCGTTCTATATCCGCACCGGCAAGCGCATGCCGAAGCGCGTGACCGACATCGCCATTCATTTCAATGCCGCGCCACTCAGCATCTTCACGCGTGACAATCACGTTGGCCCGCGGCCGAATCTGCTCATTATCCGCATTCAGCCGGAGGAGGGGATCTCGCTACGGTTCCTGTCGAAGAATCCCGGAGGCGGGATGCGGCTACGCCCCGTATCGATGGATTTCAACTACGGATCCAGTTTCGGCGTGCGGACGCCGACGGCGTATGAGACGCTGCTGCTCGATGCAATTACCGGCGATGCGACACTATACACGCGGCAGGACATGGTGGAGGCGAGCTGGCAAGTGGTGCAGCCCATTCTGGACCAGTGGGCCAATACGAAATTCGATTTGCCGAATTACGAGGCGGGGACATGGGGTCCGCAATCGAGCGACGACATGCTGGCGCGGCGCGGCCACACGTGGAGGATTCCGTAATGAGCGCCGCGGTGACACCCGAGCGGATTCTAAAAGATCTGGCGGAACTGTGGACGGGCCACGGCAAATCCGACGACAGCGGCACCTTGCGTGCGTGCGCGATGACGCTGCTCATTGCCGCCGATGAAGAAGAGGAAGCGGGCGTACTCGGCGAGATGGTGATGGAAGTGATGCACGCACATCCCAGCCGGGCTGTGGTGCTGCGCATTCGCGACGGCGTGGACAAGGAGTTGGAATCGCGTGTGACCGCACTGTGCTGGAAGCCCTTCGGACGCAGGCAGCAGATCTGTTGCGAGCAGGTGGAACTGAAGGCAAGCGAAGGCGGGTTGGTCGAGTTGCCGCGCATTGTGCTGGGATTGATTGCCCCGGATTTGCCGGTGGTGCTGGTATGCCGGAGCATGCATCTGTTCACGCTCGCAGGTTTCGATCCGCTGCTGCGGCTGGCGGGCAAGGTGGTGGCGGATTCGCGCCGCGCTCCGCGAGCCGTGGACGCGATGGAACGGATCGCGCGGCAGCGGGAGCGCGGGCACGTGATCGACGATCTGGCATGGACGGCTGTCACGCCGTGGCGCGAAGCGATTGCCGCGGCGTTCGATGAGCCGGAGACGCTGCGGGCGTTGCCAAGGGTGCGGCATGTGCGCGTTCGCCATGGCGCGGGGAAGCCGGGGCCGGAAGCGTATTATCTCGCCTCATGGCTGGTGCGCGGCATCGGTATGCACGCGGGCGTGGAGTTCACCACCGGAGCGGCCGATCGGGCGGTCGAGTGTGTGGAACTGGATGGGGCAGGCGTGCGGCTATCGTTCACGCATGAGGGCGCCCTGCTACAGTTCCGCGGAGAAGGGATTGCCTGCAATCTCCCCTTCAACGTATCGTCCGATTGGGAATTGGTTCGCGAGGAACTCGCCATACAGGGGCGCGATGCGACGTTTGAAGCCGTGTTGCCTGGGGCGATTGCCCTTGCAGGAGGATAACCGTGAGCATGCACTGGCACACGTATGCATCGGCGGAGAAGGCCGCGGAAGCCTGTTGCCGCAATATTCTGCCCCGCCTGGAGGAGGCGGTATCCGGGCACGGCTTGGCGAAACTGGCGATCTCCGGCGGGTCGACGCCGAAGCTGCTCTTTCGCCATTTGGCGGAAAGCGATTTCGACTGGCGGCAGGTACACATCTTCTGGGTGGATGAGAGGCATGTGCCGCCGGATCACCCCGAGAGCAATTTTTTGCTTGCCGAGGAGCATTTTCTCAAGCCCGCGCATGTGCCGTTGCGCAATATCCACCGGATTCACGGGGAGTTGCGTCCGGATGTGGCGGCGGAGAACTACGCGCAGGAAGTGGAAGAAGTATTCGGATTGAGCGAAGGCGAATTGCCGCACTTCGATGTCGTCCATTTGGGGATGGGCGCGGATGCCCATGTGGCGAGCCTGTTTCCGGGTGAGCCGCTGATTCAGAACCGTGACAGCATCGCCGCGGCGGTGCATGTGGAAAAATTGGGAAAATGGCGCGTGACGCTGTTGCCGGGCGTATTGTTGAACGCCAAGCACGTGGTGATGCTGACTGCCGGGCAAGACAAAGCGGAGGCGCTTCGCAACGTGATGGAGGCTCCCTACGATCCGATGCTCTATCCGGCGCAGTTGATTTCGCACCATGGGCGGCACGTGACTTGGTTTGTCGATACAGCGGCCGCCGCGCTCACGAGCCTATGATGCGCTGGGTGGCCGGAGCCGCGCTCGCTCTGGCGGCGTTCGCCCAATCCGAGGCAAAGCGGCCGGTGCGTGTGGTGCTGGGTGGGGATATCATGCTGGCGCGCCATGTGTGGATGACAGCGCAGCAGCACAAGGATCCGGTGTGGCCCTTTCAAAAGATCGCCGCGGTATTTCGAGAAGCGGACTTGGCGTTCGCCAACCTGGAGTCGCCGTTTGCCCAGACGGGCCCGTACTTCGAGAACCGGATGGTGTTTCGCGCCCATCCTTCGATGGTGGATGGGCTGCTGGCGGCGGGCGTGGACGTTGTTTCGACGGCGAATAATCATTCGCGCGACGCGGGTCCGGCGGGGATTGCCTTCACCCTGGAACATCTGGCCAGGCACGGGATCGCGGCGGTCGGCACGGTGGCGAATGTTTCCGATAGGCACGAGGGCGCTGTGCTGGAACGCAAAGGGGTGCGTTTTGGATTTCTTGCCTATACCTTCGACCAGCGCAATGGGAATCACCTGAACGACGATGCGCGGGTGGCGATGATGCATGTGCCGGCGATGGCGGCGGATGTGGCCGCGTTGCGGCCGAAGTGCGATGTAGTGATCGTGTCCATGCATGCCGGCGTGGAGTATGGGAAGCGGCCGAATGCGCAACAGGTGCGATTTGCGAGGGCGGCCATCGATGCGGGTGCGGCGGTGGTGGCCGGGCACCATCCGCACGTCTTTCAGCCGGCCGAGCGGTACAAGGATGGGGTCATCTTCTATTCGCTGGGGAACCTGGTGTTCGACCAGGCAGAGCGTCCGGGCGTGACGCAGGGCGCAATCGCGGAAGTCGACTTTCTCGGCAGCCAGTTGGCTGGATACCTGGTGCGCGAAGTGAAGATTCGCAATACGGTGCCTGGGTTATAGCCGATTAGCGCCACTGGCTCCAGGCGACGACACCGCGTTCGGGTTGCGGTTGCTCGTCGAGCATGGCGATATATTCGAGCTGATTGCCGTCGGGATCGTGGAAGTAGACAGATGCGGCCGGCATCCAGGCGAGAACGACGGGTTCTTCGGTGGGATTGCCGGCGATATCGAGCGGCGTGATGCCGGCGGAGCGCAAGCGGGCCGGGGCTTCCAGGAGATCCGCGAGCGATACGTCAAAGGCGGTGTGCAGGCTCATCCGCTGCGGCGCGGTTCCCGTTTCCCAGATGCCGAGCATTGTCTTGCCGCGGCCACCGAGCCAGTAGAATGCGACGCGGCGAGCCTCGATGAGGATGGCCAATTCCAGGCCGAGGGTTTCGCCGTAAAAGCGCATGGCGCGCTCCAGATTGACGACGGTAAGATGCGTTTCAAAGACGCCTTTGACGGGGATCATAGGTTCGAGTAGCCCGGATTGGCGGCGCGGTGGCGGGCATGCTCGGCGACGGCTTCGGCGTGCAGGCGCTCGGCTTCGGCCCGGTCGGCGGCAGCGAGCGTGGGCATGCTGAGGGCGAGCGCCAGCGTCTCTTCTGCCTCGCTCCAGCGGCGCGTGCGGTGCAGTTCGCGGCCGAGCAGGAAATGGGGCTCGGCGTGATTGGGATCGATGCGGATGGCCTCATGACACCAGTTGGCGAAGGCGCGCAGTTCATTGATCGAATGGCAAAGCTTGGCGATGTAAAGGCAGAGTTCGGCGCTCTCTTCGCCCATCGCCACGGATTGCTCCAGTAGGTCGATTGCGCTGCCCACTTTGCCTTCGGCGGCGAGTGCGGCAGCCTGTTCCATCACATCCATGCACCAGACAGGATAACAGTCCGGATGGGGCCGATTCCGGTATCATCGAAGGGTCAAATGCCGAACCTCGTCAATTATCAAGTCGAACAACATGTTGCTGTGCTGACGGTGGAGAATCCACCGGTGAACGCGCTGAGTCCGGGCGTTCCGGAAGGTATCGGAGAAGGCCTGCGGGCAGCCAACGCCGACCCGTCCGTGCGTGCCATCGTCCTCATCGGCGGTGGGCGCACGTTCATCGCCGGCGCCGATATCCGCGAGTTTGAGAAGATCCACGCCGGGCAGGCGGGCGGGCTCGGGGCGATCCTGAAGCTGCTGGGCGAACTGGAAGGAAGCGCCAAGCCCGTGGTGGCGGCGATTCACGGCACCGCTCTCGGCGGCGGATTGGAAGTGGCGATGGCGTGCCACTATCGCGTCGCCGTGAGCGCGGCGCAGGTGGGACAGCCGGAAGTGAAGCTCGGAATCATTCCCGGCGGCGAGGGAACGCAGCGGCTGCCGCGGTTGGCCGGAGTAGCTACGGCAGTGACGATGTGCGCCTTCGGCGATCCCATCGGCGCAGCCCAGGCGAGGGATGCGGGTATCGTGGATGAGATCGTCGACGGCGATTTGCTGGCCGGAGCGATTGCCTTTGCACGGAGCGTCGCCGATAAGAAACCTCCGAAAACGAGTGAGCGCACCGACCGGCTGGCGGATGCGGCCGCGAACGAAGCAGCCATCGCGGCGGCGCACGATGCGGCGCATAAGAGGCTGCGCGGGCAGACCGCGCCGCATGCGGCCATCGACGCCGTGGATGCGGCCTGGAGGCTCCCGTTTCAGGAAGGGTGCCGCAAGGAAGCGGAGCTGTTTGCGGCGTGCCTGGCGGGCGATCAATCGAAGGCGCTCATCCACGCCTTCTTCGGCGAGCGCACGGTCTCGAAAATTCCCGGAATTGGCAAGGATGTGCCGGTGCTGCCGGTGCGGCAGGCGGCGATCGTCGGTGCGGGCACGATGGGCGGCGGCATCGCCATGGTCTATGCCAACGCAGGCATTCCCGTGCGGCTGAAGGACACTACGCAGGAAGCGCTCGACCGCGGCATGGCCACAATCCGGCGCAACTATGAGAACTCGGTGAAACGCGGCCGGTTCACGCAAGACTACGCCAACCAGCGGCTGGCGCTGATAACGCCGCAGTTGTCCTGGGATGGCTTCGAGCAGGCGGATATCGTCGTCGAGGCCGTCTTCGAGAACATGGAGTTGAAGAAGCAGGTTTTCGCCGAGATCGATGGGATTGCCAAAGCCGATGCGATCCTGGCGTCGAATACTTCGACGCTCGACATCGACGCCATTGCCGCGGCGACGAAGCGGCCGGAATGGGTGATCGGGCATCATTTCTTCAGCCCGGCGAACGTGATGCGGCTGCTCGAAATCGTGCGCGGCAAGGCCACCGGCAACACGGTGATCGCGACGTCGATGGATCTGGCCAAGAAACTGCGCAAGGTGGGCGTGCTGGTGGGCAATTGCCGCGGATTCGTCGGCAACCGCATGTTCGCGCCCTATTGCCGGGAATCGATCTTCCTGGTGGAAGAGGGCAATACGCCGGAGCGCGTCGATGGGGCGCTCTATCGTTACGGCATGGCGATGGGTCCGCTGGCGGTGCAGGATCTGGCCGGACTCGATGTGGGCTGGCGCATCCGCAAGGAGTACAAGCATCTGGAAACGCCCGGTGTGCGCTACGCCGAGTTGGACTCGCTACTGTGCGAGCAGGGGCACTACGGGCAAAAAACAGGAAAGGGCTTCTTTGTTTACGACGCCGATCGCAAGGCTTCGCCCCACGCAGCGGTAATGGCGATGGCCGCCGAGTACGCGGCAAAGGCCGGCATCGAGCGCCGCGAGGCGAGCGAGGAAGAGATTGTGGAGCGTTGCGTCTATGCGCTGGTGAACGAAGGAGCGCAGTTGCTGGAGGAGGGCTTCGCGCTGCGCAGCGTGGACATCGACATCGTGTACCTGAACGGCTACGGGTTTCCGGCTTGGCGCGGCGGCCCGATGAAGTACGCCGATCTGACAGGCTTGGACAAGGTTTGTGCGAAGATTCGCGAATTTGGAGACCGCTTCGGGCACCCGTTCTGGAAGCCGGCTCCGCTACTGGAAAAACTGGCCGCCGAAGGAGCCACCTTTAGCGCCTACGACAAAGGACGCGTATGAAACCGCTTTGCCTGTTGCTTGCCGTCTCGGCGATGGCGGAAGTGCCGTCGAAGGATGCCCGTTGGGACGCGGTCGAGGGAACCCGGTATTCCTTTGCCATGCCGAACGCGCGTACGAAGCCGGAATGGGAGCAGCGGCGCGCGCATTTGCGCAAGCAAGTGCAGGCGGCGGCGGGTTTGCTGCCGATGCCGCGGCGCGAGGCCGTGCAGGCGACAGTATTCGAGAAGTTGGAGCGCGACGGGTATTCCATCGAGAAAGTATACGTGGAAACGCTGCCCGGCTATTATCTGGGCGGCAATCTGTACCGGCCGCGCGGGAAACAGGGAAAGTTTCCCGGCGTGTTGACGCCGCACGGGCATTGGAAGAACGGACGGCTGGAGCACACGGACCTGGCCTCGGTTCCGGGCCGGGCCATCAATCTGGCGCGGCAGGGCTACGTGGTATTTGCCTACGATATGGTGGGCTACAACGACACCAAACAAACGCCGCACGCCTTCGGCAGCGGCCGCGAGCATCTGTGGAGCTTTCACCCCTTTGCGCTCCAGACCTGGAATTCGCTGCGGGCGGCCGATTTCCTGGCTTCGCTGCCGGATGTGGATGCCGGGCGGTTGGCGATGACGGGAGCCTCGGGCGGGGGGACGCAGACCTTCATTCTGGCGGCCATCGATGAACGCATCGGCGTCGATGTGCCGGTGAACATGATCAGCGCGAGCATGCAGGGCGGATCGCCGTGCGAGAATGCGCCGGGTCTGCGGCACGATACGACGAACGTGGAAATTGGCGCGCTCATGGCGCCCCGTCCCATGCTGCTCGTTTCGGCCACCGGCGACTGGACAAAGAACGTGCCGCTCATCGAGTTCCCGGTGATCCGGCAGATCTATTCGCTCTATGACGCGGTGTCGCGCGTCGAGGTAGTGCAGTTCGATTCCCCGCACAACTACCACCAGCGCAGCCGCGAGGCGATGTATGCCTTCTTCAGCAAACACGTCTTGCATCGCGATGCAGGCCCGGTGGCCGAACAGCCCTTCACGGTGGAGAAGGCGGAAGACATGCTGGTCTGGCACGGGCGGGAACTGCCGCCGGGGGCGGCGAGCTACGAGCAGGTCTTCGAGGCGTGGAAGAAAACCACGGCGGCGGATACGCCGGATCGGGAAGCGCTGCGCTACGCGCTCAGCGTGGAGATCCCGGCGCAGGTGCTTTCCCACCGCGTCGGCGACCAAGTGAAGCTATCGCGCGCGGGGCGTTGGGATCTGGTGCGCGGAATATTTCGGGATGGGGTGGGAGCGCCGGTTTTGGCGGTCCATCCGGATGGGGCCGAAGCGGCGCGGCAGACGGAGTCCGCGGCCGGGCGTCCCGTACTGTGGATCGACGCATGGGGTACGGGCGAGGCGAAGGGCTCCCGGGACACGAAGGCGAATCACTTTTACACGTTCCATCGCACCGATGCGCAGAACCGTGTGCAGGACATTCTCACGGCGGTGGCGTGGTTGCGCGGGCTGTATCGGGAACCGGTGGAGATTGTCGGCATCGGAGAGGCAGCGGTGTGGGCCGTGTTCGCGGCGGCGGCCGATGGCGGGGCGTTGCGGCTGCGCGCCGATGCGGCGGACTTCGATGGATCGGACGAAGCGTTCGAGCGGCGGTTCTTCGTGCCGGGGATCCAGCGTGTGGGGGGATGGAAAGCGGCGCTTGCCCTTACTGCCGCTGTGCGGTGATGGCTGCTCGACAGGATTGTGAGAAAAATTTCTTGCTCTGAGCCGATAAGGTATACAGAGCCAACATGGAAATCGGACAGGTGATCATCACCCACGTGGAGTGGCGCAAGCGGTTTCTGCGTTTCCTTGAAGGACACGAAGAGATGGATGCGGAGTTCGTGGAGCGGGACACGGAATGCGAGTTCGGCGCATGGCTGTATGGCAACGGGCTGATGTATCGCGACTTGCCCGAATACGCCGCTGTGGTCGAAAAGCACAAGCGATTCCACACCGTGGCGGCGCAAGCCGTGCGTTTGGCGCCGACGCTGCCGCCGGGCAAGGCATTGGATCTGGTGAGTCTGCACAGCGCATTCACCCGTGCCTCCACCGAATGCGTCGCCGCCTTGTGTGCGCTCCGTGAAGTGGTGGGCGAGCCAGACAGATAAAACAAGCCCGCCCTTTGTCGGGGCGGGCTTGCATCGCAATCGGTTACGCGTTGCCTAGAAAGAATAGCGCAGCGCCAACTGAATGTTGCGCTCCGAGTTCTTGCCCGTCACCTTGCCGAAGGTGGCCGACGTCGGATTGGAGTCCGGTCCGTTCCAGTTCGGGTGGTTCGGCAGGTTGAAAAACTCGGCGCGGAACTGAATGTTGTGCCGCTCGCGGAAGGCGAAGTTCTTGAACGTCGACAGGTTCCAGTTCTGAAACGAAGTCGAGTAGAACATGTTGCGCGTCTGGTTGGCGAAGGTGCCGGGTGTCGGACGCACCGCCGTGACCGTGAAGTACTGCGCGGCATCCCGTGCCCCGCCCGCAGCAAACTGGCGCGGGTAGGAGATTTCGCTGGTGAGCTGCCAGGGCTGGCCGCCGGTACCCGTTCCCGCGAAATCGTCGCCAGTCTGCACGGTGAACGGCGTTCCCGTCTGCCACTGCGTGTTTCCGGAGATCTGCCATCCTCCCAGCATCGTCTTCTTGATGCCTTGCGAACCGCGGAATAGCGGCAGTTCGTAGACGTAGTTGAACATCACGATGTGCCGCGTGTCGAACTCCGATGGACCCCAGAAATTGCGGTCGTCAAAGGCGTTGTAGAGGATGTTGCGCCGCTGTGAGCCGTTGTCCACGCTCTTCGAGAAGGTGTAGGCAAAGCCGAGCAACAGCCCCTTGGAGAAGCGGCGGTTGGCTTCCAACTGGAAGGAGTTGTATTCCGACCGCGCGGCGTTCTCATTGGCGTCGATCTGTGCGAAGCCCTTGTAGGGACGCAGGGCGTTGACGTTGATGCCGGGGTTGGCCTGGATGGTGCCCGGCTGCAACTGGTTCAAGTTGCGGACGCGCTCCAGGTGTGTGCCCACCCGGCCGATGTAGCCCGTGGTGAGGATGGTGTCGAAGGGCAACTCGCGCTCGAAGGTGACGTTCCACTGGTGCGAACGCGGAATCTTGTACACCGGATCCTGGGTCATGTAGTAAAAGGGGAAGCCGACGCCCTGTGTTCCGCCCGGGTTATCCACGCTGCCCGTGGCAACGGAGACAAAGGGTTGGAACGGCGCCTGCCCGCCAAGAAACACGTTGTCGGCAACGCCCGGACGCTGGTAGAAGGTTCCCACTCCGGCGCGCAGCACGTTCTTGCTGTTGAAGGCGTAGGCCAGACCGATGCGGGGCGCGAAGTTCTTCTTCTGCCACTGGCCGAAGGTCTTGCTGCCGCCCGAGAATAAACGGTTGAACGAGGGATCGCTGGCGATGGCGACGCGGCCGATGGCGGCTTTGGGCCACCCGGTGCCGGGGATGATGACGCCGTTGTAGCGGTCGCCGCTGAGCACGTTCCCGGTGCGGGGATCCATTACGACGGCCTTGGCCGGATCGTATCGGCTGGCGTCGAAGACGGCCATGTTGCGCCAAAGGCTGTAATAGTAAGGCTGCATGAGGGTGTACCGCAGACCGAGTTCCAGACGCAGCTTCGAGGTCGCCTTCCAGGAATCCTGGATGAACCCTTCGAACATATGGCCGCGATAGGGCGTATAGGAGCGGGGGCCGATTTCGGCGTAGCTATCGAACAGGCCCAGCGCCGCGTTGGCGATGGCCAGGCCTGAAGTCGCGGCGCCGGCGCGGTTGTCGGAGAAGATGAACCGTCCGTTCTGGTTGTTCGTGCCGCCGGGAACTCCGCTCACGTTGATCTGATCGAAGTCGTTCTGTCCAGCGCGCTCAAAGACGGCGCCGAACTTGAGCGTGTGGCTGCCCATGATCTTGGTGAGGTTGTTCGAGATAACGTAGATCGGGCCGGCCGACTGCGCCGGGTACGGACCGCCATCCACATCGTTGAATTGGTTAATGGAGATGGTGGGGATCTTGTCGAAGATTTCCTTGCGCTCGGGGAAGATGTACGGATAGTTGATCCCGTAGGCGCTGCGGCGGTGCACGCCACGTTGCGTTTCCACACCAATGTAGACGCGGTCCACCGAAGCCGAGATGGAGAACTCGTTGATCATTGTCGGGCTGATGGTCCAGATGTGGTTCACGGAAGCCGTGTCGTTCGGGCGCGACCAATCCTGCACGGCGCGGTCAAAGGTGCCCCGGAAGCCCTGAAGTTCGTTGTATTCGTAGTTCATCCAGCGCAGCCGGACCGTCTGATTGTTGGTGGGCAGGAAGTCCACCGAGAGCGTGTCCTTGCGCTGATTCTGCGGCTGCGGACGGGCGGCGAACCAATTGTTGCGGCCGTTCTGAAAGCCGGGGATCGGCTCCGGGTATGCCTTCAGCAAGCCCAGTCCGTTTGTGCTCAGGCGCGATGCCGGAATGATGTTGTTGGCGAAGGGCTGGCGATTGGTGGGATCGAGCACGGTGCGCGTGCCGGTGAACAGCGGATTTGCGGAAAGCAATTCGCTGAAATTGCCGCTGCGCATGGCGAGCGTCGGAACCACGCCTTGCGAGGTCACTTCGCGGCGATAGCGGATATACTCCTGCGAGAACAGGAAGAACAGCTTGTTCCGCTCCGTGTTCCATTTGCCCGGCACATAGACCGGCCCGCTCAGCACGAAGCCGAACTGGTTGAACGTATTCTGCGGCTTATTCTGGCCCTGGAGGTTGCGCGCCCAGCTATTGGCGTCAAGCGAGCGGTTGCGCAAGTAGTCGTAGAGCGACAAATGGAAATCCCGGCCGCCGGACTTCGTCACCATGCGCACCTGTCCGCCGGCGGAACGGCCATACTCGGCGTTGTAATTGGAAGTGAGAATCTGCACCTCCTGGACCGTTTCCACGTCGGCCGTGCCGACCGAAGTGCCGTTGGAGCGCGTGCGGATGCCGACCGCGCCGTCAAAGGTAATCAGGAAGTCCTGCGTCCGCGCGCCGTTAATGGCGAGTCCGGCCGAGTCGAGCCCGAACGTGAAGCGGTTCATCGAACCGGACCGAACGCCCGGCTTCAACTGCGCCAGCAGCAGCGGGTTGCGCCCGTTCAACGCCATATTGGCAATCTGCTGCGATTCAATGGTGCGGCCGACTGTGGCCGAGTCGGCCTGTACAACGGCGACCGAGGCGGACACTTCCACCGATTCGGTGACGGCGCCGACTTCGAGCACCACTTCCATCGACAGTGGAATCGCGGCGTCGAGCTTGTTCGATTTCTTGACGTATTTCTTGAATCCGGCCATTTCCGCCGTTACGGTGTAGTAGCCGGGGGGAAGGTTGGTGAGAATGTAGTAGCCATCGGCGCTGGTGGTTGCCTGGCGCTCGATACCGGTGGCTTCATTCGTCGCCGTAACTTTGGCATTCGGGACGCTGCCGCCGGAGGCGTCGCGCACGTAGCCGACAATTTGCGATGTGTCGGATTGGCTGTAAAGCGAGATGGTCGCGAGCAGGCACACAAATAGCCAGCCCGCAAAACGGGACATAGGTGTTTTCGACATAGAACCCCTTTGAAACTTTCCAGTTTTGACAGTAAGTGTAGGAATTGCCCCAACAACAGGAGTAATCCCCAGAACTAACCCTTTCGCTTTAGTATATCCGAAGGGTAGTGAACGGTGAGTGACAGGCAGCTTACAAAATCGACTTGTTGAGGCGGGCCCGCTCGGCGATGGAGAGCAGATACGCAGTGAGTAGTCCGAAAGGGATGGTGAGGCCGGCGGCCACGGGCCAGCGCACACGGAGTTCCTCGGGCCCGATGAGATATCTGGCGCCCAGCAAAAGAAGGGGAATCCCCCACCAGGATCCGCGCCAGACCAGCAGCGCGGCCATGCCGCCGGCAAGCAACAGAGCACCCACCGGATTCCAGGGCAGCGCGCTCACGCGCGCCACGCCGAGCATCAGCAGCACCATCCCGCCCACGCCCGCGATGACCGTGCCCGGGCGCAGGAACTCCACGTAGCCGACCAGTGCGCCGCCGATCATGAAGCAGAGGGCGGCTTCGGCAGGCAGCAGTTTCAATCGATGCGCTCGTAGGCGGGAATGGTGAGGAACTCGACGAAGTCGCCGCGGGTCATCATGTCGGCGAAAATCTCGGCGGCTACGCGCTTCATCGGCGTACCGGGCTTTTGCGCCAGTTCCTGATTGATGACCGTACGCACCATGGCGGCTGTCACGGCCCGGCCATCCTTCAGTTTCACGCCATGCTTCAGCCATTGCCACACCTGCGACCGCGATATCTCCGCGGTGGCCGCATCTTCCATCAGGTTGTAGATCGGGACACAGCCGTTGCCGTTGAGCCACGCCTCCAGGTACTGGATGCCCACATCGACATTGATCCGCAGACCCTCTTCGGTGATATCGCCGCTATGCGGCCGCAGCAGATCCTCCGCGGTGACGTGGACATCCTCGCGCTTCACGTGAATCTGATTCGGTGTGGGCATGCCGGCGTCGAAGACCTCCTTGGCGATCGGCACGAGTCCGGGATGCGCTACCCATGTGCCGTCATGTCCGGCGTTCACCTCGCGCAATTTGTCGGCGCGCACTTTTTCGAGCGCAGCCGCATTCGCCGCCGGATCGTTCTTGATGGGGATCTGCGCCGCCATCCCGCCCATGGCGTGCACCTCGCGCTTGTGGCAAGTGTGAATGAGCAGATCGACATATGCCTTCAGGAAAGCCTTGTCCATGGTCACTTGCGCGCGGTCGGGGAGCACTTTGTCGGCGCGGTGGCCCAATTTCTTGATGTAGCTGAAGATGTAGTCCCAGCGGCCGCAGTTCAGGCCGGCCGAGTGGTCGCGCAGTTCGTACAGAATCTCGTCCATCTCAAATGCGGCGAGAATCGTTTCGATGAGCACGGTGGCGCGGATCGTCCCCCGCGGCATGCCGATGTAATCCTGGGCGAAGCAGAACACGTCGTTCCAAAGCCGGGCTTCGAGATGGCTTTCCAGTTTCGGCAGATAGAAGAACGGTCCCCACCCCCGTTCCAGACTCGCCTTGGCATTGTGGAAGAAATAGAGGCCGAAATCGAACAGCGAGCCGGAAACCGGCTCTCCGCCCACCAACATGTGCTTTTCGACGAGGTGCCAGCCGCGCGGGCGGACAAGGAGCACCGCCGTCGTTTCGTTCAGCCGGTAGCCCTTGCCTTCCGGACTGGTGTAGCTGATGTCGCCGCGCACAGCGTCGTGAAGGTTGATCTGCCCTTGTAGATTGTTATCCCACGTGGGCGAGTTCGAATCTTCAAAGTCGGCCATGAATATCGAAGCGCCGCTGTTGAGGGCGTTGATGATCATCTTGCGGTCGACCGGTCCGGTGATCTCCACGCGGCGGTCGAGCAAGGCTTGTGGGATAGGCGCCACTGTCCATCTCGCTTCCCGGACCTCTCGCGTGGATGGGAGAAAATCGGGCAGTGCGCCCTGCCGCAGTTCCTGCCAGCGCTCCTGGCGCCGCGCCAGCAGTTCCTTGCGGCGCGTCTCGAATCGGTGCGCAAGTTCCGCCACGAAGCGCACGGCCTCAGGAGTCAGAATCTGGTTATACGCCCCGGCGATGGGGCGTGTGAAGCGAACCGGTTCCGGTGCGGCGGCTGCGGTCATACCGTTCATTCATACCGCAGCGGTCGAACGGGATCAAGTCCGAGGATCTGCTTATGCTCCGCCTGGATGGGCGCGAATCGTGGCGAGGAACTCGTCAATGGAACGACTCAACGATCCTGCCAGCGAGCGCAACTGCTCGGCCGGCTCGAGTAGCGTCACGGCGCTTTCGCTCGTTTGCTGTGCCGCCATGCTCACGCCCTCGATGCTTTGCGAAATACTCTGTGTCGATTGCGCCGCCTCCGATACGCTGCGGCTGATCTCCGTGGTGGCCTCCCGTTGCGAGTTCACCGCCATGGCAATCATCTTGGCGATGTCGTCCACCGAATGAATGGTGCCGCTGATGCCCGAGATGGAACTGGCGGTCTGCCCGGCGGCGGACTGGATGGAGCCGACTTCGCTTTCAATCTCCTCGGTCGCAGCCGCCGTCTGTTGCGCAAGATGCTTCACCTCACTGGCGACGACGGCGAATCCGCGTCCCGCTTCGCCGCTGCGCGCCGCTTCAATGGTGGCGTTGAGGGCGAGTAGATTGGTTTGCCGCGCGATCTGCGAAATGATGCGCACCACGCCGCCGATCTTTCCCGAAGCCTCATCCAACTGCTGGATCACTTCGTTCACCTTCGATGCCGAGGCAACCGCCTGATTGGCAACCTTCGCCGAGTCGTTGGCCTGCTGCTCGATTTCGCCGAAGGCGACGGCGAGCTGGTCCGTGGCGGCGGCGACGTTGGCAACGCTGCTGGAGGTGCGGGCGCTGGCCCGCGCAACCTCGGTGGCATCGTGGGTCGTGCGTTCCGCCGCAGTCACCAGCGATTGGGCCGTCTGGCTGATGCGCACGGCCATTTCCGAAACCTTTTCCACCACTGTGCGTACGTTGGATTCCAATTTGTCGGCCATTGCCAGCCGTTCCCGCTCCGCCTGCTGGAGCGCGCGCGCCTGGCGCTCCATTTCCGCCGTAGCCTGGTTGATCATCTGCGCCCCGATGCGGAACGAGCCCTTCATCCCGCGCAGCAGAAAGCGCCGGTGGAAGCGGCCTTTGCTGGCGCAGTCGAGCGACACCCGCGCCTCCCGGACGAACGCATCCGTCTGGTCCAGCATTCGGTTGATGGCTACTACTGTCGCATGCAGCCGCGGTTCGGAAGGCGCCCCAATGAGCCGCGCCTCCAGATCCCCCTGCGCGATGCTTTCGCAAACTGTGGCGATCTTGTCCATCCACTGGCGGTATAACTCCAGTTCCGCCTGTTCCGTCTCTACCGGCATGCCACTTCCTCCTGCGCCAGCGAAAACACAAATTGCTCGTAGTCGACGCCTGCCTGCGCCAATTGCGCCTGCAACAGCGCCGTTGCCGCACGAATACCCGTCTCCGGATCCCTCGCCTTGCGCTCTTCCGCCAGCAGCGCCGCATACAGCGGCTGCACGGCCGCAACCGCGCTCCGCCCCGGCACCCGCCGGTTGGAATGATATCCGATGATGCGCCCCCTCTCGTCGAACGTCGGCGTGACATGCGCCAACACCCAATAATGGTCGCCATTCTTCGATTGATTCACGACATAAGCAAAGATCTCCTTGCCCGCCGCGATCGTCTCCCACAGCAGCCGGAACACGCATTGCGGCATATCCGGATGCCGGATCAGATTGTGCGGCTGCCCCAATAACTCCTCTTCCGTATAACCGGAAACCTGCTGGAATATGTCGTTTGCATAAGTGATGATTCCCCGTGAGTCCGTCTTGCTCACGATTATGTCGTCCTCGCCGAAGAATCGTTCGACCCCCGTCGGACGCACCTTGAGTACGCGCATTCTCGCTCCTTCCTCGCCAGTGGATCACCCCGCGTGAAGTGTCCCCATTACTCCCATCGGAGGGCGCTATCGCCTTCTTTAGCAAGGTTCCATTTTTGCGATGCGTAAACTTTTGTCGAGCAAACGTACCCGAGAAAACCCTCACTTCCGCCCAAAATCCGCCGGAATCTCTCCCCACTCCTCTGTCTCCCATTTCCGCACCGGATTCTCCCAACGATGTTCCCGCAACCAGCGCTCGGCACGCGCGATCCGATCGAAGATCGGCTCATTGGCTGGCGTTCGCTCCAGTTTGGTTCCGCACCGCTTCTGGCGCACCCACTCGATCCCGTTGCGCGAATCCGAATACACGGGTGTGCGCCGATCGCCCTGCCGGTCGAGCAGCGCCAGTGCATGCACGATGGCGAGGAACTCGCCCACGTTGTTCGTGCCATCGGGAAAGGGGCCCTGGTGGAATAGCTGCTTGCCGTCGCGCAGAAAAACGCCCCGGTATTCCATCGGTCCGGGAACCCCGCTACAGGCCGCATCCACAACAATGCTGTCGAGGTCCACACCCATGCGCTCCAACTCCTCGAGCGGCCGTTTCACGGTTTTGGTGTCCTTGCCTTTGTACGCCGAGTAAGCGCCGCGAAACGCCGTTTCCGCTTCCTCCCGCGAGGCGAAGCTCTTGAACTCGGCCCCGGGATATCCCGACACCTGTTGCGAGGCCGCATCCCAACTGGCATACACTCCCGGTTCACGGCCCTTCCACACGACATAAAACTTCGGCTTGGCTTTCTCCATCGCGATCTCTCATTGTACCGGGATGCATCCGCCGGACTGCCGTGGTAGCTTGTACGGAGCATGATCAAACCAACCCAGGCCGCCACTCCGGAGGACTACATTGCGCAAATCGACGAACCGCGGCGCTCCGCCATTGCCAAGCTGCACGGCCTGATCCTGAAAACGGTCCCCTCCTTGAAGCCATCCATGCAGGCGGGCATGATCGGCTACGGAACATATCACTATAAATACGCGAGCGGACGCGAAGGCGACTGGCCGATCATCGCCCTGGCCAGCCAAAAGAACTACATCTCGGTCTACGTCTGCGCTTCCGTGGACGGGCAATACTGCGCCGAACGGCGCAAGAGCGAACTCCCGAAGGCGAGCATCGGCAAAAGCTGCATCCGCTTCCGGAAACTCGAAGACGTGGATCTGAAGGTGCTCATGAGCATCGTC
Organism: uncultured Candidatus Solibacter sp.; assembly: GCA_964402295.1. GTDB lineage: Bacteria > Acidobacteriota > Terriglobia > Bryobacterales > Bryobacteraceae > CADEFT01. The sequence goes on along the minus strand of CAYOBO010000039.1, from coordinate 15,322 downwards.
AAGGAGGGGGCGCGGGCGATGAAGCAGAATGCCAAATCGGGCAATGGTGTAACGATCCTGCAATAGCCCGCACTATACATGCGGAATCATGGCGGACGCACCGGATCGCGCGAACCCGTTGGCTGCCTTCCGCGGCATCTTCCTGATGTTGTTTGCGGCCCTGTTCGGTTACTTCGGCTTGCAGATGGGATCGGTCGGCAAAGCCCCGGCCGCAACCACCCGGCCCGCGCCGGCCAAGCCGGACGCCCTCGAAGAAAAGGACAACTCCATCGGCGCCAACTGCCCCGCGTTGTTGCCGCTGTCCGCCTACCTCATGCTGGACGGCGGAACCTGTCCCGATACGAAGGGATTCTGGAACGACGCGGCCTGGAAAAAACGCCTGGATGCCAAAGGCGTGCGCGATGTCTCCACCGTGATCGCCACTATTCCCGACCCCGACACCATCACTCTGGCGCACTACGCCAGTCAATCGGTGGAAAGCCTGCGCCGCGCCGCCGAGGGATGCGGCTACAGTCCCGACCGCCACTGGTTTCCCTGGTTCGGCGATCCGGAAGAAGAATCGCGCAAGCACTTCGAGCCGCGCAACACGCAGCCCGGCAGCCTTCTGTTCCGGCGCATGAAAGACGGTGAAACCGAACTGCTGCTGGTACTGCTCGCCGGCGAGACGCCCACGCGCGGCGTCCACCAACCTGCTTTGCGCAAGGCTCTTGATTACGCGAAACTGCTGCGCAAGCAGCCCCGGCCGCTGCTCGTGGTCGGCCCCAGCTACAGCGGCACGGCGCTTTCCCTGCGCCAGACCATCGAGGAGACGATTTCTTCATTCCCGGAAGTGTCCATCGTTACCGGCACGGCCACCAACAAGGATCTCCAGTCCATGCTGGAGCGGGAGAAAATCCGGTTTTCGGCTGTCATTGAAAACGATGCCGAAGCCGGACGGCGGATGCGCCGGTTTCTCGTCGAGCATCGCGGCATGGATGATTCCCTGGCCGTGGTGACCGAGGCGGGAACCGATTACGCCAGGGGCTTGCGGGCAAGCGAAGCCGTTGTCTACACGTTCCCCATGGAGATTTCGCAAGTCCGCAACGCCTACCAGAAGGATCCGGAACTCCAGGAGGCGGCGCCCAAGAGCGGCGAACGGCGTACCGGCCTGGCCGTCCGCTTCAGTGAAGAGCAGTCCGGCTACGAGACCATTCCCAATTGGGCCGGAGAAGCCGGCGCGTTCTCCAAGGAAATCGCCCTCCGCCGGCTCGGCGGCCAGATCGCCGAACAGAGTCCGGCCATCATCACCATCGGCGCCAGCGATGTGCGCGATGTGCTGTTCGTCGGTGGATTCCTGCGCCAGCGCTTCGACGACGCGCAACTCGTGCTGCTCGATTCCGACGTGTTATATGGCAACACGACACGGAGTCTTTCCATGCGCGGCGCCCTCAGCGTGGCCACCTACCCGCTGCTATTGGAGGCGCAAACCTGGGAAGGCGTCTCGGGCCTGTTGCAGTTCTCCAGCCAGTTCTCGCACGGGATCTTCAATGCGATGACGGCGCAACTGGATCCGAAGAAGATGGTGCAGTACAAGGCGCTCCCGACCGCGGATCGTCCGCCGCTGTGGCTGACCGTATATAGCCGCGGCACGAACTGGCCGGTGGCTCTGCTGCCCGCCGAAAACGGGGCTCGATCCTCCCTCATGCCCGTGAAGGCGGAGGGAAGCTTGCAGCCTTTCCTGGGGCCGCAGCATCCGGGCTGGATACTGCTCGAATCCATCCTGATCCTCTTCACCTGCCTGTGGGCATATTTTCTGTTGCCGCGGGAGAGTTGGAAACACTTGTGGATGCATGCCGCCGGCGATGCCGCGTTGCATCTGCCGGCGGTGCTCGGCACAGGGGTGCTGCTGTCGCTGCATGTCCTGTTTGCGTCGGTGCAATGGCATTATCTGCTGTGGGCGAAATCGCCGCTGGCCCCTTCGCTCGCCGTGGGCATCGGCAACGCGGTTGGTGCGGTGGCCATGCTGGTCACTCTCTACGCCGTGCTCATTCGCGTGGTGAAGAAAGACGTGGCGATGCCGCTGGCGTTGTCGTTGCTCGCCGTGTTCGCCGCTTTCTGGTTCGCCCTGCTGCTGCCCGCCATCGGGCAAAGGGAAAGTGCCTATCGGACGGCGTTCTTCTTCGTGCACCGCGCCTTCCATCTGGGCAGTGGCGTATCGCCGGTGCTTCCGCTGGTGCTCTTTCTGTCGCTCATCTTCCTCGGTGCCGCGGCCCAGCTTGTCTCGCGCTGGATTGCCTACTGGCTTAGCGTCCCCGTGAAGGGCAGCGAAAACGGGCACGAACAGGGCATCGAAAAATGGACTGCGGGCGGCTGCGCATGGGCGTTCGGGTTCGCCATTGCTTGGACGGCCTTGTCCTTGTTCTTGTTTCGCATGACCTCGGTATCCACCATCGAGCATCCGCGCTACACCGCCACGTTTCTCATTCTGTTCAGCGTCTCGGTGACGTTCCTGGCCTACGCTTTCTTGCGCCTCATCTGCCTCTTCTTCGTGCTCCGCAACCTCATGCGCTACGCCGGCGCGCGCGATTACGGCGAGCACATGAAGGCTGTCGCGGAAATGGGCATCTGGGGCGTGTGGCGCTTCCACTACCGCAATGCCGCCACTTCCGGCCCTCCCAAATCCGGCGCCGATGCCGAGGTGCTCACCTTTGCGCAGGCGGCGCAGACCATCGTCCAGATGGCGCAGTGCCAGGTGTTCTTCCTCATGGGCGGCATTCTGCTGGGCCTGTTCGCCATCGAGAGCTATCCCTTCGAACCCAGCCGCACCTTCATCAACTACATCAGTTTCTTCTTCTTGATGATCGGCGCGGGGACGCTGTTCCTGTTCGGGCGTATCGAAGCCGCGCCGTTTCTGTCCGAACTCTACGGTACGGAAGGAAAGAGCGGATTGCAGTTCTATTGGAAGACGGTGGCGCGCTTCGGACTCCCGCTGCTGGCCGTGCTGGCGGCGCAGTTTCCCGATCTCGGCGACATGCTGATGAAGATCGCCGCGCCCTTCCTCGATAGCGGGATCGAATAGGCTATTGGCTCAGCGCGTATACCGCGAACGACGCCAGCCAGTGCTCGCCGCCGTATTCTCCCGTCGCCACATGCGGCAGCGCCGTATGGATCAACTCGCCTGCCGCGCGGGCGAGCCCCGCACGCCGTGCATCCCCTGCGGGCAGTGCTTTGGCGATCCCCCGCAAGCACCAGGCGCGGCTCAGAAACAGCCCGTCCAGGTGCACGATCGCGTAATCGGTGCGGTCGCTGACGATGGGTGGAGTGGTCACGTTCTTCAATCCCTCCGGCGTCATGTAGCGCGACAGCCACGGCGCGAACTCGCCCGGCCGCAGCACGCGGCGCATCAGATCGCACACCTCGAGGCTCGGCGACAAGAAATCCGTGCCGTCGGGTTCGAGGATGGCCGGGGCTGCCACGTTCTCCAGGTAATAGTCTTTCGCCCTCTGAACAATGAGAGCCTCGAATGTTTTGTCGCCTTTCGCCCGCGCCCAGTCGAGCGCGAACACCAGTCCAAAGGCCGTATTCGGATGCACCCCGGTTCGATTGGGGTAGGTCTGCTTCGGCAGGAACGCGGACCACAACTGCACCACTACCTCCGTCAACGGCTGTAGGTTCGCATGCCAGCGCCGCGCCTGGGCATCGTCGAACGTCATCAACTCCTCATCCAGCTTCAGCAGCCACGCCCATCCATATGTCCGTTCGTAGGTGCGTGCCAGTTTGTACTGCCGGAAGTATGCCGCCTCCGCCTTCAGCTTGTCGGCCGCCAGGTTCTCCTCCAGGCTGCGCCGGATCTGCTCGCGCTGCGGCAGCGATGGAAAGGTCTTGAGCAGCCGCACCAGCATCCAATGCCCGTGTACGCTCGAATGCCAGTCGAAGCATCCATAAAACGACGGATGCAGTTGCTTGGGCGTAAGCACCGCGTCGCGGCCGGATTCAATCGTGTGTCCCGTTTTGTTGGGATATTCCTGATGCAGGCAGCGCAGCGGCAATTCCGCCAGGTGCGCGGCGCCGGCGGAGGTGAGACTCACCGTGCCGTCGGCGGCGTTCTCAATCCATTGCGCCTGCGCGTGGAGCATTGCGAAGAAGAGTGGCAGCATGTTGTGTTCGGCGGAACCCTTGTGTTCCGATATTCCTATTGTGAAGCCGGCCATCCCCTATCTGCGCTGGTGGATCGCCGCGCTGCTGTTCCTCTCCACGGTGATCAACTACATCGACCGCCAGACGCTGAGCGTGCTGGCGCCGCACATCAAGCACGAGTTCGCCTGGACCAACAGCGATTTTGCCCTCCTCATTATTTCGTTTCGCGTGGCCTATGCCGTGGGCCAATCGGTGTGCGGGCGCATGCTCGACCGCACCGGCATTCGCAACGGACTGTCGTTGGCCGTGCTGTTCTATTCCTTCGCCGCCATGCTCACCTCGCTGGCTACCGGACTGAAGAGCTTCTGCGCATTTCGATTCTTGCTCGGCGCGGGCGAATCCGCCAACTGGCCCGGCGCAACGAAAGCCGTCTCCGAGTGGTTTCCGCGCAAGGAGAGCGGATGGGCCGTGGCATTGTTCGACAGCGGTTCGGCCATCGGTGGTGCAGTAGCGCCGTTCATCGTGTTCGCAGCCTATCGCTGGTTCGGTGACTGGCGGCCCGTCTTTGTCCTCACCGGGTCGTTGGGCTTGCTCTGGGTTGTCGCGTTCCGCTGGACGTACCATCCTCCCGAACTTCACCCGCGCCTCGCTCCGGAAGAACTGCGCCACATCCGCCAGGACGCGGCGGTGGAGAGCGGCAGCGCTCCGCCGATGGCGCTGCGCGAGTTGCTGCGCATGCGCCAGACCTGGGGCATCGTGATTTCCAAATCGCTCACCGATCCCGTCTGGTTCTTCGTCACCGATTGGTTCGCCATTTACTTGGTGTCGCGCGGCTTCCATCCCGAACAGAGCCTCATCGCCTTCTGGGCGCCGTTTCTCGCGGCGGACATCGGCAACTTCGCCGGCGGGGGATTGTCCAGCTACCTCATCCGCCGAGGATGGCCGGTGATGCGTTCGCGCCGCTGCATCGCCACCTTGAGCGGACTCGGCATGGCCACCCTGTGCGGCGCGGCGTTTCTGCCGTCATTGCCCGCCCTGGTGTTCTGCTTTGCATTCTCCACCATGGCCTATGCGGCTTTCTCCACCATCGTCCTGATTCTGCCCGCCGACGTGTACCCCACCGGCAGCGTGGCCACGGTGAGCGGACTCAGCGGCACCGGAGCGGGCATCGGCACCATCGGCGCTACGTACCTCACCGGCCTCGTCGCCGACCGCTATTCGTTCACTCCGGTGTTGATCGCCGCCAGCCTTGTCCCGCTGCTGGCCACCGCCGCCGTGCTCGCGCTGGTCCGCGAAGAGCGGACTCCGCCCCGCGCCTCTTGATACAATCCGGACTTGTGCCTCCCTCCATCCTCGGTCCCATCGTCATCGCCGTGCTTGCCGTCGCGGCATTGCTGGTGCGCCGGTCCGCGGCGCTGAGCGGCTTTTCCTTCACGCTATTTGTATTCACTTTTGTCGCCGCCAGTATGTTCTATCCGGCGGCGTTCACTTCCTGGGGCGGATACAAACTCAACGGACTCATCACGCCGCTGATTCAGATCATCATGTTCGGCATGGGCGTGGGATTGAGTGTCGCCGATTTCGCCCGCGCCGTGCGCATGCCGCGAGCCGTTATCGCCGGCTTCACTCTGCAATTCACCGTCATGCCGCTGGCCGGCTTCGCCATCGCCACCCTGTTCGGATTCGAAGGCCCTGTGGCGGCGGGCGTAATTCTCATCGGATCGTCCCCGGGCGGTGTGGCGTCGAACGTCATCACCTACCTCGCCAGGGGCAACGTGGCGCTCTCCGTCACCATGACAGCCTGTTCCACCATGGCGGCTCCCGTCATGACGCCGCTGGCCATGAAACTGCTGGCCGGGCAATATGTGCCCATTCCGTTCACGGACATGATGATCTCCATCTTCAACATGATCATCGTCCCCGTGGTCGCCGGTCTCATCGCCAACAAGCTGCTCCACGGCCGCGCCAAATGGATCGACGATCTGATGCCCGTGGTTTCCATGGGCGGCATCTGCTTCATCATCGCCATCATCACGGCGTCCTCGCGCGACAAGCTGCTGGAAGTAGGCCTGGCGCTGATTCTCGCCGCCATGCTGCACAACACCACCGGCTATTTGCTGGGCTATTGGGGCGCCCGTGGAATGGGCTTGAACGAAACCGACTCGCGCACGGTGGCCATCGAAGTCGGGTTGCAGAACGGCGGCATGGCCAGCGGCCTCGCCATGAACGTGCTCCGCAGCAGCGACGCCGCACTCGCCCCGGCCATCTTCGGTCCCTGGATGAATATCTCGGGTTCCGCCCTCGCCTCCTGGTGGCGCAAGCGCATACCCGCCGATTAAGCGAACCGCAATGCGAACAGATCGGCGTCTTTCAGTTCGACTCGCAGCCGCACCGGCTTGCCGGCATGCGGCGCAAGGCTGGGCAGCCCCTTCCACATCGCCTCATACTCGATGGCGTCGCCGAACAGTACGTGCGAATCCGCCATCGAAAGCCCCGGCAACGGACTCCCCGCCGCATCCTGCATTTCCACTCGCACGCTACCGCCGCCCGCCGTCGAAACATTCAGCAGTAACTTTGTTCCAGAGTAGGTAAACGGTTTGGTCAGCAACTCGCCCCCGTCGAGCGGCGCGAACACCGATGCGAACCCGTCCAGCCGCAGCGAATAACGCCGCAGCCGGCTGCTCCTTCCGGTGAAGTAGCTTTCCGTCGCATACAACGAAAGCTCGCGTGGTTGATCGGCATGCCGGGCCTCGGTTTCCACCACGTGCCAGGCGAGGTAGTTATCGCCGTATGTCCAGTTGTCGCGCGTGCGCAGTCCGGGGCGCAGAAACGCCTCGTTCCAGCGATGGAACGTGCGCCCGTCGCGGCTGGTCATGAACAGCGCATCGGTCACCGCGCTGCCGTAGCGCGGGTTCGTTTGCGAACGCTGGCGGCGATATTCCGCCTCCGGCAACTGCGCTGTCGCGGGCGCCCATCCGCGGTCCGTATAGCGCGCCGGAAACCGATCAATAGATGCGGCGCGCGGTAGTAAGGCCGCACCTGGTTCGTGTACAACTGCTCATCCGGAGCGCCCGGAAATTCCAGCCATTCGGGCTTCGTCCAATGCAGGAAATCCTCCGATACGGCGGTCTTGATGCCGCGCTTTCCTTCGCGAAAATCGCGCAGATACACACGGTACTTGCCGATGCCCGCATCCCAGAACGCGATGTTCTGCGTGTCGAAGGCGCCTTCTGTGATCACCGGCTCCTTCGCACTCAACTCCCATGCAATACCATCGTTCGAATGAAAGGCATACAGCCCGCGCGGCTTGCGCCCGAATCCGATGCCGCGATACCGCACCTTGCCCGTGGGGTCGAGGAACGGCGAAAAATCATGGCACGGTTCGCCGTTCACCTCGTCGAACAGAATGTTGTTGTGCTTCGATCCGTTGAAAGCCACCAGCCCCAGATTCGGCTTCGTCCAATGCACGCCGTCGGTGCTTTCGGCATAGGCGATGCGCACCGGACGCGGCGCCCTTCCGTACGTGTCCAGGTGCCAAGCCTTGTAGTACATGCGGTAGATGCGGCCGTCCTGGAAAATCGTGTGGTAACCGGTGCCGCTGCCTTCCCATGGCGCGTCATGTTCCAGCGCGATGTTTTCGCGAACCGGATGGTGCAGCCGCTGCACGGCGCCGCCGCTCAACCGCTCCATGAGAAAACGGTCCGCCATCAACTCCAGCCGTGTGCCGAGCGCGGCCGTCTCCGTTTGCTGCGCCAGCGCCGCCACCGGCATCGCCAGAAAGGAACGCCGTGAAATCATCCACACTATCGTAAGCCAATGCCTCTACCGTTGGATACGCACCGGGCGCGCGTCCGTCCCGCAATCCGGCACCGCCTGCCGGAAGTAGTAATTCATTCCGTATTGAAACGCCCGCCGCGGTTCTTCCAAACAAATTCTGCCGGTATTGTTTTTATGCGCGCGCCAGGCCCCGCGGGCCGACACCTCGGCGTCAATAGCCGGAAACGCATCCTGCACCACGCGCCACGCCATCGCCGACACAATCAGTGCCACCACGGCTGTCGCCAGCGTCCGTCCATGCCGCGCCTCCAGAAGATACAGCACCAGCGCCGCGACTCCCGCGGGCAATGCTCCGTGCCACCACACTACCTTCGGCAGCGCGTTTCCCGAACCTGTGGAGATCGCCTCCGGCAACGCCGGCAAGATCGCCGGAGTGAACGCCACCAGCGCTCCCGCCGCCACCAGCGCCCAACGCACGCCGCGTTCCCGCGACGCCAGTGCATCGCCCAGCAGCGCCGCCAGCGCCGGCAGCAGCGGCAACAGATACCCGGGCAACTTGTTCTGCGCCGCGGAAAAAAACACGAACCCGAACAATACCCACGCCCACAGAAATCGCTCAGCTTCGACGCGCGGCGCGCGCAACAAGGCCACCAGCGGAGTCCACGGGAAAATCGCCCCCAGCAGCACGGGCAGATAGAACCAGAACGGCTGCACATGCTGCAACTCCGATGTCGCGAAGCGCGACAAATGATGCTTGAGGATGAAGTCCTCCAGAAAAACCATCCCGTTTGCGGCGGTGCACAGCGCGTACCAGGGCGCAGCCACCGCCAGCGCCGCCGCCGCGAAGCGCCATAGATCCGGCAGGCGCTTGCGTCCAAACCAGATCAGCGGTGCGGCCAAGACAACGGGCACCAGTCCCTTCGCCAGAATCGCGAAGCCCATCGCCGCGCCCGCCCACTTCAGCCGCCGCCGATTCCCCGTCCGCTGCCACTCCATCGTCAGCAGCATCGCCAGCGCGAAGCTCACGCTCAAAGGAACATCCGTCACCGCCGTGCGCGAATAGGCCAGCCATGCCGCGCATGTTCCCAGAATCGCCGTCGCGAATCCCGCTGCCTGCGCGGAAAATTCCTCGCGCAACAGGCGGAAGTACACAAACAGAAACCCCACGCTCAACACCGCCAGCGGAAACCGGGGCGCGGCATCGTCTCCAAGGCCCGCGCGAAAACCCGCGGCGATCAGCCAGTACAACAGCGCCGGCTTTTCAAACCACGGCTCGCCCCAAAGCCGAGGCGTCACCCAATCCCCCGATTCCGCCATCGCCCGCCCGATCCACGCATAGCGGGGCTCATCGGGGCCGTGCAGTCCCACCGCCGTCATGCCGTGGAAATACAGCAGGTACACGGCGGCAATCGCCAGCAGCGCGCGCAAGGGAACAGGCACGATTCTTAGTATCGGCGAAGCCGCTACATGCGCGCCATTTTACGCGCCATCAGCATGGCGATTTCCAGCGCCTGCTCCGAGTTGAGCCGCGGATCCACTTCCGAACGGTAATCCCGTTTCAGATCCTCTTCGGTCAACCCGCGCGAGCCGCCCGTGCACTCCGTCACGTTCTCGCCCGTCAGCTCAATATGCACTCCGCCGAGTTTCGATCCTTCGGCGGCGTGTATATCGAACGCCTGCTCCACCTCGGAGAGAATGCCGTCGAAGTTGCGCGTCTTGATGCCATCGGCCGTAAGGAAGGTGTTGCCATGCATCGGATCGCACACCCACACCACGCCGCGCCCGGTTTCGCGTACGGCCCGGATCATGCGCGGCAACTCCTTGGCCACGCGGCCCGCCCCGCACCGATGAATGAACGTCAACCGCCCCGGCTCATTCGCCGGATTCAGTATCTCCAGCAACTGCTGGATCTGCTCCGTACTGGTCGTATGCCCGATCTTCACACCGATCGGATTCACAATCCCGCGGAAGAACTCCACGTGCGCTCCGTCGGGTTGGTTGGTGCGCAGCCCGATCCACGGGAAGTGCGTCGACAGGTTGAACCAGCCTTCGCGCCGCGGCACGCGCCGCGTCTGCGCCTGTTCATAATGCAGATGCAGCCCCTCGTGCGCCGTGAACAGATCCACGCGCTCGATTTCCGATGCGTGAATCCCCAAAATGTTCTCCATGAACCGGACCGATTCGCTGATCGACCCGGCCATGCGGTGATACTCCGCCTCCAGCGGGGAATGCTCGGCGAAGGACAGATCCCAATACTCCGGATGATGCAGATCGGCGAAACCGCGCTGCGAAAGCGAGCGCAGAAAATTCAACGTCATCGCCGCCCGCGCGTGCGCTTGCAACAGCAATTGCGGATCGGGCCTGCGGTCCGCGGCCGTAAATGCCGGCCTGTTGATGAGGTCGCCACGATAGGAGGGCAGCGAAACGCCGTTGCGCGTCTCCATATCCTCCGATCGCGGCTTCGCGTATTGCCCGGCAATGCGCGCTACCCGTGTGACGGGGCGCTTGCTGCCTTGCACCAGCACCAGGCTCATCTGGAGCAGAACTTTCAATTTCGATGCGATCGTCGGCCCATGGCAATCGGAAAACGATTCGGCGCAATCGCCCCCTTGCAGGATGAATCGCTTGCCTTCCTGTGCCTCGGCGCACTGCCGCTTCAACTGCAACACTTCATAGGAAGTGACCAGCGGCGGCAGTTTCGACAACTCCGCCAGCACGCATTCCAACTCGGCCGGATTGTCATAGGCCGGCTGCTGCGCCGCGCGTTTCGTCTGCCAGGATGAAGGGGCCCAGGTGGAGGGTTCGATGTCGGTAACCACGAAAGTTACAGGGTATCACAGCATGCCGGAAAACACGTAGAAATACCACAGGTGGGGAGAAGCGTATCGTCGCCTGGCCGCGCCAAACTCAAGATAAGATGAAAGGCCATGCACCGCCGAGCCTTCCTCGCCACACCCGCGGGCGCTTATTACGCCTTTCCGCAACTGGCCCCGCCCAACGAAGTGATCGAGCAATCGCGAGCCATCGCCCTGAAACTGCTCTCGCCCACCGAAAGCCAGATCCGCCACGGACTCGAACTCCACGCCCAGTCTCTTGTCGTTGAATCCTACGGTTTCATGCCCCGAGCCGCCGTCGACGGCGATGCCGTACGCGCGTTGATCGAATCCGGAGCATCGGATCTCGAAATCCAGGATCTGATGGAAGAGCAGGCCATGACGCGCTACGTCACCAACGCCGCCGAACGCAAGGAATACCTCGATGCATGGCGCGCCGCCGGAGTCACCTGCATCCTCCAGAACGCCGGCGAAGAGGGCTCGGCCCATATGCGCCTCATCAAGCGCCTGGGCCGCTACACCTTTGTTACCCACCACCTCCGCGATCATGTCTCGCAAGCCGTAATTCCCGATGATATCCTCGCCGCGAAGAAGGCCGGCCGCCATTGCGTCACCATGACCGGCAACGGCGTCCCGCTCCCGCAGGATTGGGTTTCCGTCGAAGAAGAACTCCGCTACATCCGCGTCTTCTTCCAACTCGGCGTGCGCATGATGCACCTCACCTACAACCGCCGCAACGCCCTCGGCGATGGATGCGGCGAACCGGCCAACGCCGGCCTCTCCGATTTCGGCCACGCCGTCATCGCCGAAATGAATCGCCTCGGTGTCATCGTCGATGTCGCCCATTCCGGCTGGCGCACCAGCCTGGAAGCGGCCAAAGCTTCGAAGAAGCCGATGGTTACCAGCCACACAACCTGCGCCGCGCTCCACCGCCACATCCGTTCCAAACCCGATGAAGTCATCCAAGCCATCTGCGATACCGGCGGCTTGATCGGCATCTGCTCCATCCCCGAGTTTCTGGGCGGCACGCGCGACATCCGCGCCATGCTCGATCACATCGACTACGCCGTGAAGAAGTTCGGTGCCGACCACGTCGCCATCGGCACCGACGTCGCCTATGTGTCGCGCAATGCCGCCGCCGAGAGCCGCAAGCTGCCCAAACGCGGTCCCCGCCGCACGCGCTGGGAAGCGCTCTGGCCCCCCGGAGCCCTCGGCGGCGCCACCGCGGAGCAGTCCCGTTCCATGGCCTGGACCAACTGGCCTGTCTTTACCATCGGCTTGGTCCAGCGCGGCCATTCCGACGCCGTCATAGCCAAAATCCTCGGCCAGAATGTCATGCGCGTGCTCCGCGCCAATTTCGATGGCGTGAAGCTCTGACTGCCTTGGTGCATTTCCACCACCAGTCTGGTGGAATCCGGCCAAGTCATTGAATAATCTGATATTTTTTCGCCCGTGTCGCTTGTTTTCCGAAACTGCTGTTGTTCATCCGGCGTCAGTTTGGGTGAAGGCAGCACAAAGGAGACAACGACAATGAAAAACACAAAGAAAACAATGATCCTGGCAGGGAGCCTGCTTGCCGCTGCGATGATGTTGCCCGCCTCGTCCAGCACCGCGGCCGTCCCCTCCAAACCGATGATGGAGAAGATCCGCAAGGAAATCGTTACGCTTCCCTTCTACAACGTATTCGACAACATCGGCTTCCATGTCAACGCGGATGGCGAAGTAACGCTCTTCGGAAGCGTGACTCGCCCCACGCTGAAGTCGAGTGCCGAAAACGTGGTCAAGCATGTCGAGGGCGTCGCCAAGGTGAACAACCAGATTGAAGTTTTGCCGCTCTCGCCGTTCGATGACCGGTTGCGTCTCGCGCTCTTCCGCGCCATCTACTCGCAGCCCGGCCTCGATCGCTACGCGCTCGGCGCCATCCCCGGCATCCACATCATCGTCAACAACGGCAACGTGAAGTTGGAAGGCGTGGTCGCCCGCGAGATGGACAAAAACATGGCGTACATCCGAGCCAACGGAGTCCCAGGCGTCTTCTCGGTGGAGAACAATCTCATCGTCGCATCCAAGTAAATAAGAAACATCCATCGGAGAGAACAGCGGGGCAGGTCATCATGGCCTGCCCCGTCGTTTCGTTCAAGCGCCTCAAGGACCGCATGTCCGCGCCATCGGCAATCTGCTCGAAAAAGTCCGCAATGAGAGAGGCTCGCCGCTTCGATGCTAAACTGAATCAGTGTCCTACGATGTCCTTGTGATTGGTAGCGGCCCGGGCGGCTACTCCGCCGCGGTGCGCGCCGGCCAATATGGCCTCAAAACAGCGATTGTTGAAAAAGATCCGAAACTGGGCGGTTGTTGCCTCCACGTAGGCTGCGTCCCCACCAAGGCTCTCTTGCATTCCGCCGAAGTCTGGCAGCACTTTGTCCACGGCGCCAAGGAGGGATTCCTCTGCGAGAACCCGCGCATGGACTATCCCAAGATTGTAGACCGCAAACAGGAAGTTGTTGACAAACACGCCAAAGGCGTCGAGTTCCTGATGAAGCGGGGAAAGATCGACGTCATCAAAGGCTACGGCAAACTCCTCGGCAAGGGCAAGGTGGAAGTCACCTCCGACAAAGGAAAGCAGATTGTCGAAGCGAAGAACATCCTCCTCGCCACGGGCTCGGAAGCGCGCATGCTTCCCGGCATCGAGCCCGACGACACCATCCTCACCAACATCGAAATCCTCAACCTGCGCTCGGTCCCCAAGTCGCTCATCGTCATTGGAGCCGGCGCCGTCGGCGTCGAGTTCGCCTCCATCTTCCACCGCTTCGGAACCAAAGTCACCATTCTCGAAATGATGCCCCGCCTCGTTCCCGTGGAAGACGAAGAGGTCTCCAAGGAACTGGCGCGATTCTTCAAAAAAACCGGCATCCGCTGCGAACCCGGCGCCAAGGCCCAGAACATCGAAAAGTCGGCGCAGGGTGTCAAGGTCACTGTCACTCTGGCCAACGGCAAGACGGAAGTCATGGAGGCCGAAAAGCTTCTCATCGCCGTGGGGCGCAAGCCCAACACCGACAAGGTTGGCGTCGAAAACACGAAGATCGAAATCGATCGCGGCTTCGTCAAGGTCAACGAAAACCAGCAAACCGCCGAACCCGGCGTCTATGCCATCGGCGACATCGTCGCCGGCACGCCCCAACTGGCGCATGTGGCCAGCATGGAAGGCATGGTCGCCATCGGCCATATCGCCGGCAAGCCCATCAAGCCCATCAACAAGAATCGCATCCCCGGCGCTACCTACACTGAGCCCGGCATTGGCAGCGTCGGCCTCACCGAGGCGCAGGCCAAGGAGAAGGGCTTCAAGGTCAAGGTCGGCAAGTTCCCGTTTGTCGGCAACAGCAAGGCATCCATTGTGGGCTTGCACGACGGCTTCGTGAAGATCGTCGCCGATGAAACATTCGGCGAAATCCTCGGCGCGCACATCATCGGTTATCACGCCTACGAGTTGATCGCCGAATGCGTCGCCGCCATGGAAGCCGAAGCCACCGTGGAAACCATGATGCAAACCATCCACGCCCACCCCACGCTCTATGAGGCCGTGGGCGAGGGCTTCAACGCTGTTTACGGATTATCCATCAATGCCTGATTGCGAGCTGCGCGACTTGGGCCGCGTCTCCTTCAGCGAGGCTTTTGCCTTGCAGCAGGAACTTGTGTCCCAACGCAAGCAGGGGCTCATTCCCGACCAATTGCTATTCGTCGAGCATCCCCATGTCATCACCATGGGCCGCAACGGGCGCCGCGAACATCTGCTCGCCGGCGAAGAGGTGCTCGCACAAGCCGGTGTCGAGTTTCATCACACCGACCGCGGCGGCGACGTCACCTATCACGGACCCGGACAACTGGTTGCTTACCCCATCTTCGATTTGCGCGAATGGAAGCGCGACGTCGTCGCCTACGTGCGCGCGCTCGAACAAGTCGTGATCGACACGCTCGCCGAGTTCGCCATCCACGGCGTCCGCTGCGAGGGCTGCACCGGCGTTTGGGTGGATGGCCGCAAAATCTGTGCCATCGGCGTGCACTTGAGCCGTTGGGTAACATCCCACGGGCTCGCTCTCAACATCGACACCGATTTATCGTATTTCCGATATATTGTCCCTTGCGGGCTCACCAAGCCCGTTACCTCGATGAGGGAATTGGGATCGAATGCCACGCGCGAGCAGGTCATGTCGCGCATGGCGAATCACTTCGCCCGTGTGTTTGAACGCCACGCGGTAGCTGAAACTCTGGAGACCCTTTCATGATTGATGTCGTAATGCCCCAGATGGGCGAAAGCATTGTTGAAGGCACACTCACCAAGTGGCTGAAGCAGGTCGGCGATCGCGTCGAACGCGATGAGCCTCTATTTGAGATCTCCACCGACAAAGTGGACAGCGAAATCCCCGCGCCCGCCGCCGGTGTGCTCAGCGAAGTGCTGGTGGAAGAAGGCAAGACCGTTGCCATCAACACCGTGGTGGCGCGCATTCAGGACGGCGCCGCGGCGCCGGCTCCCGCACCGCAACCTGCCGCTGCCGCGCCGGCGCCAACTCCTGCACCTGCGCCTGCGCCTGCTGCACCTG
>CAYOBO010000038.1:25678-47153 GCA_964402295.1 uncultured Candidatus Solibacter sp. | reverse complement strand
AAAGGCAACGTAAACAGCAGCCCGGCGAGCGCGGACGGCTATTACGACCTGAACTCGACCGTGGTGGTAAGCGCGGCTGCCTTCAGCGGGAGTTGCTTCACGTCGTGGTCGGGAATGCTGAATGTGGCCGATTTCTCGGCGCAGCTTACGATGAACAAACCGTACGACGTGACGGGATGGTTCCAAACCGGATCCGTGACGTTTCCGACAGCAGTGGCCGCACCGCAAGGAGGGGGCGCCGTATCCGTGAGCATTAGCGCAACCGGCGGATGCCTGTGGCGGGCCGCCAGCGCAACGAACTGGATTACGGTCCAGACGCCCAGCGGCACATCGAGCGGCGTCCTACAGTTGAAATTGACCAAGAACAACAGCAAGAATGCACGCACTGGCGCGGTGACCGTGAATGGCGTGCCGATTGCAGTGACGCAATCGGGGCGGTAAGTCGACCCCTGCCGGTCTACCTGGCCCGCGTGCCGCTCCTGGAGAGCGAAACGCGGGCCTTTTGTTTCTCCATGCACACTTCGATAGCTGGAATTGGTCACATTCCATCTGTAAGCTGTGTTGGATTTCCGTCCGATCGCAAAATAGGAGGATGGATTCGTACAACGATCCAGTTTCACCCCGATTGTCCTTACCCTGCTCGGAGCCGCCGGCCTGATGGCGCAATCCGGACCGAACCCACAAGTGAAGGTGTTGATCGGCTTCAACCAGCGTCCTGGCGCCGCAGAACAGGCGCCGCGGGCCGGGACACCTCCTACGGGTTCGGCCGCATTCGCGCCGATCTGGCCGCGACCGGATGCGATGTCACCCCGCCGCCCACCACCGTGCCGAATGCTCCCTCGAATCTGGCCGTGACGGACACGACCCGCAACAGCGTCAGTCTCGCCTGGAGTTACAATTCAGACAACGAAACAAACTTCGTGGTCGAGCGCTGTAGCGGCGCCGACTGCACCAACTTCGCGGCCGTGGCCACACTGCCGGCTGACACCGCCACCTATACTGACGCCGGCCTGTTTCGCCGGCGAACACACCTGTATCGTGTCAAAGCCGTCAACTCCGGCGGCTCATCTTCCTACTCGAATACCGTGACAGCGACAACGAAGTAAAGGGGGCGGCGATCCGATTCCGGACCAGGAACTGCGCATCGGCGCATGCGCAAGTGCGCCGATGCTAGCGGAGTTCGTAGCCGCGGAAGAAGTAGCTCAATTCGAAAGCGGCGGTCTCGGGGGCGTCGGAGCCGTGGGTGGCGTTGCGCTCGATGTTGGTGCCGAAGCGTTTGCGGATGGTGCCTTCGGCGGCCTTCTCGGGGTTGGTGGCGCCCATGAGGTCTCGCCATGCTCTGATGGCGTCGGGGGCTTCGAGTGCCATGAGGACAACGGGGCCTTCGGTCATGAAGTCGAGGAGGCCGTTGAAGAACGGGCGCTCGGCGTGGACGGCGTAGAAGCCGGCGGCCTGTTCGCGGCTGAGGCGGGTCATGCGCAGGGCGACGATGCGGAATCCCGCCTTTTCGATTTCGTGGATGATGGCGCCCGCATTTCCCGCGGCAACCGCGTCGGGCTTCACAATGGCAAAAGTGCGTTCCATGATTTTTTACAAACCTAATCTCATTTTGACTTTTTCGCCGATTTCGGCGGGAGTGGCGCAGACGGTGATGCCGGCGTCTTCCATGGCGGCCATCTTGTCGGACGCCTTGCCGGAAGAACCGGAGATGATGGCTCCGGCGTGGCCCATGCGGCGTCCGGGTGGCGCGGTCTGGCCGGCGATGAAGCCGACGACGGGCTTTTTCACGTGCTCCTTGACATAGGCGGCAGCCTTCTCTTCGGCATCGCCGCCGATTTCGCCGATCATGACGATGGCGTGGGTGTCGGGATCCTCGTTGAAGAGACGGATGGCATCGGTGTGATTGGTGCCGATGATGGGATCGCCGCCAATGCCGATGCAGGTGGACTGGCCGAGGCCGAGTTTGGTGAGTTGTCCGACGGCCTCATAGGTGAGAGTGCCGGAGCGGGACACGACACCAACGTTGCCGGGTTTGTGGATGTGGCCGGGCATGATGCCGATTTTGCATTCGCCGGGTGTGATGATGCCGGGGCAGTTGGGTCCGATCAGGCGTGTGTTGCGGCCCCGGAGGAAGTCCCAAGCCTTGACCATGTCGAGGGTGGGGATGCCTTCGGTGATGCAGACGACGAGGGGGAGTCCCGCGTCGGCGGCTTCCATGATGGCCTCGGCGGCGAAGGGCGGAGGGACAAAGATGACGGAAGCGTTGGCTCCCGTGGCGCGGACGGCCTGCTCGACGGTATCGAAGACAGGACGGTCGAGGTGGGTGGAACCGCCTTTGCCGGGGGTGACTCCGCCGACGACGTTGGTGCCGTAGGCAATGCACTGGGTGGCGTGGAAGGTGCCTTCCTTGCCGGTGAAGCCCTGGACGATCAGACGGGTGTTTTTGTTAACGAGAACGCTCATTGCGCGGACCTCACGACTTTTTCGGCGGCGTCTTTCATGCCGTCGGCGACAGTGAAATTCAATCCGGATTCGGCGAGGATGCGGCGGCCTTCCTCGACGTTGGTGCCTTCCATGCGGATGACGATGGGGATTTTGACGTTGAGGTCGCGGGCCGCGGCGACTACGCCGGTGGCGAGGGTGTCGCAGCGCAGGATTCCGCCGAAGATGTTGATGAGCACCGCTTTCACGCCGGCGTCGGCGAGCAGGATGTGGAAGGCGTTTTTGATCTGCTCGGCGTTGGCGCCGCCGCCGACATCGAGGAAGTTGGCGGGCGAGCCGCCGGCGTACTTGATGATGTCCATGGTGGCCATGGCGAGTCCGGCGCCGTTGACCATGCAGGCGATGTTGCCGTCGAGCTTGATGTAGTTGAGGTTGAACTTGGAGGCTTCGACTTCGAGGGGATCCTCTTCGTTAAGGTCGCGCAGTTCGAGGAGCGGCTTGTGCCGGTAAAGAGCGTTGTCGTCGAGAGTGATCTTGGCGTCGAGGGCGATGGTTTTTCCGTCCTTGGTGAGGATGAACGGGTTGATCTCGGCGAGGTTGGCGTCGAGTTCGTTGTAGGCCTTGACAAGGGCCTGCATGGCGGCGACGGCTCCGTTGACGGAGGCGGCGGGGAGGCCCATGCCGAAGGCCAGCTTGCGGGCCTGGAAAGCGGCCAGACCATGGCCGGGCAGGATTTGTTCCTTCAGGATTTTTTCCGGGGTGTGGGCGGCGACTTCTTCGATGTCCATGCCGCCGGCAGCGGAGGCCATGAAGACGCAACGGCCGGTGGTGCGGTCGAGAACGATGCCGAGGTAGAGTTCGCGGTCGATGGGCAGCGTCTCTTCGATCAGCAGGCGCTTGACGACGCGGCCTTCGGGGCCGGTCTGGTGCGTGACCAGCGTCATGCCGAGGATCTGTTTGGCATACTTCTCGGCTTCGGCGAGATCCTTGGCCACTTTGACGCCGCCGCCCTTGCCGCGCCCGCCGGCGTGGATCTGGGCTTTGACGACGACGCTTCCGCCGAGTTCCTTGGCCGCGGCCACCGCTTCTTCGACGGTGAAGGCGACTTTGCCTCTCGGCACAGGGACTCCGTACTGTGCCAAGAGGGCCTTGGCCTGATATTCATGAATTTTCATCGAGTTTGAGCCTGTGTTAGTATTTCGAAGGTCGAAACTTTCACTATAACATGCCGCTTGTCCCCTACCTGCACCGAGTTGCGAATCGCGAAAATCTGAGTCCGGAAGAAGCTTTCAACGCCATGCTGGCGATTCTGGAAGGGAAGGCGACGACGGCGCAGATTGCGGCGTTTCTGGTGGCGCTGCGAATGAAGGGTGAGACCAGCGGGGAGATTCTGGGTTTCGCGCGGGCGATGCGGGAGAAAGCCAACCGCGTGGATGTGGGGCTGCCGGGGGAAACGCTGCTCGACACGTGCGGGACGGGCGGGGATGGTGGCGGGACGTTCAACGTTTCGACGGTTACGGCGTTTGTCGTGGCGGGGGCCGGCGTGCGGGTGGCAAAGCATGGAAACCGGTCGTTATCGAGCCAGTGCGGGAGCGCGGATGTGCTGGAAGAGCTTGGCGTGGATATCGCCATGACGCCGGAACGGGCGGCGGCGGCGATTCGCGATGTAGGGATCGGGTTTTTGTTTGCGCCGGCGATCCATCCGGCGATGAAGCATGCGCAGCCGGCTCGGGCGGAGTTAAAGATGCGGACGGCGTTCAACCTGCTGGGACCGCTGACGAATCCTGCGGGAGCGACGGCGCAGTTGATCGGTGCGCCGTCGGAGCAGGCGGCGGATTTGATGGCGCAGGCCCTGGCGGGACTGGGGGTGGAGCGGGCGATGGTGGTGCATGGGTCGGACGGGCTGGATGAGATCACGACGACGGGCTCAACGGTGGTGTTCGCGGTGAAGGGGCGGGAGGTAACGCGGGAAGAGGTGCGGCCGGAGGATTTTGGGGTGGCTGTGGCGAGGGCGGAAGATCTACGGGGCGGGGACCGGAAACGGAACGCGGAGATTGCGCTGGAGGTGCTGAGCGGGGGCGGTGGGCCCAAGCGGGACATTGTGCTGGTGAATGCGGCGGCTGCTCTCGTAGTGGGGGGGAAGGCGGAGGGATGGCGAGGGGGAATGGAGCTGGCGGAGGGGGCAATTGACTCAGGGGAAGCACTGAGGCGGCTCAGGGGATTGGCTCGGTTACGTTTGTAAGTCATCTGCAAATCAAGCACTTTGGAGGGTTTGGCTAAACTTCGCCGGGAATCGTGCCGATGTAGGGGGGGTGAGCCAATTGGTCAATGCACTGCGCGTCCCGGCACCGGACCCGAACAGTGTAGGCATGACTCCGGACGCTGTCGCCGGAGCTGGCGCAAACCGCGCGCAGGCGCGCAATGCAATGGCGGTGAGTGGAAACGGCGACGGCCATCCAGGGCAACTGGAAGAATTGACGAATCTCAAGGTTCGTTTTCTAGCGGTGCTGAATCACGAGATCCGGACGCCGTTGAGCGGGATTATGGGGATGACGGACCTGCTGCTGGAGACGAAGCTGGATGATGAGCAGCGGGAGTATGTGTCGGCGGCGCGGTCGTGCGCGGAAACGTTGTTTGAAGTGCTGAACGCGACGCTGGAGTATTCGGCGCTGAGTTCGGGGAAGGTGCGGCTGGAGGAGGCGGAGTTTCATGTCAGCGAAGTGGTACAGGCGGCTCTGGCGGAGCACCACTTCAAAGCGGAGTCGAAGGGTTTGCGGTTGCACGGAATGATGGATCCGGGGTTGCCGGACACCGTGATTGGGGACGCGTTGCGGGTGCGGCAGGTTTTATCGCACCTGATCTCGAACGGGATCAAGTTCACGCCGCAAGGGGAAGTGTCTGTCCACACGTCGATGGTGCAGAGCGGGGACGGGCAGGTGCGTTTGCGGTTTGCGGTGCGCGACACGGGGATTGGGATTGCGGCGGAGCAATTGGCGCATATTTTCGATTCGTTCCGGCAATTGGAGACGGGGCTGTCGCGGACGTATTCCGGGCTTGGTTTGGGGCTGGCACTGGTGGAGACGCTCGCGAAGCTGATGCGGGGGCGGATATGGGCGGAGAGCACGATCGGGCAAGGGTCGACGTTCTTTGTGGAGATCCCCTTCCAATTGAGCGATTCGGCACCGGTGCATCCGGTGGTGGGCGAGACGGGAGAGACCGCGGCGCGGATTCTGCTGGTGGAAGACAATGAGGTGGCGCAACGCATATTCACGCATGTGTTGCGGCGGGGCAAGTATCTGGTGGAATGCGCCAAGACAGGGCTGGATGCGGTGCAGGCATCGCGCGGGCGGCGCTACGACCTGATTCTGATGGACCTGCAAATGCCGGGGTTGAATGGGATCGACGCCACACGCAGTATCCGTGCGATTCCGGGCTACGAATCGACGCCGATCATCGCACTGACCGCGAATTCGGCGGAGGAGCACCGGACGATGGCGATGGATGCGGGGATGCAGGGATTCCTGGTGAAGCCGATTCCTTCCGAAGAGTTGCTGGCTTCGGTGGCGGGGTTCTTGCGGCGGTCCTAACGATTCTTGCAGGTTGCGGTGATTGTGCGGCCGGTGGCTGCCGTATCATGGAAAGATGCAAGAAGCTGTGATCGTCGACTGCCTGCGTACGGCGGTTGGCAAATCGGGGCGGGGCGCGTTGCGATACACCCGTCCGGATGAGATGGGAGCGGCGGTGGTGCGGGCGCTGCTGGAGAGGTATCCACAGGTTCCCCGAGACGAAATCGACGATGTCATTATCGGGTGCGCGATGCCGGAAGGCGAGTCCGGGATGAATATGGCGCGCGGGATCGCCCTGCGCGCGGGGTTGCCGGACACGGTGCCTGGGGTGACGATCAACCGCTTCTGCTCCTCGGGGCTGCAATCGATTGCCATGGCGGCGGACCGGATCCGCGCGGGCGGGGCGGAAATTGTGATTGCGGGCGGGGCGGAATCGATGAGCATGATTCCGATGACTGGGGTGAAATTCGCACCCAATCCCTGGTTTGTGGATCACCGGCCGGAACTGTACATGGGGATGGGGCTGACGGCGGAACAACTCTACAAGAAGTATGGTGTCAGCCGCGAGGACCAGGACGCATTCGCCTATCGCAGCCACCGCAACGCGCTCCAGGCGCAGTCGGAGGGTAAATTCGACAGCGAGATTGTGCCGCTCGAAGTCAGCATCACGAAGCTCGTGGACGGCAAACCTGTGACCGAGACATTTCCTTTCGCCAAGGATGAAGGCCCGCGCGCCGATACCTCGCTGGAGGCGCTGGCCAAACTCCGGGCCGTGTTCGCGGCGGATGGGACTGTGACGGCGGGAAACTCGTCGCAAACCAGCGACGGCGCGGCGGCGGCGATTGTCATGTCGGAGCGGAAGGCTCGCGAGTTGGGGCTGAAGCCGCGGGCGCGTTTTGCCGGTTTCGCGGTGGGCGGCGTGCCTCCCGAGATCATGGGGATCGGGCCGGTGGTGGCGATTCCGAAAGTGCTGCGGCAGGCAGGGCTGAAGCTGGCGGATATTGAGGTCACGGAACTGAACGAGGCCTTCGCGGTGCAGGCGCTGGCGGTGATTCGGGAATCCGGACTGGACCCGGAAACCGTAAACGTGAATGGCGGGGCGATCGCGCTGGGGCATCCACTGGGTTGTACCGGGGCGAAGTTGACGGCGACGCTTCTGCGGGAGATGGAGCGCCGCAAGGCGAAGTATGGCATGGTAACGATGTGCGTCGGCGGCGGACAGGGCGCGGCCGGCATCTTCGAACGGCTGAATTAGGAAGGACGGTATGGCAACGGCATCGATGGCGCTACCGAAGACGAAAGGCGGGGCGTTCCTTCTGGAATCGCGGGTTCCGGAGGAGATCTATACTCCGGAGGATTTCACGGATGAGCATTTGGACGTAGCGCGCACCGCGGATGAGTTCTGGCAGAAGGAGATTCTGCCGAACGTGGAGAAGATCCAGCATCAGGAGCCGGGGGTGGCGCAAGCGGTGTTGCGCAAGTCGGCGGAACTGGGACTGACGGCGGTGATTCTGCCGGAGGAATACGGCGGGATGGAGTTGGATCTGACGTCGATGATGATTGTGGCGGAGCGGCTGTCGCGAGACGGATCGTATTCGGCCTGGCATGGCGCGCACACGGGCATCGGGACACTGCCGTTGCTGTTCTACGGGACGCCCGAGCAGAAGCGGCGCTATCTGCCGCGGCTGGCCAAGGCCGAGCTGATTGCGGCCTACTGTTTGAGTGAGCCGCAGGCCGGCTCGGATGCGCTGGCGGTGAAGACGCGGGCGGATTTGAGCGAGGACGGCAAGCACTACATTCTCAACGGGCAGAAGATGTGGATCACCAACGGCGGACACGCCGATTTGTACACAATCTTCGCCAAGGTGGGCGGGGAGAAATTCACGGCGTTTCTGGTGGAGCGGGCATGGGCGGGAGTGAAGCCCGGAGCGGAAGAGAAGAAGATGGGGATCAAGGGGTCCTCGACCACACCCATTTATCTCGACAACGTGAAGGTGCCGGTGGAGAACGTGCTGGGCGAGGTGGGCAAGGGGCATCACATCGCCTTCAATATTCTCAACATGGGGCGGTTCAAGCTGGGGCCGTTTGCCACGGGCGGGGCGAAGAGCGTGTTTCAGACGTGTCTGAAATACGCCAAGGAACGCAAGGCATTCGGGAAATCGATTGGGGATTTCGGGATGATCCAGCATAAATTGGCGGAAATGGCCATCCGGATTTATGCCGTGGAAACCATGAGCTACCGTGTGGTGGGGATGATTCAGGCGGCGCTGGGCGATTTTTCGTGGGCGCAGCCGGAGGCTTCCGAGCGAATGCTGAAGGCCGTGGAGGAGTTCGCCATGGAATGCTCGTACATGAAGGTGTACGGGTCGGAGATGCTCGACTACGTTGTGGACGAGGGCGTGCAGATCCATGGCGGCTATGGCTACCACCAGGACTACATGGTGGAACGGGCTTACCGCGATTCGCGCATCAACCGCATTTTCGAAGGCACGAACGAGATCAATCGCATGCTGGCGACGGGGATGCTGTTGAAGCGGGCGCAGAAGGGAAT
Organism: uncultured Candidatus Solibacter sp.; assembly: GCA_964402295.1. Lineage (GTDB taxonomy): Bacteria > Acidobacteriota > Terriglobia > Bryobacterales > Bryobacteraceae > CADEFT01. The sequence continues at coordinate 38,594 of CAYOBO010000038.1, read as the reverse complement.
GCTGCCGCTGGTGGATGCGGTGAAGAAGGTGCAGGCGGAGGTGCTTGCCGGGCCGGTGTTGGGGGCGGCGCTGGACGAGGCGGCGATGGTGAGCAATGCGAAGAAAGTGGCGCTGCTTTGCTTGGGCGTGGCATATCAGACGTATTTGAACGAACTGGACCAGCAGCAGGAGATTCTGGCTGGGATCACGGATATCGGGATGAGCGTGTTCGCCATGGAGTCTGTGTCTCTGCGGACGAAGAAACTGGAGGCGATGGGGAAGGGCGAACTGGCGGCCGATATGAAGGCGGTGTTCCTGCCGGATGCGATGGCATCGATTGAGAAGGCGGCGCGTTATGTGTTGAGCGCGTCTTCGTCGGGCGATGCATTGCGGACGAACCTGGCCGTGCTGCGGCGCTTCACCAAGCACGACCTGGTGAACTCAGTGGCGTTGCGGCGGAGAATCGCCACGCGGCTGCTCGCGGCGGAACGTTACCTGGTGTGAAGCGGCCTAGGTTGATTTTGCTGGTGGGGTTGCCGGGGTCGGGGAAGTCGACGTACGCGGCAGAGCAAGGCTGGGCGGTGCTTTCCTCGGACGAGATGCGGCGCCTGTTGCTCGATGACGCGCGCGATCAGACGGCGAACCGGGCGGTGTTCTCACTGCTGCGGCGGGTGCTGCGGATGCGGCTCGAACTGCGGCGGCCGGTGACCTGCATCGACGCGACGAATCTGACGCCCCACGAGCGGCGGCCCTATATCAAGACCGCGCAGTTGTACGATGCGGATATTGAGGCCGTGTACCTCGATGTGCCGCTTGCCGTTTGTCTGGAGCGGAATCGGGGCCGGGAGCGGGTGGTGCCGCCGGATGTGGTGGAAAAGATGTCGAAGCGGCTGGTTGCGCCGGAGCAGGCCGAGGGATTCGCCGCGATACGGGTGGTCAGGCCGTGAGGATGGCGATGCCGCTGACCATGCGGCCGGACTGTTCTTTGTCGCGGCGGTAGGAGTGGAATTCGGAAGGCACGCACTGGGTGCAGGCTCCGGCGGTGGCGATATCCGTGAGTCCGGCGGCGGCGAGCTGGCGGCGGTTGGCTTCGGCGAGATCGATGCGGTGGGGGCGGGAAGCGGTGGCAAGCTCAGGGAACCATTCGGAGAATCGGGTAGCCACATCGAGGCCGACTTCATAGCAACAGTGCTGGATGCAGGGGCCGATGGCGGCGCGGATGGAGGCGGGCTGGGCGCCGAACTCCGCAACCATACGTTCGACGGTGCGGGTGACGATTTGGGCGGCGGTTCCGCGCCATCCGGCGTGCACGGCGGCGACTACCTTGCGGCCGGGATCGATGAGGAGGATGGGGACGCAATCGGCAGTGCGGATGGCGAGATGAACGCCGGGCTCGCCGGTGATGAGGGCGTCTCCCTCCCCGATTAGGCCGCGATGGCCGTTGACGCGGACGACGATATCGGAATGGATCTGCCTGAGAGTGGCAGTTTGCGCGGCAGGGGTCCAGGCGCCGGCGGCGCGGGTCCCGAAGCCGTGGTCGAGCCATGGGAATTGCGTCCAGCCGCGGACGCGCCAAAGATGGCGGGAGTCCTTTTCAAACGGCATTGCGCTTATTTCTTTTTGAATTCGCTTAATTTGACGGGGCGTCCCTCGGCGGCCGACTTGTCGGCGGCGAAAACGACGCGATGGGTTTCGAAGGCGGTTTCGAAATCGGTGTAGGGCATGGGCTTCTTGCGCGCCAAGCACTGGATGAATTCGGCGAACTGCGGCTGGTAGGGGTGGTCGGAGACATCGCCGGAGTCGACGACGGGAACGCCGAGGTTGGCCCAGCGGTCTTTCCACATGCCAGGCCACTTGAGGGAGGTGAACTTGTCATCGAGGATGCTTCCTTCGCTGCCGATCAGGTGCTGGTGGAAATAGTAGGGCTGAAGGCAATCGGTGATGGATGCCACTTTGCCGATGCGGCCGTCGCTGAATTTGAGGATGGTGACGGAGGAGGTGTTGTACTCGTAGGGCTTGAAGTACTTGGATTTGGATCCGGTCTGGTAGGAGGTAACCTCTTCGACGTCGCCCTTCATGTAGTGGAGCAGGAGGTCGAGGGCGTGGCATCCGGCGGTGAGCAGGCTGGAGGCTCCGAAATCCTTCTTGATGTTCCAGCCGTATTGGCCGTACCAGGGGCCGATGCCGTGGTAGTAATCGACTTCGCCGTAGTGGATGGCGCCGACCAGGCCGCGGTCGATGGTTTCGCGGATGGCCATTGCCTGGCGGCTGTAGCGGACTTCAAAGCAGACCATGGCCTGGACGCCGGCCTTGTTGACGGCATCGCGGACGCGGGAGGCGGATTCGTAATCGATGGCGATGGGCTTTTCGATGATGAGATGCTTGCCGGCCTGGGCGGCGGCGATCGCCTGGGCGGGATGCAGCGGGTGAGGGGTGCAGATATCGACGATGTCGATGTCCGGATCCTTCACCATTTGCGTATAGTCGCTGTAGAACTTGAGGGGCAAGCCGTATCTGCGCTCGATGTCCGCGGGGGTGTGAGGACGACGGGAACATACGGCGGCGACTTCGACGCCTTTCACTTTTTTCAACGTCTCAATGTGAGCGCCTGCGACCCATCCGAGACCGACGATTCCAACTTTGAAAGAGGGCATAGAACTCTTACAAGATAACGCAACTCGGAAGAGCAGGAGGCGCGAGCCGGGGTATCGCTCAAGGAATGCGGCGTTCGCGTTTCATGGCGGAAACGTTGCGGGCGGCCTGCTCGCCGAACTGGCCGCCGAAAGCCGTGCACATGCGGAAGAAGCCGGCGGCCACTTCGTATTGCTCCAGGTTATAGTTGGCCCAGCCGAGATAGAAGAGGATGGCGCCTTCGGTTTGGCCGGAACCCTTCATGTAGGGAAGAGCCGCGCGCAGGTGTTTGTCGGCCATGACGAAGTTGTTGGAGTTGACGTAGGTGTTGCCGATCATGAGGTGAGCCGAGCCAATGTAATAGTCTTTGCGCTTCTGCCATTCCTGGGGAGTCATGTCTTGCGGTTTAGCCTGTTTGGCCACCAGTTCCAGGACGCGAGCACCGTTGGCTTGCACTTTGGCGTAGTTGCTGCGTTGTTCGAGGAGGATCTGGCCGGTGAGCAGCAGCGCATCGATGTTGGCGGGATCGTTGGCGAGCAGTTTCGTTGCGGCGGATAGGGCTTTGGCGCTGTCGCCGAGTGCGCGATGCGCATTCATGAGATGAGGCCATATCTGGGCGGCATACTTGGATTTCGGATATTTTGCAAGGAAGGCTTCGAGGGCGAGGACCTTTTCGCGGGGGGAGGTGGGCTGGAGGCTATTGGTGAACTGTTCGTATTCTGCATGTTCGAGGAGGCCTTTCGCCAGCGCCAGGGTCTGTTGCCAGGTGGCATCGTCGATGTCTGTAGGTTTGGGGGAGACGACCATTGTTGCGGCCAGTTGGAGTGCGCGGCTGTTCCACTTCTGGAGCTGCCCGGGATCGTTGCTCTGTTGGGCGGCTGTACGGCAGCGCCAGACGGCATCGAAATCATCGGGGTGTTTGGCCAGGAGCCGTTCTCCGGTTTCGATGACCTTGGCGTGATCGTTGGCGCGGGAGTAGAAGACCTGTAGCCATTCGAGGATGTAGGAGACGGCTTCATGCTCCGGAAAGTTCTTGACAAACCACTCCATCTGTTCGATTTTGCGGCTGGTTTCGATCTGGTGTTGGATGAGCTCGAGTTGTTCGCCGGCGGGGCTGCCGGGGATGAATGTCAACTTGTAGCGTTCCGCCAGGCAGGCCGAAGCGAACAGGATGGCGATCAGGGGAGCAGAGAAGCGGCGCATCGACGCAATCCTCCGTTAGACAAATGTATTCGTAGTGTCTATCGGCTAGAAGATACAATACTTTAGGGGAAACTCCGTGGCTTAGAGTACTACGATGGAAGCGAGTGGCGCGGTCAAGGTTTGTGAGTTTGGAATGGGTTCGTCGATAATATCCGGAATTCGCTCCGATTATAGGGAAGAATCTGTTGCCGGCGCCGGGGGGAATGGAATCGGTGCGACGCCGGGGGGCGGCCGCGCAATTGGCATACAATAAGGGGCGATGACTCGACGAACGGCATTGTCCCTCATTGGTGCGGGGGCGGGAGCCCCTGGCATATCGCGAGCGCAACGCAAGGCCGGCGACAAGCCGAACCTGCTATTTATCTGGACGGATCAGCAGCGCGCGGACACGATGGCCGCATACGGGAACAGCCGGTTTCATGTGCCGGCGATGAACCGGCTGGCTTCCGAGAGTATCGTGTTCGACCGGGCGTATGTGACGCAGCCGGTATGTACGCCGAGCCGGTCGTCGGTGATGACGGGGCTTTGGCCGCATACGAACGGCTGCGTGCGGAACAACATTCGCCTTTCCACGGAAGCGAAGACACTGCCGGAGATTCTTCAGGATGCCCATTATCGCACCGGCTACTTCGGGAAATGGCATCTAGGGGACGAGGTATTCGCGCAGCGTGGCTTTGAGGAGTGGGCGGCGATCGAGGATGGGATCTATCAGAGCTATTACAGCGACGGCCGGGACAAGAATACCCGTAGCGGGTATCATCACTTCCTGCTTCGGCAGGGGTACAAGCCGGATACGAAGCAGGGATTCAGCCGGAATTTTGCGACGAAGCTCCCGGTGGAACACTCCAAGCCGTCTTATTTGGCGCAGGAGGCCTCGCGCTTTATTTTGAAGCATCGCGCCGAGCCGTGGATACTGTACGTGAACTTCTTGGAGCCTCACACTCCGTTCGGGAGTTCGCTGGACGATTTGCATTCGGAAGCGGAAGCGCCGCTGCCGGAGAACTTCGAGCGCGTCCCGGAGGGTGGCGATTGCGACTGGTATGAGCAGCGGCGCAAAGGATTTCACCAGCCGAAGACCGAGGGCTTCGACATGTCGAAGCGGGAAGGCTGGCAGCGGGCGTCGCGCAACTATGCGGGATTGTGCTCGCTGGTGGATCAGGCGCTGGCGCGGATTTTGTGGGCGCTCGAGGCGAGCGGGCAGGCGGAGAACACGATCGTCGTGTATACGTCGGATCATGGGGAGATGATGGGTTCGCACGGGTTGTTGACGAAGTCGGTGATGTACGAGGAATCGGTGCGCATTCCTTATCTGATCCGTGTGCCGTTCCGGCAGCAGAAGCCGATGCGGGTAACGCAGCCGGTGAGCCATATCGACACGATTCCCACGATGCTGGAACTGCTGGGACGCAAGGACTGCTGCGGGCAGCAGGGGGAAAGCCTGGTGGGTGCGTTCACAGGGAAGCGGAAGCCGTCGGATGTTTTCATTGAATGGAACGCGGCGGGCGGAGCGGACGGTGGGCCTTCTGCGCGTACGGTGATCACACCGGACGGATATAAGCTGGTCGTGCAAGACAAAGATCGGAATATGCTGTTTCACCGGGCGAAGGATCCGCTGGAAGTGGCGAATGTGTTCGCGCGGCCGGAGCAGAAGGCGAAGGTGAAGGAGTTGCGGGGGAAGATCGAGACCTGGCAGAAGAAGAGCAAGGACAGATTGGAGTTGCCTGCCTGATATGAAACGCAGAACGGTATTGCAGGCAATGGCCGGAGCTCCGGCCGTGATTCGGTCGCGGATGGGAGCGGCATCGGACCGGCCGAACATCCTGTGGATTTTGGCCGAGGACATCGGGCCGTACTTCGGCTGCTACGGCAACACGGTGGTGCGGACGCCGAATCTGGACAAACTGGCGGCTTCCGGGGTGCGCTACACGCGCGCGTTCACGACTGCGCCGGTGTGTTCGGCGAGCCGGTCGGCGTTCAACGTGGGGCTATACCAGATCTTCACGGGGACGCATCATCATCGAAGCCATCGCAAGGACGGATACACGCTGCCGCCGCCGGCACGGTTGATCAGCGAGCGGATGCGCGAGGCGGGGTATTTCACGTGCAATGTACGGCAGTATGCGCCGGGAATGCAGGGGAGTGGGAAGACGGACTACAACTTCACGGTGCGCAAGCCGTGGGACGGGACGCATTGGAATCAGCGGAAAGAGGGGCAGCCGTTCTACGCACAGGTGAACTTCACGGAGCCGCACAAGGGACCGGCGTTCGTGGAAGCGCGCAAGCAGAAGGATCTGGTGGATCCGGGGAAGGTGCCGCTGCCGCCGTATTTTCCGGATCATCCGGTGGTGCGCGACGAAGTGGCGAATTTCTTCGATGCCATCAATTTGCTGGACAAGAAAGTCGGAGTGTTGCTGGAGACTCTGGAGCGCGACAAGGTTCTGGATAAGACCGTGATCTTCGTGATGGGAGACAACGGCACGTGTCTGCTTCGCGGCAAGCAGTGGTGCTACACGAAGGGCGTGCATGTGCCGATGATGATGCACTGGCCGGGAGTGACGAAGCCGGGCACGGTGAACGAGGAGTTGACGCTGTCACTGGACATGACGGCGACGACGCTGATGGCGGCGGGGATCGACATTCCGGAGCAGTTTCATGGGACGCCGCTGATTGGCGGAAAGGCGAAGAAGCGGGACTACCTGTTCACGGCGCGGGACCGCTGCGATATGACGGTGGACCGCATCCGCTCGGTGCGCACGAAGCGCTACAACTTTATTCGCAATTTCATGCCGGAGCGGCCCTACACGCAGCACAACGATTACATTCTGCGGTCTTATCCGACGCTGACCGTGATGAAGCAACTGCACGAGCAGGGGAAATTGAATGCCACCCAGCAACTGTTCATGGCTCCGCGGAAGCCGGATGTCGAATTGTACGATTTGCAGAACGATCCGCATGAGGTGAACAATCTTGCGGCGAAGCCGGAGCATCGGAAACTGGTGGCCGATTTGGACCGGCGGTTGCAGGGATGGCTGAAGGAGATGAACGATCAAGGAGCGATTCCGGAGAAGCCGGAAGCGGCGGTTTTGTAGCGTTCAAGGTTTGAGATGACTATCGAGCCATTGCCAGGCGAGTCTGTAGAAGGCGGGGGAAGTGGTGTGTGTGAGGTCGGGGTCGTGGAATAGCGACTTCACCGCGGGGATGCGGTCGAAGACGGCGCGGATGGTGGCCGCGGGGCAGGTGGTGTCGCGTCCGCCGGAACTGACGATGGCCGGCGCCTGGAGGTTCTGAACCAGATGCAGGGGATCGAAGTACGCTAGCGTGCGCAGGTGGGCTTCGTCGTTCTTGCCGGCTTTGTCGAGGATCTGTTGGACAAGGGATCCGGGCGTGCGGGCGGACTGGCGGAAATCGCACAGGAAGGGGACGTGCGCGGCGACGGCTTTGATACGCGGGTCGAGCGAGGCCACGGCGAGGGCGATGCCGCCGCCCTGGCTGGTGCCGGCGATGGCAATGCGCTGGGGATCGACGTCCTTGCGGGTAAGCAGGTAGTCGATGGCGCGGATCACGTCGGCATAGGCGAGTCGATAGTAGGCGCCTTCCGGACGCTCAATGCCGTGGGTGAGCTTTTCGCCGGCGATGGCGCGGGGGAAGACCTGAAGGATCGCGTAGCCACGCTGGCATTCGGCGAGCATGATGCCTTGCTGCCGGCCGCCATAGCCGGGAGCGGTGACGATGGCGGGTAGTTGCGCCGGGCCTCCGATGGGGAGAGCGAGGAGAGCGCGGACGCGAGTTGCTCCGAGCGAGCGGTATTCGATTTCGTAGGTCTTGTAAGGGAGAGGTTCGCGCAGGGCCTTCTCGGTGGCCTCGACGGGTTCGGCGGCGAGTTGGTCCAGAGTGCCGCGCCAGAAGGCGGAGTAGTCCTGAGCCTGAAGCGTGAGCGCGTAGAAAACGAAAATGGACATGCGCATGGAGAAGCCACTGGCATTTTGACAGATCGGCCGGCCACGCGGGTCAGCGGTGTGCGATTTCAAAAAGAAAGGGTGGGGCACGCCGGCCGGCATGGCGCCCACCCTCTTGAGGCAAGTCAGGCCGCGAGATCGCGGTTGCTGATTAAGGACGTGTCACGGTGAGCTTGACGTTGTCGCCGCTGGTGGATCCGTTGAGATCGACCACGAGGGCAACGTCGCCGGCTTCGAGGTCTTCGGGCACTTTGACGCGCACTAAGTAGACGCCTGGGGCTGCGAGGACGGCGGCGGAAGCATCGACGCTGGTCCCGCCGAAGCGGACTTTGGGCAGCGGGCCGAGGGCGATGGGTGCGGCGAGGAGGCGGGATGCGGTGAAATCGGCTTCGGTTTTGCCAAGGCCGGTCACGATTAGGTCGATGTCTTCACCGGGCAGGACGCCGCGCACGGCGCGCGAATCGGCCTGTGGACGGCCGAGCACGGAGCCGCGGTTCTGGATCAAGCCGAGCAGTCCGGCTTGTCCGGCGGGGAATGCGGTGGCGAAGTACTGGCCGGCGTTGTCGGGGTCAGCCACGCCGAGGATAGACGGACGAACGAGCGAGCAGCGCACGGAAACGGCTGGGGAAGGGGTGCCGTTCCGTTCGACGATAATGTTCACGTCACCTTCGGGAGTGTCGGCCGGAACGATGAAGAGAATGCGTTCGGCGCTGACGGAGACAACCGCGGCGTCGGTGTTATTCACCTTGACTTTTACTCCGCCGACGGTGGTGTCCAGCGCGCGTAGCGTAGTTGGGGACCACGATGCGGCTTCGGATGCGAGTTCCGTTCCGGCGATGGCGGCGAGCATGCCGGGGGCGATGCCCTGGCGCCCGTTCCAGGCATCGGTGACGCCGGAGGCCGCGAAGGAAGCGGAGGGTCCGCCAGCGGTGGCGGCGGAAAGCTTGAGCGAAGTGGTATAAATGCGGTCGCCGGTGTTCTGGCCGTTGCCGTTGGCGGCATTGCCGGCGGCGTAGAAGACCACGGGACCAGCGTCGGAGGCGGGTGCGGTCCAATCGAGTTCGAAGGTGGCTGGGGAAGTGACGCGCGAACCGGCGAGTGTGTGGGTGGCCCACTCCTGCGTGCCACCGGGCAGAATCTGTGTGCTATTGTTCACGGCGGCGAGTTTGCCGGCGCTGATGCGCGGGTTGCTTTCGGGGCGAACACTCAACTGGAATCCGAATCGGCTGGCTGCCGAATCCTCCACGATGACGCGGATGCGGAGCGTCTGTCCGGGGGTATACGCGGTGGCGTTCACGGCTTCGATACGCACGCGGCCGCTGCCCGAATTGACGGTGCCGAGATGGCACTCGGTGCAATTCGATTCTCCCGGGGCGCCGGACAAGCCTTCCGGCGCGCCGCTCCCATTGGCGATGAGCGCCAAGGAAGCAACGATTAGACCCGCGCCTAAGCTCATGGAGACGCGTACCGACTGTTTCATTCTAAATCCTCCTGTTACGACTTCCTGATCTGAGATTACGGCTTCTTCTTGGGATGCACACTGGGGTGAGACCGCAAGCCGGAAGCATTGCTCGCCTGAAGCATTGCTCGATAGATGCACGAGCCCCGGATTTGGTTGCCTACGCCTACCATTAAGTACGTAAAGAAGTTCACACGCCGGCGAGGCGAGGCGTGAGAATCCATTTGAGTACTCCTCTGGGATGGGGGCCGAATCCATCGACGTCAATGCGGATGAGGGAGCCTTTTTTCACATCGATGGGCAAATGACCGATCCCAAGGAGGAAGGCGGCCATGAGACCCGTAAATGGCTCATGAGTGGTGATGAGAAGGGAGGGCGAATCGGAAAAGACGCGGATTTCGTCCCAGGCTTTGCGGGGATCGGCCATGGGGGTGAGTTCCTTGCAGAAGACGGGTTGTGTTGGGAGGGAGAGAACGTCGATGGCGATTTCGGCGGTTTCGCGGGCGCGGCGGTAGGGGCTGGAAAGGACGGTGGCGGGACGGACGCCGGCGCGGCGTGCGACCTGTAGAACTTCGCGGAGTTTCTTCTTTCCTTCGCCTGTCAATTCGCGATCGGCGTCGCGCATGCCGGGGGCGGGATCCGCGGCGATGCCGTGGCGCATGAGATAGACTTCCATATCCGACTCTTCATTCTGGCATACTGATTCTTTCTTTCGATGAATCTGGAACGCTTCGCATTCTTCTTCGCGTTCGCCTCCGCGGCATCGCTGTTGTTTTCGATCGCCGCCGCCAATATCTGTTTGGCGCTGTCGCTGGCGGCGCTGTTATTGTCCGGCGCGACGTTGCGCTTTCCGCCGATTGGGATTCCGCTGGGTTTGTTTGCGCTGGGGACGGTGCTGTCGCTGGCGTTGTCGCAGGATCCGGCGGCGGGACGGCCGCAATTGCGGAAATTCTTCGTGTTTTTGATGCTGCTGATTGTGAGTAGCACGTTCCGCGAGTTGCGGCAGGTGCGCTGGCTGGTGGTGGTGTTCACGGTGTTGGGGACGCTTTCGGCGGTGCGGGCGTTGTCGCAATTTGGATGGCAGTTGAAGGATTGCCAGGGCGCCTATGGGTGCCTGGTGGGGGAGCGCATCACGGGATTCATGAGCCACTGGATGACGTTCGGCGGGCAGATGATGATGGTGCTGATGCTGCTGGCGGCGTATCTGTTCTGGGGGCAGCCGAAACGGCCGTGGCTGGTGGCAATGTGCGGGGCGATTCTGGCGGCGGCGATCTTCGCCGGCGGGACGCGGAGCATCTGGCTGGCGACGGCAGTGGCGGGCTCGTATTTGCTGTGGTTCTGGAAGCGCTGGACCGTGGCGATTGCGCCGGTGGCGATTGTGATTGCGTTGCTGGTGGCGCCGCCGTTTCTGCGGCAGCGATTCACCTCGGCGTGGAAGCCGCAAGGAGAGATGGATTCGAACCGGCATCGCAGCGTTTCGTGGCGCACGGGGTTGCGGATGATTCAGGCGCACCCGTTGCTGGGGCTGGGGCCGGAGCATGTGAAACTGCATTTCAAGGAATACGTGCCCGCGGACGTGACGCATCTACCGGAGGGCTGGTACGGGCACTTGCACAACATCTATCTGCATTACGCCGCGGAACGGGGCATTCCCACGCTGCTTGCGTTGCTGTGGATGCTGGGGGCGATGCTGCGGGATTTCTGGCGGGCTTTGCGGAAGCTGCCACCGGGGCCGTCCGATGCGCGATTCGTGCTCCAGGGAGCGATCGCGGTGATTCTGGCGATTCTGGTTGGAGGCATTTTCGAACACAATCTGGGAGATTCGGAGGTGCTGATGTTGTTTCTAGCGACGATGTGTTGCGGGTATGTGGGAGTGGAGGCGGCGGATGCTTCAAGGGCGTGAGATTGTTCTGGCCGGCGGATCGGGAGGGTTGGGTTCGGCTTCGGCGCGCATGCTGGCGGAGGAGAATGCGCGGCTGGTGGTGAGCTACTGCCGCAACGTGGAGCGGGCGGCGGCGCTGAGCGGGATGGCGCGGATTGTGGAGTGCGATATTACGAAAGCTGAGGACCGGGCGCGGCTGCTCGATGCGGCGCCGGAGTTGTATGGGCTAGTGGTTTTTACGGGGGATCCATCGCGTGTGAAGAGTGCGGCGGAGTTTGAAGAAGCGGCGCGGCGGGCGCAGGAGGTGAATTATCTGGGGCCGATTGCGCTGGCTCGGGAGGCGGCGGCGCGCATGCAGGCGGCGAAACAGAAAGGGGCGATTGTGTTGTTTTCGACGATGCAGGCGGTGAGCTTGTTTGCCGGATCGACGGCGTATGCGGCGGCGAAGGCGTCATTGCAACATGCGGCGCGGATTCTGGCGAAGGAGCTACGAGGGGTGAATATTCGGGTGAATTGCGTCGCTCCGGGGGCTACGGCGGCGGGGATGGCGGAGGCCTCGATTGCCTCAGGGAAGTATGATTATCTGGTGAGGGATGGGATTGTGCCGCGCTTTGGGAGGGCGGAGGATGTGGCTCGCGTGGTGCGGTTTCTGCTGACTCCGGATTGTTATGTGACGGGGCAGGTGATCAGCGTGGACGGGGGGGCGACGCTGTAGGGGCGTGCACCAGCTTCGGTGCGTGCAGGACGTCGAAGCGCGGGTTGAGGGCGAGGGCTTTGTTGCGGAATGCGTCGGCTTTGGCGCTTTCGCCCTGGGCTTCGGCGATGCGGCCGGCGTGGAAGTAGATGAGCGGATCGGGAGTGCCGGCGCGGAGGGCTTGGCGCGAGGCTTTGGCGGCGTCGTCGAGACGGCCGGATTGCAATAGCGCCCAGGCGTAGGCATCCCAGGTGAAGACGTCCTTGCGCACGGCGAGATCGGCTTCGGCGACAGCGATGGCGTCATCGAGACGGCGCTTGTGGTTGGCGTAGATGAGGGCCACGGCGCGGTTGCCTTTCTGTCCGCTGGCGGCTTCGAGTTGCGCTTGCAGGTCCACAAGTTCGAGTTGTCGGTTGGCCTCGGCGGGCCGTTGCATGACGGTGTAGAGATCGGCGAGGAGGCCGCTGTATTCGACCAGCGGGGCCATGGATTGCGCTTTCTTCGCGGAGGCGACGGCTTGGTCGAAGTGGCCCCGTGCGGCGGCAACTTGCGCCAGTCCGTAGAGTGAGCCGTGCATGCGCGGGAAGTTCGCGAGCGACGCGTTGTATGCCTGTTCGGCTTCGTTCCATTCGCCGGTGCGCCAGTAGAGATGTCCGAGTTCCATCAGCACCCAGGCGGTGTGCTCTGTGTTGGGACGGCCGTTGCGCACGGCACGCAGCATCATGTCGATGGCGCCGTCGACATCGCCGGTGACGTAGCGATACCAGCCGATGCGGTTGTAGCTCATCAGGCCGCCTTGCAGGTTGACCATTTTCTGATAGGCATCGGCCGCGGCGTCGTAGTCGCCCATTTCCATGAGGGCGTCGCCGAGCATGGCCCAATTGCCGGCATCGCGGGCGTCGGCCGTGGCGAGCAGGTGGGCGCGGGTCACTACTTTGGGAAAATCGTGGCGAAACAAATCGAGCTCGTTTTGCACTCGCAGGGCTTCGTAATTCTCGGGCATGCGGCGGAGCGCGGCGTCGATCAGTTTTTGGGCACGATCGGCGTAGCCGTAGTCGGTGGTTTCACGCATTTTCTGCAAGTATTCACGGGCCTGCTTCACGGCGGCCTT
>CAYOBO010000038.1:0-25578 GCA_964402295.1 uncultured Candidatus Solibacter sp. | reverse complement strand
CAGCAGCGCGCCTTCGGCGTCGCCGAAACGCTCGCGCAGTTCGGCGGCGCGGCGGAGTGTGTCGGGGTGTTCCGGGCGCAGGCGCAGCATCCAGTTGGCTTCCTGCTCGGCCTGGTCGAGTTTGCCGAGCTTCATGTAAGCTTCGACGAGGTAGCCGTAGAGTTCGAGGTCGTCGGGCATTTTTTTGTGGAGCGCGAGGGCAAGGGGCAGTGCTTGTTCCGTTCGTCCGCGCAGCAGTGTTTCCCAGGCCTTCAGCTTCTGTGCCTCGAAGTTGTCCGGCGCCTGTTCCAGCAAGGCTGTGAGAAGTTCCGCGGCTCGGGTGAGCAGGGCGGGCTCGGCGGTGTGGCGATAGCGTTCGAGCAAAGCGCGGGTGAGATCGCAACGGCGCACGAGGTTTGCCGGCTCGTTGCGGAGAGCGCTTTCGAGCAGTCCGATGCGAGGATCGGAGGGTTGCGTTTGCGCGCGCGTTTGACTCGCCAAGAGCGCGGCCACAAGAGGAACCAACAGTGTGAGGCAGTGCATGGCAACCCTCCTCTTCCATTTCCACGGAGTTACTTCACGGGCCCGCCGCCGGGCTCGCCGGGATCGATGTGCCGGCGGTCGCGCCCGCTGGGGCAATAGCCGACATAGGGGAACTCGGGCGTGTAGGCGGAGTCGTCGACATTCACACCGTCGCCGAGCCGGTTGTTGGGGAATTTGTTGAAGCCTTCCACCAACACTCCGCCGACGACGACGCGCAGGGCGATATCGGTGACGTCATCCTGGAGGCGGCGTCCGTTGGGGAAACCCGCGGGATCGCCGCCGATGAGGCCGAGGCGGTTGATCTGGTCGGGAGGCGTGGCGGGAACTCCGGTATTGAGCCGCAGCAGATCGGCGACGGGACCGGCGGGCGTGCCGCGGGCGGCGATGGGCGGCGCGTAGGTGACCAGCGGCAGAAGGTCCGTGCGCGGCGGAGGCGGAATCTGTACAACGCCACCGGTGGCGGCGTTGACGAGGCGCGCCAGCAGCGGATCGAGGGCAAAGGCGGCAAACTGCGAATCGTTCTTCGGATGTTCCATGCTGAAGCGGTCTTTGGAACCGGTGCCGATGAGGACTTCGTTGAAGAGCGGATTACCCATGCGCTGGACCTGGCGAATGTCGCCGGTGGTTTCGAGCGGGTCGGGTGAGCGGCGGACGGTGGTCATGGGGCGGCTGGTGGTTCCCCAGATGCCGATGGTGGCGGCGGGGGAAGTGGCGGGCTCGCGGCGTCCGGTGCTGGTGAGCAGTTCGATGGGCACTTCGACGGCAATGATGTTCACGGCGTAGCCGGAGACTGTGTCGGAGGCGAAGTTCCGTTTGGCGCGGTCTTCCTCGTCAGTGAGTACGCCGGGTACGCCGCTGCCGAGTGTGCGCAGATTGAGTGTGTCGAAGGTCGCGCCGAGATCGATCCAGAAAGGATCGTCGACGGTTCCGGCGAAGACCTTCACGCCTTCGGCGGTGGTGTAGATTCCTTGCTTGTAGAGCGCCTCGTAGTCCATGGTGCGGGGTCCGGCGTTGGCGGGGACAGCGTAGAACTCGCGTCCATCGGCGCTTTGCAGCCGCTTGCCGGCGCTGTTCTGCACCATGGTGACCATGTAGCGCTGGCGCTGGCCGAGGCCGGGGGAATCGAAGGAGGCGATGCGCGGGGGAATGAGCGCCGTCCCGGGAGCGACGGGGGCCGGTGAATTGGCGGGGGCGGCTACTCCGTCGCCGGCGCCGGCATAAACGGTGAAGACTCCGGGCAGGCGCTGATCGTTGTGGAATTGGAATTGAAAGGAGATATTCTCGACGCCGTCGTGATCGTTGTCGATTTTGATCTCGTAGGCGATGCCGTCATCGAAGGGGAAGTAGTTGGGGCCGTTGGCGGGTTCGAGCAACGGGTCCACGCCCATGATGAAGGTAACTTTTTCGGGCGTTTGATTGGGCCGCTGATTGGGTCCGTAGGAGACAAAGGCGTAGACATCGGTGATGTCGGCCTTGTGATCCAGGGCCGTGATGGGAGCTTCCCGGTGGTTGGCGGCGGCGACGGGCGATGGCAGGCTCAAGATGAAAGCCATGCCCGCGGCGACAACGGATTGTACTGTCCGCATAGGTAATGTCCTCTCTGTTGTTCTGAATAAACGGAACTCAAGGAGGAGTACGGAGCGGGAATCGAAATTGGATGGAAGTTCTTGCGAAAAAATCAGCGTGTAGCCAGAAAATCGTTGAGGCGCGCCATGGCCTGCTCGAGGATGGGCAGTTCGGCGGCGTAGCAGATGCGGATGGAGCCTTCGCCGCCCGCTCCGAAGGCGACGCCGGGAGCGAGGCCGAGCTTCGTATCGAGGAGAAGCTGCTTGCAGAAGCCGAAGGAATCGGTAAGCCCTTCGACTCGGGGGAACAAATAGAAGGCTCCTTGCGGCTCGGGGACGGTGAGGCCGGGCATCTTGCGGAGGGCGGCTAAACAAAAGTCCCGATTTTGTTTGAGGCGGGCCAGCATTTCTTTGAGCGCCGTTTCGCCCCACAGTAAGGCGGTTTCGCCGGCACGCTGGGCGAAGCTGGGGGCGTGGGAAGTGATGAACTCGTTCAGTTGGGTGGCGCGGGCACAGAGGTCGGGGCGCGAGATGAGCCAGCCGACGCGCCAGCCGGTCATGCACCAGGTTTTGGAGAAAGACTGGATGACGATGACGGCATCGTCTTTCGTTGTCTTGCGGAGGATGGACGGCACAGCTTCACCGAGTTTGGCGGCGCCGTAGTAGAGGCGGTCGTAAACTTCGTCGGCCATCAGCCAGAGGCCATGCTTGCGGCTGAGGGCGAGCAGACGGTCCTGATCGGCTTCGGTGGCGACCCAGCCGAGGGGATTGGATGGCGAGGTATACAGCAGCAGGCGCGTGCGCGGAGTGATGGCCGCTTCGATGGCATCGAAGTCGATGGCGTAGCGGTCTCCGCACAACGGCTGAGGGATTTGTTTGACCACGGCGTTCGCCATTTGGACGATGGCCGATCCGTTGGGCCATGCGGGGGTGAGCACGATGGCTTCGTCGCCGGGGTCGAGGAGGCAGCGGATGGCGACGTTGAGCGCCTGCACGCCGCTGGTGGTGACGACGATTTGCGTGGATGCATCGAGCGAGACGTTCTGGTGTTCGGCGTAATAGCGCGCCAGGGCTTCGCGGGTGGACATGAGTCCGGCGTTGGACGTGTAGAAGGTGAATCCGTCGGCCATGGCCTTCTGCGCGGCGCGCTTGATGAACTCCGGGGTGGGGATATTGGATTCGCCGAAATACAGGCGCAGGACCTTGTCGCCATCGCTGGCGGCGGTGAGATCCATTTTCATGGCGAGTTCGGCCAGTTCGCGGATGCGCGAGTGGGGCACGGCAAGCGCCGATGGGGCGAGGGAAGCGGTGACCATTCCTTTTCAGCATAGCCCGATGCGAGAGTTGATCCCCGGCGCCGTGCGGCCACGCGTGAATGTTTTGGAGGAGATGATGAGACTGAAGTTGGCACTGATTTTACTGACGGGAATATCGGCGTTTGGACAGGAGCCGGCGCTGCTGCCGGGCGTCGCGGCAATGAACGCGGCGAGCAGATTGCCTTCGGGTATCCCGGGCGGAGGAGTGGCGCAAGGGGCGCGGTTCGTAGTGTTGGGCAGGAACTTCGCCGAGCCGGTGACGGCGCAACTGGAGATCAGCGGAGTGGCCATTGAGGCCGAGGTGAAGTCGGTTTCGCCGACGCAGATCGAGGCGATGGCTCCGCGCAGTGTGTCGACGGGAACGGGATGGGTGGTGCTAAACGTGACGGGCAAGGCGTTGCGCGCACCGATCGTCATAGTGGAAACCGCCCCTGGGATTCTGACCCGTTCGCGGACGGGCACGGGAACAGCGGTGGCGATGGACGCGGGCCAAGAGGCGTTCACGCAGCAGAACCCGGCGGTGACGGGCGATCTGGTGCGGGTGCGGACGACCGGTATCGGTGCGCGGGCGGACTTGGCGGCCATCGAGGTGGTGCTGGGGAATCGAGTGGCGCCGGTGGCGGGAATCACGACATATCCGGATGGGTACGATGACATCGAATTCGAACTGCCGGAAGTGGAAGCCGGTTGCGCCGTGCCGCTGGCGATTCGGGTGGGCTCGTTCGTGAGCAATTACGCCTCGCTGCCGGTGGGCGCGCGCGGTGTGCTTTGTCCCGATGCTTCGCGCCCGGAGAACTACGAACAACTGGTTACGGACGGGGCGCGCATCGGAACGATTCACCTGGACCGGTCCGAGATTGGCATGCGGCAATTCCAGATGCGTTCGGATGCGGGCGGCGCATCGTTCTTCCGCTACGAGGCGGAGAACGTGGCGGCGGGCTTTGCCTTCCAGCAAGGCGTGACGGCCGGCGCGTGCACGCTGCTGCGGGCTTATGAACAGGACCAGCCGGAGGTTCCGCATACCAGCCTGGACGCCGGGACGAAGCTTGCCGTCGCCGGGAGCGGCGGCGCGAAGGAGATGGCTCGGGAATCGAAGGGAAACTACGCGGGCCGGTTCGGAGAGCAGATGACGATCGACCTGCCGGGAGTGCCGGCGGTTCCAGGACGGCTTTTCTTCGAACCGGGCACCTACACAGTGACGGGTACTGGGGGAGAGGATGTGGGCGCCTTCAGCGCGCAGGTGAAGATTGAGGCGCCGCTGCGATGGACAAACGCCGGGCAGTTGGGAACGGAATGCGGTGAGACTCGCTGTGTGGAGCGGAGCGAAGATCTCAAGATCGACTGGGAGCCGGGCGGCAGCAACCGCATGGTTACGGTGATGGCGATGTCGGCCACGGAAACCCGGCCGGCCGCGGCCGCGGTCATCATCTGCCAGGAGCGCGCGGATAAGGGGACGCTGACGGTTCCGGCTCTGCTGCTGACAAAACTGCCGGCTTCGCGTTCGGAGGAACCGCAGTCGCTGATCCAGTTTTCGGTGAGCAGCGGGGAGGGAGGCCAGCGGTTCCGCGCCCCGGGATTGGACTGGGGTTGGATCGCCTACACGGAGTCGGCGGTGCGGACGGTGGCGTTCCGGTAGAACGGGGGTTGACAGGGGCATGAGGGCATCTTACTATAATTAGGAATCCTAACTATATGGAGATGCCCAAAATGCCAGTTACTTTACAGGACTTTGCGCTGCTGCGCCAAACGGCCCTTTTCACCGCCGAGGACGAGGCAGCGTTACGAAAGTCGCGGCCCGTGCTGGAGCCGCAGGTGGATGCGATCCTCGACACTTGGTATGGATTCGTGGGATCGCATCCGCATTTGCTCGATTCGTTCCGCAAGAAATCGGGTGAGCCGAACGCGGAATATCTGGCTGCGGTGCGGAGGCGGTTCGGCCAATGGATATTGGATACAGCGGCGGCGAACTACGATCAGGCGTGGCTCGACTATCAACACGAAATCGGGAAGCGCCACCATCGCACGGGGAAGAACCGTACGGATGGCGCCGATGCGGCGGACCATATTCCGTATCGCTACCTGCCCGCCCTGTTGTATCCGATCACAGCAACCCTGAAACCCTTCCTAGCCAAAGGCGGGCATTCGGAGTCGGAGGTGGAGCAGATGCACCAAGCGTGGATCAAGTCTGTACTCTTGCAGGTGATTCTGTGGAGCGAACCCTACGTGCGGGAGGGTGATTTCTAGGACGAAGGTGGCTTGGGCGCGGCGGCCTACGGCTCCACGACGATCTTGCCGGTCATCGATGGATGGATGGTGCAACGGAAGTTGAACTCCATAGGCACATCGAACTTCATGGTGAAGCTGCTGCCGCCGCGGAGCCGGCCGGTGTCGCCGCCGCCGGGGTTGACGTCGGTCACGGTGTGCTCGGTGACGTCGTCGTTGTAGAAGGTGACAAAGGAGCCCGCCTTGACCTTCAACTCGCCGGGGATAAAGCGGTAGTTCTGGATGAGGGCAGTGGGGACGGCTCCGCTGCCGCCGTGGAAGCGGAGTCCGGCGCGCATCACCCAATCCTTGTTCTGGCCGGCCTGGAGATGGCAGATGGCGCAACTGGCGCTGTTCTGGGGCGGGGTTTGATGGGAGCCGTCGGGGCGGTAGGCGACGTACTCCCACTCGCCGTTGCGGTTGGGGCCGTAATCGGTGCCGAAGCCTGGCTCCTTGCGCATGACGAAGAGGGTGGGGGTGGCGTTGGGATCCTTCTGGTAGCGGCCGTCGGCGTCGAGGATGGGGATGCCGGCGGCGTCGCGGCGGGCGGCCCAGGTTTCCATGACGAGGATGGAACCGTAGGGGTAGTTGTTCTGCGTGCCGGCGGTCACCGTGAAAACGGGATCGTTGGCGTAGATGGTGCGGACCTGGCGGGTGTCGGGACGGTCAAAGACATAGAGCACGCCCCAGTTCTTGTAATCGGAAGGGAAGCCCACGCGGTCGACGGTGGGCGCCGGGGGAGCCTGGCCTTGTCCGATCATCGTGGCGGCGAGACAGAGAAGAGCTTGGATGGGTCGTTGCATTCGCATGCAACTGTCGATACCAGTGGTTGACGGCGGAAGGCAATAGACTGCGGCTCACATTTGCCTTTCGCGATATATCATTGCAATCATTTGACTTATCGTGCAATCTTACGCGCTTAGCGGTAGCCGGAAGCAACGAACAACTCGGAGAGGATGCGGCGGTAGGAGTAGACGTAGGACTCGGCGCCCGCGCTGAGGGCGATGCCCGTGACCCCGGTGACACCCATGGGGTCGGGAGGAGTGATCGATTTCCAGGGGACGAGAGTGGCAGTGCGGAGTTGGAAGAGCGAGAAGCGGGCGGGAAGTTCCGTGTAACTGTGGAGGTGCTGGACGAGGATCGACTGGCCGTCTTCAGACCAGCGCATGGGAGCGATGGGTTCGTTTTGGAAAAGGACGGAGGGAGGGCGATCCGTGTCAAAAAGTGTAAAGCGGCCTTCGGATGTTAGGACTGCTATTTTCTTTCCGTCCGGTGCGATGGCGGCGTTGCGGACCATGATCTCTTCGGAGATGGGCCGCGGTTTGGCGGGGTTGTCCAGTGAGTAGACGTAGAGCCGGAGCGCCTTGCCGGGTTCGGCGGCGAGGCTGAGGATGCGCTGGCCGTCGGGGAAGAAGCGGGCCCATTGGTGTTCGAGCCCGGTCGGGGGAGGGGTGCGTGGGGGGCCGCCGCGCAGGGGATGGAGGCGGAAGGTTTTGCGGTCGGGACTGAGAATGAGTGCGGCGCCGGCGTCAGGGCTGAGCGCCATGGCGCGTCCTTCGCCGATGCGAACCACGGACTGGGTGCGAGTGTCCTGAACGTAGACTACGGGTTTGTCGCCGGCGCCTTCGCCGCTCTCGTCGAAGAGGATGAGATTGCCATCGTTGGATATATCCTGGATGCGCGACCAATCGAGCCAGGAGAAGGCGCGTTCGGGGCGCGAGTGAATGCTGCCGGCCATTTCGAGACGGCGCGAATCGCGGGTAAGGAGGACACGGCCATCCGGGGAGATATCGCGCAGGGTGAGCATGCCGGGCGCCTGAAGGATGGTGCGCAGGCGGCCGGAGAGCTTGACGGCGTGGAGGGAACGGATGGCTCCGCGGCGGGCGGCGGTGAACCAGACCTCGTTCGATTCGGGATGCCAGGCGAGCCCGCCGGCGTTGGCCCAACCCTCGGAGAGAGTGACCACTTCGCCGTCCGGCAGGATAACGGTGATGGAGCCCGCGTCTTCATGGCGGACGGGGTGATGGATGAACGCGATGGCGCCGTCGCGGGGCGAGACACGCATGTGGCTGACCCAACCGGGGGTCCGGAAAAGGATTTTGCCCGTGGGGAATTCGATCTGATTGACACCGTGGACCGCGCGCACGAGGGCGAGTTGGGAACCGTTGGCGGACCAATCGGCCGACATGATATTGCGTTCGAGCACGAGGGGGCTGCCGCCGTTCATGGGCGCCCGGAGCAGCGTTGCTCCGGCGATGTTCATGGTGCCGGGATAGCTCAGGAGGGCGAGTTCGCCACGGCTGGAAACGGAGGCGAGCATCATGCCGTCGAAGCCGATGGGGCGGGATTCGGGACTGACGGGGCTGGTGAGGTAGAGCTGCCTGGAACTGGTTTCCCACTGCCCGGTATACAGCACGGTTTTGCCGTCGGGGGCGAAGCGTGCGCTCCAGACTTGGCCGCGGCGGAAGGTGAGTTGGCGCACCTCGGCTTCCTCGGAGCGGGGAAGGCGGGCGTAGAGCACGCCGAGCAGGGCGGCGGCGGCAACCGAAGCGAGGACGACGAAGCGGAACCGGGAGGGGGGTGGTGAAGCAATGGGGGCGATGGGCTGGAGCGGAGCGATGAATCGATAGCCGGTGCGGGCCAGTGTTTCGATGTAGCGGGGTTCGCCGGCGGAATCGCCGAGGGCGAGCCGAAGGCGGTTCATGGCTGTGTTGAGGCCATTTTCGAAGTCGCCGAAGGTCGTACCGGGCCACAGGCGGCGGTGCAATTCTTCGCGGCTCACCGCATGGCCGGGCCGCTCGAGGAGCGCTCTGAGAATCTCCAGGGGCTTGGCCTGCAAACGGACTTTGATGCCATGCTTGCGCAACTCACCGGTGGCGGGGTTGAGTTCAAAGGGTCCAAAGCGATGCACAGTAGTGGATCAGCTTACCAAGCGGCCCGGAAAAAAGGAAAAGGCCGGCTTGTAACAGCCGGCCCTTGGCGACGGAGTTGATTTCCCGGTGAATTAGAACATGTTCCAGAGGTACTGGGTGTAGACCTCGTGGTGGAACTGCACTTCGGGGGATTTGACGACAGTACCGAGAGCGCGCGGGCAACGGTCGGCCGCGGCGGTCTTGAGGTCGATGTAGCGGTTTTTCACGTCGTCGCCCAACAACTTCGTTGTCCACTCGGCCTTCTTGAAATTCTCGATGGCGTCATAGATGTTGTCCGGGAGGAAACGTGCGGCATCGCGCAGATTTTCGATCTGGGCGGTTTCCCCTTCGAGGCCCGTCTTGAAGATGCTGTATAGGACCATGTAGGGGTTGGCGTCGGGGCCGACGGAGCGGACTTCGACGCGGGCGCTGCGGGAGTTGCCGATGGGGATACGGATCATGGAGCCGCGGTCGGTGGCCGAAGCTTTGATCTGATTGGGCGCTTCAAAGTGCGGATCGAGACGGCGGTAGGAATTGACGCTGGCGTTCAGTATGAGGCAGAGATCGTTGCCGTGGGTGAGAATGCGGTCGACGAATTCCCAGGCAAAGGCGCTCATTTTCTCGTGGCCGTTGGCATCCCAGAACAGGTTGGAGCCATCTTTGGTAATGGAGACGTTGGTGTGCATGCCGCTGCCGTTCACACCGACGATGGGCTTGGGCAGGAAGGACGCCGTGCATCCCATCTTCGTGGCAATCTGGCGGCAGATCAGCTTGTAGAGCTGGATCTGGTCAGCGGCGGCAACCACTTCCGCGTAGCTATAGTTGATTTCGAATTGGGAGGGAGCGACTTCCGGGTGGTCCTTCTCGTTCTGGAAGCCCATGGCGCGCTGCACTTCGGATGAAGAGTCGATAAAGAGGCGGAGCAGGTCGCCGGGGAGGGAGTGGTAATAGCCACCGGCGCTGACGTAATCGAACTTGCCGGTAATGTGATAATTGCGTTCGGCGTCCGTGCCCTTGAAGAGAAAGCCTTCAATTTCGTTGGCGGCATTGAGCGTGTAGCCGTTCTTTTCGTGCATCTGGTTGGCGAACGACTTGAGGATGGCGCGCATGTCGGCGCCGTAGGGCTTGCCGTCCTTGTCGATGACTTCACCGAAGACAAGCACTTTGCCGGGCCCAAAGATATCGGCCGGACCCCAGTAGAACGCGGACCAGTCGATGCCGAGGCGAAGATCGCTCTCGCACTGTGCGGTGAATCCTCGGATGGAGGAACCGTCGAAGGTGAGGTTATCCCAGCTTTTGACAAGGAACTTCTTGTCGTAGTCGAGGATGTGGAGGCGGCCTTCGAGGTCGCTGAAGAGCACCGTCACGGCCTTGATGCGCTTTTCATCGGTGAGGTACTTGAGGCGTTCCTCCTGGATGAGGTGCGTCGGCACGCGCTTCAGGCGCTGCTCCTTGGCATGCAGGTTCAGTTCTTCGAGTTCGGCATAGGAGAGCCGTAGGAAGTTTTGCATTTCAGTGCTCATTCGATTCCTTTACTTAGGCGTTGGTGGAGCCTCGTATGACGGTGAGTCTACGTGGTGCCCGGGGGCAACCGGATCGGTAAGGCATCCGGTCTAACCTCGATTCTTCAATTGTCATGGTAAGGGGGGCCTGGTGACAACAATTTTGCCGATAGATTTTCTTTATGGGGGGACGCGGGTCAAGCTTTTGGGGGAACCTGACCCGCTGCCGGGGAACCGCCGTAATGCATAGATAACAAAAGTGCTTCAGAACATATATTTGAGAGCGAATTGAACCACGCGGGCTCCGCCGGCGCCGAGAATACGGCCGAAGTTGGCGTTATTGAGAGCGGCGTTCGGGTTCGCAAAGTTGGGGTGGTTGAAGGCGCCGATGGGCTTTTCCTGTCTGCCTTTAAGGACCGGGAGGAACAGGCTTAATGACACATGGGGTCCGCGCCGAGGGTTCCGGTGAGGCTGCCGAGGTATTCCACCGAGCGGACGCGATCGAGTTGGGCGCGGGCATAGGCGAGGCGCTTGTCGAGGTCGAGGCGCGAGGCGCGGATGTCGGGGTTGGTGCGGGCTACTTCGAGAGCTTCGACGTGGCGGCGCCAGAGAGCGACATCGCAGCGCTGTTTGACGCGGAGACGCTCTTGATACCAGTCGCTGCCGAGAACGGCTTCGCGCTGGAAGAGATTGCGGACGCGGGGGCTGGCGATGCCTTCTCCTTCGTAGTGGCCATGCGCCATGATATGCAGGAGCGCTTTGACGGGCGGGCAGGCGAATTCGACGCTGCCATCTTCGAAGTAGAGCAATGCCACGCGGCGCTGGGCTTCCACCATGGCTTCGATGCCGGAGACGAATTGCGTCAGGTCCTGGAGTTCGGGACGGAGTAGCGGCTCAGGGAAAACGGCGTCGGGGGTTTCGAATAGGCGGCCGAGGAAACGCTCGGAAAACTCGCGGGTGATGCGGTAGCCGAGGCGGCTGGCGAGGATGGTGCGCCCTTCGTATTCGAAATCCTCGACCTTTTCCAGGTAGCCTCGCTCGATGAGGAACTTGGGATCGCGCTCGACGACTTTCATGCGGCACCAGATTTCGGGAACGAGCATGCTGATGTCGTGATCGACTTTGTAGTTCGGGCCGACGTAGCCGGCAACGGAAGTGAAGCCTTCATAGCCGGTGAGGATTGCGTCGAGCACGGCGGCGTTCACGTCGATGATGGGCGGGAGTGCGTTGAATGGACCTTTGGTGAGCGCGCCCTCGCTGCCAAAGCCGGTGGTGGAGGGCGATTTCCCCGTGAGGCTACAGATGAAGTCCATGAACAGTTCGGGGAGTTCCTGATAGTGAATGGGGCTGTAAACGGCAAGGGGCGGGAGGCCGATTTCGGGCTGCGCGGGATTGGCGCGGCGTCCGGCGAGCACGGAGTTGACGGGGAACGGCACGTCGCCTCCGGCGGGAACTTCGCGATCGAGATGGGCGCCGATGCGGGCAAGATAGGTCTCGCGCGGATTCATGCGGTCGGGGCGCTTCTGCTGATAGCGGGGGTTCTTGGAGGGCTTGCCATCGACGATGCGGGGGAAGGCCGAACACACAGCAAAGCTTGATCCGCTTTGCAGGAATTCGAGCAGCAGCTTCTGCATCGGTGTGGAGAAGCGGTCAAAGACGACGATGTGGTCGACGATGGACTGTACCTGTTCGCGGGTGAGCGGCTCGTAGTTGGAGAGGAAGGTCCCGGGTGAGGCGATGTCAGCCTCGGCGGGTTCGTCGAAGCCGGGTTCGATGGCATCGTCGGGGCGCTGAAAGAGCAGGGCTTCGCAGTTGGCGACCAGCTTGACGGAAGGATGCAGTTCGCGGGGGTCGAGGCCGGAGAGTGCTTGGCGGGGCACGACAGCGGATACGGTGATGTCATCCTCCACCTGCACCTTGTCGGCGGGGTGGAAATCGGGGCGGAGCTTGTAGATGCGCCAGGAGCCATCGGGGTCGTGGCCGACGCGGAGGTAATTGGCGACGAGCTGCTGATTGCCGTATTTGAGTTCGTGGCCCTGGAAACCGTTGACGCGATCGACGGTGAAATGTTCGCGCCAGTTGTCGCCCCACTCGGAGCGGTAGTAGCGCTTCACGGTGAAGACGAGTTGGCGGATGATCTGGGGGATGGTGCGGAGCCACGCGTTGTATTCGTCGGTGTATTGATCCGATGGGGTGAGGAGTTGGATGACGGAGCCGAGAGAACGCTCCACGCTGAGGATGGGTCTGGCGTCGCGGGGCTGAGGAGGGCCGGCTTTGCGGATGTGGGAATAATCCTTGGCAAGGATGGCGGCGACCTGATCCATGTCGGCCTGGTAGTCACGGACGAATACAGGCCCTTTGAGCAGATAGCTGGCGATGGATTTGGAGATTTCCGATTTTCCTCCGCCGGAGACCGTAGAGGGTTTGTGGATGAGCGTGCCGTCGGCGCGTGTGCCGACAAGGCGCCAGGCCGCGCCGGACATCTGCTTTTCGAGACGGAGGCGGTAGCCGGAAGGGAGAACGTAGACATCGCCGGCGCGCAGTTTGAGCCGTTGTTCGGCGCCGTTGTGTTGCCAGGCGATGTAGCCTTCGCGGACGTGGAAGGCGGAGGACTCGGGGACGTAGAAGATGGTGGGATAGTTGCGGTCGACAGCGTAGCCTTCGGGCTTTTGTTCGGCCAGATCGCCGAGCAGTTGCATGGCTTGGGCGAAGGTGGCGGCTTTCAGCGGCACCGTGCCGTCGGCATAAAAATCCTGGCCGAGGACGTAGCTGGGGAAGGCGATGGCTCCGCCGGCGTGCTCTTCCTGGGAGAAGCCGTAGAGGTTCGAGGCGAAGCTGATCTGTGTTTTGACTTCCTTTTTGCAGTAGCCGTAGTAGCTGTCGGCGATGATGGTGACCATGACGCCGCGCTTGTCGCGGCAGGTGATTTTGAAGGCGCCGCCGTTGTTGTACAGTTCGTTGGGATCGGACCAGCACATCTTGTCGCGGCGCTGGCGGGCGGTGGCCTGTTCGAAGCGGGGCAGGCCGAGGTCGCGCTTTTTGACGCCGGTGAGATGGGGGGCGAGGATGACGCAGCCCGTGTGTCCGGTCCAGTGGCGGTGGTCGAGGGCGGCGTCGTTTTCGGCGAGGTAAGGATCGCCGGCGTTGCCGAAGATGCCCTCGATGAAATCGAGATTGCTGACGAGGCTGCCCGGCGCGAAGAAACGAAGCTCCATGGTTTTCCAGGGCTCGGCGCCGGCTTCGGGACAGACGAGCGGACGGAGCAGGAGGGAAACCCAGAGTCGGGCTTCGTCATCCTGGTCTGAGGTAAAGGGGAGACGGAGAACGTCGGCGGGGGGCTGGAAGGCGCGGGCGAGAAGGCCGGCGAAGGCCTGTCGCGGCACGGCGATCTTGTCGGCGGGAACGGGGAGTCCGCCTTCGACGACGTGGAAGATGCCTTGCGTGGTGCGGCGGTCGCTGCGCGGGTTGTGGAGAACGCCCTGGGCGACACGGTAGGACTCCAGATAAGCGGCGGAGAAACGGTCACCGGTGGGAGGCAGGGACATCTGGCGGGCGAGGCCGACACGATCGAGCACGAAAGTGTTGGCGGGAAGTTTGGGTACGCCATCGGGACACGTTTCGCCGAGCATTTCGTTAAGGAAGCTTTCGATGCGGCGGTCGGCGGGGCAGAGATGGCCGCCGTAAAGCTGGTCTCTGACGAGGTAATTGCGCAGCAGCGGACGGGTGAGTTCGAGGAAGTAGGGATCGGCCGTGGCTTGGCTGACGGGCTGGCCGAGGGCGGCGAGTTTGAGATTGATGTAGCGGATGAGGCTCTCCTGCTGGTCGGGAGGTGTGGCTACAGCGGTATCGAGAGGATGTATCGTTTCGCGCATGGGTTTGGGATTTCCGACAGTGGCGAAGCCGCGAGGCGAACGGGGGCGCTACTTCAGCGGTGTAATTTTCAGGATACAACGCCCGGCGCGGCTCAGCGCTGCCAGAGGGAGCGGGTGGAGATTTCGCCCGTGGCGCTATTGACGATGACGAGGATGGGTTCCTGGACTTTGCCGGGGATGCGCGGTTTCTTGCCGATGAAGGCGAGACGGACGGGATCGGCGAGGATCTGGTCGAGATCGGCGATGCCGGTGTCGACGGTCCAAAGGTTTTTGCCGGTGGTGTCGACGCGAGCAAGGGTCAAGGTGCTGTCGAGGCCGGGCTTGGTGCGGGAGCCTATGAGGTGGCCATCGGGGCCGCTGAGGCGGAGCGGATCGGATGCAGAGCTAGCGCGGATGGGGGCGGGTTTGTAATACTGCTCGCTGCGATAGCGGGCCGCAAACTGGCTGAGGGCTTGCGCGGAGCCGGCCCGGCGGATGCCGGGAGACGGTACGGCTTGCAGCGTGGACGGGTCGATTTCGAATTCCTGCGCGTAGTCGTGAGAGATCACCTGCATGCGCCGGCCGAAGCTGTAGCGGGCATTCTGCCAGAGACCGGCGAGGGAGGGATTGGCACGGCGGAGATGATCGACGTTGATGAGGCGGCGACGCTGGAGATCGTAAGCGCCGATGTCGTGGGCGATGAACCAGACGAAGCGGCCGTCGCTGCCGAGCATACGGGCGGTGTGCTGGAAGTCAGAGAAGCGCAGGTCCGCGGCGATGGGAATGAGCGGGAGCGGCGCGCCGCCGTCGATGGGGTGGAGGAGCAGGCCGATGCGAAAACGGTCGTTTTCGGGGTTGCGGTGGAGCGACGGCAGGTAGGGTTGCTGCGTGTAGATGAGGGTGGCGATGTAATCTCCGGCGCGGAGCGAATTGCCGAATGGGGAACCGACGGTTTGGGGAAGAAGCTTGGTGCACCCGGTGAGGGCGAGCAAGAGAATAGCGAGCGATATGAGGATGAAGTGCATGTTCGGCGTCGGCTCTCAATGGAGCGGGCGCGGTAGGGCGGAGAAACTTGTCACCCGGATGCGAATTTTTTCCATCAGGCACGGGCGGCGCGCCAGCCGGCGTCGAGGATGCGGCGGTGCTGTTCGAGTTGGGATTTAGCCTCGGGCTTGAGGGCGAGATTGGTGAACTCGCCGGGGTCGTTCCGATGATCGTAAAGTTCCTCGCCGCCGCCCTTGCCTTCCCAGCGGATGTAGCGGTAGCGCGCGGTGCGGATGGCGCGGCCGGTGATGTCTTCGTAGGCGATCTGGGTGAAGGCGGCTTTCTTAAAGGAGCGTGACGGATTGTCGAGCAAGGCGGTCATGCTTTGGCCTTCGAGGTTGGAGGGCGGCTTGAGTCCGCAGAGAGCAGCCAGAGTGGGATAGATATCGACGAATTCGACGAGCGAAGCGCAGGCTTTGCCGTTGCCCTTGCTGCCGGGGGCATGGATTATAAGGGGCACGCGGGTGCTGTCTTCCATGAGAGACATTTTTTGCCAGCGGGTGTGCTCGCCAAGGTTCCAGCCATGATCTCCCCAAAAGACGACGATGGTGTTCTCGGCGAGCTTGAGTCGATCGAGGGCATCGAGGACGCGGCCGACCTGTTCGTCCATGAAGGAGGTGGAGGCATAGTAGCCGCGGCGCGCTTCGCGAATCTGCTTTTCGTTCATGCCCATGTGATTCCAGAGGAACGGGCGGACGCCTTTGGCGGCGGCGGGGATGTCGTCGAGATCGCCGGGCGGATTGTGGGGAAGGGGGATGGAATCGAGAGGATACAGATCGAAGAACTTGGACGGGGCGACGAAGGGCAGGTGCGGGCGGAGAAATCCGGCTGCGATGAAGAAGGGTTCGTTGCGGTGCTTTTCGAGGAGCGCGATCGCCCGTTCGGCGGCATTGGAGTCGGACTGGCCTTCGCCGGTTGCGGCGGAGAGCCATTGCATGCCGAATTGTGTGCCGGGAGGCGAGAGGCGGTGGAGCTCACCGGGGGTCTTCGCTTCGGGGCCGCCGGGGGAAACCGAATGGTGCCAAGAGGGCGCGTCCTGAAAGCGCGGCAGGGTGACCTCGGTGGGGACGTTCATGTGGAACATCTTGCCTTCGCGGGCGGAATACCAGCCGCTGTTTTTGAACAATTGCGGGAGGGTAATAGCGTTGGGGACATGATCGCGGAAATCGACATTGTTGCCGAGGACTTTGGTGGTATCGGGGCGCAAGCCGGTGAGGAGCGAAGCGCGGGTGGGGCCGCAAAGCGGGAACTGGCAATAGGCGCGGTCGAAGCGGACGCCACGGGCGGCGAGGCGGTCGATGTTGGGGGACTTGACGATTTTGTGCCCGTAGCAGCCGAGGGCGTTGTTGAGATCGTCGGCGGCGAGGAAGAGCACGTTCTTAGGGCGCGCGGACTGCGCCGGGAGAGCCGCGGCAGCGCCGGCGGCGAGGAAGGAACGTCGAGTCATCATTATTTGCCTTTCGGAGCGGCGGCCATGAGGAGCCGCCAGAATTCCCTGTTGAAGTCGGGTTCGCCTTTCTGCTGGGCTTCGCCGCCGATGCGGACCGCAACGAGGTTCATGCTCTTGGCGACGTAGACTTTGCGGCCTAGCGCGCCTTGGGCGGCGACGACGTCTTCGGGCGCGGTGGGGATCAAAGTGGCGCTTTCACGCGCGCCTGTGCGGCGTACGGGATGGCCGTTGAGCCACCAGAGCAGCCCGTAGGATGGATTGTGTTGCTGTGAGGGAGTGAGCGCCTGGCGCAGATAGGCGGGGTCGACGATGGACTTGCCGCGCCATTGGCCGCCGGCGAGCACCATGAGGCCGAAGCGCGCCATGTCGCGGGCGGTGGTGACGAAGCCGACCATCCCGCGCATGTTGGGGCGTGAGCGCCATTCGGAATCGTTCATGCCGAGCGGAGCGGTGAGCCACTCGCGGGTGAGTGTGTTTGCCTCCTTGCCGGCGGCCTTGGCAAGGGCGGGGAGAATCTTCTGATAGGCGACGGAATTGTAGCGCCAGCGGGCGCCGGGTTCGGCCTGGAAGGTGAGATCGTCGGTGGTGCCGCTGGTCATGGTGAGCAGGTGGCGCATGGTGATGGCGCTCTCCTGCTCGGGAGAAAGCTTGCTCCAACCGGTGCCGAGGAGCTTCGTGACCGGTGTTTCGAAGTCGATGAGTTTCTTTTGGCGGGCGATGCCGAAGAGTATCGCGGTGACGCTTTTTTGCATGGATGCGACATCTTCGCGGACCTGTCCATCGGCGGTTTTTTCGAAACGGTATTGGGCAGTGGATGGGAAGCGGGTGGGATCCCAATATTGTTCGGCGAGGATGCGGCCGTCGCAAAGGATGACCACGCCTGTGGAGCGGCGGGATTCCGCGAAGCGCAGTAGGGCTTCGAGCCCTTCGGCGCTCCAGCCGGCGGTTTGCGGGGCGGTGCGTTCCCAATCGCCGTGTCCGGAGGGCGGAAAGTAGAGCGCATGCTCCGCCAAGGAGGGTGCGGCGAGGAGCGAGGCGAGGAGAAGGAATCGCATCGCTCCAATGATATTACGGCTGACGGAAGGCCGCCCACACGTTCTGCATGCGGATGGCTTGGCCGGCGGAGAAACGGAACATGCAAGCGTCGTCGAAAGAATTACAATTCATCGCATGCGATTCCGCCTCCGAATTACAGGTATCGCTGGATTCGGAGGCGATGGCAAGGGCAAGCATCGGGAGAATTAATTAAACGGCTGCGTGGCGGAGGATATTGAGACCAGGGAGCCGGGACCGGGTGGCGGGGAGCACGGCGGCGGTCTGGCGTTGCACTCTCAACTTGACGAACTTGCCGGTGCGGACGCCACCGACTTCGGCGGTGACCGGGTAATCGCCATCGGCGAGATCGGGGACGGTGACGTTGATCTGATAGAGGCCGGCGCTGACCATTCCGCTATAGGAGACGGCGGCATCCTGGTTGTGAATGCGGACACGGACGCTGCCGGCGGTGGGTAGCGCGCTGGTGAGTACTTTGCCGATTTCCGCGGCGGGTGAAGTGGGGCCGAAGCCTGTGCCGTAGAGTACGATGGCGTCGCCGGGGCGCGCCGGGACGGTTGTTACCCCTTCGATTAGACCTTCAGGGGCGACATAGACACCATCGGCGCGGACGGCGGCGATGTTCTCATCGGGGTATTGGAAAAAGCCGGGGGAGATGCGTACGAAGTCGACGGAAACGGGCGCCGATGTGCCGCCGGCGTTGGTGAGCGTCACCTGCACGGTGCCGTCGCTGACGGCTTCCGGAGCGAGGACATTGACCTGGGTTGGGCTGATGTACTGCACATAGGCGGGCTGGTGATTGATTTGAACGCTGACGCCATCGAGCGATGTGGGAAGATTGCCGTCGATGATCTCTTCGGCGCGCCAAGTGCGGGTGCTGGTGGCAAGCGCAGTGCCGTGCAAGGCGACCCATGAGCCGGAAGCAGCTCCAGCGCGGAGCGTGGCGGCGTGCGTCACTCCGGCCATGGAGATGAGTGTGGGCCGGGTGGTTGCGGGGGTATCGGCGGGGGTGTAATCCATGACGATGTCCCAAGTGACGGCGAGCGCGCCGATGGGGGAGTTTTCGATGGGGGTCCAGGGGCGAATGACGGAGGCACGCTGGGCGGTATCGCGGATACCGTTGAGGACGGAATCGTTGCCGGTTTCGCCCTCGATGTAGAGTTGGGTGGTGAGGCTTTGGCCACCGGGGATGGTGATTTTGGCGTGGATGTGGCGGACGCGGCCGGGATAGAGTCCGGGCTTGATGGCGCGGAACAAATACTGGCCGGAGGAGGATGTTTCGAAGCGGCCGTAGCCTTGGTAGTTGGAATCGCGCTGTCCGTTGAGTGCGCCGCTTGTGTGGATGTAGGAGCCGACGTTGTCGGCGCCCCAAATCTCGATTACCGCGTTGCGGATGGGCGATCCAGTGCGGCTGAGGATGCGGCCGCTGATCCAGGCGACGGTTCCGACGGCAGGGGTAATGTTGTCGTTGATAACGAGGAGATCGTTATCGCGATCCAACGGCATGACGTTGGGATAATAAGGACCCTCGGTTTGGGCGGGGGTCAAGGTGAGCGCCTGGGCGAACGCGCCGGGCGTAGTGAAGAACAGGCCCCCGGCGGACATCGCGGCCAGGAAGTGGCGCCGGGAAGTTTCTGTGTTCGGAAAACGCATATGCCTACGAGACGCACGCGGCGTCCCGTAGGCATGTAAAGGAGTGTAAAGGCCTACCAGCTCAGTTGCAGCCCGAGCTTGAGGAAGCGGGGCAGGTTGCCCTGCGATGGATTCAGACGGCCGAACTGCGGGTTGGTGACATCGACCGAGGCAAGGCCGGTGAACCAGGGGTGATTGAAGGCATTCACCATCTCGAAGCGGAACTGAAGGCGGACGCGTTCGTGGATGGGGAAGTACTTGGAGAGGGAGGCATCCCAGTTTTGGTAGCCGGGAACGCGGACATCGCTGAACCGCAACGGGAAGTTCCGCAGAGTGAAGGGCTGTTGCGCGGTGACCAGGCGGCCCGTGGCGGGGTTGATCCAGAGGGAGGTATTGAACCACTGGCCCGGTGTGGGATTGTCCAGCTTGGCGCTACCTGGGGCAACCTGGGCCGCGTTGGGGTAGTTGACAGCCCACCCACTTTGATAAGTAACGTTGGCATTCAGCGACCAACCGCCGATGATCATGTCGACCGCTCGGGATGCTCCGCCGGCGATGAGCCGGCCTTTGCCGAAGGGCAGATCATAGACACCTGTGATGTTGAATTTCTGCGGGATGTCGATCTGGTCGGCGGGCTGCTTGACGAGCGGAGTGGAGCCGGGGCTGGACAGATTGAAGTCCTGCGCATTGAGAAGGCTGACCTGTTCGAGCGTTTTGCCGATGGTGTAGCTGCCGAGGAAGGTTAGTCCGTCGGAGAACCGCTTGGTGAGCTTCAACTGGAAGCTGTCATAGCGCTGCTGGCCGATGGGAAGTCCGGTAACGCTGACGCCGGTGTACTGCGGGAAGGCCGTGAGCAGCGTCTGGCGAGTGACCGTGGCCCGGTTCAAGGCGGCGTTCACGGGGATCAAGCCGGCCAAGGGATTGGGGACTTGCGCGTTGTAGTAGGCCGTGGCCGCGGTGCCGCTGTTCCGCTCCAGTTCGGAGGCCGGAATGAAGTTGGCGGCGGCAGTGATGGGCAGTTTGCGGCTGAGGTTGCCGACATAGCCCGCCTCCACGAGCAGGCCTTTCGGCAGTTCGCGCTGGATATCGAAGGAGAACTGGTGGGAGAAGGCAACGGCGCGATTGCGGTACTGTGCCGTAATTGCCTGGCCGAGGAAGCTGGCTGCACCTTCGGCATTGCCGACGGCAGCGAGCAACTGGCCGCCGGGCTGGAGTGCGAATGCGTTGGAGAGGTTGACGGCGGGGCGAAAGCCGTCGATGGTGACTACAGCGGTTGTGCGCTGGCTGTAGCCCTGGTTGGATCCCATCAGGTCATCGCCGAAGTAGTAGAGGCCGTAACCACCACGGAGAACCCACTTATCCTTCAAACGGTATGCGGCGCCGATGCGGGGAGCCCAGTTGTTCTTGTCGGGCGTATAGGAGCCGCGAGGCTGGCCGTTGGTATTGGCGAAGAGGACAGCGCCTTTGAGGTTGAGGCCCTGGACGCGGGAAGCGATGGGGCTGGGCGCATCGAAATCGAGGCCGTTCACCATGCGGTCGAAGCGCTCCACGCTGGGGGCTTCGTAATCCCAGCGCACGCCTACATTCAGGGTGAGGCGCTGGGTGATCTTCCAGTCATCCTGGAAGAAGCCGGCGAAGAAGTTGTGGGTGAAGGCAGGGTCGATGTTGCGATCGACGAACGCCGAAGTCGGATAGCCGAGCAGGAAGGTGGCAATTTCGTTGCCGGAGGTGGCATCGGCGAGGTTCGACTGGCGCTGGGTCCAATTGCGGCCGAAGGTGTAGGAACCGACGGCGAGGCCGGGATTCAGGGTGTTGTCGTTGTAGCGGCGGGCTTCGATGCCGAACTTGAAGAAGTGCTTGCCGCGCACGAGATTGACGTTGGGCTGGATGGTATATGCATCGTTTGCGCCGTAGCTGATGAGACGGCTGGCGCCCATGCCCTGATAGGTGCCGAAGTTGAATTGCGGGAAGCCGACGCGGGTGAACTGGCGGGTGAGCGCGGGGTCGATGCCAAGCTGGGCTTGGTCAAAGCCCGTGCCGTAGGAGCTACCGGTGGTTTCCTCCCAGCGGCTGAGGCCGGCGCGCAGGTTAAAGGTCATGGTTGGGCTGATGGTGGACGTCCAGTTGAAGGCCCAGTTGCGGCCGTTGCGAATGAGCGGGGCGTTGCCGGTGGGCTCGGCGGGATTCGATTCTCTGGGATCTTTGATGAACACGAGGCCGCGGTATTCGTTGAACGGATTCTGCCCGTAGCGGAAATAGGTGACGTTGCGGGAGTTGATGTTGAAGTCGATGCGGCCGGTCCACTGGTCCATGTTTCCGACCCAGCGGGACGGGTAGGGATAGTTCAAGGTACGGGCGGGGCCGACACCGGCCGAGGTGGGAGCCGGATAGTACTTGAAAGCTTCCACCGCGGTGCGGCTCAACCGGCTGGCGGGGATAATGTTTCCGGCGAAGGGTTGGCGGGTGCCATCGTTGATGGTGGTGAGGGGGTCGTAGATGCCGACCTGTGCGCCCTGCGCGTTCAAGAGCGTGGAGAAATCGCCGGTGCGCCAGGCCATTTCGGGGACGGTGGCGACGGCGGGATCGGCCGAGCGCTGGCGCATCGCTTCATAGGAGAGCAGCCAGAAAAGCCGGTTCTTGCCGTTGAACACGCCGGGGATGACGACGGGGCCGTCGACTTCGAAGCCGTAGTCATTAATGTTATTTGGCGGTTTGCGGATGCCGCCGGCGTTCAATTCGGTCTGGTTGGCGTTGAGCTTGGAGTTCTGGAAGTATTCGTAGAGAGTGCCATGGAACTGGTTGCCGCCGGACTTCGACACGATGGTAACGATACCGCCGCCGGTGCGGCCGTATTGGGCGTCGTAGGTATTGGTGAGAATCTTGAATTCCTGGACGGAGTCCATCGTGGGGACATGGATCACGGTGCGGTTGGAGCGGACGTTGCTGATACCGTCCATGAGCACTTCGTTTTCGCGGTTGCGGCCGCCATTGACGGAGAAGTTCGAAGTGCCGGCGATATCGAAGGAGCGCAGGTAACGCCATCCACCGGTCTTGATAACGCCAGGAGCGGACCAGGCAATCTGGAAGGGATTGCGGCCCTGGGTGGGGATGTTGGCGATCAGCTCATTGGAGATGATCTGGCTGCGGCTGGCGGTTTCGGTTTGCAGCGCGCTGACCGTGTCCGTCACGGTAACGCTATCGGCAACGGCGCCGACCTGGAGTTGCACGTCGATGCGGGCCTTGTCGAGGGTTTGGAGAACGATGTTTTCCTGTTGGGAGCGGCGGAAGCCTTCCTTTTCCACAGCCAGGGAATACGTGCCTGGGGTGAGGAAGGGGGTTAAATAGAGCCCGGCTTCGTTGCTCTGGGTGGTAACGACAGCGCCGGTCGCGACGCTGCGAACGGAAACGGTTGCACCGGGAACGGGAGAACCGCTCTGATCGGTAATCAAGCCGGTAATGCTGGCACGGACTTCCTGAGCATAGGATGTGCACGTCATCGCGAGGACGAGCACGCCGAGTGAAATGAGTCGATACATGGACTGACCTCCAAAACAGGGGACGGCCCCTGGACACCTGAATCACCCTATTATAGAGCGAAAGTCTGTAATAAGAAAGGTGGATGCGATAAAGGAAGATTATGTGAGATATTTAGACATAAATATCGTTTTACAGTTGGCCCGATTCTGGGGGATCACGGCGGATGCGATGTCGGCGATCTGAAGAATAGACTGTCACGGACGGTGGGCATGGAGGGGTACACGGACAATACGGGAAATGCCGCGGGAACAAGTGGGCGAACGCCGTGGTGGCGGTGTTGGTGGCACCGAGAATGGATGCGTCGCGGCTGACGCCCGTGGGGTTTTCGGGCAGGAACGGCCCACCGGCGGCAACCGGGACGGAAGACGGACGGGCGAAGGATCGCAGAGTGGAAGAGGTTAAGAAGTAACGCCGGCGGCGGCGTGGCGCTGGAGACAGCGGTGAAAATCTTCGACTTCCGCCTTGCTGCCGATGACAAGGGGCGTGCGCTGATGGATTCCTTCGGGCTGAATATCGAGGATTCGATGGGCGCCATCGATGGCGCATCCACCGGCCTGTTCGGCGATGAAGGCGAGTGGATTGGCTTCATAGAGCAGTCGCAGTTTTCCAACGGGATTCTTCTGTGTCGGCGGGTAGAGGAACACGCCGCCCTTGAGCAAGGTGCGATGGAAATCGGCGACAAGGGAACCGATGTAGCGGGAACTGTAGCCTTGGGCGCGGAGGCTCGACAGATAGTCTCGATATTGCGGAGGGAAGCTATCGGCGTTGGCTTCGTTGACGGAGTAGTAAGAGCCGCGTTCGGGCATTCTGAGGTTCGGGTAGCTGAGCACGAAGGCGCCGATGTCGGGATCGAGCGTGAAGCCGAAGACGCCTTGGCCGGCGGTGTAGACAAAGATGGAGGATGATCCGTAGACGACGTACCCGGCGGCCACCTGCTTCCAGCCGGGCTGCATCACGGCGGCGTGGCCGTGGACGCCCTCGGGGCGGCGCAGAATGGAGAAGATGGTGCCGACGCTGACGTTGACGTCGATATTGGAGGAACCATCGAGGGGATCGAAGACGACGACGTATTTTCCGGTTTCGGAACGGTCGATGGTGATGGGCTGTTCGTTTTCTTCGCTGACCAGCATGGCGACGCTCTCGCGGGTGCCGAGGCAGTGCAGTACGGCCTGATTGGCATAGACGTCGAGTTTCTGCTGTGTTTCGCCCTGCACGTTGGTGTTGCCGGCCGAGCCGAGGATATCGACGAGTCCGGCGCGGCGGATCTTGGCCTGGATCATTTTGGTGGCCAGGGTCATTCCGGAAAGAAGCGAGGAGAAGCTGCCGCGGGCGGCGGGGAAGAGATCTTCCTGCTGCTGTAGAATGTGCTGCTGAACGGTAACAATCATTTCGGGGTCAGAATATCACGCTACACTCGGCGGTATGGAGATGAGAGCATACACGGCCGGCGATCAGGCGGCTTGTCTGGCGCTGTTTGATGGCAACGCGCCGGAGTATTTCACGGCGGCGGAACGTGCGGCATATGAAGCGTGGCTGAATGCGCCGCGGGGTTCCTATTTTGTGGCGGAGCACGATGGGGCGCTGGCCGGCTGCGGCGGCATTGCGGCGGAGAGCCCCGGACTGGCAAGCCTGACGTGGCTGATGGTGCGGCGGGATCTGCACGGGCAGGGACTGGGGCGATTTCTGGTTTTCTATTTGCTAAAGCATGCGCCCGCGGGGGTGAGCCACGTGCGGCTGGTGACCATTCCGCCGGTGGCGGGATTCTTCGAAAAGCAGGGCTTCCACGCGCGGGAAACGGGTTCGGGCGGAGTGGAAATGCTCAAGAAGCTGCGGGTCTGCTCTTGAGAAGCGGGGCCACTGAGCTTTCGTAGGCGCGGCGGAGCTCGTCGAGTTTATCGGCGGTCAAGGGACGCGGCTGTTCGTCGGGCCGCCCGGCGCCGCGGCAGTAGGCGACGGTTTTTTCCAGGCTTTTCACGAACTCCACACATGGAGGACAACTCTCGATGTGCGCGTCGATGGTTTCGCAGAGATCGGCCGGCAGTTCGCGGTCGAGATATTCCGACAGCATGGCGAATATCTGTTGGCATTCGAGCTTCGTCATTGTGCGACTCCCGCGGAGTGAAACTCCCGATCCAGTTTTTGCCGGACGGCGAGACGGGCCCGGTGCAGGCGCGTCTTGACCACGTCGGTAGTAACGCCCAGTATCTCCGCTGTTTCCTCGGTGGAGAGTTCCTCCACGTCGCGCAGCATGAGGACGGAACGGTAGATGTCGGGGAGGGAGCGAATGGCGCGCCGCAGCGTTTCCCGCAACTCGGAATTCATGGCTTGGGCTTCAGGCAAGGATGTCCAGTCGGCGATTTCGATTTTTCGCTCGCTGCCATCTTGACGGAAGCTGGGCATCAACTGGTCCAAGGAAATTTCTTCCTCTGGTGCGAAGATGCTCTTGCGGCGTTTCATGTAACAAAGATTTCGAGCTATGGTGTAGACCCAGGAACGAATTCGCTCAGGCTCGCGCAGAGTGTGGAGGCTTTCGAAGACCTTTAACAAGGTTTCCTGGGCGACCTCTTCGGCGTCTTCGCGCTGGCCGCAAGTGAGAAAGCTGTAATGGAACAATTTGTGCTGGAAGATGGCGACAAAGGGCTCGAAGGCGGAGGCGTCCCCCGCCATGAGGCGTTTGGCCAGTTCGACTTCCTCGGCGCCTTTGGACATGAGGTTTATCTCTTGATGGTAGCAGTATGGAGGGGTAAGACTTGTCACCGATCTGCGGATCTTGCATCCTCAAGCCATGATGGTGAACCTTCTCATCCGTCTGATTCTGGCCACAGTTCAGGCCGAAGATCTATCCCTGGCCGATGCGGTGCGAGCGGCGCAGAAGCAGCATCCTTCCATAAAAGCGGCCGATGCAAGGCTGAATGCAGCGGCGTTGCAGCGC